>NZ_JBARYB010000092.1:0-79871 GCF_049647645.1 Achromobacter sp.
CGCCAGGCCAACCCGCGCGCGCGCCATGAGCGTGCCGTATGCGGCTTGAACTTGGCCGATCCTCGCGCGACTTTCCGCGACGTCGACCGGGAAAGCCGCGGGCCGGCCGAGGCCTGTCATCTGGGCACGCGGGGTAGCGCGCGGCGCCATCAGTGGAGTCGCAGAAGCCACGGCTGCCGGCGCCGGCATGGGCGACGGCGCCGCCACAACAGGCGCGACGACCGGCGCCATCGGCGCCCTGGGGTTTGCCCCCCGGTTGCCCCACACCCCGGGCTGGAACACCGAGCCTGTCAGCGCTTGGCGCATCGTCTGGACGGTCTTGGCGCTGGCCTTTTGCAGGGAGTCCTGCGCCGCCCGGTAGGTTTCCTGGTATTTCTTCAGGCCGGATTCATCCACCTGATACCGCAGGAGGGTGACAAGCTCACGGATTACGCTCATTGTGTCTTCCTACTTGCGTGCGCCCGCGCGGCGTCTTGGGCGTCCATCAGCGCGTTCAGTTTCATGAGGTCGAGCAGATCGACCTCACCGCGGCGCACTGCGTCCAGGCTGACGTGGCCCGCCAGCACCGGCCGCCAGATGATCAGCTCTTGCTCGAAGGCGGGGTCAAACTGGCCGACAGATTCCCCAGCTTCTCGCGGACCTGACCAAAGCGGCCGGCCCATTGCACGAAAGGGCCGGCAAAGTTGTGCCGGAGGATGTGGAACAGCAGTTCGAGGATCTGGGAGAAGTCCTCGAAGGCCAGGCCGCGATGGGCCGGAGTGAGTTTCTGCGGATCTCGACCGGGCAGCTCGAAGCTCACCAGCTCGGGATCGATCAGTTCGTCGCACCACTTCTTAAGGGCGACACCACCCAACCGCGCCGAAAGGTCTTGCAGCGCCAGGCGCATCGCCTGTTCGTCGCGCTCCTGCCCAGCGCCGTCCTGGCTGAAGACCGCCGTCAGTAAGGAGCCCGCCGCAGGCAGCACTTCCTTCTGCAGGTCGCCCAGCAGCTCCAGCTGACGGAAGGCGTCGAATTTCGAGATGTGGAAGGTCGTGGTGCCAATCACCACCGGAATATTGCGGCTCATCAGCTGTTGCCTCCGATGAAGTTGATGGACGGGCCGGTCTCGATAACCCACTCCCGATTGCCCGACTTGGCGGCATAGCCGGCGTCCGGCATCTTGACGATCCAGGCGGAATCAGCCGCGTGCAGCGACTTCCCGCGCAGATCGGTGACCGCCACCGGCAGGGCACCCTGGCCATCCGAAGCTTTGTCGGCCTGGTGCATCGCCGTCAGCAGCGCATTGCTGGTGCTGGTCTGCATCAGAGTCACGGTGATTCGCAGGCGCGAATCACGCGACATGGAGCGCGCGACCTCGCCATCGGCGCCGGAAACGGAAGTGATGCCCTCGCCGATCTCGGCGACCGTCACGAAGGTGTCTTCGGCCAGGCCGCTGAGAGCGACAGCGCCCATCACGATCTTGACCTGGCCAGGTGCGTAAGTTTTTGCGGACATGGTCGCCCCGTTAGATTTGTTGATAGGTCAGGTTGCCCTTGATCTCGGCAACGTGGATGGCGCCGGCCAAGCGCGCGCTGAATTTCAGGTCACGCAGAATGCGGTTGGCCTTGTCGTTGGCGGGTACATCCATCGACCGCGGCGCGGTGATGACGAACCCCGGGATGCGGTTGCCGGCGCCGTCGATTTCATCTGGAGCGATCAGGCCGCGCGCCTGGCCAAGCAGCAGCGCCTGGCGCAGACCGTTGACGATGATCTGGATGCCGTCGTCCGTAAAAGGCACTTTGCCATTGGCGTTGATCAGCTGCGTGGCAACGTTGATCTTCACCTGCTCGGCCAACCAGTCACGGCCGCGGATCACGTCGATCCACTCGCCCGCGGCCACCTTGCCGTTCTGCGTGATGGCGAAATTGCGCATCTGCTCGAACGTGTTGGCGTTCTTGGCGTGCGCCGCCAGCGCCTGCCCCTCGCCCAGGTTGTCATAGGTGATCCCCGCCAGACGGGTATTCGCCCAGGTTTCCCCGCCGGGATAGTAGGTGAAGCGGTTCGCCATCACGGCCGACTCCAGCGCTTCGCTGGCCGCCATGCCATGGAACCAGACATGCGTGCGGAAATATTGCTTCTGCTGGCACTTGGAGGCCAGGTCCGTGTCGATCGCCGCGTCGAGGATGCCGGCCTGCGCGCTGGAAACGCCGAACAGGCAGCCGTTGGATTCCACCCATTCTGCCGCGTCCAGAACATCCGCCTCCAGGCGGCTGGCCAGCGCGACGCCGTACCAGTCCGCATTCTCTCGGCGGCAGGCGCTGAGGGCCGCCGTGGGCGTCTCGGTGCTGGTGGGAATCGCCTGGGCCAGATTACCCTTGACGGTGACCGCCACCGCGGTTTCCGCGTCGTTCGCCGTGATGGAGATCTCGGCGCCCACGGCCGTGGCCTCGACGGGCGCGCTCGCCGCCGTGATTGCGGCCACCAGGCCGGCGGCGATGGTCGCCGGCGTGCTGTCGGCCAGGCCCGCGAAACTCGCCTGAGCGGTTTGCACGGCACCGCCCGCGGCGCGCCATTTCATCGTGATCAGGTAGGACGACACGCTGGCACGCGTTACCGTCACCCGCGACGTTTCTACGTGCCGGCGCCCCACGAAAACGCGCTGTACGGTCGGGATCTGCTTGAAGGCGTCCCGGACCGCTATGTAGAGCGGGTCGGCCTGGCTGATTCCCAGGTCCAGCAGCTCGGACGCTTCGGTCACTACCAGGATCCGGCCGACGTCCAAGGCATGGGCGCCCAAGACGAGCACGTCGGAGAAATTCTGCTCCTTGATGGCGGTCGTGTTCAGAGAGATCGCCACGTTGACGATGCGGTCAATATTCGCCATATACGGCTCCAAAAAAAATGCCGCATAGCGGCCGCGGGAAACGAAAACCCGGCTCGAGGCCGGGTCAATGAAGTTGAAGCGAGGGTTGCAGTTCGCTCTCAAGGAGCTCACGCCGCCGGCGGAACTCGGGAATGGCGCGCTTGCGCTCCAACATCAGGCGCGCCCCAAATGAGGCCCGGACCTGGGTCGAAACTTCTTCGGCGACCAGCGCCTGCAATTGCTGGTACAGATTTTGTGAGCGCAGATTTAGGGCGCCTCGCATGCGGTAGAACTCCCGGATCAAACGCACCTTGAACGCCACGACCTCATCGCTGTTTCGCATCATCGAGATCAGCAGCGCGGCCTGTTGTTCGTTTAGCATCGCGTGTTCGGCGCGGGATCCCCCGCCCTGGGGTCGCCGCACCACGCGCATTTCAAATGCCAGTGGCCCAAATTGCCGCAGAATGACCGCATGCTGCCTGATCAGTTGGATCACGCTCTTGTGCTTGGCTTTCATGCCTCGAGCGATCACAAGGCTCGATGCCAGAGGCTCTCCACTCACAACAGAAACGAGCGGTTCAAGAAGGTGGTGCATGTTCACTCCCTGCTATGCCCTGAAGAGAGGATGGCCACAGCGGCGCCCCAGGGAAGGCGTTTTCGGTTGCGCTGCCTAGCTGTGGCCAGAAAAAAGGCCGCCTGCTGGCGGCCGGATGGCGATTGCGCAACGCGGCCGCTACGGCGCGGCCGCAACTGTCGCGGTAAAGGGGGTTTCTATGGCAGGCGTCAGCCCGCCGGTAGTGGTCGCAGTCCCGGCCACAGTTTCAATGAATCCGACCTGTTCGGAGTGGACCAGCACGTAGCGGATGCCCACTTCCAGCAAGCCGCGCCGCTCGAAACGCACGGCATCCCGCATGACTGGAATGTTCTGCAGACGCCCAATCTCGAAGAGCGCCAGGCCCAGGGCCTCGGCGCGCTCCCCATACAGCGGGTGCCGCAACTTCAGCGCCAGCTCGTCCAGCGCGTCGTAGGCAGCGGGACCGAAGCCCTGTAGTTCGACGGTCGCGTCGTCGTGCTGCCGCACCGCCTGCGCGCCATCGTCACCGACCTCGCCAACCTCAGCACCGCTGACCTTCGCCCAGTGCACGGCCATGGCGATATAGGCGGTAGCCGGCCGTTTTCCGTTTTCGTTGGCGAAAATCACCGGCGTGGCGCCTGCGGCGGCCTCGATCAGCTCGAAAATGCGGTCTTCAGGTGCCATGGTGATCCCTGCCTTCGTTGCGCATCGATGGGGCTATCGGCCCAGCGCCGACTCGATGCTGCCCTACCCGGTGGCCTGGAATGCCCAGCCGGGCCTGGGGAGTCCTCCCGGACGTTTTGCCCCGTCCGGTCTCGGTCCAGACTGCCGAGGTCCTTGGGCTACTGCAACTCGTCGGCGGCCAGCAAGACCGCCAAGTATCGGAAATGGGGGATCACCCCCGATTGCCAGGGCGACACGGCCACCAACTGGTATTCCCCAGCGAGCGGCCCGACACCCCAGACCAGGCAATCGCCATTTGTCCAGTCCTGCCCGGCGACGACCAGGTCGGCGCTGGTGTAGATGCGCACCGCCGCGCGGACGCGGCGCCCTTCTGGGTGCACCTGCAGCTGATCGTAGTCGCCAGCCTTGGCAGGCTGCACAGACGCCAGAATCGGCTTGTCCGGCCCTGAAGCGCCATCTACCCAATGGCCCCGCTCATGGCGGCCGGGGAGCCGCGTACGGACCACATGCGGTCGTCGAAAGCTCATAGGTCACACCTTCTCGTAGCGAATCGCGCCCACCATCAAGCCATGATCGATGAGAGGCACATCGCTCCCTTTATTCTTGACCGTGGCGGGCGCGTTCGGCTCGGCCCATTTCTTGGATTGCTGCACGTGCGCCTGCTGGTGCTTCTCCGCGAAGGTTCCCAGCTCGTCCAGCGCGGCGTCGACGCCGAGGCGCCCTTCCTGGACAGCGCCCGCCATACGGTCCATGGCCTGGCCCAGCACCTCGCCGTTCTTCTCGGCGAAATCCCGCATGAACGGCCTGGCCGGGACGTGTTCGGTGCCCAGCTCATTGAAGATTGCGATGTCCAGCAGGTCCGCGCCTGATTTTGGATCCTTGCCGGCCCCAGCCTGGATCCCGAACTTCACGCCACGCCCGTCGATTGCCTTGGCCAGGCGGACGTGCTCGCCCAGGCCCTTGTCGATCGATTTAACAGACACGGGGTGTACTCCTGACGGTGGCGGCGCCCACGCGACACACCCGCGCCAGGCGCTCGTACCGGGCATGAAAGCCCGCCGGATCGGCCGCGCCTTCCACCTTGCCGTAGGTGCGCTGCAGGTCGCCTTCCTTCTCGCTCACAACGCCGGGCCGGGCCAGGACGCCATCGGCCTCTGCCGACCGTTGCTGCTTGATGCCGTAGAGCAGCCAGGCCGCATACCAAAGCTGGGCTTCGTCCTGCTTCCTTGGAGGAAGGCAAGCTGGCCGGTAGTCGGCGGCCATGGCCAGCGCCCGCTCTTTGTCCGGAGTCGGCATGGAGGCCACCGCCGGCGCCAGGAAGTCCAGATCGTCGATAGTGGCCGCCATGATTACTGCTCCGTGGTGCTGGCGCCGCTCTGCTCTGCGAGGCTGGCCTTCAGGGCTTCGTACAGCCCTTGCAGCTCTGCCTTGTTCGCCGCGGCGTCATACTGCGCGCCCTGCTCATCCAGCCAAGCCTTCAGCTCCTTGACCGTGGAAGGCTCCTTGACATCGCCCGAACTGTCGCCGGCGCCGCCGCGCTTCTTCGAGGCCTCGGACTCGGCCGGAGCGTCCGTTTCGGCCAGGAGGCCGCGGTCGATCAGGTCCTTCACACCGCGAGCCTCGGGATCCACCGCTGCCGCCTTCGTCGGCGCGATCACGGTGTGGCCGCCAATGTTGATGACGGCCTTGGTGGTGTTGATGAAATAGCGCATCAGATTTCCCCCTTCGCCAGGGACAGCGGGTAGTAAACGACCACCCCGCCGGCACGCGCCAGGCAGGGAACCACCAGCTCGAGGCCGCGTGCTTGCGCGGCCAGCTGGTTGAACGGCATGGGCAGTTCCATGGCAAGGTTTTCCTCGCTGTACTCGTAGGCAAGGATCAGATCTTTGCCGCCGGCGCCGGCGCCCTTGAATTCGGCTGCGCCCATGATCTGCAGTCCGGGATGCTTATCCTGGAAGAACTGGCCCACCGTCTTGCCGTTGGCGTCGGGAACCCGGCGCGAGAAGATCTTGCTGCGCTGCTCGGTCGGCATGACGATGCGGGTCGGCGTATGCACGTTCTTGGACTGATTGACCACCGCGTCGTAGATCATGTCCAGGTCGGCCAGGATCTGATCGGCCGTCGTGGTCGGATTCAGCCAGTCGCCGTGCAGGCCCACCACCAGCGGAACGTTGGGGTGGTTCACCAGGCCGTACAGGCCGAATTTCGTGTCGCCGATCAGCGCCATCTGGTTCAGCTTGATCTCGACGGCCTTGCGCGCCGCCATCGACTTGCGCGTGGGCAGGTCGGTACGGTTGGCCGCCGCCGCGCGCAGCTCCATCACGCTGTAGCCGTAGGAGTCGCCGATGTTCTTGATCTGCGCGACCTTTTCCTCGCCCTTGACATCGGCGCGCGGAAGATCGTCGGCATAGTTCGCCACGATCTTCGCCATGCCGACCTCGTCGTACATGGAGTACGTGAAGGTCTCGGCCCATTCCGGCACCTCGGTGGAGATCGGCACCAGCTGCAGGCCGATCATGGGCTGCAGCTTCTTGTCATAGGTGCGCGTCTTGACGTAGTCCAGCTGGCGGGCCGTGTAGAGGCCTTCGTCCTCGCGCATGCCGGCCAGCGCCACGACGATCTTTTTCACGGCCGGCAGGTCGGCCTCGTCGTAATGCTCGTGTTTGTCCATGGTTTTCCCAATGAAAAAGGCCCCTTTCGGGGCCTTGGGTTGATCAGTTTCGCGGGGGTTTAGGGGGCTGCCGGGGCTTGCGCGAACGGCGCGTGCAGTTCGATCAGAGCGATCTTGCCGCCGGCCACATCGACCACGCCGGAGCGGAACACGGCATTCGGCACCGCCGTCGCGCCGGCATCGGATACCGTGCCGTCAGCCGCGCACTTCACGGAGCCGTCCTTGGTGACGGCACCGCCGGTGGTGACCTTCGCCCAGCCACGGCGCACGCGCAGCACGCTGACGGCATCGAATTCGCGATAGCCGCCGTCCCGGGGAATGGTGTGGGTATGCAGCGCCAGGCCGCGAATGCGCGAACCAGGGCCCGCGACGATGCGCTCGCCAGTGGTGTCGCCCACGATCACGCCCGGGGGGATGTTGCCGGCGGCGGCGCAGGTCTCGACGTCGTCGTAGCCCAGATCCGCCTTCATGCCGGCGTAGGCAACGTCCATGCGGTCGTCATAAACGGGGGGCATTATTCGCCTCCTTTCTTCAGGTTCGAGAGATAGGACTCGCGGGCCGAACGCGCCGATACGGGCGGCTCGGCGCCGTCGGCGCGTTGCTGGCCAGCGGGCGCCGGCTTCTGGCCGACGATCTGCCGGCGCTGATCGGCGACGGCGTCCGCTCGGGTCTTGGCTTCGCCGACAGCCAGGTCAAACGCCGCTTCCACGTAGCCGTCGGACTTGCCCGCCATATCGAAGGAATCGCCGCGGATGGCCTTGATGACCCCCTCGCGCAGCGCGCGGTCGGCGGTGTCGGCCTTGAATTCCACCTTGTGCTGGGTGGCGGTGGCTTCCAGCTTCACGCGCGCCAAGGCGGCGCCCTGAGCATCCTCGCGCGCCTTGGCAATACCCGCCTCAGCCGCATCGGCGCGCGCCTTTTCGCTGTCCGCCCGCGCCGCTTCGGTATCCACCTTGGCAGTGGCGGCCTTCAACTCGGTGCGCAGGCGGTTCAATTCCTGCTCGACTTCCGGCGCGGCGTCATACGACAGGCCGGAATCGAGGCGGATCTTGACCATGGTCATGTCATTTTCCTCTTCGGTTTTCGTTACGGCGTCTGCCGCGTCAAGGTTGAGCCGCGCGTTGCCGGCGCGACCACGTTTCACCACCGCCAGGTGGTTGTATCGGATGTTTCGCTGAACGGCGTCGTAGCGCTCGCCCTCGGGTGAGACGCCCGGCGTTTCGTCCAGCTCGAGCTCGTAGCCCAGCGACAATTCCTTGTTGCCGGCGTCGACGGGTCCGGTGTCGAAGATGTGAATGTCTCCGACCATGTCCTGGCCATCCTGCCGCCCAGCGGACAGCGCGGTACCGACCATGTGTTGGCGCACGTTCTTGGCCGTGACTTTTCCGGGATGGCCGTCCGTAATCGGCTTGCCCCGCAGGCTGTTCATGGAATCGGCGTTGAATACTTCTTCCGGGGGCCGGTACTCGCGCCGGACCTTCCCCGCACCGTCCCGGTACTCGAAAACGCCCGTGCGGGTCAGCACCGGCGTGTCGACGAGGTAGCCCTCGTCCGTCCGGGTCGCCTTCAACGGCGCCCGGTCATATCGCATAACCATGGTTCTATCCTCAGTGGACTATCAGAGCGTCCAGGTCATCGAGCGCCGGCAGGACAGCCTCGGCCCAGCACCGGCAACGGATCGGCTTACCGGGGTGACCGTCGGCCGGTGGGCTATCCCATTCGAACTCCTGCCCCTCGCGCGCGACATGTTCGTCGCGCTCGCGCTCATCCATCACGCCGCGCCATCTGTACTTCTTGACGCCGATGTTGGTCTGCCGGTACTCGCTCAGGTCGCCGTTCAGCTTGCCGATCTGGTCGCGGGCGATCAACTCGGCGCGTTTGCGCGGCAGGTCGTAGGTTTCCCGGATCTGCGTCGTCATGTCGCGCAGGGACACGCCCCGGCGCACCGCCGCCACCACGCGCCCATGGAGCGTGTCCAGGTACTGCTCCGGGATCGACTTGATGAGTCCGACGTTTTCGGCTTCCCAGGGGCGTAGCATCCTGGCCAGGCCGGGCTCGGCCTTGAACACGTCGACGCCGTAGGCCCGGCGCAGCATGCGGTGATACTGCTCCCGGTTGTACCTCTCCACCCGCTGGGCCACCATCGCGGCCAGCCCCTGGGCCTTGCCGTCTTCCACCGCGGCGGCACCTAAGGCTTCCATGAACGCCCGGCGCAGCGATTCGAACCAGCCGTCATCACCCTCCGGGATGTTCCGCAGGTCGTCCTGGCGCAGCACCACCGGCAGCACCGGCAGAACGTAGCGCTCGACCGCCAGGACGGCGGCTTCGGCCTGGGTACGCAGCGCGCGCAGGTAGTCGCGCTCGTCGCCCAGCGGATAGCGCCATTGCTTAGGTGGCCGCGGCGTACGACTTCGCCGACTGGCCGCCGGCGTCGGGGGTGAGGCCATAGAGCCCTTCCTGTTTCATGTACTCGAATGCCTGGTCCTGGCTGAGCCCGTTGTCCACCGCCGCGCTCAACGCGTCCATTTCGCGCGCCTGGGCTTCAGCGTTTGCCTTCCGGACCTCGGCGGATTCCTTCGCCGTGGCCGGCTTGAGAGCTGGCCAGGTGATGGACCAAGCCTCCCCCTGCCTCTCGGCGCCAGCGGCCAAAGTGCGCTGCGCCCGGATCAGTGACACCAGGCGCTCCAGGGCGGGATTGACCTTCACCTCTCGGCCCATGGCCACCGTGTTGTAGAGAGCCTCCAGGTCGCCGTCGCCCGTGGCGTTCAGCCCGGCGGCCGACCGACCGAAAATCTGGGTAACGGGGATCCCAGTTTCCGCGGCAACAGCAATCTGGAACTCTGCAAGGGCGTCCTTGACGCCCCCCATGTCCGAACTGAGGATCTGATAATCGTCCTCGGAGTCCACAGCCACCCCGTTGAGCGCGTTCCGGACCGAGTCGACCATCTCCACCCGCTTTCGAACCACGTCCTCCAACTGGTGTTCGATTGCCTCGACCAGGCCCTTCATCTTGTGGACGGCCTGCTGTTTCTTTTCCAGCAAGCGGAGCGCCCAATGCAGGCCCTCCCCATAGCGGCGGATGGCACGGAAAGCCCTGGTCACCGCCGGCCGACCCGCCCAAGGAATGCCCTTGCGGTTGAGCTTCGCAGGGAGCGGGTCGCCCGGAATCTCGATCAACCGGCTTTCGTGCACGAAGAATTCGGCCGCGACGGCGCCAGGCGTCTGCGTCCGCACACGGTACACCTCGGGCATGCCGAAGTTGGCCTCGTTCGGATCCGAATACCGCCTGTCCGTGGCTGACACGTCGTCGAGCGTGAACACCTTCAGCTCTTCCAGCCGCTCAAGGCCTTCGAGGTTCAGCGGTTCACGCAGCGCGCGCCCGTCCTTTGCGATAACGACAATCGCTCCACCGCCCATCAGGCGCGCCCAGCGCCAAGCATCGGCAAGCGCCGGAAGGGCCTTCAGGCGGTCCAGTTCCCCCCGCACTCGGTCATCGCCAGTGATATCCACGCCGCGCGACACCGCGATGTCCGGGATCATGTCCACCACGCGCGCCGGCAGGCCGCCCTCGGCATACATAGCCAGGTCGTCCATGGCGCCGAAGCCGGCCGCGTCCACGTCGAGCATGGCCGGGCCCAGCACCGCACTCAGGTAGCCGTCTTGGTTCATCATGTGCTTGCCAGCGCCTGGAAGCGCCCTAGGTTGCTGCCCGCCGTGGCGAGCATGTCGTTGATGGCATCGACCATCGGGTCGACCTGGTCGTCGTGGGCGTGCGTGTCATCCGCCGTGAAGGCCTCGCACTCGGCCACGAAGTCGGCCACCCAAGGCGCCTCATCCGGAATGCAGACCAGGCCCGCCTCGATGTAGCTCTGCACGTCCATGAGCCTCGTTAGCTTGTCCCGGTCGCGCTGCACGCCCTTGACGGGGATCTTGCCGTCCGCGCCTATGTCCTGAATCAGGCCGGTCCCGCTGGACTTGTCCTCGATGAGAAGCTGGCGCAAAGGCGCCGACAGTTTCGGGTTGAACGGCTTGTTCTTGACCCAGAAGTCCACGGCGCGCCGCTTGAGTTCCGGCGCCTGCCATTTCCCGCGCAGCAGGTCCAGCAGGTAGATCTTGCCGTCGTCGCCCAGACCCCAGCATTCGAAAACGCTGTAGTCGTTCCGTTCGGCCGTTTTCTGGGCTGTGTCGGCGAATACCTTGCGGGCCGTGAGCCGCGGCGCCACGGTGTAGCGCCCGAACCAGGCGCCTTGGATCAGATCGCCGCCCAACGGCGCCGGACGTTGCTGGTACTGCGCTGAGAAGACGTAGCGGCTGATGCGCCCGCCTTCCTTGTCTGCGCCAGCGCCCGCCTCCATGGCGAGCAGCTCCGCCAGCGGCTCCTTGTACGGCCAGTAGCTGAACCGCCCCTTGTCGTCCCGGACGCTACTGTCTACCTTCGCCTGCAGGTCGGCCGGCAAGCCGGCGACATACGCGTCGTCGATGAGCGCCGGGATGACGACCTGTTCCCAGTCTGGCCCGAGGTTCCCAGCCTCAATGAAGCCGGTCACATCCTCCTGCGCCAGGCGCTGCATGATCACGATGATCGGCGTGTCGGGGTTCGCCCGACGGCTTTTCACCGTTGCGATCAGATCGCGGTTTGCCTTGGCCCGGCGCGGCTTGCTGTAGGCATCGCCGACCTTGAGCGGATCGTCGATGACGATGGCGCCCTGCCAGCCTTCCGCCATGTGACCGGCGCGAAAGCCCGTGATCTGGCCGCCGAGGGACACCGCGTAGACACCGCCGGCCTTCCGGCCGTTGACCTCGATGTTCCAGCGCTTCTTGCTCTTTGCGTCCGCGGCCACCTTCAGCGGCCACAGTTCCTGGAACTCCTCCGACTGGACAAGCTCCTTCGCCGTCTGCGAGTTCAGCAGCGCCAGATCGTCGGAGTAGCTGATGTGCAGGAACCGGGCGCGCGGATTCAGCGCCAGGCCGCGGGCCATCAGGTTGATGGCGACCAGCTCGGTCTTCGACGAGCCCGGGGGCACGTTGATGACCAGGTTCTTGATGCGGCCGTCGATGACGGCCTGCACCTTCTCGGCGATCAGTTCATGGTGCCAGTTGACCCGGAACTTGATGGCCTGGCGGTGCTTGAAAAAATACCGGCTGAAGAACAGGTGATCCTGCTCGCACATGGCCTTCGCCGTGGCGCGCAGGACAGCGGGGTCAATAGTCGCGGTTGAGCTCGGCGACGGCGGCGGCGACTTCCTTTCCATCGACCACCACCGTTTTCTGTTCTATCGGGCCGCCGCCGGCGCCCGTGTGCTCCCGCCTGTTCGTGAATGCGCCGCCCACCTCCTTGGCGGCCTGCTCCAGCACGCCGGCCGCGGCGACGACATTGCCCCGGCTGATATGCCGTTCGTAGATTTTGCCCAGCGCACGCAGCCGGAAGGCCTGGTCCGCGATGGGGATCTCGGCCACCTCCTCCCGGAAGCGCTTGCGCGTGGCTTCGAACAGGTCCGACCACTTCCTGGCTAGCTTCTGGCCTGCCACCTTGGTCGGGTCGTACTGCGCGACCTGCATGCGCGGTACGTCCAGGCCGAATTCCTCCTTCAGAGCGTCCGCGACCTGACTGGGGGTGTCCCAGCAGGCCAGGGCCTGAACGATATAGCGTTTGTGGGCTTCAGATAGTTTCGCCATCGTCCAATTTCCATCCTGCCGCTCGGTAGTTTCTAAGAGGCTGGGGCACCGTCACTGAGCTCGGCTTCAACCCTAGCTCTCAGCGCTTCCATAGCTGACTTCGATTCCAGAATCATCGCTCGCTGCGCTGTGGCCAATGCGGCCACATCGGTTGGCAACCCAAGTTCAGTCCTCATGGCTGCGATGCAGGATAGGCTCGATTCGGCGATGCCGGGGAGCCTGTCACAAAACAATGAAAATGTGCCGAGCATCGCCGCATTCAGCTCTTTTTCAAGATTCGCCCCTCGGGCTTGCATGTTGTCGAACAGAAGTTGCGCTGAACGAAAAGCCCGTTCCACCCGCGCTCTTTCTGCCGGCTCAGTTCCATTTTTTCCGTCTGATCGACGAAGCTCCGCATTCAACTCTTCTTGTTCACGCAATGCAATACTCGCCTGTTGGCGGACATATTGAAGATTGAGATGTGCCACACTCATCGGGTAACGAGAAGCAGCAAGTTCCAGTTGAAGCGAACCAAGTGCCTGTTGGTATTTTGCCACTGACGTCCAAGCCTCAACAGAAGCCACGCTAGCCGCTGCAGCTAACTTTGCGTAGACCGCCTGTAGCTCGGAGTTAAGCGTTCGAACATCAACATCCGGCTCGCAAAACCTGCCCAAAATGACCGTTGACTGCGAGCCAGCCTCAAGGGCCGGCAAGAAGACATCGCGTTTGAGCGCGTGTTCGCGCTCGCGCTGTCGTTCACTGGAGTCGTGTTCCAACTGCGCCGTAAGTAACTTCTGTGCATGGGCGTTGCTCATGCGATTTGTCAGAGTTGTCAGCCACCAAACTGCGAGTGCTCCCAAGGCAGTCCAGACCTCCCCTGGCAACGCGGCGATCAGATTCTTTAAGAATTGGCCCAGTGCAACCATTCGATCCTCCCAAGGTGCGAGGATCATAGAACGAGATCCCGAAAGGGAGTAGATCTAAGCTGCGCGGAGGCAGCACCCGCACGCCCGCGCAATGTCGAGCCGCGGTACGGCCGGCGCGGCGCTAGTCGCCGCAACCAGACGCCGCACATCCGCCGACTGCCCGTACCGCGCCACCACGCCGACGAACTCTTCCACGTCGTGCCCGACGATGCGCAGCTTCGGCCTGCCCTCCTTGTCGAAGGCCGGCGCGCCGAACGGGTCCCGCGCTTGGCCGACGTGGTACAGCTCATGCTCGACCAGCGCGCAGAATTCCGCGTCGCCACAGGTGACGCAGTAGTCCGCCGCCAGGGTGATCAGGAAGGCGGGCACGCCGCCGAACCACTCGATCATCTGCTGCTCCTGGCGGGCCTTCTGCCAGCCGCCGGCGCGGAACATGACCTGTTCCGCCTGGCCCAGCACAGTGCGGCCGGCCTTTTCGAAGGCTTCCGGCGCCCACAGAAACGCCAGATCGGCGTCGACCAGGTGGGCGTGGTCCGGGTTGTGAAGAGGGCCGCCCGAAGCAAGGATGGTCTGCTCAACCCAGGCCAGCAGCTCGGGCGCTGGCAGGAAGCGATCCAACTGCTCGGGCGGCACTGGCCGCATGAGCGTCGGTGGCTTCGGCATAAGGAGCTCCTCGAACACTCCCGCAGCGATCCGCATACGTGAGAACATGTTACCGTTTCCCCACCCAAAAGCTGGGACAAGCGTCGCAATACATTCACCGCGCCCTATGTAGCTCGCCATGACCAACGAACAATTTTTTGAACCCAGTCAGCTGCGTTTCCGCCCCAATGAAATCGAAATAGCTGACGACGCACCGTTTAAAAACGACAAACTTGACCGCGAGCCCTTTGTGCTGGCCGTCACCGATCTTCTGAAGGCAATTCGCGAGCCATTCGTTGTCGCGCTCAACGCGCCATGGGGAAGCGGCAAGAGCACCACGCTGAATCTCCTTAGACCTGAGCTGATCCGGGCAAACATCACCACGGTGAAGTTCAACGCGTGGGAGGTGGACGATGCAACCGATCCTCTCGTGCCACTTGTGGCTGCGCTCCACACTCATTTGCTTGAGCTAAAGGGCTACTCCCCAGAATTTGATCGTTCAAAAATCGATCGCTTCAAGACGCTGGGCAACTCCATACTCAAACATGGAGCGATTGCCGCGGTGAAGGTCGCAACTGCGGGAATCTTGGACATCGGAGCCACAGCGGAAGGTATCGCCAAGGCAGCCGGCGAAGCCACGCTAAAAGCCGGTGAGGGTGTCACGGTCGACCTCATCGACAATTTCAAAAAGGAAAGACAGGCCGCCGAAAAATTTAGAAATTTGCTTGAAGAATTGATCAACCATGTGCGGGTCGCGACGCCAGACGGACAAGAATTTCCACCGCTGGTTCTGATAATTGATGAGCTCGATCGGTGCCGGCCAACGTTCGCGATCGCGATGCTCGAAAGAATCAAGCATTTTTTTAGCGTGCCTGGATTGGTGTTCGTCCTAGCCTTGGACCTTGAGCAGCTCAAAGCGAGTACCCGAAAGGTGTACGGCGCTGATCTGGACGCTATCGAGTACTTGCGACGCTTCGTTGACTTAGAACTGAGGCTGCCCCGTGCCGAAGCAGGGGCAATGATCGACGCGATGCTAACGAGCTGCGGTGCGGACGCTTTTTTTCAAGCAAGATCGAAGTACAACGTATTGAAAGACGATCGCGCCTGGATAATTCAGATCATGAAGGCGCTGGCATTGCACTTTAACCTGACTCCTCGTGTGGTTCAGCGCGTCATCACGAGGCTAATGCTTGTTATTCGCCAGACGCCGGAAAATGGCTACCTCGATCCGGTAGTCGTTGTGTTTCTAATCTTCCTGCGAAGTGTTGATCAGGGGCTGACCCATGCGCTTGTCGGTGGGCAAGTTCACGCCGACGAGGCGATGGAGAAACTGCGAGAGCTAACCCCTGGCGGCGACGCGTTTTACTACTCCTATGCAGGTAGGCTCATCGAGGCGCACCTGCTATATGCCCACAGCATCCACGGTACGTACGTAGGCCCGCTCATTGAAAGGATTAGAGCCCTTCCAATTGAGGACAAAGCTGAGAACGAAAGATTGCGAGAGGTTGGTAGACTCTATGACCACCTGCACCATGCCTACTTCAGTCGCTCCTGGATAGACCTCAGCGATATTGACAGACGTATAAACCTAGTCACAACAGATATTCTCGAAAAATGACGGCCTTGGGCTGTCGATCACACGGAGGCAGCCCCTGCAGCAGTCCCAGCCATTGTCCAAGCCCGGATCTTCAGGAAATTGCGTGAAGAGAATCAATGCATCGAAACGAACCGACATTCAGATCCACGCCGATCACGCTCATGAGGGCCCGTTGTCCAGCATCGCGTACGTGACCTACGGTCAAACCGCGATACGCGGGGCCAATCTCTCGGCCAAGACCCTCCAGAGAATCCAGCCTTGGCTGGATCAAAATGCCGTTCCTCACAAGTTGTCGACCGACGGCGGCCAAACCTGGGTGGAGAAGTTCGCCCCCGATTGGCACGTGCAATGAAAAACGCCCCGGTTTTCGGCCGGGGCGTTTAATCAGGTCGTACTTGCTACGAGTCTGGGCGAATTCTGCTCATCTTGATTCACATTGTCAAGCGCGGTGGGCTTCACGTCCCCCTCCAGGTCCACCACGATATCCGCGTCACGCATCCGAATGTCCAGGCGGTGCAGGGCCGCGCGGCGCGCGCCTTCGACCAGAACGCGGTAAGCGCTGCCCGGACGCTGCAGGGCCGAGTACGGCAGGTCAAATCGGTCGCACAGGTCGCGCAGCCGCGGCCTGCCCCGCAGGATGTTCGCGGTCAGCATGTCCGTTACCTCGCGCTCCCGGCTGTCCGCCGGCGCCTCCGGGTTCAACCATTCCGACACGCGCCGCGCGCTGGCGGCACCCTCCTCGCCCGTACCGTACTGCGCCTGCAGGATGTGGAAGCCAATGCCATCGCCCAGCGTCCGCTCCAGCACCTTGACCGTGAATACGGCCTGCGCGTGCCAGTCATGCGGCGACAGGCCCGACAAGGGCTTGCGCTCGTACTCCACGTCGAACAGATCCTGCAGGGCCTCGCAGATCAGCTGCGTCGGGTTCTTCGGCTCAATCGGATAGGCCAGCATCAGGTAGGCCACGGCGATCGCATGCTCGGGGCATGAAAAGGTTCCGGCTTCACGGCGCATGCTTCTTCACTCCTTGGGCGGGTTCCAGGTCATCCCGGAAGGTGATCGTCGCAGTGACGCCAGGCACCGGGCCGTAGACCTTCTCCTTGCTGTCCTTCACGACCTGGACGTCGTCCCGGTACACGACGCCGTTGCAGCCGTCTTTGACGGCCTTCTCGACGTTGTCGCTGTCCGGCTTCACCGTGGGCACGATCAGACCGGCCGCGGCGCGGCGCTGGCGCACGCCGGACCACGATTGGGGGATTGGCTTGACGATGTGCAAATGCATCTGTATCGCACCGGTATAGGGCGCACGGCCCTCCATGGCCCTCGCCGCAGCCAGCTTGACCAGGCTTTCATAGGCCACTGTCGCCTCTGGCGTGTAGTGGCGCGTGAAAACGCGGGCGGCTCCTGTCTTGGCGTCGCGACCTATACGCGAGCTGGATTTCGCGCGGCCTTTTCCTTGCGGCACGCCAGGCACCGTGAAAGCGATTTGTTGCGGCATCATGCTCCCTCGCTGCGCACGTCGCGCAGCCATTCGATACGCGCGGCCGTCTTGGCCGCTGGCGCTGGTTGGTGGTCCCGGCATTGACGGGAGTATTGCGGGCTGACAAAGGTGCCCGGACGGTCTTTCATGGCAGCGCAGCGGCCAAGGCCCTGATTGGCCATGCCGGCATGCTCGCGCAGGCTGAACAGCACGCAGCTCACGCACTGGACGGTGTCGGCGTTCATGCGTGCACCCCGAAATCGGCACGCAGCCGGGCCCGGTCGTCATCCGTCAGGCACGCGGCCTCCATGATTCGGGCCTTGAAATACGGTTCCAGCTCGCCCGGCTTCTGGGTAATGCCCAGCTCGGCGCCCTTGGCAACGATGCCTGGCCAGGTCGTGGCCCAGGCCAGCGGGTCGGATGACGGCGCCGCGGCCCTCTTGCCGTTGATGGCGCTGGTGGCCTGCGGCGGGTTCAGCACCTTGTCGACGAAGATGTCCAGGAATCCGGGCGTGATCGGGCCGGTATCGCCGGTGGCCTCGCGGTCCAGTACGGCAAGGTCATAGGCTTCGGCCAGCTGCAGGCCGGTGGCCTTGGCGGCGATCCATGCCGCGATGCGCGGGTCGTTGCTCTGCGTACCGCGGGGCTGTTTGCCGCGGGCTTGTTCCCTGCGGCGCAGCCAGATTGCGACCGACATGGCGAGTTCTTCCGGCGTCTTCTCGCCATCGAGCGGCGGCGGCGAAGGGCCGTCCTCAGGCGCGGTTGCGTGCACGAGAGACGCCGCCGCTGCTTCTTTTTCTTTTAAATACTGTCCCTGTCCCTCTCCCTGTCCCTTGGAGTGCGTTTCCCGAGGGACAGCGGGGGGGTGTCCCGGTGGACTGCCGCCGCTGTCCCTTGGGACATTCTTTTTTGTCCCAGGGACACCAATTGCTTGTCCTTGGGGACAACCTAGGGACAGCCACTCATCCAGATCAGGGACAGGCAAGTCTGTCTCGTGCCGTTGGTTGTGCTTCTTAATCCGGGCGCACTCGGTCTTCCAGCGCTGGACCATCTTGGCGCGCCACGCCTCGACGGCCTTCTCAGCGACGACGGGGTGATACAGGCGGCCGTCGCCGCATTTCACCCAGCCGCGCAGCGCCCCGTCACGGTGGCGCAGCCATTCCTTCGTGACGCGGCCAAAGCCGGCCAATTGCGCCAGGACATCGTCATCATCCGGCAGGCTGGCGGCCGGCACCTGGTGCCAAGCTGCGCACCACAGCAGCACGGCGCACCTGAAGGCTTCGCCATCGGCCTTGACGGCCAGGTCGCTGTCGCGCAACCGCAGGACGTCCAGCGGCATAAAGGCGAAGTCGCGGAGGTCGCAGTCCGGCGGGGTGAGAGGCGCAGGCGACTGTTGAAGGTCCGTCATGCTGCTTCCCTTTCCTCGAGCCGCGCGTACGCGTCCCACATTCGCAGGCTGGCCAGGCGGGCGATATCCACCGCTGCGGCCGGGCTGATCGGCGTGGCGTCACGATTCGCAGCCGCGCGCCGCACGCATTCCACGCGCATGGCTTCGCCGACCGGGCGCGGGTAGCCACCCCGGTCCAACAGAAGGACGCCGCTCTGGGCGCTCGGCAACGCGGCGAACAGGTCTGGGTGCCAAATCTCCTTGGGCAGCGCGTAGTAATGCTTCCAAACTTTGCGCGGCCAGTCCTTGGGCGTGCTCTTATACCGAGACTCCCGGTGCCGCCGCACCTCGGCCAGGTCGTTCGACAGCTTGCTGTGACGCAGTTCCGACACGGTAGGCCAGTAGCCGAGGTGTTCGCGGTGCCACCACTTTTCCTTCTTCGCGTCGGCTTTCAGGTCTGAACGGCTGATCTTGATTTCGACGTCGATAATGCGCAGGTTCTCCGTCACGACCAGCAGGTCGCATTCGTGGCCGGTCCAATTGCAGTTCGGCACCACCACCAGATACTTCCGGTTGAACGTCTGCCGCACCAGCGCGCGGGCGATGGAATTCTCGGACCAGATCATGCCGCCCCCTCGGCCGCGCTAATATGGCGCGGCACAACAGCGGAGATCTCATGAAAACTCAGAAGCTGGCCAAGTACTTTGTAATTGGACTTGCGCTCGCGCTTGCGGGTTTCGTTGGCGCAGTCGGGGCGTTGACGCTCATTTTTGCCCCGGCCACGGGCGCCTATGCCCCCGTGACCAGCTCCGACGCTGCGTCCTGGGTTCAGGCCGTCGGATCCATCATCGCCATCATTGCGTCTTACTGGCTTGGGGAACGACAGGCCAGCAAGGCGCGTGATCATGCCCTTGAAATCTTCCATCTCCAGAAAACCAGGTCGGAGGAAGGCAGCCAAGCAGTCGTAGTTCAGCTCCACAAAGAGATCTTCACACTCAAGCGGACGGCCGATGAGCATGAATACGTTGACTTCATCCGGATATGGAAGAAGTACCTGACACCAACCTTCACCGCGACGCTTGCCGCATTCGACAATTTGCCGCATCACGAGCTTGGTAGCTCCCGCCGGCTGATGCTGGCATTTGAAATGCGGTCGCAGGTGCAGCATGTTCTTAGGACAATTAACGAGTTGACCGGCATCCCCATGGCACCAGGTGCTAACGGGAACTCCGACGGAGCCCGGAGGCGCATCGAGCCAATCCGCTCCATCGCTGATGGAGCATTGCAACGCCAAACCGAGCTGCGCAATCAGTTCTACGAAACTTACATCACGGACGCTAGGCATGATGCTCCCCTCGATGCAAAGCAGACGCCATAACAATTGACCCCGCCCAGATACTCGACGCAGGCAGGTAGGTTCGATTCCGAAATGCCATGCCCTATCCCCCTAACCTGTGCCGCGTTACGCCGCCGCACACTTCCTTCGTGCCTGTGGCTGTCACGGTGGTTTCGGCCGGCGCCTGCCCGGCGGCCAGCAGGAACCGAGGCGACGCGGTCTGACCCGTTTGGCGCATAAAGTCCACTTCGACTTTCGCGGAATTGATGATGGTCTGAGCGACGTCAGACACCGCCTTGGCTCGGTCAATATCCATCGGCTTTTCGGGGTCGCGCAATGCGGCCAAAGTCGCAAAAAGGTGGTCACGCAGCGCGTCGATGTTGGCCATTGATCTTCCTTTTGAGAGCGCCCTGCAGCTGGATCATTTCGACCAGCTCGGGGGGCAGGTTGTGTACGGAATTGCGCAGCATCATTTCGCCTTTGGTGCGCAGCTCCAGGTTGTCTAGGGAAACGTTCGCTTTGTTGCCGTCCTTGAACGCCAGTGCATGCGTCTTGGGGATCGGACCATGGACGCGTTCCCATTCGTAGCGATGGACGTAGACCCAGGTCTTGGGCTCGGCGATCTTGCGTTTGAGGTAGCCGTCGGCGTCTGGCACTTCGGCGCCCACCGGCACGTGGTTGTGCGGCAGCATGCCCGCCTTAAAGCGAGTTTCGTGGCCACCCGTCGCGACGCCCTTCTTCCCCTTGTTCCAAGGGGCATGCCCCTTCGGAAACTGGAAAGCCGCGCCCACGCGATCGCCGCGCCGAAGCCGGCAAGCCGCTTCGCTGGCCAGGTATACGGCGGATTTGGCCAATCCGAGTTTCCGCGCCTGCCCGTAGACCTGAGTCATGGGTCGGCCCAACGCCGCGCTGATCACCGCCGTGGGCGCGTCCGGATAGAACTTGCGCAACACCGCACGTTCGATATCGCTCCACGGGCGCCTCACCTGCCCCGGCGCGCCTCTCATGACGGGTCCGCCTCTTTGGCAGGGATCTGCATGCCCGCGGCGGCCATCTGCCGCTCCACCGTGGCGCGGGCCTGGCGCAGCGCGACGATGGACTCCGACGTTTCGCGGTGGGCCTGAATCAGTTCCTCCTTGGTCGCCTGCCCGTCGAGCAGGGCCGCAAGCGCGGCGCTGGCCTCGGCTTGCTCCCGCAGGACGTTGGCCAGTTGCCCGACGCACAGCGTTTCGGTGCCTTCCGTCGCCAGCGTGCGCACAGCCAGGTTGAGCGGACGCAGTAGGTCATCCACGCAATGGCGGCGCCGGTCATGCGGCATCGCCGCCAGCACCGAAGGCAAGAAGTTAGCGGGAAGGAGGTTGCTGTCTTTGCTCTCGTCGTCCAGCCAGCGCGACACCCGGTCGGCGTTGGCCTTCATGCGGGCAAACGCATCCTGCGTAGGCGGTTCAAAGCGGATGCCGGTCACGGCCGGGCCGTTGCGGGCTTCGTGAGCCCGCACGATCGTGTCGACCATGGTTTCCCGGGACCAGTCCAGCGACTTGCGCCAGGCCGAGGTGTGATCGCGCAGGACGGCGATCAGGGTTTTGTGCGATTCATGTCGCATGCGTCAAATACTCCGGGCAGTTACATTCCCACCACAGCAGCGAATACCGGGAGGGAGAAATGGCAATTGGGGGGCAAGGAAGAGCGGCGCAGGCCACCATGGCGCTGCTGAAACTGGCGAAGGAAATCGCCGATGGCGTCGTCGGCGACGCGGACCAAGCCACCGTGCGCGCCGTGTTCGATCGGCTGTGTTTGGAAACGGATATGGGACCGGAGCCCGACGCCGATGCGCAGCCCTCGGCGTCCCTGCACTGACGGCATGAGAGCGCGGCACGGCCCCGGGCCAACCCGCAGAGCGGCCCGCCGCCTAAGCATGGCCGGCCGTGCCTGGGTCAAGGCGCGGCGCGCTGACGCCTGTTGCGCTTTCGGCTTCGCCGGGCACGACGCATGCGAAGCGCTCGGGATAGATGATCTGGGTCTCGGTGACCTCGCCGCCGTACACCCGGGACAGCTTTTCGGCGAGATCCTTAGAGGGCACCTGCTTACCTCGCTCGATGCGGCTCAGGTTGCCCGGGTCAATGTCCACCGAAGTGGCGACTTGTTGAATGGTCAGGCCGCGCTTCTCGCGCGCCATGCGCAAAGGAGTGGTCATCTGTTCGGTCCATAAATTATGCGTGTGACGCATATTAGTTCCAATGCGAGATATGCGCAATGCGCTTTGCGCCACACGCAGTCGCAACGGGACAATTCCGCTATGAACCTCGGGGATAACATTCGCCAGCGACGCAAAGCGTTGGGCTGGACAATCTTGGATCTTGCGAACCGAATCGGGAGCGACGTCGGGAACGTGTCGCGCCTCGAGCGGGGGAAGCAAGGCTATAGCGACGAGATCCTTGGCAAAATCGCAGCGGCGCTGGGCTGCGCCGTGGGCGATCTTTTCCAAGGCGTATCAGCCGAGTCCAATGTAGAAGTGACGGCGCTCGGCAGCCGTCGCATCCCCGTGCTGAGCTATGTTCAAGCGGGGGCCTTAACTGAATCGGTCGTCCCCTACACGAACCCCGACGATTGGCTGCTGACCGATTTGGACCTTTCCCGATCGGCCTTCGCCCTGCGGATCAAAGGGCTGTCGATGTACAGCCCGATGAGCGAAGAATCCTTCAATGAGGGCGACCTGGTCGTCATCGATCCTTCCGTGGAGCCGCTACCCGGGGATTTCGTGGTCGCCAAGAACGGCGAGCATGAGGCAACATTCAAAAAGTACCGGCCCCGCGGTGTCAACGAAAACGGCGTTGTGGTTTTCGAGCTGGTCCCGCTCAACCCGGACTACCCTTCAATTCGGTCCGATTACACTCACGTGAACATCATCGGCACCATGGTGGAGCACCGCCGCTATCGGAAGCGTCGTTGAATTGACGACCGAACCCGCACCCGAGAAGAAATGAAGAACACGACCAGTTTGGCGGACCGCCGCAAGCAGGCGCAGCGAAAGGCCATGGGGTTGCTGGGCATCGTGGTGATCGCCGCGGCGATCGCAGCCATGACCGGCAACAACAAGTCCAGCGAAGTGCCGGCCGGGCCACAATCCGCGCTTTCGAAAAACGACGCCATGGCGGACTGCCAGGCGAGCACCAGGCAAAGCGCCAAGTTCCCGTCCTCCGTCAGCTTCAGCACGTTCGGCGGCGCGGCGCAGACCAAGAATGACGGGACCATAGAGGTTCGGCTGGACTTCGAGGCTAAGAATGGATTCGGGAATCTGCTACCCCAAAGGGCGATCTGTATCTATCCGCCCAACGGCCCGCGGACAGTGTCCATCGAAGACCGGTAACTACTCGCAAGATCACCCCTTCTGACAAGGCCGCCAAACTGGGCGGCCTTTTCTTTGCCTTAAAAATGCGCTTGACGCATTTCTGAATTTGCGTATCATGCACTTCTATGTATGCGTATCACGCAAATATGGAGGCAAATATGCACGCCCACCTCACCCGCCCTGACGCGGCGCTTCGAGACGACCCCAGCCGCACCGCGGACCACGGCCGTTTCCCGCGCGAGGGTAGCGTGCGGGTACCCCGGATCTCCGACGAACAGATCCTCACCGCCCTATTCGAGCTCTTCGCCGGCCGAGCCTTCCGTGTTCTCGGCCAGCCCCTGGATTGGTGGATTGAAACGCTGCAGTGCGACCTAGCACCCAAGGCTGCCGCCGGCGTCGCGCTTTCCGCGCTGAGCCAGTGGCCTTTTGACCAGCGCGCGGGCGCCGATGGAGTCGCCGAGCTCCGCGCCCAGCTGCTGCAACGCGCACGCCTCCTGATTGATCGTTCCGCCCGAGACACCGGAGAGGTAGCCCTGTGATCGCCGCCCTCTTCCTCTTCCCCCTCGCCTACGCGATCGCACGCGGCATCGACATCTACGCCGCGTATCGCCGCCGCACCGACCCGTGGAGTGCAAAAGCATGACGATCACCGTCCTGGGTGTGGACCCGCGCAGCAAGAGCAAGGCCAAGCTGCAGGCGCCCGCTCCTCTCCCCTATGTCTCCCGCCGCGCTCTGGCGCGCGTTCGCGATCGCATTGAGCCACCCAAGGCCTGCCATTGCTGCAACGGGCCGGTCAAGCTGACCAACAACCGCGAGATCTACAACGGCCACTCCTTCGGAGATTGGCCCTATGTCTACCGCTGCACGCAATGCCAGGCCTACGTCGGGCTGCACCCCGACACAGACCTGCCGCTGGGGCTCATGGCAGGCAGGGCCACCGTCAGCGCTCGAAAAGAAGCGAAAGGCGTCTTCCAACGCCTGACGCGCGAACGCTTCGGCAACGACCGCAACGCCGCCTACGCCTGGCTGGCGAAGACCCTGGGAATCGCGCCGTCCATCTGCCATTTCGGCATGTTCGGCCAGGAGCAGGCCGAGCGCGCCGGCCAGGTTTGCCGGATGGCCCTCGGGAGCCGCGCATGACCGCCGCCACCTTGTGGGTGCTACTGGCCTTTCTGCCCGCCGGCCACGACCGCCCGCCCGTCATGGTGATCGAGCGCTTCGCCACCCAAGCCGAATGCCTCGACTCCCTCGCCGTATTCCCGCCCACCACCCGCGTCACTTTCGACTGCATGCCCAGCCGGCAGATCCGCGCCGGCGTGCCACCCATGGAGAACCGCCAGCTATGAACGCTCCCCAACAACTTCCGCGGACGAGCGATGTCCTGCAGGACGCGCTCGACCACATCATGCGCACGGCGCGCGCCAGCTCGTCGCAGACGCGGCGCCTGCGCTGGATCGCCAGCCGCGCCGAAGCCGCGCTCGCGGGCCGCCCCTACGTCGCCGCCGAACACGACCAGCCCAAGATGCACGGCACGCTCGCTCTGGAAGGCAAGAACCTGCGGTTGCGCCTAGCCAACGCCCGCCTGCGCTCGGCTCTGGCGCAGATTGCTGGCGGCTCCACTGGCTATCTGGACCGTGACTACGAGCTGGCGCAGATGGCCCAGGCCGCGCTCGACGCCGAGCAAGGGAGCCGGGCATGAAGGCCATCCGCAAGCTGATTCGCGCCGATGGCGCCGAAACCGAACTGCACGGGCCGCACGCTATCCAGGACGTCTGCCTGATGATCGGCGCCGACGCGCTGGACATCGTTCGCCTCGCCGACCGTGCGCACGTCATGCTGGTCGATGACGACGGCATCAGCAAGGGCCTGCCCGTCAATCCCGCCGCGACGCGCCTGTACCAGGAAGCCTGCGGCGTGCCCCTCCAGATCCGCGGCGACGTGGTGATCGTGCCGGACGTCGACTACGCGAGGCATGCATGAGCGCCCAGCACACACCCGGGCCGTGGGAAATCGACGGCGAGTACGTGCAGCAAGTCGGCCAGACAGTCGTTGCCGTATGCGACGTCTTGAACATGGACAAAGCCGGCGACAAAGGCTGGTATTCCGGACCGGTTACCCAGGCCAACAAGCGTCTGATCGCAGCCTCGCCGGAACTGCTGGAGGCGTTGGAAGCGCTGCTGGGTATGGACGTGGCCTATCAGCGCGGTCCCCGCGTGGAAGCTGCTGTAGCTGCCGGGCGCGCCGCCATCGCCAAGGCCAAGGGGGAGCAGCCATGACTCGTCGTCTCCTCGCCATCTGGCGCCGCGCGCGCCGCGCCGGCCGCGACCTGGACCTGGCCGCCTATGGCGCCGGCGTCGTCGGCGGAACGGTGTTCCTCGCGTTCATCACCGGCGGGCTGGGACCGTCCCTCGACGCCGCACCCCAGGCGGTCGCTGCCGCCCCCTATTCCGCGAACGCCGCCTCCGCGGCGCACGCCCCCAACTGAACCGGAGTCCCCACCATGCAACGAATCATCCCGATCCGGGCGTCCAGCCTGGCCGAGCTCTTCGACTGCCCCGCCCGCTGGGAAGCCAAGAACCTGCTGGGCATGCGGATGCCCTCCTCCGGCGCCGCGCGACTGGGCACGGCCATCCACGCCGGCACGGCCGCTTTCGACCAGGCCAAGCTGGACGGCAACCCCATCACCCCCGACGACGCCGCCAGCGAGTTCGTGAAGTCCCTATACGGCACCGACGAGGAGGTCGAGTGGGACGACGCGAGCCAGAAGGATGCCGAGCGCATTGGCCTGGCGCTCCACACGCGCTACTGCGCGCAAATCGCTCCGCTCCAGGACTACGTCGCGGTGGAGCTTACCTGCGACCGCATGGAAATCTCCGACCTGGGCATCGCGCTCACGGGTACGACGGACCGCGTCCGGCGCACCGCCAACGGCGCGCTGGGCATTGCTGACCTCAAGAGCGGCGCCCGCGCCGTCGGGTCTGACGGTGCGGTCACGACCGCCGGTCACGGCCCGCAGATGGGTGTTTACGAGATCCTCGCCCAGCACGCCATCGGCGAACAAATCACCGCACCCGCGCAGATCATCGGCCTGCAGACCGGAAAGACCGCCACGGCGCAGCGCGTCGGCACTGGCGAGATCGCCGGCGCGCGCGACGCTCTTGTCGGCACCGACGACAGCCCCGGCCTCCTGCAGCACGCCTCCCGCCTAGTGCACAGCGGCAGCTTCTACGGCAACCCCAAGTCCGTCCTCTGCTCGGGCAAGTACTGCCCGCGCCACCCCACCTGCAAATTCAAAGGTTGAACCATGTCCCAGACCACCACTGTCCAAGGCCTGCGGGCCGCCACGCCTGAATCGCAAATGCCCACCATCGCCCCCGGCTTCAACAGTCTCCAGGGCTTCGAACTTATGCAGCGCGCCGCGCGCCTGCTTTCCAGCAGCACGCTGGTGCCCGTGGCCTATCGCCAGACGATCGAAAAGCTGGACCGCTACGGCAACGTCAAGGAATCTCGCGAGAACCCGAACGCACTGGCGAATTCGGTTGTCGCGCTGAACATGGCGCAGCGCATGGGCGCCGATCCGCTGATGGTCATGCAGAACCTCTACATCGTAGAAGGCCGGCCCTCCTGGTCATCACAGTGGATCATCGCGGCCATCAATGGCTGCGGCCGCTTCTCCCCCCTGCGCTTTCGCATCGAAAGCCGCGGCGAACGCGAGGTCGAATACAAGTCGACGTATTGGGACAACAACCAGCGGCACACCAAAGTCGAAAAGGTCAAGATCAACGACAAGGTGTGCGTGGCCTGGGCGATCGAGAAGGAAACCGGCGAGGTGATCGAGTCACCCGCGGTGTCGATCGAGATGGCGGTGCTGGAAGGCTGGTACACGAAGAACGGCAGCAAGTGGCAGACCATGGACGAAGTCATGCTCCGGTACCGCACTGCGTCGTTCTTCGGCAAGCTCTACGCGCCGGAGCTCCTCATGGGCCTGCAGACGGTCGAAGAGGCGCAGGACATCATCGAAGCATCGACGGGTCCGGACGGCACCATCAGCGTGAACGTGGAAGAGCTCCGCGGCAATGCACAGCCCACGCAACGCCAACCTGCGCCCACGGACGCGACGGACCTGGAAGCGCGCGAGCCCGCGACGCAAGCCGACACCTCCCCCGCAAAGGCGCAAGCCGAGGCCGGTAGCCCGGAGCAGGCTGCGGCATCGGCCACCCCTGCCTCCCAGACGGAGCCGACCGGCGGCCAACAGGCCCACCTGCCAGGCGCTGACGAGGATCCGGGCTTGGCCCCGGCGGCTGTCGAACACCAGATCGTCAATGCCAAGACTCTGGACGTGCTCGACCTGGCCAGCGACTCGATCGAGGGCGTGAACGACCTGGGCGAGCGTGCGCGCCTGCACCAGATCTACCGGGAACGCCGCATTGCCATGGCCAAGCAGATCGAGCAGCAGGCTCAACAGCAGCATGCCCAGCAGCGCCCGGCCGCTACCGCACCCCGCCGCCGCATGGCCGCGCCGGAATAAGGAGACGCCGCCATGCTCAAGAATGCCAAGATTTACCGGCTCACGTCCGTCGGGCCCTTCTGGAACCTGGACGAATTGAACAACAAGCTGGCCGCGAATGCCTTCGTGCCCGGCGGCCAGCTGGAACTTCAGACGCTCGGCTGGGTGCCGCCGCGCGAGGGCGCCGACCTGGCGCACGCCGTGGGCGGCAAGCTGCTGCTGACCTTGCGCGTGGAATCCAAGCTTCTGCCCGGCAAGGCGATCAACCAGGCCACGGCGGCACGTGCTCTCGAGATCGAGCAGCAGCAGAGCTACAAGCCGGGTCGCAAGCAGATGAAGGAGATCCGCGAGCAGATCATCGACGAGAAGCTGCCTACGGCGCTGACGCAGTACGACGATATCCGCCTGTGGATCGACCCGATCGAGCGCTGGCTGATCATCGACACCAGTACGCCATCGAAGGCTGACATGGTCATCGGTCTCCTGGCCAAGTCCATCGAGCCTTTCCCGCTCGAAAACCTGTATGTCGCGCAGTCGCCGACGTCCGCCATGACGGGCTGGCTGGCAGAGGACGAAGCCCCGGCCAACTTCAGCATCGACCAGGACGCCGAGCTGCGCGCTACGGGCACCAGCGGCGCGGCCATCCGCTACGTCAAACACTCGATCGACGCCGACGACGTGCGCCGGCACATCCAGTCCGGCAAGCAGTGCACGCGCCTCGCCATGACCTGGGCGGACAAAATCTCGTTCGAGCTGACCGAGGACCTGGATATCCGCAAGATCCGTGCGCTGGACGTGCTGAAGGAGAACCACCCGGCCGAAGACACCGACGCTGAGGTCTTCGACGCGGAGTTCCTGCTAATGGCCGGCGAGATCGCCAAGTTGCTGGCCGAGCTGGTCTACGCCTTGGGCGGCGAGAAGCAGATCCCGGATTCCGCTGCCGTGGCGACGCCGTCGGCCGGCCAGCTGCCGCTCGAGGGAGACGATGACGGCGACGACGCCGGAGACGCGATCGACCCGCTCTACACCGAAGCCGTCATGGTGGTGCGCAAGCACCGCCGAGCCTCCATTTCCCTGGTGCAACGCCATCTGCGTATTGGCTACAACCGCGCCGCCCATCTCCTGGAGTCCATGGAGGTCGCCGGCCTTGTAACGGCCATGCAATCCAACGGCAGCCGCGAGCTGCGTGCCTAAGGAGCAATCATGCGAATCAATCGCCTCACCATCGAGAATTTCCAAGGCGCGTGCGCCGTTGACCTGGATCTGCGGACGCCTGCGGCGCTGATCGCCGGCGCAAACGGCGCCGGCAAGTCCAGCATCGCCGAGGCCGTGCGCCTGGCATTCCTGGCCACACCCGAGCGCGTCGGCCTGAAAAAGGAATTCGGCGCCCTGGTCACCGACGGCGCTAAGGTCGGTGCCGTCGCGCTGGACCTGGATGAAGGCACGATCGGCGTCAGCTTGCCGAAGGGGACCCAATATGGCGAAGCTCTGATGCCGACGTCGCCGGCCCTACCCTTTGTGCTGGCACCCGAGCGCTTCGCCGCGGCCAAGCCGGACGAGCGCCGCACCTTGCTGTTCGCGCTGACGCGAACGAACGTGAAGGCCGACGAGATCGAGCGCCGGTTGCTGACCCGCGGCTGCAGCCCGCTCCTTGTCCCGTCCATCAAGCCCATCCTGCGCAGCTGCTTCGCGGCCGGCGCCGAGCATGCGAAGCAGCAAGCCACCGAGGCCAAGGGCTCATGGAAAACAACGACTGGCGAGCAGTGGGGGAGCCAGAAGGCCGAAGGCTGGGCAGCGGAAGTCCCGCCGTTCGACCAGGCCGCGCTGGTGGGCGAGCGCGCGGCGCTGGCCGCGGTCGAAGCCAAAATCGAGCAGGCCACCACCGCCCTGGGCGCCTTACAGCAGAAGGCCACCCACTATGCGGACTGGCAGCACCAGCATTCGGCCCAGCAGGCCCAGGCAGCTAAGCTGCCGGCACTGCGCCAGAAGCTCGAGTTCGACCAGGCCGAGCACGGCAAGCTGGCCGAGCGCGTCGCCACGCTGGAGGCGAAGGCCGGGATCGGGCCGCGCGTGGGGCTGGTGCACGACCTGGCCCGCTGCCTGGATGACGCCTACAACTTCGAAGACACGGGTCTCAATTTGCCCGCAGAACTGGATGGGCGGATCCTCAAGGCATTCAAGGCATATGAGGAGCAGTACGGCAGCCTGGACGACGACGCCGGCGACGCCGAGGCCTCTGCTGCCCTGCCCAAGGCCATCGAAGCCCGCGACCTGATGGCGCGCAGCGTCGAGAACGACCGCCGCGACATCGCCGCGGCTGAAGCGGCGGCCGAGCAGCTGGGCGGAAACAACCAGCCCGAGGCGATCGCGCCGGCGGACGTGGAGGCGGCCCGCGCCAAGGTGACGGCCCTGCGCGCCGAACACAAGACGATCAACGAGCGTGTGCAGGCCCTGATGAACGCCAAGCAGGCCGCCGCCGGCGCCGCGGAGCGAACGGCGAACGCCACGCGCTATCACTCCGAGGTCACGGATTGGCTGGCGATCGGCGACGCGCTGTCGCCCGACGGCATCCCGGGCGAAATCCTGGCTGAGGCCCTTCAGCCGTTCAACGACAAGCTGGCTGGCCTGGCCGAACTGGCAGGCTGGCGCGCGCCGGCAGTCGGCGCCGATATGGGCATCACCTGGGGCGGCCGCCCCTACCGCCTGCTGTCCGAATCGGAACGCTGGCGCGTGGACGCTCTAGTCGGCGCGGCGCTGGCCGAGATTTCCGGTCTGCGCATGTTGATCCTAGACCGCTTCGATTGCCTGGACATGGCTGGGCGCGCCGATGCGCTGGGCCTGGTCGACGCCCTGGTCGCCGACGGCCACATGGACACCATCCTGCTGCTCGGCACGCTGAAGTCCGCGCCGGCGGCGCCGTCCGACGCTTTCACGGTGCACTGGATCGAGCACGGCCACTCCGGCCCGGCCAAGCTCAAGGAGGCGGCATGACCACCATCCGCCACCATTCCTCGGAGATGCAGACAGCGCGGCGCATGACCGCCGAGCAGTTGCGCCTGCTGGGCGTACGGATGAAGCCGACAACCAGCAACGCGCAACTGGCCGCACTCATCGCCGAACGCCTGGGCTGGACGGCCCCGGGGTCCACTCCAGCGGCGCTGCTGCCCTTCTTCCTGCGCTTCTTGGACGTCAGCCGCTCAGGCGTGACGCCCCCGCCCTATCGCCCGGTGGTTCGTCGGCCCATGCGCTACGACCTGGCCATGCGCACCATCGCGGCCCGCGCCGCCGACGTGCAGCCGCACCTGACGCCCGCCGCAAGCAACGTCGTCACCTGGAGGGAACTCGCAGCATGAGCTTTCACACGACCATCGCGCGCCTGCGCGAAGCTGCCGCCGCCCGCGTCCAAGGCGAGGCGCCAGAAACCTGCCGCGTCCAGCGCGAAGACTTGCGCGTCGCCCTGCACGTCATCGATCGCCTGGATAGCGACTGGCGCCAGGCCGGAGTGCTTACCCAGGGTACCGCGGCCGCCGGCCGCCAACCCACGCCCGAGCTGCAGGCAGCGGCCGCGCGCCTGACTAGGCTGGCGCGGGACACCAGGGCGATCTACGGCCAGGAAACGTGTGCCGGCAGCGAGCCTGCCTATCCGTCTTGGACCGACGACGTCCTCGCGCTTGCCGGGCATGCCCAGAGCAAAGGAGACCGGACATGACCGACCTCAACGCCCCCGGGTCCCAGGCGGCAATGCTGGCCGCGGAAGAGGCTGCACAGCGCGCCCATATAGCCACGCTGCAGTGGTCGGAAGTGGCCGAGCCGAATGAGCAGATTCGCTATACCCACGTTTTGGCGGAATCGCCTTTGGGCCGGTTCAGCATTGAATGGAAGAGCTGGAAGCCGCACGACTCCTACTGCGTTCACCTGGATGGCGACTATCTGGACACCGCGATGAACCTTGACGATGCCAAGGCGATCGCGCTGAAGAAGGTTGCCGACATGGCACATGCGTTGGCCGGCTACGTGGCGTCCGTGGCAAGCGCCCCTGTAGCCGATGAGCGGGCGGACGATATCCTCACGCAGGTCTATCACCGGTTCGGCATCGGCGTCTTGGCGCGCAACCCCAGCACGTTGATGGCGTGCCTCGGAAACGTAATTCGCCGCGCACACTGCCTGAGCCAAGTCGAGCAAGTGTTGTCCGTGCCGACGCCGCCTGAGCCCGAAGATGATGGCGTATGGGGCGAAGAAAGCCTGCTGCGCTGGGGAGCGGACGAAAAGGGTTACGCCGAGCACTTCAAGGCCGCGCTGGCGGAATGGTCGCGCCACGCCGCCCTGGCAAGCGCCCCTGTAGCCGGGGAGGCGCAGCCGGTGGCGTGGGCCAATGAGGACGGCGACCCGATCAGCGATGCGCTCAAGCAGGCCCGCCTGGATCTCTACGGCAAAAACTACACCCGGCCGCTCGTCTATGCCGCGCCCCAGGCCAGAGAGGCGGCGCACAGCCTGGACGCCGCGGCCGACCTGCTTAAGCTCGCGGCAGCGTTGGGGAATCGGAACTGGAAGTGGTGGGACTCATGCTCCTTCCGGCGCCTGACGTTCGAAGACGGGCCGGACCGGCGCGACGGTGGCGCCCTATGCGGCTGGGTCCAACCCAGCTACGGGCATCCCGACGTGAGCATGGCGCCAGGCGTCCGTGAGTTCATCGAGGCGGCCAGCCCAAAGGCGATAGCGGCGCTTGCCGCGGCTTACATGGCCGCCCTGTCCACGCAACCGTCCGGAAATTCCGGAGAGTTGTCCGCGCAACCGGGCGCGCAGAAGAAGGAAAACCGCGTCGGCACGAACACCGGCCACGGGCATGCCTGGAGGCGCCCCGATGGATATCTGGCACGGTGTGGCGGACCGGCTATCTGCCGGGAATGCGCCCAAGATCTGGCCCAGACCCGCCATAACAACAAGGACGGAGGCGCGGTGTATGGCTGAGAACAGCAAAATCGAGTGGACGGATCACACCTTCAACCCGTGGGAAGGATGTCAGAAGGTTGGCCCCGGCTGCGACCACTGCTACGCCGAAACCCGCAACGCGCGCTTCGCTGGCGGCCGGGCAGTGAATTGGGGGCCGGGCGCACCGCGTCGGCGCACCAGCGCCGCCAACTGGCGCAAGCCGCTGGTATGGAACCGTGACGCGGGTGTGTTCTACGCCCAACACGGCCGGCGCCAGCGCGTGTTCTGCTCCAGCCTGGCTGACGTGTTCGACAACGCGGTGGACCCGACCTGGCGCCGCGACCTGTTCGACCTGATCGAAATGACGCCGAACCTGGACTGGCTACTGCTGACGAAGCGTATCGGCAACGTGGCGCGCATGCTGCCCACGCATGACTGGGCCGCGCGCGGCAATGTCTGGCTGGGCACCACAATCGTGAACCAGTCCGAGGCCGAGCGCGACATTCCCAAGCTGCTCGCGGTGCCCGCGCGCCGGCGCTTCCTCAGCATGGAGCCGCTGCTGGGGCCAGTGGCCCTGGGGCGCGCCTGCAGGCTGGCCGCCTTTCACGCCACCGAGGTGCTGGATTGGGTGATCGTCGGCGGCGAAAGCGGCCCAGGCGCGCGGCCTATACATCCAGACTGGGCACGTAACCTGCGCGACGAATGCCAGGCCGCCGGCGTGCCGTTCTTGTTCAAGCAATGGGGGGAGTGGAAGCCGATCTGCGAGATGCCCGAGGCGGAGCACAGCGCGCTTTACCGCTCGGCGGTGGTCGCGCGTCCCCACGAAAGCCAATGCAATCTGGACGACATCTATGGCCGGCGCTGCATCGTCGACACGGCAGTCATGCACAGCGACGGAGCAGTACTCGACTTGCGCACGCCCATGGCCTTTCAACAAGGGACGGGCGCGATGCAGATTTTCCGAGCCGGGAAGAAGGCGGCGGGCCGGCTGCTGGACGGCCGCGAATGGAACGAGGTGCCTCGATGAAGCCCTACCTCTCTGACGCCGAGATCGACGAGATCTGCGAACCGCTGACGCAGCCGCACGCCCAGATACGATACCTGCAACGCCTGGGGGTCCCCGTCAGCCGCAAGCCCGGCGGGCGTCCTCTCGTCGGCCGGGCGGCGTTTGATCGTGTCATGGCGGGCTCGCCACCTGAAGCCGCGAACGACGCGCACCCTCCGCCTTCTGGACCTCAGCCGGACCACGCCGCGCTGCAACAACTTTTCAACAAGCAACGGAAGCATGGGACGCAAGCGAAAATCGGGTGACCTGGGGCTGCCGCCGCGTGTCTACCTCAAACACGGCGCCTTCTACTACGTCCACCCGGGCACTGGCAAGTGGGAGCGGATCGGTACCGACATCGTCGAGGCGAAGCGGCGCGGCAATCTTTACAACGATCCCGCCGGCGAGTACGGCACCATGGCCTACTGGCTGGGCATGTTCATCGCAGACTGCCAGAAGCGCATCGGCTTGCCGAAGGTCCGACGCGGGATCGCCCAACGCACCTACGACGACTACGCAGGCGCGGTGAAACCGCTGACCGCGTTCTTCGGCAAGATGTTGCCCAATCAAGTCCAGGGCTACCACGTGGCGCAGTACCTGGACGCAGGCGCAAGCGCAGACCGCGCGGTACGGGCGAACCGCGAAAAGGCCTGCCTGTCAGCGGCCTTCACCTGGATGATGCGACGACCAGAGACTGGCGCCTCGGCCAACCCTTGCTTTGGCATCGCCCGGAATCCCGAGCAGAAGCGCGATCGGTATGTCGACCATGACGAGTACGCCCTGATCTACGCGAAGGCCTCCAAGCCCGAGCGGATCCTGATGGATCTCATCTACAGGACGCTGCAGCGACCTGAGGACATCATCACCTGGACGGCCGCCAATCTGGTCAACAAACGCGAGGCGGACGGAACGGTCCAGCGCGTAATCCGCAATCGCCAGGCGAAAACCGCCCAAGTTGTGGACATCCGCGTCACGCCAGAAATCGAGGCGATCCTGGCCCGCGCGGCGCCGGGCGAGGCGATCCTCGGCCCGGGGCTGCACCTGGTGCGAACGCGCAAAGGCGAGGCCTATACCTACGACGGAATTTCAGCCATGCTGCGCCGCCGCGTGTACAGGGCCGTCAAGGAGGGCACACTAGCCGAACCCTTCGGGTTCTACGACCTGAAAGGCAAGGGCGCAACCGACATGTGGCTGGCCAAGGTACCCTTGACCGATATCCAAGTGCTATGTGGTCATGAGTCCGTGCGCACCACTGAAATCTATGTGAAGGCCCGCTGGCGGGGCACCGTCAGCCCGAATAAAACGGCCCTTCCGGCTGTCTAAAATAGAGCGATGAAGCCAGGAAACAAGCGGCCTACAGGCCCGGTCTGAAGGCCGAATTATTGGACAGTATTCGCCCGAATTCCTATATCTGGCGTGGCTTTCCGGCCCGTTCGGACACCGGAATCATAATCCGCAGGTCCCCTGTTCGAATCAGGGATGCGCCACCAAGGAATTCAAAGGGCGCCCACTTAAGTGGGCGCCCTTTTCGTTTTTCGCATAGGAACTCTTCGCGAGGGGAACCAGTCTTACGACCCGGTGCGCGTCGCTCACAGGCGGCCGCTATTCAGCCCCCCCATCAGGAGCGAACAAATTTCCTTGCGTCGACTTATCCGTAGAGCAAAAAAGCGACTGTTCCACTGGTCTCCTGAACTGGCCGCGCGCTGCGGCATCGATTTCAGGCTGAAGTCTCCGAATCGCAGTTTCCTGGAACAGCAGATATTCGACTACCTGAACCTGCAGGCCACCCGGTCAGGCACGCCCATGACGTGCCTGTTCGTGGGCATGCATGAATACACCTGGCACTACCCCCGTTTGCTGAACATGGATTTTCATTCGCTGGATATGGATCCTGAGCAAGCGGTCTATGGCCCAGCCGGCAAACATACGATCGGAAGCGCAACGGACATGTCGGCGTTCTACGCCGAAGCTTCGTTCGACGTCGTTGTGGTCAATGGCGTGATCGGCTGGGGACTCAACGAGCGGGCCGATTTCGAACGCCTGCTTCAGCAATGCCATCGTGTGCTCAAGCCTGGATCCCTTCTGATCCTTGGCTACAACGACACGCCGGAACGTGCGCCCTTTAGCGTGGACATCGGATGGCAGGACCTGTTTGCGCCCACGACGCCACCGATCCCGGGAGTCACTCAGCCACGCCATGCCATGAATGATAGCTACGCGCATGTGTTCCTTTTCGGAGAAAGGTGTGCAAACCTGCGGCGGGACCGCCTGACTGAAGCAGCCCCGCCTCCCGGCTAAGGCAAGCGCACCACATCGCGCCGCCTGCCGCCCCAGGTCGCCGCCAGGCTGGCCACGAAGGCGCCGATCAGCATTGAGGCGAATCCCCACAGCGCGAATGCGGCTGCAGCCTTGCGCGCCTGGTCCGCGGCCTCCTTGGCCTTTTGCTTGGCGTCGTCGGCAGCCTGCTTCACGTTCTGCACGGCCTGATCGACGCGGCGCTGCGCCGCCGCCGGCTCCATGCCGGTCTGCGCCGCCACCACCTTCACGACATAGTCGCGATCTTCGCCCGTCATGGAACCGCGCGCCACGCTCATCGCCACGATCCGAGCCACCTCATCTCTCGCCCCGTTGCGATCGGCGCCAGCGTCCGGCCGTTCCGAACGCAGCAAGGCATCCGAGAAATAACCCCGGACCTGCGCCATCCCGTCGCCCCCGCCGACGGCAGCCGCGGCCGTCGCCGCCGTACCGGCCCCCGCCGCCACCGAAGCGCCCGCCTTAGCCACGCCGGAAGCCAGGGTCGCGATGGACGCGCCCAGCAATACGGCGCTGACGACCGCGCTCAACGCCCACACCAAAAAGCCGTGCGCCGTGTCACGGAAATAGACCTCGTCCGAATGCACGTCGACCCATTTGGTGCGTAGCCGCCCCGCGACGTAGCCGCCTATGCCATAGGCGACGATCTGCGTGGCCAGCATCCACACGATGAAGCCGATGCCTATCGCAGGCGCCGACACGCCCTCGCCGCTCCAGGGAGAAACGGAAAGAAAGCCCAGGCCCGTGCCGCCGGCGAACAGCGCCAGCGAAAGGGCCGCGGCGATGACCGCACCCGCGATCACGGCGGCCCACGACACGGCGGAGACGGCGGATTCTCGCGGCGGCACGCCGCCTGCGTATGGCTGACTCAATGAAGATGCGTTTTCCATGGATATGTTCCTTGTTCATGATTCAGCGCGGCTACGCCGATACGCGCCGCCGCGGCAGGAAAATCTCGCAGTCAATGCCAGAAAAGCGCCAGCAAGATAATGATGGGAATGGGCACGCCAAGCAGCCACAACAAGATGGAACGCATAAAACCTCCTTGAATGATGTCCTGCGCGTTGCGCAGCGTTCAGGCCAGATCGATCGTGCCCGGCGCGCGAGGGTTCGGCGGCGGCACGGGATCAATGGCGTCGGGATCGTTGCGAGGCCGATTCGGATCCAGCGGCGGGTCGTCAGGCGGCGGATTATTCGGGAAGGCGGGATCGTCGGGCTCAGGCTTGTCGCCCCCGCCGGGCTCTCGATGCATGGATTGGGACATGGTGTTCTCCTCGAGCGGCGCCAACGCGCCGCCCACCCCACCAGCAAGCAGCGTTCCCGAGGACGTAAAAAAGCCCTCTTGCGAGGGCATGCTGGCGTGCGCGACCGGGCAGGGTCAGGACTTGTTCTTGACGTCCTTGCCCGGTTCAACGGCTTTCTGGCCGCCGCTACCGAGGAATTCAATCACGGCGGCCTTGCCCGCCATGGAAGCTTCGTCCTGACTGCCGTAGCGCCTGGGCGAATAATTGGTGCTGCGCACATTGCCGCTTTCGGGATCGAACAGGGTGATGATCCAGGCGAATTCTCCCGGCATCAATTGCCTGACTTGCAACGTGGCGCGCGTGCCTGGGCGCAGTTGCGGCATGTGGCGGCCTTTAGCGTGGTTCGACGCCGCCATCGTAGCGCAAACGCGCCGACGCAAACCCGCCCATGCAAACATATCGCCGTAAACACGGGCAAAAATGCTGCGCTCGCACATGAATTCATGCTGCACACCTCGCGGCAAAAACGCCACAAACCGCGCGCCGCGTCAGGAAAACCCTAGGGCCTGTTGCGCAAATACAGGCGCACAATCAATACAAACATCTAGACCGCCCAGCGGCAGCCGCACCCCTTTAATCAGGCGAGGACGGAGACAACATGACTTATGTAGCAGTGGTAATCAGCTGTTTGATGGTTGTGGGTATCGTCGCGTTGGTGATTCAAACGGTTCAAAGCGCAGGGTCCGAACCCTGGCTGAAAATCTCGGCGGCGATCGTCAGTTCCTTATTTGCTTCACTCTTGTTGATTCCGCTCGGATACGCGGTCGCTCAGACCGTGCTGATCGAATAACTCCTTTATTACGGCACGCACGCCTGGGGCTATGCGCCCCGGGCGGATTTGCCGCGCGTCGCGGCCCAGCACAAGAGCGAGCCCGCGGTCACCATGGCCACGCCTTGCCAGAACGACGCCGTCAGGCGGGTCGACAGCCACACGGCGGCGAAGAATGTCGAAAAGACCGGCGTGAAGTAGGACGCCGTGGCCAGCAAGGTCAGGTTGCCCTTGAGTATTCCCACGTTCCATAGCGCATAGCCTGCGGCCATGGCGCCGCCAGCTACCAGCAGTTCCAGCGTGGCCGGCCAGGTGAATGTCAAGGCGGGTTCGGCGCCCAGCAGGAACTTGATCCACAGGGCGGCCGCAGTCAGCATGAAAAACAGGGCGACGCCATTCTTGCCGTCGGCGAATCTCGTGGTTACGTTGCAATAGACGGCCCAGATAATGGCGCCGCTGAAGGCCAGTCCATAGCTGAGGGGATTGCTGGAGACATTGGCGATGGTGCGGTCCCAGGACAGTCCACCGGACCCGCCCAGGACCCAGACGATGCCGCACAGCGACAACAGTATGCCCGGCACCACCCATGCGCTGGCCCGCTGGCCATTGATGAGCATGGCGAGAATCACGGTGAAGCAGGGCCAGAGATAGTTGACGATGCCCAATTCGATCGCCTGCCCGCGGTTGGCGGCGTAGCCCAAAGAGAGCGACAGGCAGATCTCGTAGGCAACGAACAGCAGGCTGCCAACGACGAGATAGGAGCGCGGAAAGGTCCGCAGTTTCGGGAATCCCAGCAGCAGCGCCAGGAACGCGGAACCCGTCGTATAGATCAGCGCAGCGCCGCCTACCGGACCGAAGCTTTCGCTGACACCGCGGATCAGGCCGACGACGGTGCCCCACAGCAGCACCGCCAGCAAGCCCAGTGAAGTCGCCGTGTTCCGGCTCAGGGAAAGTTGCATTACTGATTCCGATTGCCCGCTTCGGGGCGCCAAGCCGGGCAGTTTAGCGAAAACCTGCACGAGCCGTGGCCAGCCTCCGGCATGCGGCAGAGTCGGCGCCCCGCCCCCGAATGCCCGCCAGAACAATTCAGAACAAGGAGCAAGCGCCGCATGACCATATCCATACGCAGATTGAGCGACGTGCTGGCCAGCACGGAGTCGGGCCGGCTCTACCGGATTGAAGTGTTCCTGAGGGCGGAAGAGCCGGGACACGTCGGGCCAGGCCACGTCAGTCCTGACGCGGCCCGGCCTGACGCGGCCCGGCCTGACGCGGCCCGCTACATACTCCGCACCACCGAGGGGGAGCGCGTGGTGCCGCTGGATCGGAACCGGTACCGACTGAAATCGGGCGAAGTGCTTACTGCCCTGGCGCCGCCGCCCCACGACGGGTAACGGCGTGCCAGCGGCGGGCGGGGCGGGTCACTGATCCACCTCCACCCTGCGCTTGCCCTGGCCCTTGGCCTTGTAGAGCGCCCTATCGGCGCGTTCCAGCAGCTCGCGCACGGCGACGCCGGACTGCGGATACACGGCGATGCCCACGCTGGCGGAAACCGAGACGTTGACCTCGGGATACGGCAGGGACAGGCTTTCCACCAGCGCCTGCGCGACGCGGCGCGCGTCGTCCCCGCTCGCGCCCAGCAACAACACTGCGAATTCGTCGCCCCCGAGCCGCGCCGCCACGTCCGATACGCGGATGGCGTCGGCCATGCGCTCCGCCGCTTCCTGGAGCACCGCGTCCCCGGTCGCATGGCCGTGCAGGTCATTGACCGCCTTGAAGCCGTCCAGGTCGATCGCCAGGACGGCAAAGGATTCGCCGCTGCGCTGCGCCACCGCAAGCTCGCGCAGCACCAGTTCGTTGAACAGCACGCGATTGCACAGGCCGGTCAGCGGATCGTAGTGCGCCAGATGCTGGGCATGCGCCAGCATGCGCGAGGCATGCACCAGCGCGCCGCCCACTTCCGCAACCTCCTTGACGCGCGTGCCCGGCACCGTCACCGCGTGCCCCTTGCCCAGCGCGAGCGCGGGCGCAACCAAACTCTGCACGGCCGAGGTCAGGCGGCTGGCGAGCCGCAAGGCCAATAGCAGGCCCAGTCCAAAAGCCAGCAAGGTGCCCAGGGCGATCCAGGCGATGGAGCGGTACAGGTCCGTGGTCAGCAGGCTCATTGGGGCCCCGGCCGCGACCGTCCAGCCGGACAAGGACGAACGGCTGAAGGCGGTGTAAACAGGAGTGCCTTCCTTGGTGACGGTTTCCAGCGAGCCCTCGCTTTCCTGCAGCACCGCCCGGGCCAACTCGGGAACGGCCTTCTGGCCCACGAATTTCGAGGTGTCGCGCGTGCGCGCCAGGATCGTGCCGCTATCGTCCAGCACGGCGGCCACCCAACCGTCAGGCAATGCCCGCCTGCCCAGCAGGTTGCCGATGCGCTCGGGCAGGATGCCGACGTTGAGGCTGTAGGCGACCTCGCCGTTACGCATCACCGGCACGCCCAGTGCAATGAGCGGACCTTGGTTGACCTTGCTGGTGAAGAGGCCCGTCAATACCGCCGCGCGCGTCTGGAATACCTCGGCCAGCTGAGTGGACGCGCCGGTCAGCGGCAAGGCGTTGCCGAATGGCACGGACGTGTTGATCAATTGACGGCCGTCCTTATCGGTCAGCACATAACTGTCGATGATCTGGAAGCGCACGGATTCGCGCGCCCGCCGATGGAAACCGGCCAGGTCGCCGGCCACCAGGTCCGGGGACGAGGCCAGCATCTGCAAGCCGGCCTCGACCCCGGTGAGTTCGCGGTCGAGGATCGCAGTGAGATTACGCGCCAGGAATATCGTGTCGCGGAAGATCCGCTCTTTCTGGATGACGTAGCTTTCGTAGACCGCCACCGACGCCATGATCAAGGCAGGCGTGATACAGGCGAACACCAACGTCAACAGGCCTGTGCGCATGGAATAGCGGCGCGGCCGGCGCACTCGCGCGCCGGCCAGGCTTTCGGCGTCAGCCACGGGAACCTCGCCCTGCGAAGTCCGCAAGCGTCGGCCTGCCGATCGAAACCACACCTCTGGACCCATGCGCCTCCCGATACGTTGCGCTCGGCCCACGGCCCGAGGACGAACGAACGTCAGAAATTATTGCAGAAGTTCGCAATCGCACAATCCGCGCCATGGGAATCCCCTCGCCGCGTCAATACAGATGTGGTGAAAATAGCGCGTCCCCAATTTATTCAGAACGCGCGGCGCCTGTCGCCCTACTGATCTTCCAGATCCGGGGTGCCGGTGAACTGGGTCTTGAGCAGCGTCAGCGCCCCCTTCTCGGCCAGCGCCTCATTGGGGAACACGTGCTTGGTGTCTTCCAGTACTGGAAATCCGAAGACCCGCACCCGGGCGTGATAGCCCTCCGGGGTCTCGGCGAATTCAATGTCGAAGTTGCGTTCTTCGATCCAGCCCGATCGATGCAGTTTCCATTCCATATCCAACGCGCTCCCGAATAGTCGAGGTTGATACGAAAGGCCGGCCTCGGTGGAAGCCGGCGCTGCTACACCATACACCCGCCGGGCCGGGGCGGACCACCGAGCCGCCCTCCGCGCCTATTTTTCGACGCGCGGCTGGTCCTCGGCGCTGTCCGCCAATCCATCCACGGGCGGCGCAAACAGGTCCCAGCTAGCCATGAACAGCGCGGCGATCAGCGGGCCGATCACGAATCCGTTCAGGCCGAACAAGGCCATGCCGCCCAGCGTGGAGATCAGCACCACATAGTCGGGCATCTTGGTGTCCTTGCCGACCAGGATGGGGCGCAGCACGTTGTCCACCATGCCGATGACCAGCACGCCGAAAAGTATCAGCGCGACACCCTTGACCGTGGCGCCGGTCAAGAGGAAGTAGATCGCGACCGGCGCCCAGATCAGCCCCGCGCCTATCGCGGGCAGCAAGGACAGAAAGCCCATGATCACGCCCCACAGCAGCGCGCCCTGGATCGACAGGATCGAGAAGATGATGCCGCCCAGCGCGCCCTGCGCCGCCGCCACCGCGACGTTGCCCTTGACGGTGGCGCGCACGACGGTGGTGAACTTGCGCAGCAGATGCTGCTTGTGCGTGTCGCTCAGCGGCATGGCGCGCTTGAGCCGCGCCGACAGCAGCGGGCCGTCGCGCAACAGGAAGAACAGCAGATACAGCATGATGCCGAAGCTGATCACGAACTGGAACGTGTCCTGTCCGATGTTCAAGGCCTGGGTCGCCAGGAATTGGCTGGCCTGCATCGCGCCGGCGCTGAGCTTTTCCTGCAGGCTCGGTATGTCGGCCAGATCGAAGCGCGCCAGCAGATCATGCACCGACGGCGGCAGGGCCGCCATGGCCTGCTGGAAATAGGCGCCGAAGTTGATCTGCCCGGACTTGACGCTCTGATAGAGATTCGCGCCTTCGCGCACCAGCGATCCGCTGATGACGATGAGCGGCAGGATCACCAGCAGCAGCACCAGCAGCAAGGTGATCAGCGCGGCCAGGTTGCGCCGCCCGCCGATGCGCTGCACCAGCCGGCGCTGCAGCGGCGCAAAGATGATGGCAAGGACGGCGCCCCAGAAAACAGCGCCGTAAAAAGGCCACAACAACCAGCCGAAGGCGATGGTGACCACCACCAGCAGGAGCAGAAAGGTTCTGTAGTGCACGCTGGAAGATTGGCTCATATTCCGTCCCAGGCTCGGCTGACGCCGCGAGACCCGCATTGTACAAAGCGCCGTTCAACGGGCGTCCGGCGGCTGCCCGGCCGCTTGCAGCAGCACGGCGCGCGCGTGCTCCAGAACGTCCGACTGCGCGTTCAACCCCTGCAGGCGCAGGTTCAGTTCCTGCTGCAGAGTAAGCGTCGCGACACGCGCCTGCCCGTCCGCCAGCAAGATGTCCTGCGCATGGGCCTCCACGAAATCCGCCACGCCCAACGCATCGCGCGCCACTGCATCCATGGCGGCTGCGGCATCCAGCAGTTCGGCCGCCGGCGCCGTCACGGCTTCGTCATAAACGCCGTCATAGACGGGCGCGAGATCGGCCGGCAGCGCCAGCGCCGCCCGCGCCTTGTCCGCCTTGGCCTGGGCCTGCTGGACCTCGGCGGCCTGCTCGGCCAGCATTTTGCGCGCCGCCTCGAAGCGGGCCCGCCGTTCCACGATCTCGGCCACCGAGCGGATGGTCTCGACTTCCAGCACGCCGCGCATGGACACGGCCGCCTGCGCCATCGCATCCTGGAAATCGGCGATCACTTCGTAGGCATCGGCATAGCCGCCGACGGCCTCCTTTTCCGGCTCGCTCAGGATGCCTATGGGCAGCAGCGACGCGCTGCTCATCCGGCTTTGCAGCAGCTGGATGAACGCAACCCGCTCCTGGGGCTCCTTGTTGACACAAGCCGACAGAAACAGCATCGACGCCGTCGCCAGGCCCAGCAGGCAAGCTCGCAGCAGTGCCATGCCTATCCTCCTTGCATGCGGGTTCGCGGAACCGCGGCCGTCGGCGGCCGCTCTCCGGCAGATTATCCCGAAGGCGCTTCCTGCCGCCGCCAGCGGGCGGAATTTGTTGCTATCGAAGCGTGTTGACACAGGGTCCGCCGCCCGCATCATGGCGCCAGGGGATACGTCATCGCGCAGCGCCGCGCGGGGTCAAAGCCCATGGCAACCTCGTGGCGCAAACGCGCCCGCAGCCCCGGCGTAAGGTCCGCCGCCGGCACCTCCGCAAAGCCTTGCCGCAGGTAAAACGGCCGGTTCCAGGACAATTCGCGGTCGGTGGTCAGCACCACGGACCGGTAGCAGCCCGCAGAACGAGCGTGGGCGCATACGGCGCAAAGCAGCGCCCGCCCCAGGCCGCGGCCCTGCCACGGCAAGGCGACCGCCATCTCGGCCAGGTAGAGATCGCCATCCATGGGCCGGGTCAGCGCAAAGCCTGCGGGCAGGCCCTCGCCCTCTGCGATCCACAGCAGGCCGGCCGCCAGCGCCTGCGCCAGCTCGGCCAGCGGCGCCGTATCGTCGCCGGCGGCCCAGGCCATGTGCGTGTCCAGGAACCGCCGCGCGGCGGAACGTTCGATATCGGCCAGGCTGGCCAAGTCTGAAGGTCGTGCGAGTCTTATCATAGGCATGGCAGTATGCCTCATGCGGCCCCGCCGCCCGATCCCATAAAATGGCGTCTTCGGCCGCGATGGCCCCCGCAACACAGGCTCGCCCCAAACCATGACTCAAACCGCCACCTCCGATACCTGGGGCTTTGCCCATCCCGATTGCCGCGGCGCGGCCGCCCTGCTGTTCTTCATGAACGACCTGGCGCGGGTGGTCAACCAGTACCTGAGTCCTGGCCAGTTGTCCGCTGAAGCGCTGGCCGACGCGCAGAAGGCGGTCGACGCCTTGCTGGCCCGCTACGTGGAAATCCAGGCCGCCCCCGAGGCCTTCGACAACGAGCGCATCGAACTCGCGCTGGAAACCGAGAGCCAGCCGGACGGCCAGACCAGCGCGCAGGTCGCCTTGCGCATGTCCGCGCGCCTGGAAGGCCTCATCATCGAAGCCCAGCGCCAGGCCCGCCCCACCTCTCATTAAGGGACAGATAAGGGGAGGACTCTTCCTCCCCTACCACAAAACGCTTGCAAAAAGAGTTGGCTGCCAGTATCATCAATGGTTGAGTTCTGCGGTTTGCGCCAATTTCCATTCGAAAATAAAACGGCGCGGGTTCTGAAGGCTGAGCATCGGCCCTTCCCCAGACACAAAGCAGACCTCACAAAGTAGGTCCAAAAAAAGACCCAAAAGACCCAAAACACCCAAGCCCGAGCATTCCATCCCGTTTGCGAAGAACGCAAATCCGGATCGCGGCCTGGAACAAAACGCCTTCACCAAACCGCCGGTCCGGCTTGGCAAGAAGCAACAAGACAATCAGCGGCGCCTGCAACACGCGCAAGCGACAAGTACCGATAATCGCGCCGCAATCGCCAGGGCCAGCACGCCCTGCATGAATCCTCGGACCCCTGCATGCCTCGCGCATCGCACAGCCCGAAATGATGCCGTCCCGGACTGATGGACAGCGTCGCGCCGTCAGCCCGTGCGCGCAAAAACATGAGAATGCGCAAAGGGTCGGCGGCAAATATGCGTTAGTGTCACCACACGCCCGCCATATTAGATGCGGCTGGCAGCGGCATGCGGCAGGATTGCCGCGCGTCATGTGGCCTGACGCGGCTTTTCACATAACTAGAAACCAAGAGAACAAACACCATGAATACTCGTTTCACTACCTCGGACCTGATCCGACGCCCGGCCCACACCATGCTGGACAACACGCCGATCCATATCGGCGACATCGTTTACCTGCAACCCGCGAATGGCCCGGAAATCCGCGCCAAGGTCATCTACAACGCGCCGATCAACGGCACGACGACCTACACGACCGAAGTCGTGCCTTGCGGAGCGCCTGCGCAAGAGGCTCCTGGCCAACGCATCCGCTTCCGCCATGAGCACGTGCATCGCATCGTGCCGGCGCGCCGCAATACCCACTGAAGCAGTACCCCGCCCCGTTGCTCCCGCAACGGGGCAATTTGTGCGTGATAAAGTCCCCGGCAATACAGCCCTGGCGATCCCCCCATGCAGAATAATCGTCTCCCGGTCCATATCTGGGACCTCCCCACTCGTCTATTCCACTGGGCGCTGGTCGCCTGTATCGTCGGCGCATTCGTCAGCGTCAAGCTGGGCGGCCTGTACATGGATTGGCATGTGCGCTTCGGCTGCGCGGCGCTGGGCCTGATCCTGTTCCGCCTGCTGTGGGGATTCTTCGGCCCCCGCTACGCCCGCTTCACGCAGTTCGTACGCGGGCCGGCCGCCGTGGCCCGGTACCTGAAGGGCGCAGCCGCGCCCGCCGGCCATAATCCGCTGGGCGCGCTGTCGGTGCTGGCGCTGCTGCTGGTCATCGGCTCCCAGGCGGTCAGCGGCCTGTTCACCACCGACGACATCATGACGCAGGGCCCGCTGTTCGGGCACGTCAGCGAAACCGTGGCGGCCGCCATGACTTCCTGGCACAAGCTCAATGAGTGGGTCATCCTGACCCTGGTCGCCCTGCATCTCGCCGCGGTGCTCTGGTACGCGCTGGTGCGCCGCAAGCGCCTGGTACGCGCCATCATCACGGGCAAGGTCGACGCCAAGGACGTGCCCGCCGGCACGCCGCCCACGCAGGACGGCTTTGCCGTCTGGCTGCGCGCCCTGGTGCTGGGCGCCTGCGTCACGGGCCTGGTGCTGTGGATCCGGTCGCTGGAAGTGGCGGCCGATATGTCCTTTTCCTGACGCCCATGAGCACCGCCAAGCAAGCAGACAAGTAAGCCGCAACAACTCGCTTTTTTCGGTTGTTGCGGCGTTCTCGAGACTCCATCCGCTCAAGGAGAGCGCCGCCTGATCCTTCCTGAAGGAGATGGTTTCGTGCGCTCAAATGATTCTTCCTGGCGGCTCTCCCTTGCCGCCACGCTCTTCCTGCTGTCGCCGTTCGATCTGCTGGCATCGCTGGGCATGGACATGTACTTGCCCGTGGTGCCCTTCATGGCCGATGCGCTCGGCACCGGCGCCGCGACGGTCCAATGGACCTTGACGGCTTACCTGGTTCTGCTTGGAGCCGGCCAGCTTGTCTTCGGCCCGCTGTCGGACCGGCTGGGCCGCCGCCCCGTCTTGCTCAGCGGCGGCCTGGCCTATATCGCCGCCTCGTTCGGCCTCGCCACCACCTCGTCCCCAGACCTATTCCTGGGCCTGCGCATCCTCCAGGCCTGCGGGGCCGCGGCATGCCTCGTCGCCACCTTCGCCACCGTGCGCGACGTTTACTCGGGCCGCAAGGAAAGCCACGTCATCTACGGTTTGCTCGGGTCCATGCTGGCGATGGTGCCTGCGGCAGGCCCGCTACTGGGCGCGCTGGTCAGCGCCTGGCTGGGATGGCGCGCCATCTTCGGCCTGCTGGGAATGGCGATGACCGGAGCGGTCATCGCGGCCTGGCTGCTATGGCCCGAGACCAGAAGGCAAGGAGACGCCGGTCCACAGTGGTCGCGACTCCTGTCACCCCTTAGACGCCGGAGCTTCTGGCTCTACACGCTGTGCTACAGCGCCGGGATGGGCAGCTTCTTTGTCTTTTTCTCGACCGCGCCCTGGCTGATGATGGGCCGCCAAGGGCTGTCACAGCTTGGCTTCAGCCTGCTATTCGCGACCGTGGCGATTGCAATGATGGTGACTGCGCGACTCATGGGCCGGCTTATCCCTCGCTGGGGGAGCCTGAAAACGCTGAGGATGGGAATGGGCTGCCTGATCTCGGGAGCCCTCGCCCTCGCCCTCACCGAGCTGTGGGCGCCCAATTCGGCTTTGGGCCTGATCGCCCCGATGTGGCTGGTCGGCGCCGGCATCGCCTCGGCAGTCTCCGTGGCGCCGAACGGCGCACTTCAGGGTTTCGACCAGATGGCGGGAACCGTCACTGCGGTCTACTTCTGCCTGGGCGGGCTGATACTGGGTGGTCTTGGAACCCTCGCCATCACGCTCTTTCCGAGCGGGACCAGTTGGCCGATCATCGCCTATGGCCTGAGCCTCGCCGCAGCGGTACTCTGCCTGTCCTGCGCCCGCAAGCGCGATTGAAGCCTCCCTCGGTCCGCAGGCAGCGTCACTGCTCGCGGACCGGACCCGCCCCACGCCGCGCTTCGATCAAATGCCTGGCCGAGTGCGCCACGAACGGCTCTCCCCGGCGCATGCCTTCATCCAACGCCAGCAGCGGATCACGGTACTTCCACGCCGAAAAACCCGGCACCCACCACACGCACTTGCGCAAAATCCAGACCACGGCGCCCACGTCGTGGAACACCATCCGGCAGCGCGCCGTGCGCAAATCCGTCACGGTCAGCCCTGCGGCCAAGGCGTCGGCGGCTTCACCCTGCGGATCGCGCAGGCGCCGTTCCTGCGGCAATGGCCCGAGAAAATACTCAATCAGTTCGAAGGCTGAAGCCGGCCCCACATGCTGCGCAAAGTAAGATCCGCCCGGTTTGAGCACGCGATGGATCTCCGCCCAGTCCGGACTCACGGGATGCCTGGACGTCACCAATTCGAACGAGGCGTCAGCGAACGGCAACGCGGCGCCGTGCTCGGTCTGCACCACCTGCACGCCGCGCGCGGCCAGGCGCTCATGAGCTTTCCTGGCATTGGGCGGCCAGGCTTCGGTCGCGTGCATGACCGGCGGAAATCCGGAGGCCTCGGCCAGCACCTCGCCACCGCCCGTGTCCAAATCCAGCGCCGACTGCGCACTGGCCAGGCGCTGCGCGAGCCGCCCGGCATAGCCCCAAGGCGGGCGCTCCTCGGAGGCCCGCCCCGACAGCCAGTCGAAGCCCCAACCGCCCACGTCGGCAGCTTCGGCCTCGGCCACCAGATTCTCAAAGGACTTCATGCGATCTCCCTTGAACGGGATGCACCCATGGTCGGAGGACCGCAGCCACACCCTGCAATGACGAAAAAAAAGCGCCAACGATTCCGCTGGCGCCTCTTTGCCCACATGCCGCCCGCGGACGGCCGGCGCTTACTTCTTCTTGCGGTACGAGTCGTGGCAGGCTTTGCAGCTTGCGCCGACATCGCCGAACGCGGCGCGCAGCTTGTCCAGGTCGCCGGCATCGGCGGCAGCCGACAGCTTGACGATGTTGTCCTGGAAGGCTTGCTGCTTCTGCTTGAAGCCCGCGGCGTCGCTCCAGACTTCAGGACGCGCATCGCCGCCCTCGGTGCCTGCGCCGAAAGCCGTCCACGGCAAGGCCGACAAGGTCTTCAGCACTTCCACATTGGCCTTGATCTGCGCGGCGTCATAGGGCTGCTGGCCCTTGACCACCGGCGCCATGCGGCCGAAGTGGGAAGCCATCAGCGTCAGCGCCGACTGGCGGTACTTGACCGCATCTTCGGGCTTGGCGAACTGCGCGGACGCGCTCGTCGCCAGCAGGGGCCCAACCGTCATACAGGCCAACGCGGCGAGCGTGGACAACTTCTTCATTGCAATCTCCCGTAAGTTCAACAGAGGCCGCGCGCCCCCAGGCGCGCGGCAAGGCGACTATACCGCCCGGGCCAAGTCGGCGGCCAGCCCGATATAGGAGCGTGGGGTCATCGCCAGCAGGCGAGCCTTGGGCTCTTCGGGCAGGGCCAGGCCCTGGATGAATTCTCGCAGGCGTTCCTCGGTGATGCCCTTGCCGCGCGTCAAAGCCTTGAGCTGTTCGTACGGCTGCGGCAGGCCATAGCGGCGCATGACGGTCTGCACCGGTTCGGCCAGCACTTCCCAGCACGCGTCGATGTCGGCGTCGATGGCGGCGGTGTTGACTTCCAGCTTGCCCAGGCCGCGCATGCAGGCATCCCAGGCCACCAGGCAGTAGCCCAAGCCCACGCCGAGGTTGCGCAGCACGGTGGAATCGGTCAGGTCGCGCTGCCAGCGGGAGATCGGCAGCTTGTCGGCCAGGTGGCGCAGCACGGCGTTGGCCAGGCCCAGATTGCCTTCGGAGTTTTCGAAGTCGATCGGGTTGACCTTGTGCGGCATGGTGGAGGAACCGACCTCGCCTTCTTTCAGGCGTTGCTTGAAGTAGCCCAGCGCCACGTAGCCCCAGACGTCGCGGTCCAGGTCCAGCACGATGATGTTGGCGCGCGTGATGGCGTCAAACAGGGCCGACATCCAGTCGTGGGGTTCGATCTGGATGGTGTGGCGATTCTGGGTCAGGCCCAGGCCGGCCAGCACGCGCTGGCTGAAGGCGGGCCAGTCGATCTCGGGGTAGGCCGAGAGGTGGGCGTTGTAGTTGCCGGTAGCGCCGTTCAGCTTGGCCAGCGGTTCGACGGCCTCGACGGCGGCGATGGCGCGGTTCAGGCGCGCGGCCACGTTGGCGAATTCCTTGCCCAGGGTGGTCGGGCTGGCCGGCTGGCCGTGCGTGCGCGACAGCATGGGCTGGTCGGCCTGGGCCACCGCCATGTCGTTCAGCTTGGCGGCCAATTCGCGCAGGCGCGGCACCACGACTTCGTTGCGGGCGCGGGTCAGCATCAGCGCGTGCGAGGTGTTATTGATGTCCTCGGAGGTGCAGGCGAAGTGGATGAACTCGGCGGCGCGGGCCAGCTCGGCGTCGTCGGCCACCTTTTCCTTCAGCCAGTATTCCACGGCCTTGACGTCGTGGTTGGTGACGCGTTCGATGTCCTTGATGCGGGCCGCGTCCGTTTCCGAGAAGTCGCGCACCAACTGTTGCAGGCGGGCACGGGCAGCTTCGGAGAAGGCGGGCAGTTCCGGCAGGCCGGCGTCGGACAGCGCGATCAGCCAGGCCACCTCGACTTCAACGCGGTGGGCCATGAAGCCGGCTTCAGAGAGCAAGCCGCGCAGCGCGTCGCCCCGGGAAGCGTACCGGCCATCCAATGGCGAAAGGGCGTTGAGTTGGCTGAGCTGATCGGCGATTTGCATGGTGTGGAAGAGAAAAAGCGAAGAATGAGCGAATCGGGCGATTTTATCATCCGGAAGCACGCAACATTGTGGCAAACTGACGAAGATTCCGGCCTCTTGGCCGTCTGCCGTCATGCGGCCTGCTATACTTCGGCCGCTTTCCGACTCCGCTTGTGACTCCATGAAACTGATCGGCTCGCTTACCAGTCCTTACGTGCGCAAAGTGCGTATCGTCATGGCCGAGAAAAAGCTGGACTACCGGCTTGAACTCGAAAACGTCTGGTCCGCCGACACGCAGATCCAAACGTACAACCCGCTGGGCAAGGTACCTTGCCTGGTCATGGAAGATGGCGGCGCCCTCTTCGATTCGCGCGTCATCGTCGAATACGTCGACACCCTGTCTCCTGTCGCCCGCCTGATTCCTCAGCCGGGGCGCGACCGTGCGGCCGTCAAGTGCTGGGAAGCCATCGCCGACGGCCTGCTCGACGCCTGCGTGACCATCGTCAAGGAAAACCAGCGTGCCGAGGCCCAGCGCAGCCCCGAATGGATCGAGCGCCAGTACTCCAAGATCCACGCCAGCCTCGACGCCATGAACAAGAGCCTGGGCGACAACGCCCACTGCATGGGCATCAACTACAGCCTGGCCGACATCGCCGTCGGCTGCGCGCTGGGCTACCTGGACTTGCGTTTCGCCGCGCTCGACTGGCGCACCAACCACCAGAACCTGGCCCGCCTGTACGACAAGCTGTCGCAACGCCAATCGTTCGTCGACACAGTACCGGTGGTGTAGTCCCCCCGAGGCGCTGCGCGCCTCCCCCCAGGGGGCGCCGCTACGGACCGGCGGAGCCGGATCCGTGCGGCCCCGCTTCTCGTAGGCGGCGCCTCTACTCCGCCTACGGTTCTGTTCCGCCTACGCTTGCGCGTCGGCTGCGCCTATCCATCGGCGCAGCCGTACCCCCCTTAGCTAGTAAACGTCTGCCAGGCCTTGAACAGCATGTACGCGGCCAGCGCGAACAGCAGGCAGGCGAACACGCGCTTCAGAGTCTGCACCGGCAGGCGGTGCGCCATGCGCGCGCCCAGCGGCGCCGTCAGCACGCTGGTGCATACCAGCGCAATCAACGCCGGCCAGTAGATGTAGCCCAGCATGCCGGGACGCGATTCGCCCGAGTTCAACCCCGACACCACGTAACCCACGCTATTGGCCAGCGCGATGGGAAAGCCCAGCGCCGCCGAGGTCGACACCGCGTTGTGCAAGGCTACGTTGCACCAGACCATGAAGGGCACCGACAGGAAGCCGCCGCCCGCGCCCACCAGGCCTGACAGAAAGCCGATGCCCGCCCCCGCCGCGCTGGTGCCCACCACGCCCGGCATTTGGCGACTGGGCTTGGGCTTCTTGTTCTGCAGCATGCTCCAGCCGGAATAGCCGACGAACAGCGCGAAGAACAGCGACAGCCACAGCGTGCTGAGCGCGGCGAACACCGCGCCGCCGGACAGCAGGCCGCCGATGATGATGCCCGGCGCCATGGCCCAGACGATGTTCCATTTGATCGTGCCGCGCTGCTGGTGCGCCCGCACGCTCGAAATGGAAGTGAACAGGATCGACGTCATCGACGTGGCGATGGCGGCGTGCACCACCAGATCGGCAGGCATGCCCTTCCAGGCGAACAGCATCGTCAGGAAAGGCACCAGCAGCATGCCCCCGCCTATGCCCAGCAGGCCCGCGGCAAAACCCACCACGCCGCCCAGCACCAGCAGGCAAATCACCATCGTTACATCCACAACTGTCTCCTCTTTCTTCTTGGTAATGAACAAAGCCCCACGGGCCGCGCCCGAGGGGCTTTGATTGAAGTCTGCGCACGCCGCGCGGCGGATGCCGGCGCGGCGCCTACAGGATGATGCCGCCGCCCAGGCAAACCTCGCCATCGTAAAGCACGGCGGACTGTCCGGGGGTAACCGCCCACTGCGGCTCGGTAAAACTCAGGCTGAAAGTGCCGTCGACGGCGCCGTCCAATTTGCAGGCCGCATCGGCCTGCCGGTAACGCGTCTTGGCGCCGTACGCACCGGCGGCCGGCGCGTGGCCGGCGACCCAGCTGGCGTCCTGCGCCCGCAATTCGCCCGACAGCAGCCAGGGGTGGTCGTGTCCCTGCACCACGTAGAGCACATTGCGTTCCAGGTCCTTGCGCGCCACGTACCAGGCTTCGGCCGTGCCGTCCTCGCGCTGGCGCCCCTTCACCCCGCCCACGCCCAGGCCCTTGCGCTGGCCCAGCGTGTAGAACGACAGCCCTTCGTGGCGGCCGACCTTCTGCCCTTCCGGCGTCATGATCGGACCCGGCTCGGTCGGCAGGTAGCGGTTCAGGAATTCCCTGAACGGCCGCTCGCCGATGAAGCAGATGCCGGTGGAATCCTTCTTGGCGGCGTTATGCAGGCCGATCTCGTGGGCAATGCGCCGCACTTCGGTCTTGTGGATCTCGCCCAGCGGGAACATGGTGCGCGACAGCTGCGCCTGGTTCAGGCGATGCAGGAAGTAGCTCTGGTCCTTGGACGCGTCCAGCGCCTTGAGCAGCTGAAACTGCGTGCGGCCGCCCTCGGCCGGCACCTCGCGCACCCGCGCGTAATGGCCGGTGGCGATGTGCTCGGCGCCCAGCTCCATGGCGTGGTCGAGAAAGGCCTTGAACTTGATCTCGGCGTTGCACAGCACGTCCGGATTGGGCGTGCGGCCCGCGGAGTACTCGCGCAGAAACTCCGCGAACACGCGATCCTTGTATTCGGCGGCGAAATTGACGAACTCGAACTCGACGCCGACCAGGTCCGCGACGCTGGCGGCGTCCAGCAGGTCCTGGCGGGTGGAACAGTATTCGGAATCGTCGTCGTCTTCCCAGTTCTTCATGAACAGGCCGACGACCTCGTAGCCTTGCTGCTTGAGCAGCCAGGCGGTGACCGAAGAATCGACCCCGCCGGACATGCCGACGACAACGCGGCCTTTCTTGGTGGTTTTTGAACTCATGATGGGTCTATTTTAGATCGGACACGGCATCTTCCCGCGGCTGCGGCTCAGCCGCCCGCGACACTTCCATCAGCCAGGTGCGAAAAGCCTGCAAGGTGGGCAGATTGGCTTTCTGCTCTGGATAGCACAGGTAGTAGCCCATGCGCGCCCGGATCGGCAGCTGGATCGCGACGGCCAGTTTGCCGTCGCGCAGCTCGTCCTCGATCAGGCAGCGCGGAATCAGCGCCACGCCGAAGCCGGCCGCGGCCGCCTGCGACAGCAGCGCATACTGGTCGAAGCGCGCGCCTTCCAGGCTGCGCCGGGTATCGCAGCCAGCCTGCTCGAACCAGTCGCGCCAGCCGTCCAGCGCCGAGGTGTGGTGCAGCAGCGGATAAGCCAGCAGGTCGGCCGGCGCGGCACAGCCGCCCGGAATCAGGCGCGGGCTGCAAACCGGCAGGATTTCGCGGCCGACGATGTAGTCCGCCCCGCTGCCCGGCCAGATGCCCTCGCCGAAACGCACGGCGGCGTCCAGCTCGGGCGTCGAAAAGTCATAGCCCTGCCGGTGGGGCAGGAACTCGACATGGATGTCCGGCCGCAAGCGCATGAAGGCGGTCAGGCGCGGGATCAGCCAGCGCGCGCCGAAGGTCGGCATACAGGTCAGGTTGAGCGTGCCCCCCTGCCCCTGGTGCGCGATCAGCTCCACGGTGGCGGCTTCGATCTGCCCCAGGCCGGCCTGGATCTTGGTGAGATAGCTGCGTCCCGCCTCGGTCAGGACCAGGCCTTGCCTGATCCGCAGGAATAGTTCGATGCCGACGAACTCCTCCAAATGTTTCACTTGCTTACTGACCGCGCCCTGGGTGACACACAACTCCTGGGCCGCGCGCGTGAAACTACTATGTCTCGCGGCGACTTCAAACGCCTGGAGATCCGTAAGAGAAGGACAGAAACGCCGCATGGATGGGGTACGCAAATTGTTTCAGGCCGCCCAGTCAAAACAGCCCTGTTCCGGGCCGCCGCGAAAAGAGGCATGAAAAAAACTCATAGCTTACGGAGAAACTTTCGTTTGCGCAAACCCGACCGCCAGGAAAGAATCGTTGCGTTTGCGTCTGCCTTTGCGCATCCGCTTTCCAATTCATTAGGGGAATCCATGCAACGCCGTAATGTAGTACTGGGCCTGTGCGTCGCCGCCGCGACCCTGGCCACCCCGCTGACCTCGGGCATCGCGCACGCTGAAGACGCATATCCGACCAAGCCCATCCGCCTGATCGTTCCGTTCCCGCCCGGAGGCACCACCGACATCGTCGGCCGCCTGTTCGCGGACAAGCTGGGCAAGGAACTGGGCCAGACCGTCGTGGTGGAAAACCGCGGCGGCGCCGGCGGCTCGATCGGCAGCGCCTTCGTCGCCAGCAGCGCGCCGGATGGCTATACGCTGGGCATCGCGACCGTCAGCACCCACGGCATCAACCCGGCCATCTACCCGAACCTGCCGTTCGATGGCGAGAAGGACTTCACGCCCATCTCGAACCTGGCGGCCGTGCCCAACATCATGACCATCAACCCGAAGGTCCAGGCCAAGAACATCGCCGACTTCATCAAGCTGGCCAAGAGCGAGCCGGGCAAGCTGACCTACGCGTCGGCCGGCAACGGTTCGGTCTCGCACATGATGGGCGAACTGTTCAAGATGGCTTCGGGCACCAACCTGATGCACGTACCGTACCGCGGCGTGGGTCCGGCGCTGAACGACGCGCTGGCCGGCCAGGTCGACGTCATGTATGACAACCTGCCCTCGACCCTGCCGCACGTGCAGTCCGGCCGCCTGATCGCCATGGCCGTCGCCTCGCCCAAGCGCGTGGCCAGCCTGCCCGACGTGCCCACGTTCGCCGAAGCCGGCCTGCCCGCCGTGAACGACGCGTCCTGGTTCGGCCTGGTGGCCCCCGCCAAGCTACCCCAGCCCGTGCTGGACAAGCTGAACGCCGCCGTGCAGAAGGTCAGCGCCGAAGCCGACGTCAAGACCCGCCTGGAAGCCCTGGGCGCCGCGCCGGCCGCCAACACCCCGGCCGAATTCGCGGCGCAGATCTCGGCTGAAATCGCCAAGAACAAGCGCATCGCCAAAGAAGCCAACGTGAAGATCGACTAAGCGATCTTCGGTCCCCGCGCGCCCGCGGTGCGCGGGGACCTCCGATTCACGAACGCAATACCCCCATATGCGAATTACCCAACCCCTGTCCTACCGGCTCGACCTCCCGCAGCAATATCCTGATTCGGACTCCTCGGCCCCACTCGTGCTGGACTCCCCGCACAGCGGCACCGCCTACCCCCCCGATTTCGCGGCTGCGGTGGACTTTGGCGCCTTGCGCACCGCCGAGGACACCTGGGTTGACGACCTGTGGGGCGACGCCTTGGACATGGGCGTGCCGATGATTGCCGCGGCGTTTCCGCGCGCCTACATCGACGCCAACCGCTCGCCCGACGAAATCGACGAATTGCTGCTGGACGAGGCCTGGCCCGACACCATCAACGCTTCGCCCAAGGTCAAGCTGGGCAAGGGCCTGATCTGGCGCATGCTGGACGACGGCACGCCGCTCTACAACCGCAAGCTGACGGTAGCGGAAGTGCGCCACCGCATCGACGCCTGCTGGAAGCCTTACCACGCCGCGCTGGGCCAGGTGCTGGACGCCGCCCACCAGAAGTTCGGCAAGGTCTGGCACATCAACTGCCATTCCATGCCCAGCGTCGCCGGCGCCTATGCCACCGACCGCCCCGGCCTGGTGCACCCCGACTTCGTGCTGGGCGACCGCGACGGCAGCACCAGCGACCCGGCCTTCCGCGAGTTCATCGCCGCCTGGCTGCGCCAACGCGGCTACAACGTCACCGTCAACGACCCCTACAAGGGCGTGGAACTGGTGCGCGCCTTCGGCCGCCCCGAAGAAGGCCGCCACAGCCTGCAGATCGAAATCAACCGCAAGCTCTACATGGACGAAGTCTCGCTGCGTCCTTCCGAAAACTACGGCCGCCTGAAGGCCGATCTGCGCGAACTCACCGCCGCGCTGATCACCTGGACTCGCGCGCAAACGGCTTGACGCCGGACGTTTGCGCGCCCGTGCCGGCCGGCACAAAAGTCAGACCGGCCGGAGCAGTTGGGTTGCAAGACCCCAGCCCCATGGTTCGCCATGGGGCTTTTTTTTGCGCGCACCACTCATTGTTTTAAGAGGGTGTTGGCATCGCCCAACATCTTGGTCATACATCCGGGACACCTTTCCGCTCTGGTTACCGTGTATAACTATTGCCAATTAATGAGGAGAGGCGTAGATGCACATCGGGATACCAAAAGAAACCCGAGACGGGGAAACTCGTGTCGCAGCAACACCGGAGACCGTCAAGAAGTACATAGGCGGCAAACATACCGTCGTCGTGGAGCGCGGGGCAGGCACTGCCGCCCGCTATCTCGACGAGGCCTATGAGGCAGCGGGCGCCACGCTCGGCACCGCCCAGGATGCGCTGGGGGCGGAACTCGTCATGAAGGTGCGCGCGCCTTCTGCCGCGGAACTGCCCCAGATGAAATCCGGCGCCGTCGTGGTCGGCATGCTGGATCCCTTCGACGCGGAGGGCATTCAGCAAATGGCGGCTGCGGGACTCACCGGATTTGCGCTGGAGGCCGCGCCCCGCATCACGCGGGCGCAGAGCCTGGACGTGCTGTCTTCGCAGGCCAACCTGGCCGGCTACAAGGCCGTACTGCTGGCGGCGCACCACTATGGCCGCCTGATCCCCATGATGATGACCGCCGCGGGTACGCTGAAAGCAGCTCGCGCCGTCGTGCTGGGAACCGGCGTCGCCGGGTTGCAGGCCATCGCCACCGCCAAGCGGCTGGGCGCGGTGGTTGAAGCCTCGGACGTGCGCCCCGCCGCGCGCGAACAGGTGGAATCGCTGGGCGCCAAGTTCATCGACGTACCCTTCGAAACGGATGAAGAACGCGAAATCGCGCAAGGCACGGGCGGCTACGCCAGGCCCATGCCGCCCGCCTGGATGGCAAGGCAAGCGGCGCTCGTGTCCGAACGCTGCAAGCAGGCCGACATCGTCATCACCACGGCGTTGATCCCCGGCCGCCCGGCTCCCACGCTGGTGTCCGCGGAAACCGTCGCGGCCATGAAGCCGGGTTCGGTGCTGGTGGACCTGGCGGTCGAACGCGGCGGCAATTGCCCGCTGTCCGAAAAAGGCCTGGTCGTGGAAAAGCACGGCGTGACCCTCATCGGGCTGACCAACCTGCCCGGCCTGGTCGCGACCGACGCGTCGGCGCTGTATGCGCGCAACATCCAGGATTTCCTGAAGCTCATCATCAATGCGGACGGCGCGCTGGCAATCCAGCGCGACGACGAAATCGTCGCGGCCTGCCTGATGTGCGAAGGCGGCAACGTGGCGCGGAGGAACTAACAGCATGGAAGCGATCAACCCCACCCTGATGAACCTCATCATCTTCGTGCTGGCCATCTACGTCGGCTACCACGTCGTCTGGAACGTCACCCCCGCCCTGCACACGCCGCTGATGGCCGTCACCAACGCCATTTCCGCCATCATCATCGTGGGCGCCATGCTGGCGGCCGCGCTGACCGAAGGCGGACTGGCGCGCGGCATGGGCGTGTTCGCCGTGGCGCTGGCCGCGGTCAACGTGTTCGGCGGCTTTCTCGTGACCCGGCGCATGCTGGAGATGTTCAAGAAAAAGGACCGCAAGGCAGGCAAGGAGGAAGCGAAATGATCTCGCTGAACCTCGTCACCCTGCTGTACCTGATCGCCTCGATCTGCTTCATCCAGGCGCTCAAGGGCCTGTCGCATCCCACCACGTCGCGGCTGGGCAATGCGTTCGGCATGGCCGGCATGGCGATCGCCGTGCTGACCACGGCCGCGCTCATCGTCGGCCTGGCCCGCGAGGGCGCCTCTACCATCGGCCTGGGCTGGGTCGTGTTGGGGCTGCTGGTGGGCGGTTCCATCGGCACGCTGATGGCCAAGCGCGTCGAAATGACCAAGATGCCCGAGCTGGTCGCCTTCATGCACAGCATGATCGGCCTGGCCGCGGTCGCCATCGCGGTAGCCGTCGTGGCCGAGCCGCATGCCTTCGGCATCGTGCCCGTCGGCGTGCCCATCCCCACCGGCAACCGCTTCGAGTTGTTCATTGGCACCTTCGTCGGCGCCATCACCTTCTCGGGTTCGGTCATCGCCTTCGGCAAGCTGTCGGGCAAGTACAAGTTCCGCCTGTTCCAGGGCGCGCCGGTGGTGTTCTCGGGCCAGCACATGCTGAACCTGGCGCTGGCGCTGCTGATGCTGGGCTGCGGCATCTGGTTCATGCTGACGCAGGAATGGACGCCCTTCATCATCATGACGATCATCGCCTTCGTGCTGGGCGTGCTGATCATCATCCCGATCGGCGGCGCCGACATGCCGGTGGTCGTGTCCATGCTGAACAGCTATTCGGGCTGGGCGGCGGCCGGCATCGGCTTCTCGCTGAACAACCCCATGCTGATCATCGCCGGTTCGCTGGTGGGCTCGTCGGGCGCGATCCTGTCGTACATCATGTGCAAGGCGATGAACCGCTCGTTCTTCAACGTGATCCTGGGCGGCTTCGGCGGCCAGGCCGGCGCCGCCGCCGCGGCGGGCGATGCGCAGCAGCGCAGCGTCAAGTCGGGCAGCCCCGACGACGCGGCCTTCCTGATGACCAACGCCGAAAGCGTGACCATCGTTCCGGGCTATGGCCTGGCGGTGGCGCGCGCGCAGCACGCGCTGAAGGAACTGGCCGAAAAGCTCACCGAGCGTGGCGTGACGGTCAAGTACGCCATCCACCCGGTTGCCGGACGCATGCCCGGCCACATGAACGTGCTGCTGGCCGAGGCCGAAGTGCCCTACGACCAGGTCTTCGAAATGGAGGACATCAACAGCGAGTTCGGCCAGACCGACGTGGTGCTGGTGCTGGGCGCGAACGACGTGGTCAACCCAGCCGCGAAGAACGACCCGCAATCGCCCATCGCCGGCATGCCCATCCTCGAAGCCTACAAGGCCCGCACCGTGATCGTGAACAAGCGCTCCATGGCCTCGGGCTACGCGGGCCTGGACAACGAGCTCTTCTACATGGACCGCACGATGATGGTTTTCGGCGACGCCAAGAAGGTGCTGGAAGACATGGTCAAGGCCGTGGAGTAAAGCGCCCGGCGCCGGATGCCGCCAGGCGTCCGGCGCCTACGCGCCGCGCTGGCCCACCGGCTGGCGCAACTGCTCATCCACCACTTCCACCCAATGCCGCACGGGCGTATCGGTGCCGCTTTGCAAGTGGCCGATGCAGCCGATGTTGGCGGACAGGATCACATCCGGCCCGCCCGCGGCGATGGCGCCCAGCTTGCGGTCGCGCAGCTCCAGCGCAATTTCCGGATTCAGCACCGAATAGGCGCCCGCCGAACCGCAGCACAGGTGCGTGTCGGCGAACGGCTGCAGGGCGAAACCCAGATCCGCCAGCAGTTGTTCCGACAGCGGCCGCAGCCCCTGCCAATGCTGCAGCGTGCACGGCGGATGAAAGGCCGCGCGAGTTCCCGCGGGCAACCGCGAGCGCAATTGCGCCGCATGCGGCGCGACGATCTCGGCCACGTCCTTCACCAGCGCCACGATGTGCGCGGCTTTTTGCGCGTAGGCCGGATCGTGCCGCAAGTGATGCGCATATTCCTTGACCATGGCGCCGCAGCCGGACGCGTTCATGACGATGGCCTCGACCTTCCCGTCCTGCAGCAGCGGCCACCAGGCGTCGACATTGGCGCGCATCTGCGCCAGCGCGTCGTCCTGGGCATCCAGATGGAAACTTGCCGCGCCGCAGCAGCCGGCGCCAGGCGCGATGCGCGCGCCTATGCCGACCGCGTCCAGGACGCGGATGGTGGCCGCATCGATGGTCGGCATCATGGCGGGCTGCACGCAGCCCGCCAGCATCAATACCTGCCGCGCATGGCCGGCCACCTGCGGCAGCGGCCCCGCCGCGCGGCGCTCCGGCACCTTGCGCTTGAGCGCCTCGGGCAACATGCCGCGCACAGCCTGCCCCAGCCGCATTGCAGGCGCGAACAGCGGCGACAGCATGGTCTTGCGCAGCAAGGTGCGCTTGGTCTTGTCGGCCCAGCTGCGCGGCACCCGCTCCTCGACGATCTTGCGGCCGATATCCACCAGATGGCCATACTGGACGCCGGACGGGCAAGTGGTCTCGCAATTGCGGCAGGTCAGGCAACGGTCCAGGTGCTGCTGCGTGGACTGCGTGGGCTCGGCGCCCTCCAGCACCTGCTTGATCAGGTAGATACGACCGCGCGGGCTGTCCAGCTCATCGCCTAGCACCTGATAGGTCGGACAGGTCGCGGTGCAGAATCCGCAGTGCACGCAACGCCGCAGGATGGCGTCGGCCTCCTTGCCCAGATCGGTATCGCGTGCCCAGGACGCCAGATTGGTTTGCATGATGCCCTATAGATCCAGGACCAGGCGGCCGGGGTTGAACAGGCCGGCCGGATCAAGTTCTTGTTTGAGGCGGCGCGTGATCGAAGCGATCCCGGGCGCCAGCGGATGGAATACGCCGTCGGCCGGAGGCCGGCCCTGCCCGGTGCGGAACAGCGTGGCGTGGCCGCCCAGCCGCTCCGCGGTCTCGCGCAGCGCGGCGGCGTCGTGCTCGCCCGACAGCCAGCGCTGGCCTCCGCCCCATTCCAGCAAGGCAGGCCCCAGCCCGAGAGCGGCGGCAGTAGGCGGCAGCGCCAGGCGCCACAAGGGCCGGCCCGGTGCGAAGAAGGCGTGGGTCTGCTCGCGCAGCGATCGCCACCAGGCCAGCGCCGCTTCAGGCGCCAGCGGCGTTCCGCCTATCAGTTGGCGGGCGCTGGCGATCGCGGGCGGCGCGCCCGACAGGCGCACGGCCATCTGGCCTTCGCCGCCCCCGTTGCCGCCGCTCCAGCTGGTGGCCGAGATCGGCAAAGGCTTGCCGCGCCACAAGGCGAAGCTGGCCAACGCCTGTGCCTCGGTGGCGGGCAGCGTCAGGGTGACCTCATCCATTGGCCGCGGCACGACCTTCAAGGACACTTCAAGTATGGCGCCGAAGATGCCGTGCGAACCGGCCAGGAGGCGCGACACATCGTAGCCCGCCACGTTCTTCATGACCTCGCCGCCGAACGAGAGGATGCGGCCCTCCGAATCCAATAATTGCGCGCCCAGGACGAAATCCTTGAGCGCGCCGGCGCTCATGCGGCGCGGGCCCGACAGCCCCGCCGCCACGCATCCGCCCACCGTGGCGGAGGTCGAGAAATGCGGCGGCTCAAAGGCCAGCATCTGCCCATGTTCCGCCAACGCGGCTTCAAGTTCGGCCAGCGGCGTACCCGCCCGCACCGTCACCACGAGCTCCGAAGGGTGGTAGCTGACGATGCCGCGATAGGGCGTCATGTCCAGCAGGCAGTGGCCGTCCTGCGGCGTCACCGGACGGTAGTTGCCATAGAACGCCTTGCTGCCGCCGCCCATCACAAACAGAGGTTTGTGACCGGCACGGGCCGTCATGACCTGGTCGCACAATTCCGACAGGACGAAATCCATGAGGACAGGTCCTAGAAACGGGCGAGATCGGGGAAGCGCAATTCTCCCGCATGGACATGCATCTTGCCGTATTCGGCGCAGCGGGCCAGCGTGGGGATCACCTTTTCAGGATTGAGCAGGCAGGGCGGATCGAAGGCCCGCTTTACCGCCAGGAACGCGTCGAGTTCTTCGCGAGAGAATTGCACGCACATTTGATTTATTTTCTCCATACCCACCCCGTGCTCTCCGGTCACGGTCCCTCCTACCTGCACGCACAGCTCAAGAATGGCGGCACCGAATTTCTCGGCGCGCTCCACTTCGTCCGGCTTGTTCGAATCGAACAGGATCAACGGATGCAGGTTGCCGTCGCCCGCGTGAAAGACGTTGGCGCAGCGCAGGCTGAACTCGTCTTCCATCTGTTCGATGGCGCCCAGCACGCGCGCCAGATGGCGGCGCGGTATCGTGCCGTCCATGCAATAGTAATCGGGCGACACCCGGCCCGCTGCCGGGAACGCGTTCTTGCGGCCGGCCCAGAACTTCAGGCGCTCGGCCTCCGAGGACGAGACCTGGCAACGCGTGGCGCCCGCCGCGCGGAACACCGCCTCCATGCGCGCGATCTCGTGCGCGACCTCTTCGGGCGTGCCATCCGATTCGCACAGCAGGATGGCTTGCGCATCCATGTCGTAGCCGGCGCGCACAAAGGGTTCGACCATGTGCGTGGCGCGGCGGTCCATCATCTCGAGGCCCGCCGGTATCATGCCGGCGGCGATCACCTGCGTGACCGCATTGCCCGCTGCTTCCACGCTGGAGAAGCTAGCCATGACCACCTGCGCGCAGGCCGGCTTGGGGATCAGCTTGACCGTCACTTCCGTGACCACGCCCAGCATGCCTTCCGAACCAATGAAGACCGACAGCAGATCCAGGCCCGGCGCATCCGGCGCCTCGGAACCGAGTTCGACCACATCGCCATCGATGGTCACGACCCGCACGCGCAACACGTTGTGCACCGTCAGCCCGTACTTCAGGCAATGCACGCCGCCGGAGTTCTCCGCCACGTTGCCGCCGATGGAACAGGCGATCTGGCTGGAAGGATCGGGCGCGTAGTACAGCCCGTAAGGCGCGGCCGCCTCCGAAATCGCCAGATTGCGCACCCCGGGCTGCACGATGGCCGTGGCGCTGGCCAGGTCGATGTGCTTGATGCGATTGAATTTCGACAAGCCCAGCAACACGCCGCGGCTGTGCGGCATGGCGCCTCCGGACAAGCCGGTGCCGGCGCCGCGCGCAACCACGGGAGCATTCAGACGTTTGCAGATGCGCATCACGGCCTGCACCTGCTCTTCCGTTTCGGGCAGGGCAACGACCGCAGGCAGGGCGCGATAGAGAGAGAGGCCGTCGCACTCGTAGGGACGCGTATCCTCTTCGCGGAACAACACGCAGTGCGCGGGCAACACGGCCGACAACGCCTCGATGAGCTGCTGCAAGGAATAAGGCGCCTGCACTTGTGCCAGGCCGGTTTCGACCAATGAATTCATGAGCGCAACAATAGCGCGAGCGCCCGTCACTAGCAGACCGGGATTTACCCGCATCCGTGCACCCGACGCGCACCAGATAAGTAACCAGCCGTAATTACAGCCCTCGCGTGGGCGGCGCCCGCCTCGCGGGTCCCGGCCAACGGCAAGAAAAAAGCCGACGGCATGCCGTCGGCTTCGGATATCGGCGGCGCTGCCGCAACAGGCTTACCAGGATACGATCTTGCCCGGATTGAGAATGTTGTTCGGATCAAATGCGTGCTTCAGGCTGCGCATCAGATCCAGGGCGTCCTCGCCATGCTCTTCGGCCATGAACTGCATTTTGTGCAGGCCCACGCCGTGCTCGCCCGTGCAAGTGCCGTCGACCGCGATCGCGCGGCGCACCAGGTTGTGGTTGATGGTTTCGGATTCTTCCCATTCCTTGGCGTTGTCCGCATCGAGCAGCATCAGCACATGGAAGTTGCCGTCGCCAACGTGGCCCACGATCGTGTAGGGGAAGCTGGCGCGGTCGAGTTCTTCGACCGTATCGCGCACGCAATCGGCCAGGCGCGAGATCGGCACGCAGACGTCGGTGGTGCTGGCGCGGCAGCCGGGACGCAGTTGCAGGCCGGCAAAATAGGCGTTGTGGCGGGCGGTCCACAGGCGGCTGCGATCCTCGGGACGCTCGGCCCATTCGAAGTCCATGCCGCCATGGTCCGCCGTGATCGCCTGCACGGTTTCGGCCTGCTCCTGCACGCCGGCGGGACTGCCGTGGAATTCGAACACCAGCAGCGGCGTTTCGCGCAGGGTCAGCTTGCTGTGCAGGTTCACCGCGCGCACGCTGGCCGCGTCCATGAATTCGACGCGGGCGATTGGCACGCCCATCTGGATGATTTCGATCACGCTCTGCACGGCCGAATCCAGCGTGGGGAAATTGCAGACCGCGGCGGACACGGCTTCAGGCTGCGGATACAGGCGCACCGTCACTTCGGTGATGATGCCCAGCGTGCCTTCGCTGCCCACGAAGATGCGCGTCAGGTCGTAGCCCGCCGAGGACTTGCGGGCGCGGCCCGCGGTGCGGACGATGCGCCCGTCCGCCGTCACCACGGTCAGCGACATGACGTTCTCGCGCATGGTGCCGTAGCGCACGGCGTTGGTGCCGGAAGCGCGCGTGGCCGCCATGCCGCCCAGGCTGGCATCGGCGCCCGGATCGATCGGGAAGAACAGGCCGGTGTCGCGGATTTCCTCGTTGAGCTGCTTGCGCAGCACGCCCGCCTGCACGGTGGCGGTCAGGTCCTCGGCGTTGACCGCCAGCACCTTGTTCATCTGCGACAGGTCCAGGCTGATGCCGCCCTGGATCGCCAGGATGTGGCCTTCGAGCGAAGAGCCGGCGCCGTAGGGGATCAAGGGAACGCGATGCTGGTTGCACAGCTTGGCGATCTCGGCGACTTCCTCGGTCGTGTGCGCGAAAACCACGGCGTCCGGCGGCATGGCCGGATAGGGAGATTCATCGCGGCCATGGTGGTCGCGCATGGCGGTGGATTCGGACAGGCGATCGCCAAAGCGCGCGCGCAAGGCATCCAGACAGGCGGCCGGCACCGGACGGCGCAACGTTTCAGCGTGCAAGGGAGCGTTCATGGTCAGCGTGATCTCGGGTTCGTTAACCTGATCATTCTACGCCGCCGCGCCCGCAGCGCCGCAAACCGCCAGGCGCTGGCGATCCGCGGCGCGACCAGGACTTACTTGCCCGAAGTCAGGGCGACCCGGCGGCGTTCGCGCACGGCATGGGCCAGGCGCTCGAGCACGGCGACGGAGGCGTCCCAATCGATGCAGCCGTCGGTGATGCTCTGGCCGTAGACCAGCGGCGTGCCCGGCACCATGTCCTGGCGACCGCCCAACAGGTGGCTTTCGACCATGACGCCCACCAGGCGGCTGTCGCCTGCCTCCATCTGGCGCGCCACGTCGTCGATGACCTGCGGCTGGTTCTCGGGCTTCTTGCTGCTGTTGGCATGGCTGGCGTCGATCATGATGCGTTGCGCCAGGCCGGCCTTGGACATGTCCTGGCAGGCCGCGTCGACGCTGGCCGCATCGTAGTTCGGCGTCTTGCCGCCGCGCAGGATGACGTGGCAGTCCTCGTTGCCGGCCGTCGACACGATGGCGGAATGCCCGCCCTTGGTGACCGACAGGAAATGGTGCGGCTGCGACGCCGCCTTGATCGCGTCCACCGCGATCTTGACGTTGCCGTCGGTGCCATTCTTGAACCCCACCGGACACGACAATCCCGAAGCCAGCTCGCGATGCACCTGGCTTTCCGTCGTCCGAGCCCCGATCGCCCCCCAGGAGACCAGATCCGCGATGTACTGCGGCGTAATCATGTCCAGGAACTCGCAACCCGCCGGCAGTCCCAGGCTGTTGATGTCCAGCAGCAGTTCGCGGGCGACGCGCACGCCCTTGTTGATGTCGAAACTGCCGTCCAGGTCCGGATCATTGATCAAGCCCTTCCAGCCCACGGTGGTGCGCGGCTTCTCGAAGTACACGCGCATCACGATTTCCAGGTCCGCGCTCAGGCGGTCGCGCACGGGCTTCAGACGCTTCGCATATTCGATGGCCGCGCGGGTGTCATGGATGGAGCAAGGACCGATCACGACGATCATCCGGTCATCCATGCCATGCAGGATGCGGTGCATCCCCTGGCGGGCGGCGAACACGGTGTCGGACGCCTCCTTGGTGCAAGCGAACTCGCGCATGACATGCGCGGGCGGGTTCAGCTCTTTGATTTCTCGAATGCGAAGGTCGTCGGTATTGTGTGACACGGTACTGCTCCTGGGTTGCCCGCCACGGGGATGTTCCCGAGGTGGTTTCCTCAACTGGCGGCGCAAAAAAAGCCGCCAGTTCGCTGGCGGCTTTTTTGGGGGGATTCTTTCCAAACTTCAGATTGAGCGCGTCCCTTCCTCCGCCAGCGGCTTCAGAAAACCATAAAAATAAAAATAAAAAGCGGGGGACGCGAATTTCATGGGGATTGACTCTAGCACAAATTTCCCGGGCCGTCACCCGGGTTTTTTCAGAATCAGGCCGTGCCGCCGACCGTCAGGCCTTCCATGCGGACCGTGGGCATGCCCACGCCCACAGGCACGCTCTGCCCGTCCTTGCCGCAGGTGCCGACGCCGGAATCCAGCTGCAGGTCATTGCCGATCATGGTGACGCGGTTCATGGCGTCCGGACCGTTGCCGATCAGGGTGGCGCCCTTGACCGGGTAGGTCACCTTGCCGTTTTCGATCATGTAGGCCTCGGACGCGGAGAACACGAACTTGCCGTTGGTGATGTCGACCTGGCCGCCGCCGAAGTTGACCGCGTACAGCCCGCGCTTGACGGACGACACGATTTCCTCGGCCGGCTTGTCGCCCGCCAGCATGTAGGTATTGGTCATGCGCGGCATGGGCAGATGCGCAAACGATTCGCGGCGGCCGTTGCCGGTGGCGGCGGTCTTCATGAGGCGCGCGTTCAGGGTGTCCTGCATGTAGCCGCGCAGGATGCCGTCTTCGATCAGCACGTTGCGCTGGGTGGCATTGCCTTCATCGTCGATGTTGAGCGAGCCGCGGCGATCCGGGATCGTACCGTCGTCCACCACGGTCACCCCCTTGGAGGCCACGCGCTCGCCGATGCGGCCGGAGAACACACTGGAGCCCTTACGGTTGAAATCGCCCTCCAGCCCGTGGCCGACGGCCTCGTGCAGCAGGATGCCGGGCCAGCCGGAACCCAGCACGACGGTCATTTCACCGGCCGGCGCCGGGCGCGCTTCCAGGTTCACCATGGCTTCGTGCACTGCACGCTCGACGTAGCCTTGCAGCATTTCGTCGGTGAAATAGGCCAGGCCCAGTCGGCCGCCGCCGCCGGCGTGGCCCATCTCGCGGCGCCCATTGCGTTCGGCGATGACGGTCAGCGACAGGCGCACCAGCGGACGCACGTCGGCGGCCAGGCGGCCGTCGCTGCCGGCCACCAGCACCACGTCGTATTCGGCGCCCAGGCCCGCCATGACCTGGATCACGTGCGGATCGCGCGCGCGCGCCATGCGCTCCACGCGTTCCAGTAGCGCAACTTTTTCCGGGGCGCTCAGCGTGGCCACCGGATCGATGTCGGCGTACAGGCTGCGGCCGATCTCGGCCTCGACCTGCGCCGCCACCTTTACCTTGCCGGCGCCGCGGCGCGCGATGCCGCGCACGGCGTGCGCGGACGACAGCAGCGCTTCGGGCGACAGCGAATCCGAATAGGCGAAGGCGGTTTTTTCGCCGCTCACGGCCCGCACCCCGACCCCCTGGCTGATCGAAAAACTGCCCGTTTTGACGATGCCCTCTTCCAGGCTCCAGCCTTCGCTGCGCGTGTACTGGAAATACAAATCGGCGTAGTCGACCTTGTGGGTAAAGATCTCACCCAGCGCGCGCGCCATGTCCGCCTCGGTCAGCCCCCAGGGGTCGAGCAGGAGGGATTTGGCGGTGGCGAGGGAAGCAATGGCGGGATCGATGATTTTCATGGGGCTCTGTACAGGAGGCGGCGGCGCGCAGGCGCGCGCTCGCGGTGATACTCGAGATCATATCGTAACGCTGGCGCGGCCCTGCCGTCGCGGAACGTTCCGGCGCAGAGGCATTCCGCGGGGAACACGCTGGCGGCGAAAAATGCCACCGGCATTAAGTCCATGGAGAATGGGATGGGGCCGGAATATTACGTATCAAGCCGGGCTGGCGGGCTCAAGCAATGTTCGATACGCCCCTTTTTCCCGGTTCCCAGAGGGCATGGGCGGCGTGCAGGCATATAGATCTCCCATAACTCGGGCGCACGCGCAAACTCGTCATACAACTTGACATGAAAATGAAATGTGCCAAAGGGACGACTTGGCGCACAGTGCAGGATGGCATCAGACCAAGCCACGTGAATATGTGACCACAAGACAATTCATTCGTTCCCGCGCATAGCGTCATCGGACCTCTGCCCGCGCCGGACGAGCGGCCTGCACGAGCGGTGGCGACAGGCCGAGAGCCCCGTATTTGCGCGCTCTGCGAGACAAACGACGCAGATGCAAGGGCGCACCGACTCATTTGTCCGCCTCGTGAACCAATACCCCTATTGTTTCAAGTTGTCCCAAATTCGAGAATATCCTTCCCAATCCTTGGCGCATTACAAGCATTTCCAGATCGAAAATCGGTATCGGACTCTTTTGATACAAAGTAATTGCCGCGAAAACCGGGAAGTCAAGCCACAACTTCTGTATTATGCGAGGCACAACAATTACACATAACTTCGCCGGCGATTACAGCAGTTCCATAATCAGGAATAAACCATGGCCCGAGAATCCTACGCAGCACTGCAAGCAAAGATCGAAAAGGAAATCAACAAGCTCCAAAAGAAGGCTGAAGTCCTGCAAACCAAGCGCCGCAAGCCGGTGATCACGCAGATCATCACGTCGATGCGCGAGTACGAAATCACGCCTGAAGAAATCATCGCAGCCTATGGCGCCGGCAAGCCCGCCCGCGCCGCCACTGGCGGCCGCCGCAAGGCCGGCGCTGCTGCCCGTCCGGCCAACGCCGCCAAACGCGCCGTTGCGCCCAAGTACCGTCATCCTCAAACAGGGGAAACGTGGAGCGGCCGTGGCAAGGCTCCCCGCTGGCTCGCCGCGGAAGAAGCCGCAGGCGCAACGCGCGACAGTTTTCTTATCAAAGAATAAGAACCTATTCGCCAGTAAGAAAAAAATCGGCGCACCATTTTGGTGCGCCGATTTTATTTAAATGCAGAACCGCAAAAGCCGCCGGAATTCACTGCACCGGGAAGCGTATCTCGCGCTCCGCCCCATTATTGCCAGGGAAATTATCAAATATTGCGCGCACCAGGTACGGCATGGTCCGCAGGAAATCGTCCCGCTCACTCAATATGAATGCGCTGGAACGGTAAACCTCCGCGCCGCCGCGCTGCGTATCATAGATATGCAGGGTGAGGGTATTGCGCTGCACGGCCATGGGCACGTCCACCCAGTCCGGCCCCCAATAGCCGTAGCCGGCGCCCCAGGGCCGCGGCCCGTAGAAACCGCCATAGCCGTAACCACCGTAGAAATATGGGTCGTACGGACGCTGCACCATTATCTGGGTCTGCGTGGCGCCGTAGTTGAACGACACGTCGAATCGGCCTTTGGCTCCGGGCTTGGTTTCGACCAGGCCGGTTGCGCCTATGCCGGCCCGCACCATGTCCTGATAGGACTGATATTCGAGATTGTTGTTTTGCGACGCGTCCGCAGCAATGAATTGGTATGTCTGCCCCTCGACGCCCGTAGGCCATTGCTGAAAGGAAGTCACTCGCGCGGAAACCGTCGGAGCCGCGCAACCCGTCAGGGCGAGCGCCCCCGCCACCGCCAGCAGACCTGCCCAGCGGCGTGCATTGAACTTGGACAACCTCAACATTTTGCAACCCCTCCAGCGCGCGACGGCGCCATGATACTGACTTTGACTCGAACCGCTACAAAAAGTTTACGGTAAGCCAAAAGGCCCAGGGCGGCGCATCATGCCCAGCCACTACAATAGAGCCCTCGTTCATACAGGACTGCAATCCCATGCGCACAGACACGCCCGTAACCGTATATCGCAAGGATTACCAGCCCTACCCCTACGACATCCCCGAAGTCGCCCTCGCCTTCGACCTCGCGCCGGACGCGACCGAAGTGCGCTGCACGATGCAAGTGCAGCGCAAAGCGGGAGCCAGCGCCGACGCCGCCCTGGTCCTGGACGGAGAAGATCTGGAACTCGTCTCGGTAGGCGTGAATGGCGCGCCCCTGTCCGCCGACAGCTACCGCCTGTCCGAACACAGCCTGGCCCTTTACGGCCTGCCGCCCAGCGCCACGGTGGAGATCGTCAGCCGCTGCAAGCCCTCGGCCAATTCCACGCTGATGGGCCTGTACGTCTCGGGCGGGAACTTCTTCACCCAATGCGAAGCCGAGGGCTTTCGCCGCATCACCTGGTTTGCGGATCGGCCCGACGTGATGTCGCGTTACCGCGTGACCCTGCGCGCCCAGCCGGAATACCCGGTGCTGCTGTCCAACGGCAACCTGCTGGCCACGCGCCAATTGCCCGACGGCCGCAACGAAGTCGAATGGGAAGACCCTTTCCCCAAGCCCTGCTACCTGTTCGCGCTGGTCGCCGGCAAGCTCACCCATCGCGAAACCACCGTGAAGACCGCCAGCGGCCGCGACGTGCTGCTGCAGGTCTACAGCGACCCGGGCTCGGAGTCCAAGACCGAATGGGCGCTGGACTCCCTGGTGCGCGCGCTGCGCTGGGACGAAAACCGCTTCGGCCTGGAGCTGGACCTGGACCGCTTCATGATCGTGGCCGTCCATGACTTCAACATGGGCGCGATGGAAAACAAGGGTTTGAACATTTTCAACGCCGCCTACGTGCTGGCGGATGCGGATACGGCCACGGACGCCAACTACGAAGGCATCGAGTCCGTCATCGGCCACGAGTACTTCCACAACTGGACTGGCAACCGCGTCACTTGCCGCGACTGGTTCCAGCTGAGCCTGAAGGAAGGCCTGACCGTCTTCCGCGACCAGGAATTCAGCGCCGACATGATGGCCGACGGCATGGATGCCGCCGCGGCGGCAAGCGCCCGCGCGGTCAAGCGGATCGACGACGTGGTGGCGCTGCGCGCCGCCCAGTTCCCGGAAGATGCGGGCCCCATGGCTCACCCGATCCGGCCGGAAAGCTACCAGGAAATCGGCAATTTCTACACCGCCACCGTGTACGAGAAAGGCGCCGAGGTCATCCGCATGCAGCACACCCTGCTGGGCGAGGAAGGCTTTCGCGCCGGCATGGACGAGTACTTTCGCCGCCATGACGGCCAGGCCGTGACCTGCGACGACTTCGTCGCCGCCATGGAGGCGGTCTACGTGCGCCAACATCCGGACCGCGACCTGTCTGTGTTCCGCCGCTGGTACCGCCAGGCCGGCACGCCGCGCGTGGCCGTCAAGCTGGAGCACGACGTCGCCGCGCGCCGCTGCACCATGACGCTCACTCAGGAATGCCCGCCGGTCGGCGTGGAAAGAAAGGCCGGCTCCGACTACGTAAAGGCCCCCTTCCATATTCCCTTCGCCATCGGCCTGCTGGACCAGAACGGCCGCGCCCTGCCGCTGCGCCATGGCGGCCAGGTCGAGGAAACCGCGCTGCTGGAACTGACGCAGCAAAGCCAGCAATGGGTATTCGACGACATCGCCGAACGCCCCGTGCCGTCGCTGTTGCGCGACTTCTCGGCGCCCGTCATCGTCGACTACGGCTGGACCAACGAGGAACTTGCCCTGCTGTCGGCGCACGACAGCAACCCCTTCGCGCGCTGGGAAGCCGGCCAGGAATTCGCCACCCGCCAGATCCTGGCGCTGGCCGCAGCCCGCCAGGCCGGCAAGACCCTGCACGCCGAGGCCGCCTTCATCGACACCTGGCGCGCGCTGCTGACCGATCCGGCGCTTGACGCCGCCTATCGCGCCCGCGCCCTGGCCCTGCCGTCCGAAAAGACCCTGGCCGAACGCATGCAGCAGGTGGACCCGCCCGCCCTTGCGGTCGCGCGCGACTTCCTGCGCGCCGAACTCGGACGCCAGTTGGCCGCCGAATTCCGCCAGGCCTTCGAAGACAACCAGACGCCGGGCGAATACAGCCCGGCGCCGGTTCCGGCCGGCAAGCGCGCGCTGAAGAACCTGGCGCTCAGCCACCTGATGGCGGCGGGCGAACTCGACGCCCAGCGCCTGGCCGAACAGCAGTACGCCAAAGCGGGCAACATGACCGACAGCATGGCCGCGCTGTCCGCCCTGATCAATTTCGGCCAGGGCGAACTTCCGCAGACGGCGCTTGCCGCCTTCTACGACAAGTGGCGCGACAACGCGCTGGTGGTGGACAAATGGTTCGCCCTGCAGGCCGCGGCGCGCTCAACCACCGTGCAGACGGCGCGCGAGCTGATGCAGCATCCCGCATTCACCCTGCGCAATCCGAACCGCGCGCGCTCGCTGATCTTCCAGTTCTGCCTGAACAACGCGCGCGGCATGCATCATCCCGACGGCACGGGCTACGCCTTCTGGGCCGAGCAGGTGCTGGCGCTGGACGCCCTCAACCCCGAGATCGCTGCCCGTCTGGCGCGCGCGCTGGACAACTGGTCGCGCTTCGTGCCCGCCCTGCGTACGCCCATGCAGGCCGCCCTGCAGCGGGTGCGCGCGCACGAAGGCCTGTCGCGCAACGTGCAGGAAATCGTATCCAAGGCTTTAGAATTCGCAGCATAGGAGGTTCCTTTGAAACGCAAAACACTGACCCAATACCTGGTGGAGCAGCAGCGCTCCACCGAAGCCCTCGCGCCGGAAGTGCGGCTGCTCATCGAAGTGGTCGCGCGCGCCTGCAAGGCCATCAGCCATGCGGTGAGCAAGGGCGCGCTCGGCGGCGTCCTCGGCAGCCTGGAAAGCGAGAACGTCCAGGGCGAAGTGCAGAAGAAGCTGGACGTGCTGTCCAACGAGATCCTGCTGGAAGCCAATGAATGGGGTGGCCACCTGGCGGCCATGGCCTCGGAAGAGATGGAAACCATCCATCTGATCCCGAACCGCTACCCCAAGGGCGAATACCTGCTGCTGTTCGATCCCCTGGACGGCTCCTCGAACATCGACGTCAACGTCTCCATCGGCACCATCTTCTCGGTGCTGCACGCGCCGCACAACGTGTCGGGCGCGCCCGTGTGCGAACAGGACTTCCTGCAGCCGGGCGACAAGCAGGTCGTGGCCGGCTATGCCGTCTACGGTCCGCAAACCATGCTGGTGCTGACCATAGGCAATGGCGTGGTGGGCTTCACGCTGGATCGCGAAATGGGCTCGTGGGTGCTGACGCACGAGAACATCCGCGTACCGGAAGACACCAAGGAGTTCGCCATCAACATGTCGAACATGCGCCACTGGGCAGCCCCGGTCAAGCGCTACGTCGACGACTGCCTGGCCGGCACGACCGGTCCGCTGGGCAAGGATTACAACATGCGCTGGATCGCCTCCATGGTGGCGGACGTGCATCGCATCCTGACCCGCGGCGGCATCTTCATGTACCCCTGGGATGCCCGTGAACCGGGCAAGGCCGGCAAGCTGCGCCTGATGTACGAAGCCAACCCCATGAGCTTCCTGGTCGAACAGGCCGGCGGCGCCGCGATCAATGGCGTCCAGCGCATCATGGAGATCCAGCCCGACAAGCTGCACCAGCGCGTCAGCGTGGTCCTGGGCTCGAAGAACGAAGTCGACCGCGTCGGCCGCTACCACGCCGAAGAGGCTGCCAAGCAGTAATTCCGCTGGCGCTCCACGCAAACGAAAAAGCCCCGGCGCCTTGTGCGGCCGGGGCTTTTTCATTGACGGATTGCCGCGACGGCGGTCACTTCACTTGTTCGATGGACTTCACGTCGTCCTTGTTGATCTGGACCTTCTTGCCGTCCTTGTCGTACTCGTACATGCCCGAATCCTTGTCGTACTTGGGCGTATCCGGCGTCACGGTCGAGCTGCCGTCCCGCTGCTGAATGACCGACGGAGACGAGCATCCGGCCAGCACCCCGAATCCGGTCAGGGCCAGGGCGAGCGTCATGGTCTTCAGTTTCATGGGCGTGTTCTCCGAAAGTGAATCGTGAATTCACTGTATCTGACGCTGTCCCCTCATTCGTGACGGGTTGTGGTCAAAATGCATGCGAAGGTAATGCACCGGCCCGCCAAAATGCAAAAAACCCCTCGCAGGGCTAGCCTGCGAGGGGTTGCACACGCATACAAGACGCAAGCGGCCTTTACACCTTGGCGTTGGCCTCGATGAAGCGGCGCACGGCGGCCTGGTCGCAATCCATGATTTCCACGCGTTGCGGCAGGGATTCGAGATCGGCCAGATTGCCCGGCGGCGGGGCGGGACGGCCCAACGCCTCTTCGATGGTTTCCGAGAACTTCGCCGGCAAGGCGGTTTCCAGGACCAGCATCGGCACGCCGGGTTCGACGAAGTCTCGCGCGACCTTGACGCCATCGGCGGTGTGCGGATCGATCAGCACGCCGGTTTCGTCGTAGACCGAACGGATCGTCGCCAGGCGGTCTTCGTGCGAGCTCGCGCCCGACACGAAGCCATAGCGCTCCTCGAACTGCGGCTTCAGATCGGACAGGTCGAAAGACCCGTCGCGCGCCATGCCGGCCCACAGTTGCTTGACGCGAGCAGCGTCGCGGCCGACCAGGTCGAACACGAAGCGCTCGAAGTTCGAGGCGCGCGAAATGTCCATGGAGGGGCTGGAGGTGGCGTAGGTCTGCTCGGCGGGCCTCGGACGATAGACGCCGGTGCGGAAAAACTCTTCCAGCACGTTGTTCTCGTTCGTGGCCAGCACCAGGCGGCGGATCGGCAGGCCCATGCTGCGCGCAATGTGGCCGGACAGGATGTTGCCGAAATTGCCCGAGGGCACGGCGAACGAGACCTGCTCGCCGGCCTTGCTGGTGGCGCGCAGCCAGCCGTGGAAGTAATACACCACCTGGGCGGCGATGCGCGCCCAGTTGATGGAATTGACCGCGCCCAGGCGGTACTTGGTCTTGAACGCCAGATCGCCGGCCAAAGCCTTGACGATGTCCTGCGCTTCGTCGAACACCCCATGCACGGCGATGTTGTGGATGTTCTCGTCCTGCAGCGAGTACATCTGCGCGCGCTGGAAGGCGCTCATGCGGCCGTGGGGCGACAGCATGAACACCGCCACGCCCTGCTTGCCGCGCAAGGCGTATTCCGCCGCCGAACCCGTATCGCCGGAGGTGGCGCCCACGATGTTCAGGGTGGTGCCGCGCTTGGACAGCACGTATTCGAAGACCTGGCCCAGGAACTGCATGGCCATGTCCTTGAAGGCCAGCGTCGGCCCCTCGGACAGGCCCAGCAGCGACAAGCCGCCGTCCAGCGGACGCAGCGGAACGATGTCCTCGCTGTTGAAGATCTGCTGGGTGTAGGCTGCACGCGTCAGGCGGCGCAGATCGTCGGCCGGGATGTCGGTGGCGAACAGCGACAGCACTTCGAACGCCAGGTCGGCATACGGCAGGCCGCGCCAGGACTCCAGCGTTTCGGCCGAGACCTGGGGCAGTTGCTCCGGCACCGCCAGGCCGCCGTCCGGCGCCAGGCCTTCCAACAGGATGTCGGAGAATTCCATCGCGGCCATGCCGCCGCGGGTAGAGATGTATTTCATGTCAGGTTTTCCACGCGTAGGCGGGTTACCTTGGAACGCACGAACGGCAATGCTTCGATGCGTTCGATCGCCTGATTGACGTTGCCTTCGACCGCTTCGTGCGTCAGGAAGATGATGTCGGCGCCGCCGATGTGCGACGGCTGCTGGATCATCGACCCGATGGAGATGGAGCGGTCTGCCAGGATGCGGGCGATGTCGGCCAGCACGCCCGGCTGGTCGTCCACGCGCAGGCGCAGGTAGTACGAGGTGCTGACCTGCTCGATCGGCAGGATTGGCGTATCGGACATGGCGTCCGGCTGGAAAGCCAGGTGCGGCACGCGGTTGCCCGGGTCCGCGGTGTGCAGGCGGGTCACGTCGACCAGGTCCGCCACCACTGCCGAGGCGGTGGGCTCTTCGCCCGCGCCCTGGCCGTAGTACAGCGTGGGGCCGACGGCGTCGCCCTTGACCAGCACGGCGTTCATCGCGCCTTCGACGTTGGCAAGCAGCCGCTCGCCCGGCACCAGCGCCGGATGCACGCGCAATTCGATGCCATCGGGGCGGCGCTTGGTGATGCCCAGCAGCTTGATGCGGTAGCCCAGGCGCTCGGCATGCTCGATGTCTTCGGCAGCCAGCTGCGAAATGCCTTCAATGTAGGCGCGATCGAACTGGACCGGCACGCCGAAAGCCAGCGAAGCCAGCAGGGTCAGCTTGTGGGCCGCGTCCACGCCTTCCACGTCGAACGTGGGATCCGCTTCGGCGTAGCCCAGGCGCTGCGCCTCGGCCAGCACGTCGGCGAACGGCAGGCCGCGCGAGCGCATTTCGGATAGGATGAAGTTGGTGGTGCCGTTGATGATGCCGGCCACCCACTGGATGCGGTTAGCCGTCAGGCCTTCGCGGATCGCCTTGATGATGGGAATGCCGCCAGCGACAGCCGCCTCGAAGGTCACCATCACGCCGCGCTCGTGGGCCGCGGCGAAGATCTCGTTGCCATGCTTGGCCAGCAGCGCCTTGTTGGCGGTCACGACGTGCTTGCCGTTGGCGATGGCTTCCATCACCAACTCGAGCGCCAGCGTGTCGCCGCCGATCAGTTCGACGACGATGTCGATTTCAGGGTCGCGCACCAGCCCATGCACATCGGTATCGACCAGAATGGCGTCGCCCACGCGCGCGCGCGCCTTGGCCACGTCGCGCACGGCGGCGCGGGTCACTTCGATGCGGCGGCCGGCACGGCGCGCAATCTCTTCCGCGTTGCGCGACAGCACCGCCCAGGTGCCTCCGCCAACCACGCCCAGTCCGAGCAGGCCGACTTTCATGGGTTTCATCGCGGCGCCTTCTGCGGGCGGGCGTTGAGGGGAATTCATTTTCGGTTCTCCATAACTGCTGTGCAAGGAACACCATACTCGGCAGCACCAAACGCGGCCGCGCGGAGCCGGCTTCGCCGGTCCGCTGCGGCACCCCCTTGAGGGGGAAGCGCGCAGCGCTGCGGGGGTGGATCACCCCTACTTCAGCAATCCGTCCTTGCGGAACATGTCTTTGATGCCTCGCACCGCTTGCCGGGTGCGCTGCTCGTTTTCGATGAGAGCGAAGCGCACGTATTCGTCGCCATACTCGCCGAAGCCGATCCCGGGGGACACGGCCACCTTCGCATCCGACAGGACACGCTTGGCAAATTCCAAAGAGCCCATCGCCCTGTAGGGTTCGGGGATCTGCGCCCAGATGTACATGGACGCCTTGGGAATTTCCACATTCCAACCTGCTTCATGCAAGCCGCGCACGAGCACGTCGCGGCGGCTTTGGTACTGCGCCACGATTTCGTTCACGCAGTCCTGCGGGCCGTCCAGGGCGGCGATGGACGCCACCTGGATCGGCGTGAACGTGCCGTAGTCGTGATAGCTCTTGATACGCGCGAGCGCGTTGACCAGCTCGCGGTTGCCGACCATGTAGCCGATGCGCCAGCCCGCCATGTTGTAGCTCTTGCTCATCGTGAAGAACTCGACGGCGACGTCGCGCGCGCCGGGCACTTGCATGATGGACGGCGCCACATAGCCGTCGAAGGTGATGTCGGCGTAGGCCAGATCATGCACGACCAGGATGTCGTGCTCCTTGGCCAGCGCCACCACGCGTTCGAAGAACGACAGGTCGACGCACTGCGCGGTCGGGTTGCTGGGAAAGCCCAGCACCATCATTTTGGGCTTCGGGATGGATTCGCGCACGGCGCGCTCCAGTTCCTCGAAGAAATCCACGCCCGGCGTCATGCGCACGGAACGGATGTTGGCGCCGGCGATGACCGCGCCGTAGATGTGGATAGGATAGCTGGGGTTGGGCACCAGCACGGTGTCGCCGCGGTCCAACGTGGCCAGCATCAAGTGGGCCAGGCCTTCCTTCGAGCCGATGGTGACGATGGCTTCGGAATCCGGATCGAACTCGACCGCGTAGCGGCGCTGGTACCAGTCACAGATCGCCTTGCGCAGGCGCGGAATGCCCTTGGACACGGAATAGCCGTGCGTGGTCGGACGCGACGTGGCTTCCACCATCTTGTCGACGATGTGCTTGGGAGTCGCGCCGTCCGGATTGCCCATCGACATGTCGATGATGTCTTCGCCACGCCTACGCGCCGCCATCTTGAGCTCGCCGGTAATGTTGAAAACGTACGGGGGCAAACGCTCGATGCGGGAGAACTTCCTCATGATGGGAATCCTTAGGGGCGATGAAAGGGCAGAAAAACCAGGGCGCGGTCGCGCGAAGGGGAAAACGGGCTCAAAGCCGCGCCAGCTCACGATTGCAGCGCAGCAAAACCCTGTAATCTAGCGCAAGGACGCCTAGGCGGCAAATGGGAATAAAAAGGGGTCATTTTTCGACCCCGCGCTCAGGGGAAACCGCCCGCGCCGCGGACGCAGTCCGAGCCCCGTTCCCATAGGTGGATACTCTGCAACATGGCGTCATCCTGATGCGCTATTATCGGGAACATAAAGCTGGAGTTTTTATTGAAGCTGCATACCGATCCTGCGACGGCCGCTCTGAATACCGTCACCGCCTATGGTGATGGCTATATCGAGGTCAACCAGGTACGTTTTTCCTCCTCGGTCGCGTTCGGCCCCGAAGGCGAAGTGACCCACTGGCCCGTCGAGTCGCCGGCCGACATCACCCCCACTCTCTTGCGCCAGGCGGCCGGATTGTCCGAGCCCGTCCGCGACCCCATGGCCTTCCTGGACGAACCGGAAGCTGCCCCCAGCCGACCGGCGAATGCGCCGGAAGTGCTGCTGGTGGGTACGGGCGCGCGCCAACAGTTCCTGCGTCCCGACGTGCTGCGGCCCCTGCTGGCGGCCGGCATCGGCGTCGAGATCATGGACACGCACGCTGCCTCGCGCACCTACAACATCCTGATGGCAGAGGGCCGGCGCGTAGTCGTGGCCCTCATCCCCCCCAAAGGAGAATCCCAGAAATGACGCCGACCATAGGCAAGCCCGCCCCGCTGTTCACTGCTGAAAGCACCATAGGTCCGATCAGCCTCGAGCAGTGCCAAGGCCGCGCCGTGATCCTGTATTTCTACCCCAAGGACAATACCCCTGGCTGCACTACCGAAAGCCAGGATTTCCGCGACCTGAACGCCGAATTCCTGGCGGCCAGCGCGGTGGTCATCGGCATCTCGCGCGATTCGTTGAAGTCGCACGAGAACTTCAAGGCCAAGTATGAGCTTCCCTTCCCTCTGATCTCCGACGCCGACGAAACCGTCTGCAATCTGTTCGGCGTCATCAAGCAGAAGAATATGTATGGCAAACAGGTGCGCGGCATTGAACGCAGCACCTTCCTGATCGATGCCTATGGCGTGCTGGTGCAGGAGTGGCGCGGGGTGAAGGTCCCGGGCCACGCCAAGGAAGTCCTGCAGGCAGCAAAAAGCATCGGTTAGTCGCAGCACAGGTTTTACCCGTCAGGCGCTATAGCCGGCCCACACAGGAGAGTGACAAATATGCCGCTTCCGAAGTTGCCCACCCGTCCCGCAGCCATCCTGACCTTCCCCTCGGGCGAATCCGCCCGGGCGCAGGCCCGCAACACCAAGACCGCCGCTGCGCGGTCCAATACCCAGGCAGCCCTGGCCGAGGACGACGAGGACGAGCTGCTCGTGCAGCCCGAACTCGAAGGCCTCGCCGCCCCGGCCCGCAAGGCGCAGATTCCGGCGCCCGCCCGCCAGGTGCCGCCGCCGGCGCCAGCCGCTCC
>NZ_JBARYB010000093.1:0-14151 GCF_049647645.1 Achromobacter sp.
AGCATGCTGCCAGCGCTGAGCTGTTGCATGGCTTCCAGCCAGTGATGGCCGCTTTCTTGCAGCAAACGGGTGATCTGAAGCTGCAGTTCGGCATTGGCCTTGTAAAGTTGGATGGGCAGTTCACTGTTCATTTCATTGCTCCACGGTCATTAGATGCCCCATTAGGGCGGGTATGGGCCATCCCGCAGGAGTGTCCCGGTCGAAGTCGGGTGGCTGAATTGAGGCCTCGGGGCGTCATGTCATCGCATTGCCACATAGGTTCCCGGCGCATCACCAAGCGGTGTTTGCGTGCCGCTCATCGCAGGCGGCGTCACACGCCCGGTCGAGCGCCGCGCCAGCCATTGCTGCCAGGCCGGCCACCAGGAGCCCTCGTTCAGTGGGGTTTCGGCGCGCCATGTTTGTGGATCAACGTAGCGGGCGCCGGTGCTGCGAGTCGCCATCTGGTAGCTGCGCCGCGGGTGCCCCGGCTCGCTGACCACGCCGGCGTTGTGCCCGCCACTGGTGAGGACGAAGGTCAGCTCCGCATCACTGAGCAGGTGCATCTTGTAGACGGATGGCCAAGGGGCGACGTGATCGCGCACCGTGCCGACGATGAGCATCGGCGCTTCGATGTCGGCGATCGCCACCGGCCGTCCGCCGACCTGGTAGCGCCCCTCGGCCAGATCGTTGTTCAGATACAGGCGCCGCAGGTACTCGCTGTGCATGCGATATGGCATGCGCGTCACGTCGGCGTTCCAGGCCATCAGGTCATTGAACTGCTGGCGTTCGCCCAGCAGGTACTCGCGCACGCGGCGGGACCAGATCAGGTCGCGCGAGTTGAGCATCTGGAAAGATGCGGCCATCTGCTTGCCGTCGAGATAGCCTTTGTCCCACATCCCGGCTTCTAGCCAAGCCAACTGGCTGTCGTCGATGAACAGTGCGATTTCGCCCGACTCGCGGAAATCGGTCTCCGACGCCAGCAACGTCAAGCTGTGCAGCCGATCATCGCCGTCGCGCGCCATCGCAGCAGCGGCGATCGTCAGCAAGGTGCCGCCCAGGCAATAGCCAACCGCCTGCACCTTGCGCTCGGGCACGATGGCCGTGACCGTGTCCAGCGCATCCATGACCCCCAGCCACCGGTAATCCTCCAGGCCAAGGTCACGATCGACCACGGTCGGGTTCTTCCATGAAATGATGAACACCGTGTGCCCTTGGTCGACCAGGTACTTCACCATCGAGTTGTGTGGCGACAGGTCTAGGATGTAGTACTTCATGATCCACGAGGGCACGATCAGCACCGGCTCGGCATACACATCGGGCGTCGTGGGTGTGTACTGGATCAGCTCGATGAGGTGGTTGCGGAACACCACCTTTCCCGGCGTGACCGCCACGTCCTTGCCAACCTCGAAGCCTTCGACCCCGGCCGGCGCATCCTCAAGCGCGAGACGCTGCGCATCGTCGAAGAAGTTCATGGCGCCGCGCCACAGGTTGGCGCCGCCGCTGGCTCTGATGGCTTCCAGCACTTCCGGATTGGTCCAGACGAAATTCGAAGGCGACCACATGTCCAGCCACTGCCGCCCCGCGAAAGTGACCATGTTCTCGTGATGGCGCGACACGCCACGCACGCCGGTGGTGGCGTTGTGCCACCACTGCTGCTGCAGCAAGAACCCTTGGTGAATGACGTTGAACGGCCACTGCTGCCAGGCCGGAGCCGCGAAGCGCCGATCCTGCTCCAGCGGTTCGATGCACGTTGGGCAGCCCTGAGCGCTTGCAGCGTGCGCGGCGTAGCGCGCCAGGCGTTGCTGCTTGTGCAGCCCTTTTTCGATCAGGCTGCGCTGCTTGCCCGGTGAAAGGCTCAGGTGCAGCGCCCAGTCGTACCAAGCCAGCAAACCCGCAGCCGGCGACAGCCCGCCAGTGGCGCGCGCCCGCCAGGCGTTCGCCAGCGTATCCAGGACATCGGGGTGAAAGATTTCGGATGGTGCCGGCACGGACTTGTCAGACGTGGCAAGGGGGTTCATGTTTGATCATCTCATTTAGCAAGTGACTTATTACTATCTTATCGCTTGCAGGAAAAGATGCAAGCCTTGCTGGCCATGTGGGATGAATTTCCACTGGCGCCCCGGCGAATCAACTTCCCGCACCCTCAACGAACTAGCCGACTTGTCAGTCGAATGCCTCGTCAACCGCTTGAATGGCGCGCTCGCTTCTTGAGATTCATCAAAGTCGGTCGTTGAGCGCACCGGATGGACAAGAGCTGGCCCTTACCGCAACAGCCTGTCTGCTTTCTGATCTTGCGTCCTGGTTAATTTGCGTGTTAGGATAGTAATAGGTCACTTACTTTATGGAGTCTGAGCGATGAGCGAACGTCCTCAATATCTGTCCGCCGAAGAGCGGCGTGCAGCCACGGTGCAAGCCGTGGTCGACTTGGCAGCGGAGCAAAACCCGGCCGATATCACGACCACGGCCATCGCCGATCGAATGGGTTTGACGCAGGGCGCGTTGTTTCGTCACTTCCCTAACAAGGACGCGATCCTGGAGGCAACGATGACCTGGGTCGGCGAGCGTCTGCTGGTACGCGTGGACAAGGCGGCCGAAGGCGCTAAGTCACCTGCCGCGGCGCTCGAAGCCATGTTCATGGCGCACATCGACTTCGTGGCCAAGCATCCCGGCGTGCCGCGCATGCTGTTCGGAGAGCTGCAGCGCTCCGGCGAGACACTCGCCAAGCGGATGGTGCAGACCTTGATTCGTCAATACGAACAGCGCCTGCGCCGTTTGATGGAAGCCGGCAAGGTGCAGGGCGAGTTGGATGCGGATCTGAATGTGGATGCCGCCGCCGTGTTGTTCATCGGCACGATCCAGGGACTCGTCATGCAGTCGCTGCTGGCCGGCAAGGTCAGTCGCATTCGGCGAGACGCGCCGGGCGTGTTTGCCATCTATCGGCGTGGCATCGAAAGCACCAAATGAAGGATCCGTCTGCTCCGCAAGCGCGACTGCGACCTCCAAACCCTTCGATAAATCGGGAGCAACAAACATGACGGCACACAGCGGACGCGCGATCTGGATGCGTGTGATTTCCTTGATTGCCATCGGATTTGGCCTGCTGACCCTCCAGGAAGGTGGCGCAGTGCTGTTTGTCGACGGTGCGGCGCGCCAGGCAGCCGGCCACTATGTGCCGTTCGTGCTCTGGTTCAATTTTCTGGCCGGTTTCGCCTACATCGTCGCGGGCGTTGGCTTGTGGATGCGCCGGCGCTGGGCTATGTGGTTGGCGGTTGCCATCGCGGTGGCGAGTGCGCTCGTGTTCCTGGCTTTCGGAGTGCATGTGGTTCTGGGTGGCGCCTGGGAGCGGCGGACGGCGGCGGCCATGACGCTGCGCACGCTGGTGTGGGCGGGCATAGCGGCCATGGCTTGGCGCCGGTCAGCGGCGAATGTGCCGACCGCGCGCGAGCACTGAACATATTTATCTAGCGGAAACCCTTCAATGACCACTCCAAACCTCTCCATCAAAAAAATTCGTTGGGCCGTGATCGCTGTCGTCGTGATCGCTCTTGGCGGCGCACTGGCGTTCTGGCTATGGCGCGACCGTAACAAGGAAGATGCGTTGCGCCTCTACGGCAACGTAGACATCCGCGAGGTGCAACTGGCCTTCCGCCAGCCCGGGCGCGTGATGCAGATGGCTTTCGATGAGGGTGATGCCGTCCGCGCCGGCGCGCGCCTGGCCGCGCTCGACGCGCAACCGTATCGGGACGCCCTTGTGGCGGCACAGGCCCAGGTGCAGGTGGCGCAGGCGGAACTGGCCAAGCTGCGCCGTGGCCTGCGGCCGCAGGAGATCACCCAGGCGCGCGAGGCGCTTAAGAAAGCTCAGGCGCTCGTCACCGAGGCCGAGCGCAATCTTCAGCGCCAGAGCGGCCTGCTGGCATCGGGCGCCAGCAGCCAGCGTACGGTCGATGCCGCCCGCACCGCAAGGGATCAGGCCGCCGCGGGCGCCGAAGCAGCCAAGGCCGCCTTGTCGCAAGCAATCGAAGGTTTTCGCAAAGAGGACATCGCCGCGGCAGAGGCTCGTCTGGCGGCCGCGCAGGCAGCAGCAGCGCAAGCCACTACGTCCCTGGCGGACACCGAATTGACGTCGCCCAGCGACGGAACCGTCATCGCGCGGGTGCGCGAACCCGGCAGCATGGTCGCGAGCCAGAGCACGGTCTACAGCCTGAGTCTGGATAAGCCTGTGTATGTGCGCGCCTACGTGGGTGAGCCGGATCTGGGGCGCATCGCGCCCGGCACGGCGGTGCGCGTCAAGAGCGATTCTTCGGAGAAGGTCTATCGCGGCCAGATCGGCTTCATCTCGCCGCGCGCCGAGTTCACGCCCAAGACGGTGGAGACAACGGACTTGCGCACGGATCTGGTCTATCGCCTGCGCATCGTCATCGACGAAGCCGATGCCGACGCCGCCTTGCGCCAGGGCATGCCGGTGACGATAGCGGTCGATGCCAAACCAGTCTCTGGCGCGCGCGTGGGGGAGCGTTGAGATGCAGGCGAACACGGCCATGGCCACCACGCCTACAAGCGCCAGCGCCGATAACGCCGCCGTCGTCATCGAAGGCCTGAACAAGCATTTTGGCGACGTAAAGGCCCTGCGGAGCTTGAGCGCACGCATCCACTATGGGCGGCTGACGGGACTGGTCGGCCCCGATGGCGCCGGTAAGACGACGCTGATGCGGATTCTGACCGGGCTCCTGGTGCCCAATGCTGGCCGTGTCACTCTGGCCGGCTTCGACGTGGTCAAGGACAACGACGCGATCCACGTCGCCAGCGGCTACATGCCGCAGCGCTTCGGCCTGTACGAAGACCTGTCGGTGATGGAGAACATGCGGCTGTATGCGCAGTTGCGCGGCATGGATGCGGATCGCAACGCCGCGCTGTTCGCCGAATTGCTGGATTTCACGCGCCTCGCGCCCTTCACCAAGCGCCTGGCCGGCAAGCTCTCCGGCGGCATGAAACAAAAGCTCGGCCTTGCCTGTGCGCTCATGGCGCGACCCAAGGTGCTGCTGCTGGACGAGCCTGGAGTCGGGGTGGACCCGGTCAGCCGCCAGGATTTGTGGCGCATGGTGCAGGCCCTGACCGATGAGGGCATGGCGGTGGTCTGGTCCACCGCCTATCTGGACGAGGCCGAGCGTTGCGAAAGCGTGCTTCTGCTCAACGAAGGCCAGTTGCTCTTCGACGGCCCACCGCAAGAGCTGACCGCGCAGCTCAAAGGCCGGAGCTTCCGTCTCGAAGATGTCGGCACCGAACGCCGAGCAGTCCTGACGAAAGTCCTGGATTTGCCCAGCGTCAGCGATGGTGTGATTCAGGGCGCTGGTGTCCGCGTGGTGCTGCGCGAGGGCGCGACCGTGCAGGACGTACAACAGCTGGCGGATCAGGCCCAAGTGCGCCTGGCCCAAGTGCCGGCCCGCTTCGAAGACGCCTTCATCGATCTTCTCGGCGGCGGCCCCGGCGGTACATCGCAGCTCGCCGAGCGCCTGTCGCCGGTCGAGCTGGGTTCCGACATTGCGGTGTCTTGCCGCAATCTCACCAAGCGCTTCGGCGAATTCACGGCCACCGACAACGTCAGCTTCGAAGTGCAAAAGGGTGAAATCTTCGGCCTGCTTGGGCCCAATGGCGCCGGCAAATCCACTACCTTCAAGATGCTGTGCGGCCTGCTCAAGCCCACTGCGGGCGAGGCGCAAGTGGTGGGGCACGATCTGCGCCGCGCCACCGGCGCAGCCAAGAGCCGACTCGGCTACATGGCGCAGAAGTTCTCACTCTACGGCCTGCTTTCGGTGCGGCAGAACCTGGAATTTTCGGCCGGCGTCTACGGGCTGGAAGGTGAAACCCGGCGCGAACGCATCGAGGAAATGATCGCCACCTTTGATCTGGGCGGCTGGCTGTCCTCGACACCCGATTCCCTGCCGCTGGGGCACAAGCAACGCTTGGCATTGGCCTGCTCGCTGATGCACAGGCCCCCGGTGCTGTTTCTGGACGAACCCACTTCAGGGGTAGATCCCATCACCCGGCGCGAATTCTGGACCCACATCAACGGCCTGGCGCGAAAGGGCGTGACCATCATGGTCACCACCCACTTCATGGACGAGGCCGAGTATTGCGACCGCGTGGCCATGCTGTCGCGCGCGCGCCTGATTGCGCTGGACACGCCCGACGCACTCAAGCGGATCGCCATCAGTTCGGAACGTCCTGATCCGACCATGGAGGATGCCTTCATTCATCTGGTGGAGTCCGCCGAACGTGAAATGGAGGTCGCCAAATGAGCGTCGCTGCACCTCACAAAAATGCGGATAGCACCGCGCAGGCTGATTTGCGCCGTTTCGACCTGCGGCGCCTCATCGCTCTGGTCACCAAGGAAAGCTACCAGGCGCTGCGCGATCCCTCGACGCTGCTGATTGCGTTCGTGCTGCCTGTGGTGTTGCTGCTGCTGTTCGCGTATGCGGTGTCGCTGGATGCGAAGAATGTCCGTGTCGGCGTGGTGCTGGAGTCGCCCGGCGCTGCGGCGCAAGAGCTTGCGGCGGCCTTTGCCGGTACGCGCTTCCTGGATGCCTATTTCGCCCATGACCGGCGCGAAGTGGCCGATCAACTGATCTCCGGCGACCTGCGCGGCTACGTGGTGATCCCGCAGGACTTCGAGCAGCGCCTGGCGCAGCGTGGCAGCGAACCGCTGGTGCAGATCATCACCGACGGCTCCTACCCCAACACCGCGAACTACGTCGAGAACTATGCGCGCGGCGTGGTCCAGACCTGGCGCGCCGGGCTCGATGTCGCGGCGCCGCCGCAGGCCGTAGTGCTGGAGCCGCGCTACTGGTTCAACCCTGAGCTGGAAAGCCGTCAAGCGCTGATTCCCGGAGCCATCGCCATCGTCATGACCATCATCGGCACCATGCTAACGGCGCTGGTGGTGGCGCGCGAATGGGAGCGCGGAACCATGGAGGCGGTGCTGTCCACACCGGCCTCGGTGGCCGAAATCCTGATCGGCAAGCTGCTGCCGTACTTCGTGCTCGGCATGCTGTCCACGCTTGGCGCCGCGGCGCTGGCGGTGTTCGTGTTCGGCGTGCCGATGCGGGGCTCGCTGGCAGCGCTGCTGCTGCTGTCGGCGGTGTTCATGGTGCCGGCGCTGGGCCAGGGTCTGCTGATCTCGTCACTGGCGCGCAACCAGTTCCTGGCGGCGCAGATCGCGCTGTTCTCGGGCTTCCTGCCGGCTTTCATGCTGTCGGGCTTCCTGTACGAGATCGACGCGATGCCCGCACCGATCCGGGCCATCACCCGGGCGGTTCCGGCGCGCTACTTCGTCGATTCGCTCAAGACAGTGTTCCTGGCCGGCGACATCTGGGCCGTCTTCCTGCCCAACCTGGCGGCCATGGCGGCGATCGGTGCGCTGTTCTTCGTGATCGCCAAGCGCGCCACGCGCAAAAACCTGGAGTGAACCGATGTTCTTCGCTGCATTCTCGTTCACCCGCCTGCGCGCCCAGTTCATCAAGGAAGTGCTCAGCGTGCTGCGCGACCCGCGCAGCCGCATGGTGGTGTTCGCGCCGCCCATCCTGCAACTGCTGGTCTTCGCCTTTGCCGCGACGCTGGAGGTGCGCAACGTCGACATTGCCGTCTACAACCAGGACGCCGGGCGTTGGTCACACGAACTGGTGCAGCGCCTCGACAGTGCCCGCTTCATCACCCACGTCCGGCATGTCGACAGCCAGCTGCAGCTGCACGAACTGATCGACCGCGGCGAGGTGATCGCCGCGCTCGCTATTCCCGTCGATTTCTCGCGCGCCATCGCCGCCGGTGACAGCGGCCGCGCGCAGGTGCTGGTCGATGGCCGGCGCAGCAACTCGGGCCAAATCACTGTGGCCTATCTGTCCACCATCGCTGCTGAGGTCGGCGCTGAGGTCGTGCCCGACGCGCAAGCGCCGACGCCGGTCGTCGTGCGCCACTGGTTCAATCCGAACCTGGTCTATCGCTGGTACATCGTGCCCGGCCTCACGGGCATCCTGGCGCTGTTCAGTTCGTTGATGATCACCTCGTTATCGATAGCGCGCGAACGCGAGCTCGGCACCTTCGACCAGTTGCTGGTGTCGCCCACCTCGACGCCGGAAATCATCATTTCCAAGTCCCTGCCGGCGCTGGCCATCGGCACGCTACTGGGCCTGTTCATGATCAGCGCGGGCGTCTTCCTGTTCGGCATCCCGTTCACGGGCTCGTTCGCGCTGCTGCTTGCCAGCCTGGTGCTGTTCATCGCCTCAGTGGTTGGCATCGGCCTGATGATTTCCGCCGTCAGCATGACCCAGCAGCAGGCCATCCTGGGCGCGTTCGCCGTCGGTATTCCGGCGGTGCTGATGTCCGGCTTTGCCACGCCTGTGGAAAACATGCCCGTCGTCCTGCAATGGCTGGCTCAGGCCATTCCGCTGACCCACTTCCTGATCATCGTCGAAGGCAGCTTTCTCAAGGCCATGCCGACCGGTGACATTCTCGCCAGCCTGTGGCCGCTGGCGGTCATCTCCCTCGCCACGTTGACCATGGCCACCGTATTCGTCCGAGGACGCCTGCAATGAAATCCAAGACCCGCACACCCTTTCTTCGCGCAACCGCCACCGGCCTGACCCCTGGGCGCGTACGTCCCCTCGCGCTGGCACTGTCCTGCGTGCTGCTGACTGCCTGCGCAACCGTGGGCCCCGACTACCGCGAGCCACCGCCGGTCGACATCGGCAGCGGCTGGACTCTGCCGTTGGCAAGCGCATCCCAATCCGCAGACTTAAGCCAATGGTGGTCTGCACTGGATGATCCCGTCCTCGATCGCCTGATGGTCACGGCGCTGGCACAGAACCTGGATCTGCGCCAGGCTGCGGCACGCATCGATGAGGCGCGCGCCCTGCGCGATCGTGTGGCCGGCGAAGCATTACCCACCGCCGCCGCTGGCGCGAGCGTCAACCGGCGCCGTCAAAGCGAGAACGGCCCTTTGCCCGTAGGCTCCATCCCCGGTCTTGACGCCACGCAGACCATCTACGACGCGGGCTTCGACGCGGCCTGGGAGGCCGACTTGTTCGGGGCCAAGCGGCGCGCCCTGGAAGGCGCCAGCGCCCGCCTGCAGGCGACCGAAGCCGAGGCACAGGGCGTACGCATGCGCATCGTGGCCGAGGTCGCGCGCACCTGGTTCAACGCCGTCGGGGCCCGCTATGAGTTGCACGCACAACAGGCCACGCTGGACACGCTGCAGCAGACTTGGGAGTTGGTGCGCCTGCGGCATGCGCTGGGCGACGCGTCGGCCGCCGATGTAGAGGCAGCGTACGCCCAATGGACGGCAGTCAACGCGCTCATCCCGGATATCGAGGCGCGCCAGCGCGCCGCGGTGCTCAGCCTGGGCGTGCTGCTGGGCGCACCGCCGGAGCGGGAGTTGGCACTGCTTGATGGCCCCTTGGCGCCGAGCACGCTGCGGGCGCTGCCGGTGGGCGAGCGCGCCGACATGCTGCGCCGACGCCCCGACGTGCTGGCCGCAGAACGACGCCTGGCGGCAAGTTCCGCCGACATCGGCGTGGCCACGGCCGAGCTGTTTCCCAAACTCTCCATCGGTGTGGGTGGCGGGTTCCAAGCGCTCAGTACGGGCGATTGGTTCGATGCCTCCAGTGCGCGCTTCTCCATCCTGCCGATGATTTCCTGGCGCCTGTTCGACGGCGGCCGCGTGCGAGCCGAAATTCGGGCACGCGAGGCCGCCGAGCGCCAGGCTGCGCTGGCCTATGAGCAGGCCGTGTTAGCGGCGCTGGGCGACGCCGAACGCGCGCTGGTCGACTACCACGGCGGGCTGGATACTTTGGCGCGCCGCGGCATGTCACTGGATGCGGCGCGCACCAGCTACGGCCACGCCAGGACGCGCTACGCGGCAGGCGACATCGCGCTGGTCGAACTGCTGGCCGCCCAGCGCAGCCTGCACGAGGCCGAAACCGCAGCCGCGCGGGCACATACCAACGCCGCCGTGCAATTGGTGGCGCTGTACAAGGCCCTTGGTGGTGGCTGGGACGTATCCACGGCGGCACCGACCGCAACCCATTCGCTTCGTGGCGCTACCGCCCCCCTCGCGTTTTCAAGCCGTTGACTCAACACAAGGAGACCGTCATGCAAATCAACGTTGGAAGTCTCGACCGCATTGTCCGCATCGTCGTCGGACTGGTTCTGCTCAGCCTCCCGCTGTGGCTGGATTCATCCTGGCGTTGGCTGGGACTCATCGGAATCATGCCCCTCATCACCGGCCTGGCTGGCCGCTGTCCGGGCTACCGTCTGCTTGGCCTGAGCACTTGCCCGATACAAAAGAAAAAACCGGAGTGAGCATCCCATGAAACTGCATTTTCTGGGCGCTGCGCGCGAAGTCACCGGGTCGTGTTTCTTGGTGGAAGGGCTCAACGTACGCTTCCTGGTGGATTGCGGCATGGTTCAGGGCGGCCGCACGGCGGCGGCCCGCAACCATGAGCCATTCCCGTTCGACCCGGCGTCGATTGATTTCGTGCTCCTGACCCATGCCCATATCGACCATAGTGGGCTATTGCCAAAACTCACGCGCGCCGGGTTCAAGGGGGCCATCTACGCCACTCCCGCCACGGTTGATCTGCTGGGCGTGATGCTGCCCGACAGTGCCCACATCCAGGAGAGCGATGCAAAACGCAATGCGCAGCGACTCCGCGGAAAGGACGCACTGCCGCCTCTGTATACGCTGCAGGATGCCAGCGACTGCTTGCAGCAGGTGCGAGGCATCGAATACGACCGGGAGTTCGCGCCCCGCGTCGGGGTGCGCGCCCGTTTCCGCGATGCCGGGCACATTCTTGGGTCGGCCATCATCGAGGTCTGGGTCACCGAATATGGCTACCCGACAAAGCTCGTTTTCAGTGGCGACCTCGGCCAACCGGCGCGCCCGATACTGCGCGACCCGACAACCATCGAGGACGCCGACATCCTCGTCATCGAGTCCACCTACGGCAACCGCCAGCACAAGGATTTCTCGGCGACCGAAGAGGAAATGATCGGCATCGTCGAAAAGACATTGTTCGAACGCGGCGGCAATGTCATCGTTCCGGCCTTCGCGGTCGGCCGAACCCAGGAAATCCTTTATCACCTGCACCGACTCACCTGCGAGGGGCGGCTGCGGCAACCGAAGGTATTCGTCGATTCGCCAATGGCCACGCAGGCCACGCGCATCACGCGAGAACATCTCGAATTGTTCGACGAACAGGCGAAACGGTTGGTAGGATGGCACGCGCGCGGCGAGAACCTCCCATACCTGAGTTTCACAGCGAGCGCTGAGGAGTCCATGGCGCTGAACCGGATCCGCTCCGGGGCCATCATCATTTCTGCCAGCGGCATGTGCGATGCGGGGCGTATCCGGCACCACCTGCGCCACAACTTGCCGCGCCGGGAATGCAGCATCTTGTTTCCCGGTTTTCAGGCGCAGGGGACGCTTGGTCGGCGCCTGATCGAGGGTGCCGAACGTGTACGCATCTTCGGTGAGGACATCCCGGTACGTGCGGCGATCCACAGCGTGGACGGCCTCTCCGCGCATGCCGACCAGAAGGCGTTGCTGGATTGGGCTCGGGGTTTTGTTCAACCCCCGGCGCAAACCTTCGTGGTGCATGGGGAACTGTCCGCCGCGCAGGCCTTCGCCGAACTCTTGCAACAGCAACTCGGCTGGCAGGTTACGGTGCCCGAATATGGTCATGTGCTGCGCTGGCCGGATTTTCTGGCGGTCGAGCGATGACCCCGTCGGCAAATCCTGACGAGCGCCTGCGCGCCATCCTCGATTCACCCACTTACCGCCTCGCATACGAGGACATCGACTTGCTTGGCCAGGAAGAACTGCGGCCATTGCGGCTGCAGCTCGAACTGCTCAAGCCCGAACGCATCCTGCACGAACAAGGGATCCATTCGACGGTGGTGGTCTTCGGCAGTGCCCGCGTAAGCGACGCCGAAACCGCGGCTGCGCGCCGCGACACGCTGGAGCGACAGACACGCGCCGCGCCGTCCGATGCCAAGCTGGCGCGGGAACTCGCCCAGGCCCGACGCAGGGTGGATCAAGCGCGCCACTATGAGCAGGCGCGACGCTTCGCAAGCCTGATCTCGGCACGATTTCAGCAGCAGAACCGCCGTGACTTCGTCGTCGTCACTGGCGGCGGGCCGGGCATCATGGAGGCGGCCAACCGTGGTGCCTTCGAGGCTGGCGCACGCTCGATCGGCCTCAACATCACGCTGCCGCACGAACAAGCGCCGAACCCTTATATGTGTCCGGAGCTGGCGTTCCGGTTTCATTATTTCGCGGTGCGCAAGATGCATTTCCTGCTGCACGCAAAAGGTTTGGTGGCCTTCCCCGGCGGCTATGGAACGCTTGATGAGCTGTTCGAGGTGCTGACCTTGATCCAGTCCGGCAAGATGAAGCGGATTCCGGTGATTCTTGCGGGGCGCGCATTCTGGCGCCGCGCCGTCGATTTTGATCTTCTGCTCGACGAAGGCTATGTATCACCATCGGATCTCGACTTGTTCACCTGCGTGGACGAAGCCGAGGAAATCATCGACGCCCTCGAACGCTTTTACGTCGATCGGGCAGTGGATGGCGGGCCAGCGTGATGCGGATGGGCAAGCAGAATGCGCGCCTGCGCGGCACCAAGACGCCGCGGCCGATATGGGCCGCCACCGCGTTGCTGCTTGTCGGCGCGGCGCTCGGTTCCAACGCTGCCCGCAGCGCGGAACTCCCGCTCTCGATTGATCTTTCCCACTGTCCGCCCGAGCAATCCCTGCGCTGGAGGGGCGGGACCTTGCGCCTGGAGAACGATTTGTTCACCGGCACCGACCGCAACTACACCAATGGGGTGGCGTTGACCTTGGTGTCGCGCGATCTGCAAGGTGCGCTCCGCCCGGAGTGCCTGCCCCGGCCGATCGGTTGGTACGCCCGTTTCATCGGTTGGGCTGATCCCGAGTTCTGGCGAGACTCCGGCGCCCAGGCATCGTCGCAAAACCTTGTCGTTCGCTTTGGCCAGTCTATGTACACACCCGAGGACAAGACGCGTACCGATCTGATTGCCGACGATCGGCCGTACGCTGGTCTGCTCTACCTGGGCCTGGCGTGGAATCGCCGAATCCACCCACAGGCTGCCAGCTATGAAATGCTGGACGTACGCGAACTAACCCTGGGCGTGATCGGCCCCTGGTCGCTGGCAGAGAAGTCGCAGGATCTGGTGCATCGGGTGCGTGGCATCGAGCGATTTCGCGGCTGGGACAACCAGTTGCGCAACGAGCCTGCGTTCCAGATGGCCATGGAGCGCAAGTTCAAGTCGTACACGGAGGGTGCCGTCCAGCCAGGATGGGACAGCGACGTGATCGGCAGCTATGCCCTGCGGATCGGAAACATTGAAACCGCGGCCAGCACCGGCTTGGAATGGCGGGCCGGCTGGAACATTCCGAACGACTTCGGCAGCTATCCAATCCGCCCTGGCGCGGAAAACCGGCCACCTTCAGCGGTTGCCGATTTGCGCACGACAACACCGCAATCGGCCTTGGCGCCCAAACCTGGCGCGCATGTCTTCCTGAACCTCGAGGCCAAGGCGGTCGCCTGGGACTTCTCGCTCGACGGAAACCTGTTTCGCCACAGTCACCACGTCAGCCGTCGGCCCTGGGTCGTTCAGGCGGCCATCGGCATCAGCAGCCAATGGATTGTTGCCGGGCACGGCGTGCGGCTTGCAGTCATGCGCGTCTGGAGAACCCGCGAGTTCGACCAGCAGATCGGCCGCCACGCCTTCGGATCGATTGCCCTGAGCATCGAATTTTGAGCATGCCAGCCACCATCAGCCCGTTTGCAAAACATTCATCAACGACCCCCATGGAGAATCCCGTGAGCCACCCCTTGAACACCCGCTCGCTTTTCACAGTCGCCTTGTCCGTGGCCTTGGCCATTACCGCAACAGGACTTGGCGCACAGTCCGTAGAGGCCACGAAACCAATGGCACTGCGCACCGTCATGGAGAAGCTTGGCCGTGACATGCAAGCCGTCACTGGCGCGATTTCCAAGGAAGAATGGGCGCTGGTCGCCGAGTTGGCGCCAAAAATCGCCAAGCACGCCGAACCGCCCCTTTCGGAAAAGATGCGCATCCTCGGCTGGCTTGGCACTGA
>NZ_JBARYB010000094.1:0-25949 GCF_049647645.1 Achromobacter sp.
CGGCAGCGCCAGCCCGGCGGCCGCCAGCAGCGCGGCGCGGGCGGCCTGGCCTGCGCGCATCGTCAGGAGTGCGGCGAGCTTCATGGCCGCTACGCGGTCTTCTTGGGATGCACGACCATCTGGCCGGACATCTCCATGTGCAGCGCGTGGCAGAACCACTGGCAGTAGTACCAGTACACGCCCGGCCGGTCCGCCGTGAAGGTGACCGAGGCAGTGGCCTGGGGTCCGATTTCCATGGCGATGCCGTGGCCTTCCAGCGTGAAGCCGTGCGTCAGGTCCTCGATCACCTCCATGTTCGTCACCACCACGGTGACCTCGTCGCCCTGGTTGACCTCGAACTTCTTGATGCTGAACATGGGCGCGACCGCCATCATGTACACGCGCACCTTGTTGCCATCGCGCACCACCTTGGCCGCGTCGTCCAGCGAGACGCCGTCCTTCTTGGCCATCTGGCGCGCGTCCTCCCACATGGGGTCGTCGCGCTTCCAGACGCTGATGGGATGGACCTTGGAGCGGTGCACCAGGCACATGTCGTGCGGCTCGGCGAAGCTGGGGCCGTCATGCACCAGCTTCATTTCGTCGCCCGAAATGTCGATGAGCTGGTCGTTCTCGGGCTTGAGCGGGCCGACGTTCAGGAAGCGGTCCTTGGAGAACTTGTTCAGCGACACCAGCCATTTGCCGTCGGCCTCGCGGGTTTCGCCCATGGTCGAATGGTTGTGGCCGGGCTGGTAGTGCACGTCCAGCTTCTGGATGATCGGATCGACCTTCTCGCCCTTGTAGGCGCGCTTGGCCTTGTCAATGTTCCACTTGACCATCTGGCTGTCGATGAACAGCGTGGTGTAGGCGTTGCCGCGGCCGTCGAATGCGGTGTGCAGCGGGCCCAGGCCCAGCTGGGGCTCGGCCACCACGCAATCGCGCGGCTTGATCTTGTCGTCGAACAGGTCGTCCAGCGTGCGCACGTCCAGCACCGTGACGGTGGGCGAGAGCTTGCCGTTCAGCACCAGGTGGATGCCGTCGGGCGCGGCGTTGCAGCCGTGCGGCGAGTTCGGCACCGGAATGTAGCGGGTGTACTTGGAACCGTGGCGCCCATCGATCACCGGCACGCCGCCCATGGTCTTGAAGTCACCGTTCTTGACGGCTTCTTCGATGCGCTTGATGTTGAACACCACGACCCAGTCCTGCTCGTTGGCCGAGGCTTCTTCCACCGTGACGCCTTTCTCCGAGTTGTAGCAGGTGGAGAACGAGTACTTGCCCTGGTAGTCGGCGTCGCCGTTGTCCAGGTTGCCGTCGACCAGCACCTGCCAGGCGACCTTCATGGTGTCGCCGTCCAGCGCGGTGTAGATGGCGAAGAAGTTCTTCTTGGGATCGTCCGTCACCTTGCCGTCGTTGGGCAGGGGGATGATGTGCTCGCCGTTGGCGAACACATAGCCCGTGCGCGGGTAGCGCTGCGGCCGCAGGCCGTGCACGCCGGACACGTTGGGCAGTTCGGTGATCTTGTCCGTCTTCATCACATCCAGGCGGATGCGGGCGACGCGGTTGTTGGCCTTGTCGTTGATGTACAGATAGCGGCCGTCGTAGGTGCGGTCGGTGAACGAGAGATGCGGGTGGTGGGCGTCGCCGTTGATGAACACGCCGCCCTTGTCCTTCAGGTATTCGCGGGTCTCGGGGGTGAGGCCCTCGGTCAGGATCTTGCGGCTTTCGTTGGTGCGGCCCCAGCCGGTGGCGCTGCAATGGTTGAAGACCGGGATGCGGACCAGCTCGCGCATGGACGGCAGGCCCAGCACGCGGACCTCGCCCGATTGGCCGCTGGAATTGAAGGCATAGTATTCGTCCAGCTCGCCCGGGGCGACATGGCCCAGCACGCCATTGGCGCCGCCCTTGGCGTCCTTGCCGTGCGCGGTGGAGATTTGCGCGCCCGCCACCAGGCCTGCGGCGCCCGTGATGGCTGCGGTTCCGAGGAAGCTGCGGCGGGTGAGGCCGGCCTTGTCGGGGTTCTTGTCGGACATGGATAACTCCTTGGTAGGGACGGCGCCGGGCGCCGCTGTGCGGAAAGTGGGATCAGGCGCCGGGTTCGCTATTCGGATTCGGCGCGCGGTGCATGACGATGACTTGCTCGGCAGGGTCGGCCGCCGGCGCGCGGCGGCGCTCCCGCTTGGCCTTCTTCTGGATCAGGTGCGGACACTTCTGCTCGTGGTGATAGAGCATTTGGCAGTGCAGGCATTGGATGCATTCGTTGGGATTGATCTCGCCAGTGGGATCGATCGCCTGGACCGGGCATTCGAGATTGCAGCGCTGACAGGGGTTGCCGCAGTCGCGATAGCGGCGCAGCCAGTTGAAGATGCGCAGGCGGGCGGGGATGGCCAGCGCGGCCCCCAGCGGACAGAGGTAGCGACAGAAGAAGCGCTCCACGAACAGGCCGGCGGCCAGCAGCGCCACGGCGAACGCGACGAACGGCCAGTAGCGCATGAAGCGCAGGATGATCGCGGTCTTGAACGGTTCGACTTCGGACAATTGCTCGGCCAGCGCCAGGTCGTACAGCGAAAAACCGAACAGCAGCAGGAAAATCACGTACTTCAGGGTGGACAGGCGCTGGTTCACGCCGTGGCTGATCTTGAGCTGGCGCACGCCCAGGCGGCGGGCGATGCGGTTGGTGAGTTCCTGCAGGGCGCCGAAGGGGCATAGCCATCCACAGAAGGCGCCGCGGTTCCAGAACACCATCGAGATGGCCGTGGCGCACCACAGGATGAACACCAGCGGGTCCATCAGGAAGTACTCCCAGCGGAAGTCGCTGCGCAGCGCCGAGAAAAAGGTCAGCACGTTGACGATGGACAGCTGGGCCTGGCCGTACCAGCCGATCCAGAACAGCGCGAATGCCAGGAACGCCAGCCGCAGGCGGTCGTGCAGGAGCGGGCGGCTGGTCAATTGGTCCTGGAAGAAGAAGATGCCCACCAGCACCAGCAGCGCCACGGTCAGCACGGCGACCTGTCCGGTCTTGCCGCGCCAGATCTGTTTCCACAGCGCGGGCGCGGATTCTTCCGCCAGCGCCGCCTGCGCGGGCGCGGCTGCTGCGGCGGGCGGAGCTGCCGAGGCCTGCGCGCCAGCGGCCGGGCGGGTATAGGCCGCCGGCAGCTCATAGCCCAGGTCGAACGTCACGAAGGCCTTGTCGCTGACGCTGAGCACGCGCTGCACCATCAACTGCAGGCGCCATGGCGCGACCGGGTCCAGCGCGGCGTCCTCGGGCACGACGAACAGCGCCACTTCGCGGAACGCTGGCGCGCCTTGCGCGGCCACGTCGGCCAGGCGCTGGTGGTTGCGGTCGCGGAAGCGGAAGCTGCTTTCGTCCTGGATGATCTCGATGCGGTCGAAGATGCCGCCGCGCACGTAGCCCGACCCTTTGAACGAGTAGGCGCCGTTGCCGGCCACCAGCACGGCCTGCTGGCCGGGTTTGAGCCTTTCCTTCAGGCGCTGCCATTCCGTGTCGCCCAGCAGGCTGCGGCCGATAGCGGGCACGCTGACCAGCGCGGCGTACAGGTCGATGAAGCCGTCCGCGTCCGCGCTGCCCTCGGCGCTTGCCGCCGCCGCGTCGTTCCTGCCGGATTCGCGGAACGCGCGGTTCACGTCCTCTGGGTTCAGCCGCAGGTTGCGCACCGCGCCGGCGTCCAGCAGGGCTTGCCAGGGCTGGACGGCGTCGCGCGTTTCGTCCACCACGCGGGCGGCGGCGGGCGCGGCCTGCTGTGCCGGGGCGGCAGTCTTGTCGATGCCGTAGGCGCGGGCCACGGCGATGGCCGAGCGCGTGATGCTGTCGCCGATGACCATCAGGGTGACGGTCGCGCCGCTGATGATGTCCACCGGCGGCGGAGCGCCATGGCGGGGAGGGGAGTCCACGAAGTTCAGCCCGACATAGCCGCTGATGAAATGGTCGACCTTGGACTGCGGAATACCGATGAGCACGATGGGCTCGTGGTGTTCCACCAGCCGGGCGCCGACGATGCGTCCGTCGTTCGCCAGGCCGACCAGCACGTCGATGGGCTTGCTGGAGTAGCCGCGCGTGTTGACGACGTCGGAAGTGAGATAGACCACGCCCAGCTGGCGCGCGCCGGCATAGACCTTGGCGGCCATGGGTTTGCCGGCGGGCGGATCGGCGCGGTCCGCACCCGGGAAGATCTGTCCGATAGGGGTACCGCCCAGGAAGTCCGGCAACCGCTGGGCCTGCGCGGTGCTGGTTGCCAGCGCGCATAGCAGCAGCAAGGCCGGCAGAACCGCATGAATGAACCAGGTGTACTGATTGAACCCACGCCCCGCCGCTGTGCTGCCTTGCATTTTCGGACTCTGCTGATTGTGTTTGTTTGCAGGCATGCTAAGAACATGCGGCGTCGTTCGTATTGCGGTTTGTCAATCGGCGCGCGCGCGCAGGCCGCAAGGCGGCAATACCCGCATGCGGCGTAGGGGATATCCCCGTTTTGGAGGGGGTGAACGAGGCGCTATTGATGTCCGTCAATAGTGCGGCTTGCGGAGGGCCATAGACTTGTGCGTGGCGGCAGCGACGCGAGGCATGTGCCTCACGCGTGTCGGAAGAGCCGCCAACGTTTACGGAGAATCTCCATGCTGGCAAAAGCCACCCTAGCCATCGTTCTGTCCGCGGCCAGCCTGCCCGCGTTGGCCGCTCAGTGCGAAGCAACCATAGAAAGCAACGACGCCATGCAGTACAACCTGAAGGAAATGGTCGTCGACAAAAGCTGCAAGCAATTCACCGTGCATCTCAAGCATGTCGGCAAAATGGCCAAGGTCGCCATGGGCCACAACTGGGTGCTGACCAAGGAAGCCGACAAGACGGCCGTGGCCACCGACGGCATGAACGCCGGCCTGCCGCAGGATTACGTCAAGGCGGGCGACACCCGCGTCATCGCCCACACCAAGGTCATCGGCGGCGGCGAGTCGGATTCGGTTACGTTTGACGTCTCCAAGCTGACCCCGGGCGAGGCCTATGCCTACTTCTGCTCCTTCCCTGGCCACTGGGCCATGATGAAGGGCACGCTCAAGCTCGGCAGCTGATCGGTTCCTGCCAGGTGCGCAAACCGGCTTGAGGCCGGTTTTTTTTCGTTTTTTTTCAACGAACAGAGGCCCCGGATGCCCTGGTTCCCAGGGCTTAGACCGCGCGCGCATCAGGCATAAGGACGGGGCTCGTCACCGGCGTGTCACGGATTTTCCATGTACGATTACCGGTCGTGTAACTTCTGGAGCTCCTGATGGAGTGGCTGCTGGACCCTACTGCGTGGGTCGGCTTGCTTACCCTGGTCATCCTTGAGATCGTCCTGGGGATCGATAACCTGATTTTCATCGCCATCCTGGCGGACAAGCTGCCCCCGGCGCAACGCGATCGCGCGCGCATCATGGGCCTGAGCCTGGCGCTCATCATGCGTCTGGGCCTCTTGTCGGTCATGTCATGGCTGGTCACGCTGACCGCCCCCCTGTTTTCCATCGGCCCGCTGTCATTCTCTGGCCGCGACCTGATCCTGATGATCGGCGGCTTGTTCCTGCTGTTCAAGGGCACCATGGAACTGCACGAGCGCCTGGAGGGTTCCCAGCACGGCGGCTCGTCGGGACCGCGCGTGTACGCCAGCTTCTGGGTGATCGTGACGCAGATCGTGGTGCTGGACGCGGTGTTCTCGCTGGACTCCGTCATCACCGCGGTGGGCATGGTGGACCATCTGGCGATCATGATGATCGCCGTCGTCATCGCCATCGGCATCATGCTGCTGGCGTCCAAGCCGCTGACGCGCTTCGTCAACGCCCACCCCACGGTGGTGGTGCTGTGCCTGGGCTTCCTGCTGATGATCGGCTTCTCGCTCCTGGCTGAAGCCTTCGGCTTCAAGGTGCCTAAGGGCTATCTGTACGCGGCCATCGGCTTCTCGGTCGCCATCGAAGCTCTCAACCAGGTGGCGCGCCGCAACCTGCTCAAGCTGGACGCGCGCCGGCCGATGCGCGAACGCACCGCCTCCGCGGTGCTGCGCATGCTGGGCAAGCGGCCGCCCGCCGACGAGGCCGACCTGCCCAGCGCGAACGGCCCGGCCATTCCGGCCTTCGGGGTCGAGGAACGCAATATGGTCAGCGGCGTGCTGACGCTGGCCGAGCGCTCCATCCGCTCGATCATGACGCCGCGCACGGATGTCTCCTGGATCAATATCGACGACGATCCGGAAACCATCCGCCGCCAGCTGACCGAGGCGCCGCACAGCTTCTTCCCGGTTTGCCGCGGTTCGCTGGATGAGGTGCTGGGCATCGCCCGCGCCAAGGACCTGGTGGCGGACCTGATCACCGAGGGCAGGGTGCGCCGCAATCGGCTGCGCGACCCCATCATCGTGCACGAGTCCATCGGCATCCTGCGCCTGATGGACACGCTCAAGCGCTCGCGCGGCCAGCTGGTGCTGGTGGCCGACGAGTTCGGCGCCATCGAGGGGCTGGTGACGCCCATCGACGTTTTCGAGGCGATCGCCGGCGAGTTCCCCGACGAGGACGAACTGCCCGACATCGTCGCCGACGGCGACAACACCTGGAAAATCGATGGCGCAGCCGACCTGCACCATGTCGAGCAAGTGCTGGAAACCGAAGGCCTGGTCGACGACGCCCAGGATTTTTCAACCCTGGCGGGGTACCTGCTGTCGCGCTTCGGGCACCTGCCCAAGCCGGGCGACGTTTGCGAATACGAAATCCACCACGAGCATTTCCGTTTTGAAGTCCTGGAAATGGACGGCCGCCGCATCGCACTCGTACGCGTGGAGAAGCGGTCGCAGGAAATGCTCGCTGACGACGAATCCCTAGCCAACGATTAACTAGAACCGACCTCCCATCGTGACCGAAAACACCCTATACCTGATCAAAGCTTTCATCCTGGGCATCATCGAGGGCCTGACGGAATTCATTCCCGTGTCCAGCACCGGCCACCTCATCCTGGTGGGCGATTGGATCAACTTCGAGTCCAGCCAGGGCAAGGTGTTCGAGGTGGTGATCCAGCTGGGCTCCATCCTGGCGGTGATGTGGGTGTTCCGCGCGCGGCTGCTGACGCTGATCCGCGGCACGCTGACCGGCGTGCCCAGCGAGGTTGCCTTCACCCGCAACCTGATCATCGCCTTCCTGCCGGCCGCCATCATCGGGGCGATCTTCATCAAGGCCATCAAGAGCGTCTTCTATCATCCGGCCGTGGTGGTCGTGACCCTGGTGCTGGGCGGCCTGATCATGCTGTACGTGGAGCGCAAGACGCACCACACGCCCGGCGACATGCCGGGGGCGGCCGACGACACGGCTTCGGACGAGCGCGCCACGGCCCGCACGCTGGAGCAGATCACCTGGAAGCAGGCGCTGGGCGTGGGCGTGGCGCAATGCCTGGCCATGATCCCGGGCACCTCGCGTTCGGGCGCCACCATCATCGGCGGCATGATCGCCGGCATCCAGCGCAAGACGGCCACCGAGTTCTCGTTCTTCCTGGCGATGCCGACGATGCTGGGCGCGGCGGTCTACGACATGTACAAGAACATGGAGCTGCTCACCCAGCACGACCTGACAGGCATCGCGGTGGGGTTCGTGGCCGCGTTCCTGAGCGCGATGGTGGTGGTGCGCGCGGTGCTGCGCTTTGTCGCCAACCATACCTATCGGGTGTTCGCGTGGTACCGGATCATCTTTGGCGGCATCGTCGCCGCCTGGATCTTCACGCGCTGAGCGCCGAGGACCCTGCCGGCGCGCCGCCGGCAGCAGCAATGACGAGGGCCGCTTGCGCGGCCCTCGTTGTCTTTCGTCGCGACGTGGCGTGTCCGGGAGCTACGCTTCCGTTTCCAGGTCGTAGAACTGCAGGCCGTCCTGGTCGATGACCAGCCAGCCGCCGCGGGCCGGCGACACATGGTCGCAGTCCCAGTCGGGCAGGACCCAGCGTTCGCGCTTCTTGCCGTCGACTTCCAGCACGTGGCGGGCGGGGCGGTGGGTATGGCCGTGCACCAGCACCCGCACCCCGGTCTCGCGGAACACGGATTCAATGGCGGCGGCGTTGACGTCCATGATTTCCATGGATTTCGTCTGGTTGGCGGCCTGGCTTTCGCCGCGGGCCTGCTGCGCCATCGCCAGCCGTTCGGGAATTGTCTTGGCCAGGAACTCGGCCTGCCAGCGCGGATCGCGGACCATCGTGCGGAACTGCTGGTAGGCGGCGTCGTCCGTACAGAACTCGTCGCCATGGGTCAGCAGGATCTGGCCATAGTCCGTTTCCAGCAGCGCCGGCTCGGGCAGCAGCTTGGCGCCCAGGGCCTGGGCCAGCTCTTCCCCGATGAGGAAGTCGCGGTTGCCGCGGCCCAGCCAGACCGGAATCCGGCTGGCGGTATCCCGCAGCGCCGTCAGCGCCGTGGCGAGCCACGGCGGCGCGGCGCGGATCACGTCGTCGCCGATCCAGGCATCGAAGATGTCGCCCGGCAGCAGCAGGGCGCCGGCTTCGTCGCGCGCGGCCTCCAGGAAGGCCAGGAAGGCCTCCGAGGTGGCCGGCGTGGCCGGTCCCAGATGCAGGTCGGATGCCAGCCAGATGGGGCCGGACAGCGCAATCTTATTCAAGAACTTCGGCCTTCTCGATGATCACGTCTTCGTTGGGGACGTTCTGGTGGAAGCCCTTGTTGCCGGTCTTCACGTTCTTGATCTTGTCGACCACGTCCGTGCCTTCGGTCACGGTGCCGAACACGGCATAGCCCCAGCCATTGGGCGTGGGCGCGGTGAAGTTCAGGAAGTCGTTGTTGGACACGTTGATGAAGAACTGCGCCGTGGCCGAGTGCGGATCGCTGGTGCGGGCCATGGCCAGGGTGTACTTGTCGTTCTTCAGGCCGTTGTTGGCTTCGTTTTCGATGGGGGCGTGGGTCTGCTTCTGCTTCATGCCGGGCTCAAAGCCGCCACCCTGGACCATGAAGCCATCGATCACGCGATGGAACACCGTGCCGTTGTAGAAGCCTTCCTTGACGTAGGTCAGGAAGTTTTCGACGGTCTTGGGCGCCTTGGCGGCATCCAGGGTGATGACCATGTCGCCTTGGTTGGTTTGGAGCTTGACGCGGGGGTTGGTGCTCATGGTTTTTGTGCCTTCAGAGGTGGAGGTGGAGGAATTGGCCGCAGGGGCGGCGCTGACGAGCGCTGGGGCGAATGCGGCCAGCGCGAACGAGCACGCCGTCAGGCGCAGCAGGTGTAGAGGGGAGTAGCGGGACATCATTTGGCGTGTTTATCCTTCAGCATGGTTTCGACTTCGCGGACCTTTTCCTGCATGCCGGGCACGCCGTCGCTGGCAGCCTTCTTGTAGGTGCTCAAGGCCTGCAGAAGTTGCAGGTCGCCCATATTGGCGCGGGCGGCCGCGTAATTTGGGTCGGCGCGCAGGGCCATCGACAGCGCGTCCTGCGCGCGGTCGAGTTCGCCGCGGCCAGCATATAGAGCCGCGAGGTTGTTCCAAGGTTCCGGGAGTTCCGGAAAACGGTTGGTCATCTCGGTGTAGACCTCGATGGCCTCGTCGGTGCGGTGCAGGGCGGCCAGCGCGCGGGCGTGCTGGAACATCAGTTGCACATCGGTGCCGCGCTGGTCTTTGATCTGTTCCTGGCGTTTCTCGATCATGGCCAGGGCTTCTTCGTTGTCGCCGTGGTTCAGCAGCCGTTCGATGTGCGTGGTGATCTGCGAGGGCGATGGCGTCAGGCGCGTGTCGACACTGGGCTTGGCCGCCTCCAGCAGCTTGGCCAGGCTGTCCCAGCCGCCCTCGGGCGGGATCGGGTCCAGGGTGGTGCGGTCGGCGTTGGGGTTGGTTCCGCCGCCGCCGGCCATCGACTGGGCCAGAGAGGCTCCAACCGGCGCGCCCGCAAGGGCCAGGGCGAGCAGGGCGACGCGAAAGCGCGGCTTGATAGTCACTTGGGCATCCGTTAAAAGTCTTGGCAGATCAACGCTTACGCGCGCGACCAGGCCGCTTGCTATACTTGACGACCGCCATTTTAGCCCCGGTTGTGTTTTGGCTCGACATCGGGGACGAAGCCCGGCGATATCGTCCGTGGAATCGGACGTGGAACGCGGGGTTTGGAATGCGGGACTTGGAATGATCAGCGCCAGTGGGATTATGGCCTGGGATCGAAATCCGACCCGGCGGCACGCGCCGAAGGTATTTTCCTTCGGCAGCAACTTTCCGCAACCGCCACGGAAAATTTAGATAAAGCCTATAAGCGCCATGCTGCAAATCTACAACACGTTGTCGCGTACCAAAGAACCGTTCAAGCCGGCCCAGGCTGGTCAGGTGCGCATGTACGTGTGTGGCATGACCGTCTATGACTTCTGCCACCTGGGCCATGCCCGCATGCTGGTGTCGTTCGACGTCGTGCAGCGCTGGCTGCGCGCCAGCGGGCTGGCGGTCGATTATGTGCGCAACATCACGGATATCGAAGACAAGATCATCCGCCGCGCCGTCGAAACCGGCCGTCGCATCAGCGAAGTCACCGAGTTCTACATCGACGCCATGCATGCCGATGAGCGCGCGCTGGGCGTCGAGACGCCGGACCGCGAGCCGCGCGCGACCGAGTATGTCGGCGATATGCTGGACATCATCGGCAAGCTCGAGCAGAACGGCCTGGCCTATCAAGCCGACGACGGCGACGTGAATTTCGCTGTCCGCGGTTTTGCCGGTTACGGCAAGCTGTCGGGCAAGACGCTGGACGACCTGCGCGCAGGCGAGCGCGTGGCGGTAGGTTCGGCCAAGCGCGACCCGCTCGATTTCGTGCTGTGGAAGTCCGCCAAGGCGGAAGAACCGGCCGATACCAAGTGGGAATCGCCCTATGGCCTGGGCCGTCCGGGCTGGCACATCGAGTGCTCTGCCATGAGCAAATCGCTGCTGGGCCTGCCGCTGGACATCCATGGCGGCGGTCCGGACCTGAAATTTCCGCACCATGAAAACGAGATCGCCCAGACCGAGGGCGCCTTCGGCGGCACGCTGGCCAATATCTGGATGCATTGCGGCCCGCTGATGGTCGATTCGGACAAGATGTCCAAGTCGCTGGGCAATTTCCGCACCATCCGCCAGACCATCGCCCAGGAAGAGCCCGCAGCCGATCAGGCGGTCTACCGCGTCAATCCGCGCGAAGCGGAAATGGTCCGCTTCTTCATCGTGCGCAGCCATTACCGCAGCCCGCAGAACTACACGCCGGACAATCTGATCGACGCGCAGAACGCGCTCGACCGCTTGTACCAGGCGCTGCAGAACGTGCCGGCCGACGCGCAAGGCATCGACTGGAACGAGCCCCAGGCCCAGGCCTTCAAGGCGGCCATGGACGACGACTTCAACAGCTCGGGCGCGGTCGCGGCCTTGTTCGAACTGGCCTCCGACGCCAACCGCAATAAGAGCGCGCGCAGCGCCGGCCAGTTGAAGGCGTTGGCGTCCCTGCTGGGCCTGCTGCAGCAGGATCCCGCGGCCTATTTCCAGTCGTCCACCCGCTATTCGGCGGCCGCCATGGAGCAGGGCGAGCGTCGCGCGCTGGACGCCGAGGCCATCCAGTCCTTGATCGACGCGCGCGCGGCCGCCAAGGCGGCACGCAACTTCGCTGAAGCCGACCGCATCCGCGCCGAACTGCGCGAAGCCGGCATCGAGCTCGACGACAAGCCGGGCGGCGTGACGCAATGGCGTCGGGCTTGAACCCGCAGGACCCGCCCGCCATGTCCACTGCCGACCTCGAGATTCCCAAGCCCGAGTATTGGGAAGCCGCCGTAGCCCACCTGATGCGGCGCGACCGCATCCTGAAAAAGATCATCCCCCAGCATCCCGAGGTCTGGCTGACTTCGCGCGGCACGCCTTTCGTGACGCTGGCGCGGGCGATCATCGGGCAGCAGGTTTCCAGCAAGGCGGCCGACACCGTCTGGACCCAGTTCATCGATGCCGTGGGCAAGCGCCCCACGCCCGTCGCCGTGCTGCGGGTCGGCCTGGAAGGCTTGCGCGCGGCGGGGCTGTCGCAGCGCAAGGCCGAGTACGTGCTGGACCTGGCCGTGCACTTCGGCGAGCGCCGGGTCCATCCCGAGAAATGGGCGGCAATGGACGACGAAGCCGTCATTTCCGAACTGACCGCCATCCGGGGCATAGGCCGCTGGACGGCGGAGATGTTTTTGATTTTCAATCTGCAGCGGCCTGATGTCCTGCCGCTGGATGATCCTGGGTTGCTCAAGGCAATCTCGCTACACTATTTCAGCGGCGAGCCTGTCTCGCGCTTCGAGGCTCGCGAAGTCTCGTTGGCGTGGCAACCCTGGCGTACCGTGGCGACCTGGTATCTGTGGCGCAGTCTGGAACCGGCTCCGGTTCAGTACTGACGCACGCCAGTCCGCCCATCTACGGAACCACACTACATGCGCAATACATTTCTGGAATTCGAACAACCGCTCGCCGAGCTTGAGAACAAGATCGAGCAGCTGCGCTACGTGCAGGCCGATTCGGCCGTAGACATCTCCGACGAGATCGGACGTCTGCAGCAGAAGAGCCAGACCTTGGCCAAGGAAATCTACGCCAAGCTCACGCCCTGGCAGACCGCCCTGGTCGCCCGCCATCCCCAGCGTCCGTACACGCTGGACTACGTGCGCGAAATGTTCACCGACTTCCATGAGCTGCACGGCGACCGCATGTACGCCGACGACCAGTCCATCATCGGCGGCCTGGCGCGCTTCAACGGCACGCCCTGCATGGTCATCGGCCACCAGAAGGGGCGCGACACCAAGGAACGCGCCGCACGCAATTTCGGCATGCCGCGTCCGGAGGGCTATCGCAAGGCCCTGCGCCTGATGCGCCTGGCCGAAAAATTCGGCATTCCCGTGTTCACGTTCGTGGACACCCCGGGCGCCTATCCCGGCATCGGCGCCGAAGAGCGCGGCCAGTCCGAAGCCATCGGCCACAACCTCTACGCCATGGCCGAGCTGAAGGTCCCCGTGATCTGCACCATCATCGGCGAAGGCGGTTCGGGCGGCGCCCTGGCCATCGCCGTGGGCAATGCCGTGCTGATGCTCCAGTACGCGACCTACGCCGTGATTTCGCCGGAAGGCTGCGCCTCGATCCTGTGGCGCAGCGCCGACAAGGCCCCCGAAGCCGCCGAGGCCCTGGCCATCATCGCCCCGCGCCTGAAGGATCTGGGCCTGGTGGACCGCGTGGTCAACGAACCGGTGGGCGGCGCCCATCGCGATCCCCGCGTCATGGCCCGCCTGCTGCGCCGCGCGCTGGGCGACGCCCTGCGCCAGCTCCAGGGCATGACGCCCGAACAGCTCGTGGAACAGCGCGTCCAGCGCCTGCTGTCCTACGGCGCCTACCAGGAAGTGCGCGCCTGAAGCAGGCATGGCGCCGGCGTACGCGCCGGCGCCGCGGCCTCGCGCTACGCGCCATCCCGCCATGACCGCCCGCCAAGCGCCCGCTACCAAGCACCGGGCTGCGGCGGGCGTCGTTCATTCCCTTCCCGTTTCGTCCGAACTTTCCACGGCTCTGCGCCGGGCCTTGCAGGCATTGCCCGAGCCCGCCCCGCGCATCGCCGTGGCGCTCAGCGGCGGCGCCGATTCGGCCATGCTGGCGGTACACGCGGCCGCCGTGGCGCGCGAGCTGGGCATGGACCTGATGTTGTTCCATGTGCATCACGGCCTGCAGGACGCCGCGGATGCATGGACGCAGCATGTGCGCGCGCTGGCGGATCTGCTCGCGTTGCCGCTGTCCGTGGCGCGCGTCGAGGTGGCCCAGGCAGCGGGCAAGGGGATCGAGGCGGCGGCGCGCGATGCCCGCTACGCCGCGCTGGCGCAATTGGCGCGCGAGCAAGGCGTCACGCACCTGCTGTTGGCCCATCACCGCAACGACCAGGCGGAAACCGTCCTGCTGCGCCTGCTGCGCGGCACCGGGCTGGCCGGCATGGCGGCCATGGCGCCGGTGTCCAGCCGCGATGGCCTGGTCTACCTGCGGCCCTGGCTGGACATCGGCCGCGACGCCATCCTGCAGGCGGCGGATGCGGTCGCGGCAGCCAGCGGGTGGCAGCCCGTGCAGGATCCCACCAATGCCGATCCCCACTACACGCGCGCCGCCCTGCGCGAATTGCTGGCGCCGGTGCTGGACGCCCGCTGGCCGGGGTGGCGCGGCATCGTCGCGCGGCACGCGCGGCACATGGGAGAGGCGGCCGAGATTTTGGACGAGGTGGCGCGGGAGGATTTCGCCACGCTCGAGCCCTCCGCGGACGGCGCCAGTTTTTCCCTGCAGGCGTGGCGCGGATTGTCCGAGGCGCGCCAGGCGCACGTGCTGCGGCATTGGCTGGAACGCAATGGCGCCCGCATGCCGACCGACGCCAGGATGCGCGACCTCCTGCGCCAGCTGCGCGGCCTGCACAGCCTGGGCCATGACCGCCAGTTGCGGGTGGAGCAGGCCGGCCACGTCATCCGTTGCCACCGGGGCAGGGTCTGGGTCGAACCCCGGGAGTAAGCGGACGCTGCCAGCCCGTGTCCCCCAAAAATCGCGACGTGGACAGAATTTTGCACAAGCTGCGCAAATTTTTACCGTCGCGCTAGAATATACGGCTTTGCCCGTCAACCTTTTGCGGCGGGTTCCCAGCCAGAGTACGAGATGTCCCTGATCGTTCACAAATATGGCGGTACTTCGATGGGCTCGGTCGAGCGCATCAAAAACGTGGCGCGCCGCGTCGCGAAGTGGCATGCCGCCGGCCACCAGGTTGTTGTTGTTCCGTCGGCGATGGCAGGCGAGACCAATCGCCTGCTCGGCCTGGCGCGCGAGATTACGCCCCAGCCCGACAGCCGCGAACTCGACATGATTGCCGCCACCGGCGAACAGGCCAGCAGCGGCCTGTTGGCCATCGCGCTGCAGGCCGAAGGCGTGCCGGCGCGCAGCTATGCCGGTTGGCAAGTGCCCGTGCGCACCGATTCGTCCTTCACCAAGGCGCGCATTTCGTCGATCGACGACGCGCGCATCCGCGCCGATCTGGACGCCGGCCGCGTGGTCATCGTCACTGGCTTCCAGGGCATCGACCCCGAAGGCCACATCACCACGCTGGGCCGTGGCGGTTCCGACACTTCGGCCGTGGCCGTGGCGGCCGCCATCAAGGCCGACGAGTGCCTGATCTACACCGACGTGGACGGCGTCTACACGACCGATCCGCGGGTGGTGCCCGAAGCGCGCCGCATGGCCGTCGTTTCCTTCGAGGAAATGCTGGAAATGGCGTCGCTGGGCTCCAAGGTCCTGCAGATCCGTTCGGTCGAATTCGCCGGCAAATACCGTGTGCCGGTCCGGGTCCTGTCCTCGCTGACCGACCCGCTTATCCCGCTCGCAGAAGAAATGGTCTCGGGCACGCTGATTACTTTTGAGGAAGACGAAAAAATGGAAGCCGCCGTTGTCTCCGGCATCGCCTTCAGCCGCGACGAAGCCAAAATCACCTTGCTGGCCGTTCCGGACAAGCCCGGCATCGCCTTCTCCATCCTGGGCCCGGTCGCCGCCGCCAACATCGACGTCGACATGATCGTGCAGAACCAGTCCGTGGCTGGCACGACCGACTTCTCGTTCACGGTCAACCGCAACGAGTTCGCCCGCGCCGTCGATCTGCTCAAGCGCGAAGTCATCCCCGCCGTGGGCGCGCGTGAATTGTCCACCGACGAGAAGGTCGCCAAGGTCTCCATCGTCGGCATCGGCATGCGCTCGCACGTGGGCGTGGCCAGTCTGATGTTCCAGACGCTTTCGCAAGAAGGCATCAACATCCAGATGATCAGCACCAGCGAGATCAAGACCTCGGTGATCATCGACGACAAGTACATGGAACTGGGTGTGCGCGCGCTGCACAAGGCCTTCGGCCTGGACCAGCCGCCTGCCGAAAAGGCCTGATAAAAGACTCCGGCACGATTTTTTTTGCGATGAGTGCCCCGTAACGGGCAAGAGTGAAAAAAGTCGTGCTAGAATCTCGTTCTCTTCGGAGATGTGCCCGAGAGGCTGAAGGGGCTCCCCTGCTAAGGGAGTATGTGGCTAAAAACTGCATCGTGGGTTCGAATCCCACCATCTCCGCCAGATTCTCTCCGATCTGGCTTCGGTCAGTACCGGAGATAAAAAACCCGCAATTGCGCAAGCGATTGCGGGTTTTTTCATGGGCTCGCGGCGGGCCGTAAACCCGCATGCCTGGCATGAGAAAATCCTTGATTCCCTTCCAGGCGCGGATCCCTTGAAACACCTGCTCGCGACGCTCGACCGGTTGGATGATTTCGATGAAGTCATCGACGTGCGCACGCCGCTCGAATTCGCCGACGACCACATTCCTGGCGCGATCAATGCGCCGGTGTTGAGCAATGAAGAGCGCGTGGTGGTGGGTACGCTGTACAAGCAGGTCTCGCCCTTCGAGGCCTCGCGGGTGGGGGCGGCGCTGGTGGCGCGCAATATTGCCGCGCATCTGGACACGACCTTCGCGGACCGGCGCCAAGCCTGGCGTCCGTTGGTCTATTGCTGGCGCGGGGGCACGCGCTCCGGGTCCATGACGACGATGTTCAACATGATAGGGTGGCGCGCGCGGCAGCTCGACGGCGGCTACAAGACCTATCGCCAGGCCACGCTGGAGGCGCTCGAAAGCCTGCCCTTGGGCTTGCGCTATATCGTGCTGGCCGGCCCCACCGGCAGCGGCAAGACGCGCCTGCTGACAGCCCTGGAGCAGGCAGGCGCGCAGACGCTGGACCTGGAGCGCCTGGCCTCGCATCGCGGGTCGCTCCTGGGCGCCTGGGCGGGCGTCGCGCAGCCCTCGCAAAAGGGCTTCGACACGCGGCTTGCGCAGAGCCTGCGCGCGTTCGATGCCTCGCGGCCGGTATTCGTCGAGGCGGAAAGCCGCAAGATCGGCGCGGTGGCCTTGCCTGCGGCGCTATTGACGGCGGTGCATGCGAGCCCCTGCGTCGAGGTCCGCTCCAGCCGCGAGGATCGCGCCGCCTTTCTGCTGCAGGATTATGCGCATCTGTTCGACGATCCGGAATCGCTCAAGGCGCAACTCCAGCGCATGATCGGCTTGCACAGCCGCGAGCGCGTGAGCGGCTGGCTGGCCCTGGTCGACAGCGGCGCGCGCGCCGCGCTGGCGCAGGAGCTGATAGACCGGCACTACGATCCGGCCTACGCGCGCAGCTGCCACGCGCACTTCACGCAACTGCCGCATGCGCTGCGGCTCGAGTTCCGGCCCAATGATGGCGATGTGGTGGAGCAGGCGAGGGCGCTGCTGGCCAGGATGGATGGGGCGGGCCGCGCCTGAGCCGGGCTCAATCGATGCGGACTCCTGTCATGTCGACCAGTTTGCGCCAGTTCCTTACTTCGTCTTCCTGGTAGGTCTTGAGGTCCGCGGGGCTGCCGCCGGCAGGCGTCATTCCGATCTGGGATGAGAGCTGGCGCAACTCGGCGGTTTCCAGCACCTGGTTGACCTCGGCATTGATGCGCTCGACCACGGCCGCGGGCGTGCCGCGTGGCGCGAACATCGCGAACCACACCACCAGCTCGTGCCGATCCAGCCCGCTCTCGGCCACCGTCGGGATATCGGAGGCGAAGGGGGCGCGTTGCGGCGTGGTCACGGCCAGCGCGCGGACCTTGCCCGCGGCGATCTGCGGCAATGAGGGACCGACGTTTTCGAAGGCGTATGAGATGCGCCCGCTCATGAGGTCGGTCATCATGCCGCCGACATTGCTGTAAAGCACGGTCGTGACGTCGATATCGGCCATGCGCTTGAGCAGCTCCACCCAGACTCGCGCCGTGGTGTTGCTGGCGCCGAAATTGATCACGCCCGGCTGTGCCTTGGCTGCGGCGACCAGTTCCGGTAGGGTCTTTGCCGGCGCGCCATTGTTGCCGATCAGGATCATGGGCAGGCGGCCCATCAACGCGACGGGCGCGAAGTCCTTGACCGGGTCATAAGGCAAATGCTGGTAGAGGCTGGCGTTGGCCGCCATCGGGCCGTTGGTGCCCATCAGCAGCGTGTAGCCGTCAGGCGCGCTGCGGGCTACGTAGGCGGAGCCGATGCCGCCGCCGGCGCCGGGCTTGTTTTCCACGGTGACGGGTTGGCCCAGTCTTTCGCTCAAGCCTTTGGCAACGCCGCGTGCCAGCGTGTCGGTCGCCGAGCCGGCGCCGAATGGAACCACCATATTGATGGGCTTGTCGGGGAAGGCGGCGCTGGCGTTCAGACAGGTGGCTGCCATTGCGAGCGCCGCAGCCAATTGCTTCATCTTATTGAACATTTGTGGATCTCGATGGTGGGGGTTCAGGCGACGGTCGGGCCGATGTCCTGCACCGTTGCGCGGCGCATCGAGCGGCGGTATTTCTCGTCGAAGCCGGCGCCGCGGTGCATGGTGCAGCGGTTGTCCCAAAGAACCAGGTCGTTGGCGCGCCAGCGGTGCCGGTAGACGAATTGCGGCTGGGTCGCGAAAGCCATGAGCTCGTCGATCAGTTCGCGGCTCGTATCGTCGTCCATGCCTTCTATGCCGCTGATATGCGACGCGATATACAGGGAGCGGCGGCCGGTGGCGCGGTGCTGGCGCACCAGCACCTGCCGCACCGGCGGCTGGAGTTCGCGCCAAACCGGCGGTACCGAGCCCACGTCGAAGTCGGTCAGGCCGCGCGAGTGAAAGTAGTCGTGCACCGCGATCAGCGGGGCCAGGCGTTGCTGCCGCGTTTCGCCCAGGGCGTCCCAGGCCGCCCGCATGTCGGCGAATTCGGTGGCGCCGCCAACGGGCGGGATTTCCTGGGCGGACAGCAGGGATACGCTGGCAGGTGTGCGTTTGAATGAGCTGTCGGTGTGCCAGAGCTGGTTGCTCAGGTTGATCAGGCGGCGGATGTCGCCTTTGTCGAGAATGCCGCCGCGCTCATCCAGGTTGGAAATGTCGGAGAGCTCGGCATGGTTCAGTCGGCGAGGGCGATGGGCGTTGTAAACCGATGCGCCGACCGACGTTTCCAGGGGGCCGAAAAGGCGTGCGACAGCCATCTGGCCGGCTTCGTCGAGCGCCTGGTCCGGCACTACGAGCACGGCATACCGATCCAGGGCATTGCGCAGTGCCTCGACGTCTTCCGCCGGCAGCGGCGCCCGCAGATCGATGTTCGCCACCTCGGCGACAAAGCCCGCGTGGACGGGGGTGAGTTCTATCATTCCATTCCTCCGACGGCATGCCAGTGATGCGGAATCGCTTACTGGTGTGCTATTATTTTTCGACTATCGAAAAATGTTTCTTCTATCGAAATTATCATGCCCAATATTCCGAGTGAACGAACTTGGGGTTTACCCAAGGGCAGTGATCAGTTCGTCGAGGCCTTCGCGCGTGGCCTGGCCGTCATCAGAGCGTTCGGGCCGGGACATCAGTCGCTGACGTTGAGCGAAGTGGCGGAACGCGCGAACCTGACGCCGGCGGGAGCCAGGCGGCTGCTGTACACGCTGGTGACGCTCGGCTATGCACGCAACGACGAGCGCAAGTTCAGCCTGGGACCGGCGGTGCTCGAATTGGGCTATGCCTATCTGTCGTCGCTGTCCTGGCGCGATATTGCGCGGCATGCCGTCGAGGGGTTCATGCGCGATACCGGCGAGATCTGCACGGTGTCGGTGATGGATGGCGAAGACGTGGTCTACGTGGCTCGCGCGGAAATGCCAAGCCCGCTTTCGCGGCGCCTGGGCGTGGGCGAACGCCTGCCCGCGCACGCCACGTCGAGCGGGCATGTGCTGCTGGCGGGCGTCAGCGTCGGGGAGCGCGAAGCGTTCATCGCCAAGGCCCCATTCGAGCGCCATACGCAATACACCTTGGTTGATGCCGCGCCGTTGCGCCAGGCCATTGATGATGCGGCGAAGACGGGATACGCGCTGGCTAGCGAGCACCTGGAACTGGGCATTTGCGGGCTCGCGGTGCCGATCCAGGACGAGAGGGGGCGGGTGGTGGCTGCGTTGACTACCAGCCTGAATCTGGCGAGGCACGAGCGCGACGAGATTGTCGCCAAGTACCTGCAGAAAATGCGCGACACGGCGCATCAGATCAGCAAGGCCTTGGCGTGAATCGGAGCGATCGAGGCGGCGCCTGACTTGCACGCTTCGAGAAATAACGCTATTATTCAAGGCTTGCTTTTAAACGCAAACGCGCCCGTAGCTCAGCTGGATAGAGTACCTGGCTACGAACCAGGGGGTCGTAGGTTCGAATCCTGCCGGGCGCACCAAGTTTGATTCTGCATTGGTTTTGATTGGCCCATGTTGAATTGAAAAATCGAATGAAAACTTCGATTGAAAAGCGCGTGTAAATAGCAAGAGCAGTAAAAGCGGCAAGATTTTTCTGATATAATTTTGCCTCTTTGCCGGAGCGCCCGTAGCTCAGCTGGATAGAGTACCTGGCTACGAACCAGGGGGTCGTAGGTTCGAATCCTGCCGGGCGCACCAAGTTCACTTGGTCAATACAGCAAAGAAAATGGAAAGGCCTTTGATCTAGATCGAAGGCCTTTTTGTTTTGGTCCGCCATTTAGAAGCGGATCGTCAAACCCGCCATCGGACCCTGCAACACGGCGTCGAACTTGAAGCCCCCGCTGCTGTAGTCCACGCCCAGGGCGCGATAGCCTATCGCTGCCGAGACGTTCTTGCTGATGTTGTAGCCGATGCCCAGGCCCACATCCCAATCCGATTCTGCGCCGCCCGCGCCGATCAGGCCCCAGCCGGTGATGTAGTACTTCGAACTCAGGACATAGTTGCCGCGCACGCCCACCAGTCCGTCGACCCAGGTGGCGCCGTCGCTGCGCGTTCTGCCGTTCAAATGCGCACCTTTGAGCGTGATGTCGGTGTCGACCGACCAGACGCGCAAGCCGGCCACGACGTCCAACTGATGCGGCGAATTTTCCAGCACGGAATAGCCGACCCCGAGCAGTCCCGCGAACGTAGAGGCCGTTACGTCCGCACTGCTTGCCAGCAGGCCGCGCGGCGTATCTCCTTGCGTGCCGATCTTGGTGTAGATCAGGTCGCCGAATATGCTGTAGCGGCCTTTGCGCGCGTCGCCTATCAGCATGGCGCCGAAGTCGAGGTTGTCGAACAGCTTGTCGAAGCCCGCATGGATGTCGATGACGGGCGAACGCGATTGGGACGTCTTGCCGGACAGCCCGGCGGCCCAGAAGTAGGGCGTGGCCGAAAACTGCCATTCGTTCGACGGCAGGGAACTCGTCGCGGGCGCCGGGTCCGCTTCGGCGCCCAGCGCAGCCCCGGCTTGCAGCCCGCAAACCAGGCAGCCCGTGATTATCTTTTTCATCGCAAACCCTCCCCAAGCGGCAGGCGCGATGAATCGAATCCATCACGCTTGCCGTGGACGCAAAGCCGGCCCTGGGGCCGGCGGAGTGCAACGCCGGTATCAGGTGACCCTTCTTACGGGAGGCAGGGTCCAGGAGCCGTCGATGATCGACGGGTTGCTTTCGTTGGGCCAGTAGAGGCGCATCATCAGGATGAATTTTCCCTTGGGTGCGGGCAGCCAGTTCGACTCCATGTCGGGTCCGGGCGATTCATGCTGTATGAGCAGATCGATCGAGCCGTCCGGCTTCGCCTTGAGGGCCTGGCGGGCGCTGATCGAGTAACGGTTCAGCGGGTTGTCGACGAAGAAGTAGCCCGCGTCATACATCGTCAGCGACCAGAAGCCGGAGACGGGCGGGGTAAGGCCTTTCTTGAACGTCAGCACGTATTTTTCGGAGCCGTTGTAGACGCGCTTGATGGCGCCGGTGTCCGACTTCAGGGAGGTGGGATAGATGGCGTCCTGCGGGCGGTTGGCGCCCAGGCCGATCGCGGTGATCAGGGCCCGCTGGATGTAGTTGGTGCCGTAGATGCCTGTCTTGGTCGTGAACCCCCAGCCGTCGATGTCCTGGATGTCGCCGCCGCTGGACTTGAAGTGCGTCATGATGCGGCCAAACCCGACCTGCGGGACGCGCTTCGCAATGGCGGGGTCGAGTTGGCTCTTGTCGAAGTCCTGGCCGGGCACGATGCCTATCGCCGCCATCTTCGCGACGATGGGGGCGTCGGCGGCGCTGGGCGGATTGCGCTTGAGCAGTTGCGCAAACAGGCTGAAGTATTCGACCGCGTCCATGTTGTTGACCTGGTCGCGCACCGAGGTTTTCATGTCTATCGCGGAGTCGACCTTGCCCGCCGGCGGATTCCAGTCCTTGCCCCATGCGCTCAAGGGGTAGATCTTCACCTCGTCCTGCAGCTTGTGGACTTGCGCATAGTCCTCCGGCGTGCCGGTACAGTAGATGCGGCCCAGCAGCCAGACGATGCTGGTGGGGGATTTGTACTGGACCATGCCTTGTGGAATCGAGCCCTCCCATCCGGGGCCGCTGATCACGAAGGTTTGCGGCCCGGTGCCTGTGGTGCGCTTTCCGGGAACGTCGAACACCGTCGTCCAGCCGTCCAGCATCGGAAACAGGGCATAGCGTCCGCTCATGTCCGGCAAGCTGACGACCCAGGGCTCGTCGCCGACATCGAGGAAGGACGTGGTGTAGAGCGTGTCGGCGTTCGGCGCGGTCACGTCCCGGAACTTGGCATCGGGATATTGGCGCAACTTGATGAGATGTCCCATCGGCGCCCGGGTCCCCTTGGGTTCCGCGACGTTGGTGACGATTCTTCTGGTCATCTCCATCGTCACCAGGGGATAGGCATAGATGTAGGCGTCGGTTGCCAGTCCGAATTGCTCGTCGCCTTCGGGCAGGTCCGCGACCAGTCCATCGGCGGCTCGGGCTGGCGCGCCCAGGACGCTGGTTGCGAGCAGAGCAAGACCACCTGCGTTCAATGTGCGGCGTGTTAGCTTCATGGGATCGCTCCAACGAAATCATGGTTTGAAAATCACGAACAGCCGCGTCGCAGGGAAGCCTGCGACGCGGCCGATGCCTTGCTTACCGTTGTCGGACGTACTTCCCGATTTCCCGCGCCGCGCCCGTGGTCCACTCATCGATCAGCGGTTGCAGCTTGGACAGACGCACGCCACCCGCGCCCTGGGTGGCGTTGGCGACCTTCTCGCCCGTGCCGCCCCGCACGGACGCATACAACAATTCGTCCGTCATGCTGTCCGTGACCCGCGACTCGATGGCGACAGTCGCGTTGCGCGCCATGCCTCCTTCCATGGCGGCCCGGGCCTCGGTCATGACCAAGGCGATGGGGATGTACTGGTAGGCGCGCAGCGCTTGTTCCGAGGTTCCCACCGCGGTGATGGCGATGCGTATATGGGCGACGCCAGGTCCGGCGCGATCCGCCAGCCTCACCTGCTGGCCGACCTTGCGCCGCAGCGTTTCGTTGACCGCATCGCGGATCTCGGTGAGGGTTTCCAGGGAAACGTCCGCGGAAGGCTGCGGCTCCGGGTAATACACGACGGGATCGAGCCAGACCGCCGTATAGCGCGATGGATTGAAGTCGGGATTCAGGTAGACCAGGCGGGTTCCGCCGTCGGGGGCGGGCGCCTGGTGCAGAAGCGAGTAGTCCGGCAGGAAGCCGGACTCCGTCGTCTTCGGCGTGGTGGAACAGCCGGCCGCCAGGATCGCGGCAGCAATGCCGAGTAGAAGCGCGCCCGAGGAATTCTTGATCTTCATGCAAGTTCCTTCTGACAGATATGGGGCAGGGGAGCCCCGACTGCAGGCGTCGGCGAGAGGTCCCGTGCAAAAGCTGCTTTCCGCTCGTGGGCGCATGTTTTGACCTATATGCACAGGCAACCAATTATTTTTCGAACGCGGAAGTTTCGCAATGCGGATGCATGAACTGGGTTTTCTGAACTATTTCCTTTGTGCCCGTTTTGTGGAAGGAGTGGCCTGGAAAAGGCCCGCCCGAGTCGGGAGGCGCCAGTCCGGGATAGGCGTGGACGCACGCTTTCAGCCTGGCTGATTTGCGCGTGCTTTATTTTTCATGGTATAAACACGCCTCTTTCGGAGCGCCCGTAGCTCAGCTGGATAGAGTACCTGGCTACGAACCAGGGGGTCGTAGGTTCGAATCCTGCCGGGCGCACCAAGCTTCTTGCTTGGTCTACACAGAAAGAAAATAGAAGAAAGGCCTTTGATCTCGGATCGAAGGCCTTTTTGCTTTGCGGCGGGGGGTATCGCGTCAGCGCGTCGCGGGCGAATCCGCGGGTGGGATAGGCGCCTGGGTCTGGGCTTTGTCGTCTGCGTCGAATCCCCAGTTGCCGACCGTGTACCAATCGTCTCCCAGCGTCTCGGCGGGATGCATGGTGCGGCCGGAGCCGTTGCCGCAGGCCATCGAATCGGTCGGGCAATAGCGGTCGCAACCCCAGCATATGCGTTCGGGGTGCTTCGGGTGCAAGGGAAACTTCTTGGCCATGCCGGGTGCCTGCTGCCTGAGGGCGCCGCGGCTGCGGCGCCGATCTTTCCATGTATGCACCCAGCGTACTGCCGGGTGCGCACGGAGTTCCTTGACCTGGCTCAAGCGCGAGCGCCTGCGGCGCCACGTGCGCGGAGTCGCGCTGCAGCCCTGGAGGGTTTTTGGTGGGGTAGGGACCGCCGCCACGGTATGCGCGGCAGCGGTCTCAGGTGCCTAGCGGCGTCGTCGGTCCACCGCCGTCAGCGATGTGCCGCTCTTTACGAGCCGATAGGTCTGTCCTCCCAGCCACGAGACCTTTTCGCCCGTGCTGGTGCGGCATATGCAATGCGTCTTTGGGTCGAAACGCGAGGTGCCCAAGGCGGAGTACGCGTCGGGGTCTGAGACGAATCGTTCAATGCGGTAGAGCGTGCCGTCCGGCGCGGTGGCGAGGACGTCGGTCAATCGTCTTGCGGTGCCGAGCATATGCGATACCTCCATGCGCGGGCCATTGGATATACGGCGCCAAAGTCGTTCGGGCATTCCAGTGCGTCGGGGCGGGAAGCTGGATGTTCCCGCGCCAGGCGCTAATGAAAGTGCCCTCCAAACAATGAATCGTCGAGCTGGTCGGGAGAGACGCCCAGGGCTGCGGATACGCGGTCCAGGATAACCTGCCTGGGCCGTGGGCGCGGCCTTTCCAGTTCGATATAGATGGAGTGGTCCACGCCCAGGCGTGCAGCCATATCAGCGGTGCTGATATTGAGGTGCTCGCGCCAGGCGCGTATCAGGCTCCAGTCGTTGCCGGTTTTTAGATTGACGACAGCTAATGGTAAATGACTCTGCCCCTGCGCGGGGGCTTTGCGCGGCGCCGCTTTTCTGCGCGCGTCGCGCAGGCTGCTCTTGGCGGCAGCGCTCTTGCGGGAATCGCCGCGAGGCGTGGTGGCTGCGGCTTCGGCGGTGAAAATGACGCCGCCATTCAATTGGCGATATTGGTTGTCGCCGATCCAGTGCAGGGTTTCGCCGTTATCGAGCATGCATTCGCAATCCAGGTGGTAATTGCTGGGCATGCTTTCGAGTTGGGCGATGGTTTCCGTGGTCGTGGCGTGGCGCACCACGCGGTGCAATACACCGTCCGGCGAGCGTACAAACACGTCGGGAAGTCTCCAGGAAAACGGAATGATAATCTCCACGGCGAAGCCTATCCGCCACTGTATCCCGGGGTGCCTGTAGTGGGATTTGGGGTTTCCCCGCGCCTGACTCGAGTACATGATTGTGCGCTACATCAGCCCTCAACATCTTCACAAATCTTCACTGCGCACAGGGCTATCATCGCGGCGTTGCCCGCTGTTCGGGGCGTACTGTTCGAGTGTAGGCGATGCATCTGGACGCGGCTGGAATCCTGGATGCGCGGCCGCGCGCGAGGAGGGTGGCGTGGTGGGCGGTGCTGGCATCGTGCGCCTTGCATGCGGTAGCGGCGGGGCTGTGGTGGCGTGAACGGATCGAGCCCGCAGGCATGCGCGCCGCGCGCGCGCCGGAACTGACGTTCTTCGTGGATCTGCTGCCCGCCAAGTCGCCGCCCGCGCCGCAGGAACACACGGCGCAGGACGCGCCAGCCTTTGGATCCGGGCCTGTTCAGCCCGCCCGCATCGACATGCCGCCAGT
>NZ_JBARYB010000095.1:0-1544 GCF_049647645.1 Achromobacter sp.
GAACGCCTGGGCTGCACGGTGATCCCGATGTCCGGCGGGCAGACCGAAAAGCAGGTGCAACTGCTCAAGGACTTCCAGCCGGACATCATCATGGTCACGCCCTCCTACATGCTCAATATCGCCGACGAGATCGAACGCCAGGGGCTCGACCCGCACACACTGGCCCTGCGCCTGGGGATCTTCGGCGCCGAGCCCTGGACCGACGAACTGCGCAGCGCCATCGAGCAGCGCCTGGGTATCGCCGCCCTGGACATCTACGGCCTGTCGGAGATCATCGGCCCCGGGGTGGCCATGGAGTGCGCTGAAACCCGCGACGGCCCGACCCTCTGGGAGGACCACTTCTACCCCGAGATCATTGATCCGGCGAGCGGCCAAGTGTTGCCCGATGGCGAGATGGGCGAACTGGTGCTCACCTCCCTGAGCAAGGAGGCCCTGCCGATGATCCGCTACCGCACCCGCGACCTCACCCGCCTGCTGCCGGGCACGTCGCGCCCCATGCGGCGCATCGACAAGATCACCGGGCGCAGCGACGACATGCTGATCATTCGCGGAGTCAACGTGTTTCCCACCCAGGTGGAAGAGCAAGTGCTGAAAGTCGCTCAATTGGCGCCCTGCTACGAGATCCACCTGTATCGCCACGGCAACCTCGACAGCGTCGACATCCACGTCGAGCTCAAGGGCGCGCAGCCGCCGCTGAATGACGAACAGCAACGCATGATCTGCAGCGAGCTGAGTCGCCACATCAAGACCCATATCGGCATCAGTTCACGTATCGTTTTACAACCCGCATTCAGCATCAAGCGCTCGGAAGGCAAGGCCTGCCGAGTCATCGACAAGCGACGCTGAGCCCATGAAAAGTCAAAGCCCTGCAATCGCGGGGCTTTTTTTCGCCGGCCCAATAGCGCGACATGGCAAAGCGATACAGAAAATAATTACGACACTATTTTTTGTGTTTGATATTTATTTATGTATCACATATAAACACCTGCACGCCCATTCACACCTTCAAGCCCGGGAGACAGCGCATGTACGCACAACTGGTAGAAACAGGGGTCAAGCGCATCAAGCCGCACTCGGAAATGTCCGAACAGGAACGCGCCTTCCAGGAAAAGATCGACGGGGAAATCAAGATCGAGGCCAAGAACTGGATGCCCGAGGCGTACCGGCAGACGCTGATCCGGCAAATCTCCCAGCATGCCCACTCGGAAATCGTCGGCATGCTGCCTGAGGGCAACTGGGTCACCCGCGCCCCGACCCTCAAGCGCAAGCTGCAACTGATGGCCAAGATCCAGGACGAAGCCGGCCACGGCCTGTACCTGTACAGCGCCATGGAAACCCTGGGCGCCGACCGCGACGAAGAAGTCGCCAAACTGCACAGCGGCCGCGCCAAGTACTCGAGCATCTTCAACTACCCGACCCTGAACTGGGCCGACATGGGTGCGGTGGGCTGGCTGGTGGACGGCGCCGCCATCGTCAATCAAGTGCTGCTGCAGCGCACCTCCTACGGCCCCTACGCCCGGGCCATGGTGCGCATCTGCAAGGAA
>NZ_JBARYB010000096.1:0-2617 GCF_049647645.1 Achromobacter sp.
GCGCTGGCGCGCCACGAGCACCCCACCGCCAAGGATCCGCAGGGCCGGCCGCTGACGGTAGACGTGGCGGTGCTGGGACGTCCCGACGCACGCCGCACCCATCTGGCCATCAGCGGCACCCATGGCCTGGAAGGCGCTGCCGGCTCGGCGGTGCAACTGGCCTGGCTGCAAGCGGACAGCGGCCTGCCGCTGCCGGACGATGTCAACGTGGTGCTGGTGCACGCCTTGAATCCTTACGGCTACGCCCACGACACCCGCACGACCGAGAACAACGTCGACCTGAACCGCAACTTCATCGACCACACCGGGCCGGCGCCAGCCAATCCGCACTACGCCGCGCTACATCCGCACCTGATCCCGCGCCATTGGACGGAGGCTTCGCTCGATGCCGGCGCCGAGGCGTTGGAACGCTTCCGCCTGGAACATGGCGCAGACGCGCTGTTCAACGTGACGGCCAGCGGCCAATACACGCATCCGGACGGACTGGTCTACGGCGGCAGCGGTCCCGAATGGTCCAACCGCACGCTGCGCCGCATCGTCGACGAGCACCTGGCCGCAAGCGAGCGCGTAGCCTTCATCGACTGGCACACCGGCATCGGCGAATACGGCGAACCCTTCTTCCTGTGCTTCAACGCCGACGGCAGCGCGGAACAGGCGCAGGCCGCCGCCTGGTGGGGCGCGGACCGCGTGCTGGGACAGCGCCCGCACGGCCTGGCCCGCCCCGACTACCAGGGCCTGGTGTTCCGCGGCGTGCAACAGGCCCTGGGCGAACGGCCCCTGGCCGGCGCGGTGGTCGAGTTCGGCACGCGCGGCTTGCAGATGCGCGCCGCCTTGCGGCTGGACCAATGGCTGCGCTTCAGGGCGCCTGCGGCGCCCGATGCCGCGCGCGATGCCCAATTGCGCGCCGACCTGGTCGATGCCTTCGTTCCCGTATCCAGCGTCTGGCGCCGCAATGTGGTGGCCCACGGCCTGCAGATCACGCGCCAGGCCATCGCCGGCCTGGCCGCGTGGTGATTTCCCCCTTCATCCCTTTTTCAAGACACTCATGAAAGCCATTGTTTTGCGTGAACACGGCGGCAGCGACAAGCTGCGCCTGGAAACCGAATTCCCCGATCCCGTCGCCGGTCCCGATGACGTGGTCATCCGCGTCCAGGCCTCGTCGCTGAACTACCACGACGTCTTCACCCGCCGCGGCATGCCCGGCATCAAGCTGCCCTTTCCCGTCATCATCGGCCTGGACGTGGCCGGCGTGGTGGAGCAGACCGGCGCCAACGTGCGCGACTGGAAGGCGGGCGACCGCGTGCTGGTCGACCCGATAGACCGGGTCGACGGCGGCCTGGTGGGCGAGACCATCCACGGCGGCCTGGCCGAACTGTGCCGCGTGCCGGCGCATCAGCTGCTGCGCCTGCCCGACGAAGTCAGTTTCGACCAGGCGGCGGCGCTGCCCGTGGCCTACGGCACCGCCCTGCGCATGATGAACCGCATCGGCCAGGTCCAGCCCGGCGAAAAAGTCCTGATCCTGGGCGCCAGCGGCGGCGTGGGCGTGTGCGCCGTGCAACTGGCCAAGCTGGCCGGCGCCGAAGTCATCGCCTGCGCCGGCAGTCCCGACAAGGCCGAGACGCTGCGCGCCCTGGGCGCCGACCACGTCATCCTGTACACGGAGGAAGATTTCCTCAAAGCGGTCCAGGAGCGTTTCGGCAAACCATCGCGCCGCCGCTCCGGCAAGCCCGGCGGCGTGGACGTGGTGGTCAACTTCACCGGCGGCGACACCTGGGTCAAGTCCTTGCGCTGCCTGCGCCTGGGCGGCCGCCTGCTGACCTGCGGCGCCACCGCGGGCTTCGATCCCAAGGAAGACCTGCGCTACATCTGGACCTTCGAGCTGCAGATCCGCGGCTCCAACGGCTGGGAACGCGAGGATCTGCACGAGCTGCTGGGGCTGGTGCGCGACGGCCGGCTGCGGGTCCACGTGGACCGCAAGTGGCCGCTGGAACAAGGCGCCCAGGCGCTGGCCTCGCTGGAAGATCGCAAGATCGTCGGCAAAGTGCTGGTGTCGGCATGAGCGCGAACCCGAAAGCTGCGCTGCCCGCCTCCACCCTCGATGCCGCCGCCATCCAGGCGAAGTTCGACGAGTCGCCGTTCATCGCCTGGCTGGGCCTGTCGGTGCGCGACGTGGACCACGACCAGGGCGAACTGACCGTACTGGCCCCCATGCGCCCGGAATTCCAGCGCGGCGCGGCCAGCGGCCAATGGCATGGCGGCCCGCTGGCCGCCGTGATCGACACCGTAGGCGATTTCGCCGTGGGCATGCTGCTGGGCCGCGGCCTGCCGACCATCAACTTCCGCGTCGACTATCTGCGTCCGGCCGTGAACACCGCGCTGACCGCCGTGGCCCGGGTGCGCCGCAACGGCCGCAGCGTGGGCGTGGCCGACGTCGACCTCTACAACGACCAGGGCGCGCTGGTGGCCATCGGCCGCGCCACCTACGCCACGCTCAGCCAGGGCTGAGCGGGCTCTCATCCGAACGCAAAGGACATACATCATGACCACTACGCAGCGCCCCGGACGGCGCGCCTTCCTGACCCGCAGCGCCGCCGGCGGCCTGGCCGCCGGCCTGGGC
>NZ_JBARYB010000097.1:0-1891 GCF_049647645.1 Achromobacter sp.
GCCCTGGGCGCCCGCGCCGCCGCTGGCGCCGCCGGTGGCGCCAGGCGCGGAATTTGCCTGTCCGGTCAGCAGCCCGCCCAACACTTCGGCGATGCGCGTGGCCTGCGCGTTGCGCATGTAGACCACGTGCAGGTTGCCCGCGCGGTTCTGCTGCGCGTCCAGCTTCATGATCAGGTCGCGCGCCAGCCGGGTGCGCGCCGGGCTGCCGGAGCGCACCAGCACGCTATTGCTGCGCGGATCGGCCACCACGGCGATGCGCTGCGTGGGGTCGCTGCTTTGCGTATCCAGCAATTGCGAAGCGAGGATGGCGATGTCGGTGGCGACGGCCGAACGTACCGGCACCACGTCCGTGTCGATCGAGCTGGGCACGTCGATGCGCGCGATGACCTGGGCGATCCGCTCCAGGTTGTCGGCGTAGTCCGTGACCACCAGCGTGTTGTTGCCGGGATAGGCGTTGATCGGGTTGTTGGGCGGCACCATGGGGCGCAGCACCGGCACCAGATTGGCGGCGTTCTCGTATTTCAGCGGGAACACGCGGGTCAGCATTTCGCCGCTGCTGCCCTTGGCGAACGCGGACACGGGCACCGGCCCGCGGGCTGCGCCGCCCACCGCTTGCGCGGGACGGCCATTGCCCACCACCGCGCTGCCCTGCAGCTTGGCGTCGGCTTCGGGCACCACGCGCGTCACGCCGTCGACGTCGACGATGGCGAAGCCCTGCAGGCGCAGCGCGCCCGTCAGCATGGACAAGGCCTGCGCGCTGTCCACCGGCCGGTCCGACACCAGCGTGAGCTTGCCCTTGACGCGCGGATCCACCAGGAAGTTGCGCTGCGTGAACAAGGACAGCGCGCGCAGCACGGCGGGTATGTCGGTGTCGACGAAATTCAGACTGACGCGATTGTCGGTCTGTTGAGCATGAACCGTGTTGGCCGCGGGTCCGAGCTGGCTTGCGGCAAGCAACACCGCAAGGCTGAATTGCGCAATATGACGCATGACGGGATAGGTGCCTGAAACGTGAATTCGTGTGAAAAAACGTGAAATCGGGTCGGAGTATACGGGGTGACAGTGCAACACTACGGTCATAATCCGCAGGCATCGTGTCGGTCTTGAAACCCTTTAAATTCGGGGCTTTGCGCGTTTTTTGAATGTGCGCGCCCCCTGCTTTCCAGATGCCTTCCTTCCGTTACGAAGCCACCGACGCGTTGGGGAAGATCGTGCGCGGCACGATCGACGCCGACAGCGAGCGCGGCGCCCGCAACCAGCTGCGCGGCCGCGGCCTGCTGCCGCTGTCCACGTCCCTCGCGGCGCGCGCCGAAGGGTTTGGCGCCGCGCTGCGCACGCGCCTGTCGGACGCGGACCTGGCGTGGCTCACGCGCCAACTCGCCAGCCTGCTGGCGGCGAGCCTGCCGCTGGACGCAGCCCTGAGCGCCACGCTGGAACAGGCCGAGAAAAAGCACATCGCAGCCACCCTGGGCGGCGTGCGCGACGACGTGCGCGCGGGCCACAAGCTGTCCACCGCGCTGGCCGCGCGGCCACGCGATTTTCCGGAGATCTACCGCGCGCTGATCGGCGCCGGCGAAGAATCGGGCGATCTCGCGCAAGTGATGGAAAAACTGGCGGACTACATCGAGGAACGCAACGCCTTGCGCAGCAAGGTGCTGACCGCGTTCATCTATCCGGCGGTGGTGGCCTGCGTCTCGGTGATCATCGTGATCTTCCTGCTGGGCTATGTGGTGCCGCAGGTGGTGTCGGCATTCAGCCAGGCCAAGCAGGAGCTGCCGCTCTTGACGCGCATCATGTTGGCGCTGTCGGACTATGTGCGCGAATGGGGCGTGGCCACCGGCGCGGCCCTGGCGGCCGCGGTCGCGCTATGGCGTTACGCGCTGCGCGCGCC
>NZ_JBARYB010000098.1:0-16759 GCF_049647645.1 Achromobacter sp.
CAGGCGGGGGGGCCATGCCCGGGGCCGGAGCCGTCGGCGGCGGCCTGGTGGTGCTGGGCGGCACCGTGCCCGCAGGCACCTGGATCACCGTTTCACGCAAGACCCCACCGCCCTGCACGCTGCCGCGCACATTGCTGGGCGAGGTCATCTGCGTGACGCAGTCCTGGCGCGACGCCGCCGGCAGACGGTTGCAGCGGTCCAGCATGTTCTGCTGGTACTGATCGGTGCTGCCGTCCTTGAGCTTGCTGCTTCCGGCTTCCTGGCGCGCCGCGCCGGCTTCGCGCATGCAAGCCGCCTGGTCCTGGCCGGTGGCGCCGCTCTTGCAAGCGGCGACGTCCTGCTGGTACTGGGACTGGGCGGAGCCGCGGCCGGTCGCATCAGCCGCGTGGACCGCTCCCGCGGCCAGCATCAGGCCGGCAGCGCAAAGCGTCGCCGCGAGGCGTTTGGTGTGCATGGGTCGTGTAATCATGGCAGCTCCTTGAAGTTGATTGAACCGTTACCCACTATCCCACGATGACGCTTCTGCTGCATGTCCAGCGACGTGAAATCGTAAGCCGAGGTTTCAATTGACGCAGCGCAACAAGCCCCTTTTAGCTGGCATCGCGGTCGGCGTCGGCCTTGCTGAGCCGGTTGCGATAGGTCGCCGCGCGCATCAGCAGCATCGCGGTCACGGGCGAAGACACGATCAGCAGCAGCGTGATGATGACTTCATGAAACACAGGCCGGGACGACAGCGCCGAAAACACCAGGATGGAAGCAGCCAGCACGCAGCCGCAACCCATGGTGTTGCCCAAGGTAGGCGCGTGGATGCGGGCATAGAAGGTGCGAAAGCGCAGCAGGCCGGCCGACCCGGTCAGTGCGAGCAGCCCCCCGAGCACCAGCAGGATGCTGGCGGGTATGGCGGCCCACAGCGGGATCTGGGCGTCGATCATGGCTCGATCACCTCGCCGCGCAGCAGGAAGCGCGCCATCGCGGTGGAACCGACGAAGCCGAACAGGGCGATCAGCAGCGCAATGTCGAAGTACACGGACGTGCCGGAGCGGATGCCGAACACCAGCATGGTCAGCATGCCGTTGATGTACAGCGTGTCCAGGGCCAGGACGCGGTCCTGCGCGGTGGGACCGCGCAGCAGCCGGATGGCGGCGAACACCATGCCCAGCGCGAAGCAGAGCAAGGCGAAGGACGCGGCCCAATAAAGTATGTTGTTCATTCGAAAATCTCCATCAGCGGGCGCTCGTAGCGTTCCTGGACCAGCTTGATCCAGTCGCCCTCGTTCTGCAGGTCCAGCACGTGCAGTTTCAGGCGGTGGTCGTCGGTCAGGTCCACCCAGACGGTGCCCGGCGTGTAGGTGACGATGCAGGCCAGCATCGCCAGGCCGTGCGGGTCGCGCATGGTCAGCGGGATCATGATGAACCCGGGCGAAAAGTTATTGCGGCGCGGATTCAGGATCAGCCGCGCCACGGCGATATTGGATTTGATGATGTCCGCGGTCACGTGCAGGAACAGCGGCACGGCCTTCCACAGCCGGCGCGGCCGGGCCTTGAGCGGCCGCAGCCGGGAAGCCGCCCAGGTGAACCACAGCGCCAGCGCGATGCCCAGCGCGATCTGGCCGGCGGACGCGCTCTCATTGAGCACCAGCCACAGGACGAACAGGTAGACCGGCAGGAACAGGAAGTAGAGACGGCGCATCAGCTTCCTCCCTTGAGGCCGCGCACGGTCTGCGCCGACATGACGGCATCGATGTAGGACTTGGGCTGGTCGAGCGAACGGGCCGCGTCGTCCAGGTACGCCGATACCGGGCCCGCGCCAGCCGCCAGGCCCACGCAAAGCAGCAACAGCGCCGCCACGGGTCCGGCTTCGATCAGGCGCAAGCGCGGCGTGCTACGGTCGTCGCTGGCCCAGAACACCCGGATGCCGGTACGGCCCAGGCCGATAAGACCAGCCAAGCCGGAAACGAGCACCGCGGCCACCAATATCCATGCATCCATGGGCACGGCGGATTCGTTGGCGGCGGACACCGCGGCCGACAGTAGCGACAGCTTGGCAACGAAGCCCGACAGGGGCGGCAAGCCAGTCACCAGCAAGGCGCAGCAGATGAAGGCCAGGCCCAGGAAGGCCATGGCCGCGGGTATGGCCACGCCCACCACGTCGTCGGAACGGTTGACCGAGGCCGGATCGTCCAGGTCGAAGGCGTCGAGGGTCACGGCCAGCACGTTGGCGCCGAAACTGCGGGTGCGTTCGATCAGCTCGGCCAACAGGAAGAATGCGCCCGTGGTCAGCACGGAACTGATCAGGTAGAACAGCGCCGGACCGGTCAGGGTCACGCCGGGCATGCCCAGCGCGGTCAGGAGCGTGCCGGCGGACACGATCACGCAGTAGCCCACCATCTTTTCCAGTTGCTGGGTGGCCAACAGGCCCAGGCCGCCGAACAGCAGCGTGGCCAGTCCCGCCGCGAACATCCAGTCCAGGCTGAAGGCCGCCGGCGCGCCGGTAGGCAGCAGCAAGGAGCCGATGCGCAGCAAGGCGTAGATGCCGACCTTGGTCATGATGGAGAACATGGCCGCGATCGGCGCGCCGGCCGAACCGTAGCCCTTGACCAGCCAGAAATTCAGCGGCCAGGCGCCCGCCTTCACCAGGAAGGCCACGCCCAGGATGGCCGCCCCGGCTTCGAACAACATGCGGTCCGCGCCCGTCAGGTTGCCGGCGCGCACCGCCAGGTCCGCCATGTTCAGCGTGCCAGTGACGCCGTAGATCAGCGCGATGCTGATCAGCAGCAGGAACGAGGCCACCAAGTTCACCGCAATGTACTGCAGGCCGGCGCTGACGCGCGCCACGCCCGAACCATGCAGCAGCAGGCCATAGGACGCGGCCAGCAGCACTTCGAAGAACACGAACAGGTTGAACAGGTCGCCCGTGAGGAACGCGCCGTTCAGGCCCATCAGCAGGAACTGGAACAGCGAATGGAAGTGCACGCCGGCGCGGTCCCAGCGCGCCAGCGCATAGACCAGCGTGGCCAGTCCCAGCACCGCGGTCAGGGTCAGCATGACGGCGGCCAGGCGGTCGACCACCAGCACGATGCCGAAGGGCGCGGGCCAGTCGCCCACCAGATAGACCCCTACCCCGTCCGGCCAGACGCCGGGCACGCCGCCGCCCGCCACCACCAGCAGCGCGATGGCGGCGGCCAGTTGGCCCAGGGTGGAGACGAGCGCGATGGCGCCACGGGTATAGCGGCGGGTGTCAGCCAGCAGGAGCATTGCCGCGCCGGCCGCAAGCGGCGTGACGATGGGCAATACGGGCAGGTGTTGCAGCCAAAAATTCAAGATTGGGACTCCCGTCCATCAACGTGGTCGGTACCCGTGAGGCCACGCGAGGCCAGCAGCACAACCAGGAACAGCGCGGTGGTGGCGAAGCCGATCACGATGGCCGTCAGCACCAGCGCCTGCGGCAGCGGATCCGCATACCAGGAAGGATCATGGGCCACTGCCGGATCGACCACGGGGGGACGGCCCGAGGTCAGCCGGCCCATGCCGAAGATGAACAGGTTCACCGCGTAGGAAACCAGCGACAGGCCCATGATGAACTGGAAGGTCCGCGGCCGCAGCAGCAGCCAGACGCCCGAGCCAGCCAAGACACCGATAGCGATGGCGTATATCAATTCCATCAGGCTTCCCCTGTTTGTGCGGCGGCCGCCTGGATTTCGACGGCTGCCTTGCGTTGCGCGCGCAGCGATTGGTGGGCCAGCGCCACCAGCACCAGCACGGTGGATCCCACGACCAGCATGTAGACGCCCAGGTCGAACAGCAGCACGCTGGACAGGTGCACGTGGCCGATCAGCGGCAGCGCGACGTCCCAGGACAGCGCCGCCAGGAAGGGCTTGTAGGCCAGCCAGGCGGTCACCGCCGCCGCGCCGGCGAACAGCAGGCCGATGCCGATCCAGTTCTGCGGGTTGAGGCGGCTGCGCGACTCCACCCAATACACGCCGCCCACCATGTACTGCAGGATCACGGCGGTGGCGAAGATCAGTCCGCCCACGAAGCCGCCGCCCGGCTGGTTATGGCCGCGCAGCAGGAAGTACACGGAAATCAGCGCGGCGGTGGGCAGCAGCAGGCGCACCAGCACGGTCGGCACCATCATCGAGCCCGTGGGCACCAGCGACTTGATGTCCGGCGCCTCGGGCACGCCGCCGTCCTGGTCGAGTTGCTGGCGCGGCAGGTCCGCGCTTTCAGCGGCCGGACGGAAGCGGCGCAGCAACGCGTAGACCGTCAGCGCCACGATGCCCAGCACGGTGATTTCGCCAAAGGTATCGAAGCCGCGAAAGTCCACCAGGATCACGTTCACCACGTTGGTGCCGCCGCCGTCCGGTAGCGCACGGTCGACGAAATACGAGGAAATGGTGTCGGCTTGCGGACGCACCAGCACCGCATAGGCCAGCGCGGCCATGCCGGTGCCCGCGGCGCCCGCCATCAACAGGTCGCGCAGACGGCGGCCGCGCGCCCGCAACGTGACCTTCAGGGTTTCATCCTCGTCCTGTTCGATGCGCCGAGGCAGCCAACGCAGGCCCAACAGCAGCAACACCAGGGTCACGACCTCGACCGACAGCTGGGTCAGCGCCAGGTCTGGCGCCGAGAACCAGACGAAGGTCAGGCAGGTGATCAGACCCGCACCTCCGGCCAACGCCAGCGACGCCAGGCGGTGGTACTTGGCCTGGAAGGCCGCAGCCAGTGCGCAGCCCGCGCCCACCAGCCACAGCAGCGCGAACGCCGGATCGATCGGCGTCATGCGGCCGGCGCCATCCAGCCAACCGCCCCAGCGCAACGGCAGCCAGGCCACGAACAGCGTGCCCAGCACGATCAGCAGCATCTGCACCTGCAGGCGCGAGGACGCCAGCCAGCGCAGCAGCCAGGCGGCGGCCACGCTGGAACCGTCCAGCAGCGCCTCGAAGGTGCGGCGGCCGTCCAGGCGATAGATGAACGGCACCCGGCCCGGGTTGGCGCGCTGATGCGCGCGCAAGGCCAGGTAGAGCAGGACGCCGGCCGTGGTTGCCACCAGGCTCATGACCAGGGGCAGGTTCACCCCATGCCAGACGGCCAGACTGTACTCGGGCATGTCCTGGCCCAGGATGCTTTGCGCCGCCGTCGCCAGGAACGGACCGACGGTCAGGCCGGGCACCACCCCCACCAGCAGGCAGATGGCCACCAGCAGCGCGCTGGGGAACAGCATCCAGCGCGGCGGCTCATGCGGCGCGCGCGGCAGGTCGGTAGCCGGGGGGCCAAAGAACACTTGCAGGATGAAGCGCAGCGAATAGGCCACGCTGAACGCGCCCGCGATGGTAGCCACCAGCGGCAGGCCAATCTCGGTAATGCGGTCGCCGCTGACGAAGGTGGTCTCGGCGAAGAACATTTCCTTGGACAGGAAGCCGTTGAGCAGCGGCACCCCCGCCATGGACGCCGCCGCCACCATCGCCAGCGTGGCGGTGATGGGCATGGCCTTGTACAGGCCGGACAGCCGGCTCAGGTCGCGCGTGCCGGTCTCGTGGTCCACCACGCCCGCAGCCATGAAGAGCGAGGCCTTGAAGGTGGCATGGTTGATCATGTGGAAGATGGCCGCGACCAGCGCCAGCGTGCTGTTCAGGCCCAGCAGCAGCGTGATCAGCCCCAAGTGGCTGATGGTGGAATACGCCAGCACCCCCTTCATGTCTTGCTGGAAGATGGCGGCATAGGCGCCCAGCACCAGCGTGATGAGTCCGGCCCCGCCGATGATCCAGAACCATTCATCGGTGCCCGAGAGCACCGGCCAGAACCGCGCCAGCAGGAACACGCCCGCCTTCACCATGGTGGCCGAATGCAGGTAGGCGGATACGGGCGTGGGCGCCGCCATGGCATTGGGCAGCCAGAAATGGAAGGGAAACTGGGCGCTCTTGGTCAGCGCGCCCAGCGCCACCAGGATCAGGACGGCCGGATACCAGGGGTCGGCGCGCACCAGGTCGCCCGCCGCCAGCACCCGGTCCAGGTCATAGCTGCCGACGATGTGGCCCAGGATCAGCACGCCGGCCAGGAGGCACAGCCCGCCCCCGCCCGTGACCGTCAGCGCCATGCGCGCGCCGCGGCGCGCGTCCAGGCGGTGATGCCAGTAGGCGATGAGCATGAAGGACGCCAGGCTGGTCATTTCCCAGAACATGACCAGCTGGATCAGGTTGCCGGACAGCACCACGCCCAGCATGGCGGCCATGAAAGCCTGGAAGAACGAGAAAAAGCGCGGCACCGGATCTTCCGGCGACATGTAGTAGCGCGCGTACAGCACCACCAGCGCGCCCATGCCGGACACGATCAGCGCGAACAGCCAGGCATAGCCGTCCATGCGCAGGGTGAACTGCAGGCCCAGGGCGGGCGCCCAGGGCATGTCGAAGCGGACCACGCCGCCGTTGGTGACTTCGGGATACAGGCTGATGACCAGCACCACACAGGCCAGGGCGATCAGGCCCGCCAGCCAGGCCTCGGCATTGCGGGCGTTGGATGGCAGGAGCGCGGCGCACAGGCTGCCGGCAAACGGCAGAGCGAGGATCAGGATCAGCGACATGGCGTTCCGAGAGTGTCCGGGCCCCCTCCCGCTGGCGCAAGGCAGCGAAAGACGAACAGACCGGGGATTGAAAAACGGACGGAACCCTGGCCCGGTGCGTCGCTGCACTACACGTTGCCCCGCGGGGGACATCAACCAACGCCATTGAACGGCGCAGACAGAAACAAACGCAATAGCTTTCTTGCAAGACCGGCCAAGAATCTCATACGAAAAATATCAGATTCTTGTAAGTTATGCAGAGATTTATGTGTGTACCGAGCGGATGACGGCACGTTCGATGCGCAATCCTTGCGCAATTGAAATATTCCTGAAGCCATTCATGTCTTTGTCAGCAATGGGTTTTTTCATCTATTGCCGTCTTCTCCCGGCATCAACGCCATAAATAAATAACCCTGGGCAAGCCGGGGTCTCTCCGGGTTGACCGCGGGAAATTTACTGTGTGGAATGGCGCCCATGAAGCACAGGCCGCGCCAGCATCCCGGCGCGGCAAGCTTCACCGACGCCGGCCCAAGAAGCCGGCCGGGTCGGAAATTCAAATAATCTGGAGAAGACTCTTGACCATGCTGTCCCAAGCCAAGGCCGTCCTGGCCGCCGCCATCGCGGGCCTCTGCCTTAGCACCGCCGCGCAGGCCGCCGACCCCTACCCCAACAAGCCCATCCGCCTGATCGTGCCCTTCGCCGCCGGCGGCACCACCGACATCGTGGCGCGCATCGTCGCCGAGGGCCTGACCCGTGAGCTCGGCCAGGCGGTGGTCGTCGAGAACCGCGGCGGCGGCGGCGGCTCCATCGGCGCCGACGCCGTGGCGCGGTCCACGCCCGACGGTTACACCCTGGGCGTCGCCACCGTCAGCACCATGGCCACCAATCCGGCCACCAACCCCAAGAACCCGTACAACCCGCTGAAGGACTTCGCGCCCATCACCAATATGGTGAACGTCCCCAACGTACTGACGGTGAACCCGGCCGTGCCGGCCAAGACCCTGGCCGAGTTCATCGCCCTGTTGAAGGCCAACCCCGGCAAATACGCTTACGCCTCCTCGGGCGCGGGCGGCATCGGCCACCTGGATGGCGAGCTGTTCAAATCGCTGACCAAGACCGACATGGTGCACGTGCCCTACCGCGGCTCGGGCCCGGCCCTCAACGACGTGATCGCGGGACAGGTCAACGCCCAGTTCGACAACCTGCCCTCGTCCATGCCCCACATCCAGGCCGGCAAGCTGCGCGCCCTGGCCGTGGCCGCGCCCAAGCGCCTGCCGGCGCTGCCGGACGTGCCCACCTTCTCCGAAGGCGGCCTGCCGGAAATGGACAACATGGCCTGGTACGGCCTGGTCGCGCCCGCCGGTACGCCGCAGGCGGTGATCGACCGTATCCATGACGCGACCGTCAAGGCGCTCAAGGATCCGAAGATTGTGCAACGCCTGGCCGACGGCGGATCGTTGGTGGATGGCAACACGCCTGCCGAATACGCCGCCCAGATCAAGCGTGAGCTGGAGCTGCGCCAGCGCATCGCCAAGGAACGCAACATCCAGTCGACCAACTGATCGTCCGCTGCACCGCGCCGGCCCGTCTTCGGGGCCGGCCATACTCAAGAGCCGGCCTTCCCAGGCCGGCTCTTTTCCTGTTACCCGCGCATTTCCGGCAGGCGTGCTTTCCCGAGGCCCGGCCTTGACTGCAATCGCCTCGGTGGTAGCATGTGCGACCGTGCGATCCCATCTTTCTCCCCTCCCCTGCGCCGCCTGCGCGCTTTGCGCCCTGCGCTCGACCCTGTTGAGCTCGCAGGAAGTCGCCGCGCGCTCCGCCTACGCCCGCTCCAAGCCCGGCTAATCGCCCGCTTTTCCCCTTCCTGAGCCTTATCCCGGCCCGCCGCCGGCTGCCTGCGCACATCCGCGCTTTCCGCAGCCTTGCTGCCGGCCGGCGCCAGCCCTGCCGCGTGGCCGGGCCCCAAGCCTCGTCTCTTTATCCGCAAGCCGCCGGAGGCTTTCGGCCAGGCCACGCACCGACCCATACCAAGCGCCATGCAACTCACCAAGAATTTCGTCAAAGCCAAGAACCCCTGCGCGGGCGGCTACAAATGGTTCATCCGCGACCACAACGGGCAAGGAGACTACCAGGCCGTGCTTGACGCCTTGGTCGCCGACGGACGCGTCAGCGACGCCTGCTGGCTGCTGGACCAGTTCGGCCCCACCGACGCCGTGCTGCGGCTGGATTCCGTCGACGCCAACGCCATCGTCTTCGCCGGCACCCTGGAAGTGCGCATGGGCATCAACGTGGACAGCGTGGCTCGCGCCGGGCGCAGCATCATTACCGGCGGCGGCATCCGCGCCGGCGAGACCATCCAGGCGGGCGAGAACATCACCGCGGGCGCAACCATCGCCAGCGGCGGCAATATCCGCGCGGGCGGCGACGTCATGGCCGACTGGGGCATCGAAATCGCCACCCGCCTGGATTGCGGCGGCAACGTCCGCGCCAAATGGGACATCTGCGCCGGCCAGGACCTGGCCGTGACCGGCCATCTGCATGCCGGACAAGACGTACAGACGCAAGGCGCGATCAAATGCGGCCAAGGCATCAAGGCCGGCGGCGACGTGCGCGCCGAAAAGGAAATAGACGCGGCCTGCGGCATCCAGGCCGGCGGCTCCATCCAGTGCGGCGAGCACCTCGCCTCCGGCTGGGGCCTGATCGCCGGCGAGGACATCCGCGCCGAAGGCGCGATCCGCGCGGGTGAAGGCGTGCAGGCCGAAGGGATCATCGAAGCGGGTGCGGGGCACGGCATCTACGCCGGCCTGAGCGTGCGCCTGGACGCCTGGGCCGCCTGCGCGCGGGTCGTGGCGCAGAGCCGGCCCGAGCAGCTGGTCAGCGGGCACTGGCACGGCCAGGACAGCGCCGCCTACGCATAGCGGCTGCCCCGGCACAGCGCTCCAGACGGAGCACCGCTTACTCTGGCTTGATGTTCGCTTCCTGCATGCGCCGGCCCCAGGTGCCCAGTTGCGCCTGCACGAAAGCTTGCTGCTGCGCCTGCGTGTTCGGCGCCGCCGTCATGCCCAGGGCGGCAAACTTCTGCTGCACCTCGGGCCGCGCCAGCGCATCGTTCACCGCCTTGTTCAAGCGCTCCAGGATCGCTTGCGGAATGCCCGCAGGACCGGCCAGGCCGACCCAGACCACCAGGTCGAAATCCTGGTAGCCCGTCTCGGCAAACGTCGGCACGTCCGGAAAATCCGGCAGCCGGCGCTCGGTGCTGATAGCCAGCGCCCGCAGCTTGCCGCCACGCAATAGCGGCGTCGCCACCGAGAGGTCGGCCATCACGTAGTCGACCTGGCCTCCCGCCAGGTCCGTCAGCGCCGGCGGTTGGCTCTTGTACGGCACGCCTTCGGCGCGCACGCCGGCGATGCGATTGAAGGCGGCCGCGCCTACCTGCCCGCCGGGCGAACCGTAGCCGTAGTTCAAGGAACCCGAGGCGGCCTTCTTCACGAACGAGGCCAGGTCCTTGTACGGACCGTCGGCGCGCACCAGCAGCAGCATGGGCATGGTGGTGAGGCGCGACACGTGGCTGAAGTCCTTCTGCGCGTCGTAGGGCAGGTTCTTGAACAGGCCCGGATTGATGGAGTTCAGGGAACTGCTGGAGATCGTCAGGGTGTAGCCGTCGCCCGGCGAACGCACTGCGTACTCGGTGCCGATCAAGCCTTGGGCGCCAGGCTTGTTTTCGACGATCACGTTGGCCTTCAGATCGCGCCGCAGTTCTTCCGCGATGATGCGGGCGCTGGTGTCGGTGGCGCTTCCTGGCGAGAAGGCCGCGATGATCTTGATGGGTTTGTCGCCGGGATAGGTGTCGGCCTGCGCCGCGCCCTGCGCGGACAGGCCCAGCACGGCGCACGCCAACAGCGCGAATCGAATCGTTTTCATGGTTTTGTCTCCTGGTTTTATGGGTACTGCCTGGTTTGCCTTACCGCTCTGACGGCGGTGTTGCGGCATTCATTTCGCCCAAGCGCGGCGGGCCCCGGCGTATGGCCGCGGGGGTGCCGGACAGCTTTATCGGTATGCCCGGCCCGTGGTAGTCGTCGCGCCGGACCACCATCTGGCGATGCTCGGTATGCGCGGCGGCGGCCACCGACGCCATATCAAGAATGGGCGCGGCGGGCACGTTCTGCGCCAGCAGCTGCTTGCCGAACGTCTCGCCATCCACCTGAGCGAAAGCCCGGGCCAGCGCCGCATCCACGGCCTCGCGGTTGACCACCCGCTGCCCGTTGGACTTGTAGCGTTCGTCCCGCGCCATTTCGGCAATGCCCAGCTGCGCGCACAACTTGCCGAACAGACGATCATTGGCGACCGCGATGAACAAGGGGCAGGTCCGGGTCTGGTAGACGTTGTAGGGCACGATGTTGGGATGCCCGTTGCCGCTGGGCCGCGGCGTGTTGCCCGAGGCCAGGTAGTTGGCCAGGAACGGATGCGCCACGGACACGGCCGAATCGTAGAGGCACACGTCGGCCATCTGCCCGCGCCCGGTGCGGTGGCGGGCCTGCAGCGCCAGCAACACGGCAATCGCGGCATTCATGCCGGTGGTGAGATCGACCACCGGCACCCCCAGCCTCAAGGGTTCGCCGCCCGCCTCGCCGTTGATGCTGAGCAGGCCGGCCATGGATTGCACGGCCGCGTCGTAGCCCGGCAATTCGCCCAGCGGGCCATCGTCGCCGAAACCCGTGATGCGGCAATGGACCAGGCGCGGAAAACGCTCGGTGATGGCGGACGGTTCGGCCACGCCCCAGCTGCGCAGCGTGCTGGCCTTGAAGTTCTCGATCAGCACGTCGGCGGTTTCCAGCAACTGCCAGAACGTCTCGCGTCCGGCCTCGCTGTTCAAGTCCAGCACCATGCTGCGCTTGTTGCGGTTCACGGCGCGGAAATAGGCCGAACTGCCGTCCACGAACGGCGGGCCGAAGCCGCGGCATTCATCGCCCTCCGGCGACTCGATCTTGATCACGTCGGCGCCGTGGTCGCCCAGCATCTGGCCGCAGAACGGCCCTGCCAGGACGCGCGACGCGTCGATGACGCGCAGGCCGGCCAGTGCGCCGCCGGCATCGCTGCTATGCATGTCTGTCTCCTTTCCGTTTCAGGGCTCAGGCCGTGGCGCGGGCGATCAGCCAGCTGAATTCCCGGCCCTGTGCGCCCGCCTGCGTGGTCATGCTGAGCGCAAGCCGGTGGTTGTGCGCGTCCAGCGCCCCTTCCAGCAAGCCATTCCAGGCGCGCGCCACGCAAGGGTGCGCATCAGCCACGCCGTCCATCAGGCTCCAGCCGCGCTGCGTCACGTGCACACCCTCCGGGGTTTCGGTCAACTCGCAGGCGTCGCCCTGCGCTTGCGCCAAGGCCGCCATGAAGCGCCCGAACTGCAAGGCGGAGCAATCCTGCTCCACGCCCAGCGCCCGCGCCGTCTCGTGATAGAACTGCATGCCTATCATTCTTCCGGTCAGATGCAGCAAGCCTGCGGCGTCCTCCGGTCCCCACAGGTTCACGGCGACGGGCAAGGCGCTGCGCACGTACTCCATGGCGTAATTGCGGCTGGCCTTGGCCAGGCGCGTCGCGGGCCAATCGACGGTAGGCAGCGTGGGCGCGGCCACCGCATCGAAGTCGGGCGCGTCCTCGTTGCGGCAAAAGCGCAGGCGCTCGTGCGGCTGCAAGTCGCGGTCGTACTCGTAGTAATAGCCCTCAAGGCCGGATTGGCCGTCGACGGCCTGCTTGGTGCACACGAATCCCAGCCGCGGATTATTCAGCGACACGCCGTTCTGCGCGTGCCAGCCCGCCAGCATGGCGCGCGACACCTCCGACGGAATCGCGCACAGCGCGGTGCCCGACCAGATCCAGCGCGGCGCGGAATAGCGTATCCAGGCCTTGCGGTCGGACTCGTGCATGTACTGCACCGCCACGCCGCCGATATGGTTGGACAGGTAGTGATACTGCGCCGCCGCGACGGCGGGCGGCAGATGCGCGATGCCCAGTTTCTTCAGGCCGGGCAGGAAGCGCTCGTTGCGCTGGCGGCAGAAGATCTCATAGACCAGCTCCGCGGCGCGCGCGGTGCCGCGGCGGGTCACGGCGGACAGGACGATGCCCGTGAAGTAGGCGTGGTACCACTCGGAAACCGCGCGCCAGCCGCGTTCCTCGGATTGCATGTCATGCATGGCCATTGACTCCGATGGGAGCCGCCACGGATCCGGGCAGCAGGGATTGCATGGACGCGACGGCGAAATCCGCGATGTCGCGCGCGATGGCCTCGCGATCGGCCTCCGATTCGCCCTCTCTCGGGCGATACCACATGGTGGTCCAGTTCAAGGCGCCCAGCAGCGGCTTGACCTGCAAGGCCGGGGGGCCGCGCCGGAAATCGCCCGCCGCCATGCCCGCCTCGATCACGCTGCGGAACAAGGACTCGTAGCGGTCGCGCTGCCGCACCAGCTCTTCAAGTTCGGCGCGCTGGCCCGCGGTGGTGCGTCCGGCCAGATGCAGCTCGACGCCCTGCACCGTGACACGCTGGTATGGCAGATGCGCCATCATCAGATGGGTGTGGGCATGGGCCATGTTCCACAACCGCTGCGGCGGCGACGCGGCAGCGTCCTCGGCCAGCGGCGCCAGCGCATCCAGGTTCAATTGCATGGCGCGCCTATGCACGGCGAAGAACAGGTCGGTCTTGCTGCGGTAGTAGTAATAGACGCTGCCTTTCGTGACGCCGATCAGGTCGGCGACCGAATCGATCGTCGTCGCGGCGAACCCCATTTCGGTGAAGGCCTGCGCGGCGGCGTCCAGCAGTTCCACCTGCCGCAGCGGCATTTCGTCGTAAGGAACAACAGTCTTGGTTTTCATGGCGTCCCTAGCGTTGCGCGGCTGCGCCGGCGCTTTTCTTGATGGCGCGGGCCAGGACCACGCGCTGGATTTCGGAGGTGCCTTCGTAGATTTCGGTGATGCGCTGGTCGCGATAGCAGCGCTCCACCGCGCTGGGCTTCACATAGCCGCGGCCGGCCAGGATCTGCATGGCGTCGTCCACCACGCTGTGCGAGGTTTCGCTGGCCAGCAGCTTGGCCATTGCGCCCAGCGTGCCGATGTCCTGCCCCGCGTCGTAGGCGCGCGCGGCCTCGTAGGTCATCATCCGCGACGACGACAACGCGGTGGCCGCATCGGCCAGCTTGAAGCCCACGCCCTGGTGGTCGATGATGCTGCGCCCGAAGGTCTGGCGCTGGACCGCGAAGTCCCGCGCTTCGGCATAGCTGCACAGGGCAATGCCGTTGGCCTGGGCGGCCACCACCACGCGGCCGATGCTCAGCGTCGCCAGCGCGAGCTTGAGCCCTTCTCCCAACGCCCCGACCACGCTTTCCGCGCCGACCCAAGTGTCCACTTTCAAGTTGGTCGTGGTGGTGCCGCGTATGCCCATCTTGTCTTCGTAGTGGTCCACCACCACGCCAGACGCGTCGCGGTCGACCACGAATGCGCTGATGTTGTTGCGCGCGCCCGGTTCGCCCGTGCGTGCGAACACGATGAAGTAGCGCGAATGCCCGCCGTTACCCAGCCAGCACTTTTCACCCCGGATGCGCCAGCCATCGCCTTCCGGCACCGCCGTGGTCGACAGGGCCGCCGCATCCGAACCCGCGCCGCGCTCGCTCAGGGCGAAATTGACCGCATGGCCATCGCGCGCCAGGCCGCCCAGCAGCACCATCTTCTGTTCGGCGGAGCCTCCCAGGATGACCGGGAAGGCGCCCAGCGACAGCGCCGCCAGGATGGCGGCCGTGGAGGCGCAGCCCTGGGCCACGGTCTCCACCACCGCCACCAGCGAGGTCAGCGATGCGCCTGCGCCACCGTATTCGGCCGGAATGAAAAGCCCGGAAATCCCGCTTTCCCGCAAAGGCGCCAGGTGTTCCACGGGGTAACGCTGGTCCCGGTCGATGGCAGCGGCGGCGGGCGCGAACGCTCGCGACGTCAGCTCGGCGGCCTTGTCCCGCCAGGCGCATGCTTCCGGGTTGAGTGAGGGATTCCAGATCACGGACATCGTTGTCTCCAGCAACATACTAATCAGTATTTAGTGAGTTGAACGAGAACATACTACTTGGTATTTTTCTTCGATACCCGGGGAAAACCCGGTATGCAATGAGGAGGCTCCGCAGGCGGCCACCCGTCCGCCCGCAGAACCCCAGCGTCAAGCGGCAGCGATCGCGTCTATGCGGCTGTCGCCTGTGGCGCCGGGTTGCGCAGCACCAGCATCAGTCCCAGCAGGATCGCCCCCATTCCGCCCAGGCTGAGCGCCGACAGGCGGTTGCCCAGGATCAGGTAGTCCAGGGCCGCGGTGCCGGCCGGGACCAGATAGAACAGGCTGGTGACATTGACGAGATTGCCGGCCTGGATCATGCGGTAGAACAGCAGGGTCGCGCCGACGGATATCACCAGCCCCATCCAGATCAGCGGTAAAACGAAGCCCGTCACCCACTCCACATGGATAGGCTGGAACGGAACGAACCACAAACACAGCGCCAGGCTGACCACGTATTGCAGCGGCATGACGTCCATGGGCGTCTGGCGCACGCGCTTCTGCAGCATCGCGCCGCTGGTCATGCAGAGCAGCGCAGCCAGCGCATAGACCATGCCGGCCGCGGAAAAGCGCGCCATGCCTATGCTCTGGTAGACCACCATCACCAGCCCGCACAAGGCGAGAAACAGCCCGGCCAGGCGCGGCCACGAATAGCGCCTTTCCATCACGGCCAGCGTCAGGATGGGCTGCGCGCCCAGCAGCGTGGCCAGCACTCCCGGCGTGATGCCGTGGTCCAACGCCAGCAGGTAGCAGATGGAGTAGCCGCCGATGAGCAGCAGGCCCGTGGCCGCCACGGTCAGGCGCGTGCCTGGCGCGGGCAGCCAGCGTCGCCGCCATACGCAGATCAGCAGCAGTACGGCCAGGGCCAGGATGAAGCGCAGCAGCAGGAAGCCGAACGCGGAGGCGTGGGACAGCCCCCATTTGGCGAAAATCGCGCCGCCGCTCCACAGCAACACGAACAAGGAAGTGGAGCCATAGGAGGTCCACGCGGTTCTATCGAAAGACATGAGGTTTCTACCTGTCGGGGTATTAACAGGCTCCGGCTCCGCCCGCGCAGGCGCACGCAAGCGTGCGCTAGACGGATGCAATACGCATCAAGACGTCTGGCAAATCTGCAGGGGAAGGGACTGGAGTCGCGTTGCGGACGGCGTCAGCCGACGACGACCGCGGCAGGCGGGTAAGCGCCCGAGACCACGCCGCAAGGCGGCGCGACCGGCGGCGATACCACCGTGGACACGACAGGAGAAAAACCGGGGGAAACTGCGGAGTGCCGGGACGACACGCGCGCGCGCCCATCGGCTGCGGAAGCAGCGGATGCGAAGTCGGCGAGGAACGTGTGATCAGGCATGGGGCGTAGCCTACCGTCTGCGCGCAACGCGGTCAAGCGATGCGGCGCTGCTCCACGCCCATGTCGCGCCACGCTTCGCCATGGCAGGTGAACATCAGGATCTGGTGGCGCGTGGCCGCGTCGAACAACGCGCGCTTCATGAAGTCACGGCGCGCGTCGTCGGTGTGGACCAGCGCGTCGTCCAGCAGCAGCAGCGTCGGACGCCCTGCTTCGCGTAGCAGGTCCGCGTAGGCAAAGCGGGCCAGGATGCCCAGCTGCTCGCGCGTGCCGAAGCTGAGCGCGGACAGCAGGTCCTCGCCGCCGGCGCGGCGCAGGGCCATGGGCAGCAAGGCTTCGTCCAGCCGCAGGTCGGCCTCGGGGAACAGCAAGGCCAGGTAGTGGTTCAGCCTGCGGGCCAGCGGCGCCTGCAGGCGTTGCGTGGCGGCGGCGCGCTTGTCCGCCAGCAGCTTCTGCAAAAGCTCCAGGGCGGCCGCCCGCCGGGCGAAATCGCCGCGCCGCCGTTCCAGCCGTTCGCACGCGGCCTCGGCTTCGGACAGGCGTTCGCCCAGCCCTTGCGCCCCCGCCTGGTCCAGCTTGCCCTGCAGTTGCAGGATTTCGCCGTGGCGCTTGTGCTGCGCATCGCGCTCGATGGCGGCGGACTTCTCGTAGCGCTGGACATCCTGCTCGACCAGTTCGGGACGATGGCCGGCCAACGCGGCCTGCGCGTCGCGCACGCGCCGCTCCAGCTCGTCATGGCTGCTGCGCGCCTCGGCAAGCCGGCCGGCGCGGGCCTGGCGTTGCGC
>NZ_JBARYB010000099.1:0-109285 GCF_049647645.1 Achromobacter sp.
GGCCGCCGCCGCGCCGGCCGTCATTGCCCCGGCTGCCGCCGTTCCGGCTGCAACGCCTGTTGTTCCGCCGCCTGTTGCTGCGTCGCATGAAGCGCCGGCTGTAACGCCCGCGCCGGCTGCGCCCGCAGCGTTTTCGCCGGCGCCCGCTCAGGCATCGTCGCCGGCATCTGTTCTGGCGCCGGCACCTGTTCCGACGCCAGCGCCTGCCCCGGCAGCGGCTCCCGCACCTGTCGCGGTTTCCGCGCCAGCGGTAGCAACGCCGGCGCCGATCTCCGCTCCCGCGCCCGTTGCGGCTGCGCCGGCCGTACCGGCTCCCGAGCCCGTCGCTGAAGCCCCCAAGAAGGCCTCGTGGCTGTCCCGCTTGAAGCAGGGCCTGTCGCGCACGGGCCAGAGCATAGGCGGCATCTTCGTCGGCGTGAAGGTTGACGAGAACCTGTTCGAGGAACTCGAATCGGCGCTCATTATGGCCGATGCGGGCCTGGAGGCCACCGAAAAGCTCCTGACCGCGCTGCGCGCCCGGGTCAAGAAGGAACGCATCGAGGATCCGGCCAAGGTGAAGACGGCCCTGCGCCAACTGCTGGCTGACCACCTGCGCCCGCTGGAGCGCGCCTTCGACCTGAAGCGCACCCAGCCCCTGGTCGTCATGATCGCCGGCGTCAACGGCGCCGGCAAGACCACTTCCATCGGCAAGCTGGCCCATACCTTCCAGCGCCAGGGCGCCAGCGTGTTGCTGGCGGCGGGCGACACGTTCCGCGCAGCCGCGCGCGAGCAGCTCGTCGAATGGGGCAGCCGCAACAACGTGACGGTGATCTCGCAGGACGGCGGCGATCCGGCCGCAGTGGCGTTCGACGCCGTCAACGCGGGCCGCGCGCGCGGCATCGGCGTGGTGATGGTGGATACCGCGGGCCGTCTGCCCACGCAGTTGCATCTGATGGAAGAACTGAAGAAGATCCGCCGCGTCATCGGCAAGGCGGATGCCGCCGCGCCGCACGAGGTACTGTTGGTGGTGGATGGCAATACCGGCCAGAACGCCTTGGCGCAAATCCGTGCCTTCGACGCCGCCATCACTCTGACGGGCCTGGTCGTGACCAAGCTGGACGGCACCGCCAAGGGCGGCACGCTGGCCGCGGTGGCTGCGGGCAGCCAGGGCGTACGCCCGATTCCGGTGTACTGGATCGGCGTGGGTGAAAGCCTGGAAGACCTGCAGCCCTTCGTGGCGGACGAGTTCGCCGGGGCCTTGCTGGCGGATTGAGGCTCATCGGTCCGGCGCGCCAGCGTCGGTCCAAACAAAAGGGACGGCGCTTGCCGTCCCTTTTGCATTCAAGCCCGCATCACTTCCAGAATGGTTTGCTGGCGGCCAGGTCGTCGAAGGCTTTCTGCGCGTCGTCCGCCAGTTCTTCCAGGCGGGCGCTGATCCAGCCCAGGGCGAACCAGGCTTGCGGATGGGTGGCGGTACACGACTCGTAGTAGTCCTTGGCCACCGCCAGGTCGTTGATTTCGCCCAGCACGTCCTGCACGCGCGACAACAGCTTGCGATAGCCGCGCAGCTTGCCCGAGGGCAGCAGCGATTCCGAGAACGCCAGGCAGTAGCGCAGGCGCTTGCCGCGCTTGCGCAATTCGTGGCGCGTGGGGATGTCCAGCGTCGCGAACTGCGTGCCCTGGTCGGCCACCTTGCTGTGCCAGCGATGCAGGCGCCGCGCGAGCTGTTTGTGCAGGCGCTGCGGATCGGGTTCGGGCGCCAGCATCGGAATGATGGTGGGCCTGATGCTGGGGCCGGCCACGCCGCCTTCCAGCCGGATGGCGGGTTCGGGCGCGCTGTCGCTGGGCGTGCCGTTGGCAATGGTCTGGCTGTCCGCGGCGGGTAGGGCCGGCGGCACGTCCAGGCTCCATTCCAGCAGCTCCAGCAGCCAGGCCTGGAAGGCCTTGCCGCCGGCGATGCTGCGGGCGTCCTGTTCCGGGGGCGCGGCTTCCATGGGAATGACCGGCATGCCCGCGCGCATCAGCGCGGGCGCCACGGTTTCATTCAGCACGTCCTGGTCGCGGTTGGCGCCGAAGGCGGCGAAGTGCGTGCGCACGCCTTGCAGCAGGGCGTCCGGAATCGGCGCGATCCAGCCGTCGAACAACTTCCAGGCCGAACGCAGCCGGCGCACGCCCACGCGTAGCTGATGCACGTGTTCGGAGTTGCCGGCGCGGTACACGCCTTCGGTGTCGACCTCGGCCAGCGCCGCGGCGTTGCGCGCGATCTGGTCCAGGCATTCGGCGGCGATGCGCGCCATGGCCTGGGGCGCCGTCATGTCTTCGCGCAACTTGACCGATGCCGCGCCGCGCGGCGCCCAGAATTGCGCGATGGCCTGCGCGCGGCGGGCTTCGATGTCGTCGCCGGGGATGGCGTCGGTGTCGGCCAGGCGCTGCGCCAGCTGGGCCAACGCGTCGCCGCGCTCGGACTTGCTGCGCGGATCCAGCACCAGGCTGTGGCGCTGCTGCCAGCCGCGCGCCGCCGCGAAGATGGCGGCGGGGCGGCCCGACACCAGTTCGAATTCCAGTTCGGAGATCGGCAGTTCCAGCGCGCCGGCGCGCAGGATGCCGGTGTCATAGGCCAGCTCCACCGTGCCGTAGCGCGTGCGGACCTTGCGCAGCAGCCGCTGCACGTCGGTTTCGTAGCGCAGGCCCAATTCGCCCTTGACGGCAGCCAGCGCGGCTTCGACTTCCGTGCCGGCATACACAGACAGGTCCAGCACCGGGCCCGGGCGCGGATGGTTGAGTTCGATGCGGGTAATGGCATTGATGCCGGGCATCTTCAGCGTTTGCACCCAGTCGCGGCCCTCCTGGCGCAGCCGGATGGCGATGCGCGCCCGCGCAAGCTCGCGTTCCGGCGTATCGAAATACATGGCATGCAAGCGGATGCGGGTCGCCTCGCGCTGCTTGACCTCACGCTGCACCGCCTGGCGCGAAGCCGCGGGCACGTGCAGTTTCAATTCCTGTTCCGACATGGCGGCGAGTGTCCAACGGCAAAAGCCGAGATCTTAATCAAACGAAGGGAGGGATTTGATGACCGGTCATATTTATTTCACATGGAGCATAGACGTGTTTGCGGCGCATCAACAACCGGGCGAAGGGGGAAGCGCCTTGACCAGCGAAGGGTCTGTTGGAGGCGCAGTCGCCATATGTCCTGGCGCCGGCACCGATCCTGAAATTACCTAGTTTCAGTGATATGCAATGTTACGGATCGCTTTTCTAATTGTAATTGGCGGGTAACGCGCTTCGCAGCCCGGTTTCCACGCGCGTCCGTCCGGCAACTGTTCCTGCGGGCCCCGTTTACAGAAGAAGAGCCCAATGAATCATACGTATCGCATCGTCTTCAATCGCAGCGCAGGATTGTGGCAAGTCGCGAGCGAACATGCCCGCGGGCAAGGCAAGGGCGGTTGCCGCAGGGGCCGATCCCGCAGGCGCCTGCCGGTGACGGCGATGTTGCTGGCGGCCCTGGGCACGGCCGGCGCGGCACAGGCGGGGCCGACGGTCACTTCCACCGGCGATAGCACCCTAGGAACTTACTCGGGCTCTGGTGTCACGGTCGCCGCCTCGCTCGTCGTGGGCATATCCAGTGTGGGAACTTTGACCGTCGCCGATGGCGGCCTGGTGACAATGGTGTCCCCTTACACTGTGATTCTGGCCGACTTGGCCTCGGCTCACGGCACGATCAACGTCGGCGCGGCTCCCGGTGCGGCGCCCGCGGGCGCGGGTTTTCTGGCAACGTCGCAACTCGCGTTCGGCGCGGGCACGGGCACGCTGAACTTCAACACCAACAACACCCATGAATTCAACGCGGCGCTGATCAGCGGGGCGGGCACGCATCGGCTCAATCACTATGCCGGCACCACGCGGCTGCTCGGTGATAGCTCAGGCTTTTCCGGCAACACCACGGTATCGGGCGGGAACCTGTGGATACTCAACCGGCTGGGCACGACGGAAGGCAGGATCGACGCCGGCGCGGTGCTCGGCGCGACGGCAGCCGTCACGGTATCCGGCGCGGGCGCGGCCTGGGAGAATTCGGGCAATGTCTTCGTCGGCGGCGCTGGATCGGGCAAGCTCGCCGTCGAAGCTGGGGGCTTGGTTTCCAATCAGTTCGGCACGGTCAATGCCCCGGGCGGCGACATGGCCGAAGTGACGGTTTCGGGGGCGGGGGCCCGCTGGTTGAATAGCGCTGCCCTGTCGGTCGCCAACGGCGGGTGGGGCACAGTGTCCGTCCAGCAAGGCGGCTACCTGTCCAGCACCGACGGATACATCGGAAGCCAGGCAGGTTCCAACGGCAACGTCACGGTGTCGGGGGCGAACTGGATCAACATGGGCTTTCTCCGGGTGGGGGATATATCAGGGCGGGGTACGCTGGCTATCGGGCCGGGAGGGCTGGTTTCGAACACGGATAGCTACATCGGCAGCATGAACGGTACGGGCAACGTGGTCGTCAGCGGCGTCGGCGCTTCCTGGAACAATATCGGCGCGCTCAATCTGGGTTTCGGCCTCTCTTTCAGCTTTGGCACCGGCAGCTTGACGATCGCGGACGCGGGAACCGTCACGGCCGGCCCTGGCGGGACGGGGGTGGTTTCTCTGGCCAAGGAAGGCTTGTTCCCAGGATTGGGTACGACCGGCATGATCAACATTGGCGGACAGACATCCCAGGCCGCGGTGGCGGCCGGTACGCTCAACGCTTCGGCAATCGAATTCGGCAAGGGCAACGCCACCCTGAATTTCAACCATACAGATGCGGGCTATCGATTCTTGGTGCCGTTGAAGAGCACGGGCAACGGCATACACCAGCTGAACCAGATTGCCGGCTCCACCATCATGGAGGGCGATAGCTCCGGCTTCAGGGGCGCGACGAAGGTGTCGGGCGGCAAGTTGACCGTGACGGGCAAACTGGGCGGATCCGCCGAGGTGACGGGCGGCGTGCTGCAGTATGGCGCTGGCGCCACGGGCGCGGCCAACAGCCTGAGCGGCAACCTGAAAGTCTCCGGCGCCGGCAGCATGCTGGCGCTGCGAGGAGGCGCCACGCTTGGGGTCGCAGGCGATGTCGATCTGGCCGACGCCACCGTGTTGGACATCGCGGCCGGCGCGGGCAGTCCGTCATTGCAGGCAAACAAGGTCAAGCTGGGCGACGGCGTGGTGTTCAAGCTGAGCGGCATTTCCGACAGGAGCCAGCTCGACAAGGTACTGATCCAGAGCACGAACGGCATCGATGGTGATTTCAGCGGCGTGAGCGTGGGCGGTTTCACGGGCGCCGTCGATTACCTTACCGTCCACACGCGCAAATCCGCGGACGGCCTGCAGTATCGCGCCACCTACGATTTGAGCTGGACCGCCAACAACAATCTGGGCCATGGCACCTTCACGCTGGCCAACCCTGCGGACCGTTTCGACGTGGGTGTGGCGCTGTCGGACCAGGCCGCCAATGCCGCGACCGGCTGGGATGGCAACACGTTGACGAAGGCAGGAGCGGGCACTCTGGTGCTGAGCGGCAACAACACCTACAGCGGCGGCACGGTGATCGCCGGCGGTACGCTGCAGGTCGCAAACAATGCGAATCTGGGTTCCGGCGCGCTGACCTTCAGCGGCGGGACATTGGCGGTCACGGACTCTTTCGACACCTCACGCACCGTCGCGCTGGCGCAGCATGGCAGATTCGACGTGGCTGACGGCGCCGTGCTGGGCCTGACCGGCAGCGTGGCGGGGAGCAGCGACCTGATCAAGAGCGGCGCGGGCACGCTGCGCCTGGACAAGGCGAGCAATGCCTACGGCAATACCTGGATCCAGTCGGGTACGCTGATCGGCAATGCCGCTTCGATCTCCGGCGACGTCAGCAACGGTGGGAAGCTGGTGTTCGAACAGTCGATCAATGGCAATTTCTCGGGCAGCATCTTCGGGGCTGGCGCGCTCGTCAAGCAGGGTGCAGGTACGCTGGTGCTCTCCGGCGACCACGCCGCCTTCACTGGCAAGACGACGGTGTCGGCGGGCACGCTGGCCGTGCAGGGCGTGTTGGGCGGTTCGGCGGAGGTCACGGGCGGCATCTTGCAGTATGGCAATGGCGTTGCAGGCGCGGCCAACCGCTTGAGCGGCGACCTGAAGGTGAGCGCTGCGGGTAGCACGCTGTCGGTGCAGGGCGCAGCCACCTTGTCGGTGGCGGGCGATGTTGGCCTGGCTGACGGCACCGTGCTGGACGTCGACACCAGCGCGAACGGGCCGGTCCTGCAGGCGGGCAGCGTCACGCTTGGCGACGGCGTTGCTTTCCGGATCAACGGCATCACCGGCGCGGGGATGGCGGAAAAGGTTCTGATCGATACCCGTACCGGTATCAGCGGGGACTTCGGATCCGTGAGCGTCGGCGGCTATTCGGGCGCGGTGGACTACCTTGCCGTCAACACGCGCAAATCGGCGGATCAACGGCAGTATCTGGCCAGCTATGGTCTGAGCTGGATGGCCAATAACGATCAGGCAGGCGGCACGTTCACGCTGACTGGCGCCACGGACCGGTTCGAGGCCGGCGCGGCGCTGACCGACCAGGCGCCCAATGCCGCGAAAGGCTGGAACGGCCGCAGCCTGACCAAGGCGGGCGCGGGTACGCTGGTGCTGAGCGGGAACAACCATTACACGGGCGGCACCGAGATCCTGGGCGGCACGCTGCAAGTGGCGCGCGACGAGAATCTGGGCGCGGCCTCGGGCGGGCTGGCTTTCAACGGCGGCACGCTGGCCGCCACGGACTCCTTCGACACCGCGCGTGCCGTCACGTTGGCGAACTCAGGAACCTTCGACGTGGAGGATGGTGCCAGGCTGGGGGTCAATGGGCCAATCTCGGGCGGGGGGGGCCTCGTCAAGACCGGCGCGGGTACCTTGGCCCTGGGCTCAAGCAACAGCTACATCGGCGGCACGACGATTGCCGGCGGCACATTGCAGATCGAGAGCGATGCCAGCCTGGGGGCGCCAGTCAACCGTCTCTACATCACCGGCGGCGGGCTGGCGACGGCGTCGTCCTTTGATTTGTCGCGCGCCGTGACTTTGGGGGGGGCGGCGGCGGCGGGGTTCGACGTGGCAATTGGCACGTCGCTGGGCCTGACGGGTTCGGTGTCAGGCTCGGGCATGCTTGCGAAATCCGGAGCCGGCACGCTGGTGTTGAGCGGCAGCAATAGCTACACCGGCGGCACGCGCATCGATGGCGGCAGGCTGCAAATCTCCAATGATTCGAACCTGGGCGCCGCTGTTGGCGGACTGGCGCTTGATGGCGGCACGCTGGCCACCACCGACACCCTTGACATGGCGCGCGCGATCGCGCTGACGCGGCAAGGAAGTTTCGACGTGGCCGCCGGCACGGCGCTGGGCCTGACGGGCAAGGTGTCGGGCGACGGAGACCTGCTCAAGGCCGGCGCAGGCACCTTGCGCCTGGACAGCGGCGCCAATGCCTACGGCAATACGTGGATTCAGGCAGGCACGCTGGTCGGACATGCCGGTTCGGTCTCGGGAAATGTCGGCATTAACGGAACGCTGGTGTTCGAGCAGGCCGCCGATGCGAGCTTTGGCGGCGCCATTTCTGGCAGCGGCAATTTGATCAAGACCGGCGCGGGCACTCTGGACTTGGCTGGCAATCACGCCTCGTACACAGGCGAGACGACCGTGTCGCAGGGGCGGCTGATCGTGCAAGGCGTGCTGGGCGGTTCGGCCGCGGTGACGGGCGGCACATTGCAGTATGGCAACGGCGTCGCGGGCGCGGCAAACCGCCTGAACGGCGATCTCAAGGTTGCCGGCGGCACGCTGTCGGTGCAGGGGCCGGCCGTGCTGTCGGTGGCGGGTGATACCGATCTCGCCGACCGCACGGCCCTGGAGATCGCGGCGGCGACTGGCCACCCCGCCTTGCAGTCCGATCGCGTCTTGCTGGGCGATGGCGTGACGTTCCGGCTGGCGGGCATCTCCGACACGAGCCGGCTCGACCAGGTGTTGATCGATACCCGCCACGGCATCAGCGGAGACTTCGCGTCGGTGAGCGTAGGCGGCTTCACGGGCGCCGTGGACTACATGAGCGTCAATACGCGCAAGTCGGCGGACAATATGCAGTACCTGGCGACTTATGGCTTGTCCTGGAGCGCCGGCAACAACCTGGCGCACGGCACGTTCACGCTGACCAACGCCACGGACAGCTTCCAGGTGGGAGCGGCGTTGACGGATCAAGCCGGCAATGCCGCCAGCGGTTGGGACGGCAGGACCCTGACCAAGGTCGGCGTGGGCACGCTCGTGTTGAGCGGTGACAACAGCTATGGCGGCGGTACGACCATCTCGGGCGGCGTGCTGCAGGTTGGCCGCGACGCGAACCTGGGGGCGGCCACGGGCGGGCTGAGCTTCAACGGCGGCACGCTGGCGACTACCGGGACTTTCGACACTGCGCGCGCGATCACGCTGGGGCAGGCGGGCGGCTTCGACGTGGCAGCCGGTACCGCCTTGGGCCTGGCCGGCACGGTATCGGGTGGCGGCATGCTCATCAAGGCGGGGGGCGGCACTCTGGTGCTGAGCGGCAACAACACCTATGCCGGCGGCACGCGTATCGTTGGCGGCAGCGTGCGGATCGCGCAGGACGCGAGCCTGGGCGCGGCCTCGGGCGCGCTGATGTTCGACGGCGGCGCGCTGGCGACCACGGGGTCGTTCGAAACCTCGCGCGCCGTCCTGCTGGCGCAGTCGGGCAGCTTCGACGTCGCCGCAGACACGGTCTTGGGCCTGAACGGCACGGTGTCGGGAGGCGGCATGTTCGCCAAAACCGGGGCTGGCACGCTGGTGCTGGGCGGCAGCAATACCCACGCCGGTGGCACGCGGGTCGATGGCGGCACCTTGCAGGTCGCGCGGGACGCGAACCTGGGCGCAGCGGCTGGCGCGGTAGCGTTCGGCGACGGCACGCTGGCGACCACCGCGTCATTTGATACCACGCGCCTGATATCGCTGATGCAGTCGGGTCGCATCGACGTGGCTGCGGGCACGGTGCTGGGCCTGAGCGGCACGGTTTCGGGCGCTGGCGGGTTTGCCAAGCTTGGCGCCGGCACGCTGATCTTGAGCGCCAGCAACAGCCATGCCGGCGGTACCGCGATCGCAGGCGGCGTCTTGCAGGTCGCGCAGGACGCGAACCTGGGCGCGGCCGCGGGCGCGTTGACGTTCAATGGCGGCACGCTGGCGACCACGGGCAGCTTCGATATCGCTCGCACGGTCGCTCTGGCGCAGACAGGGACCTTCGACGTCGCCGCCAGCACGACGCTGGGCCTGACCGGCATGGTCTCGGGTAGCGGCAATCTGATCAAGACCGGGGCCGGCACGCTGCGCCTGGACAGCTCGGCCAATGCCTACGGCAATACGCTGATCCGGGACGGCATCCTGGTTGGCAATGCCGCTTCGATACTGGGCAACGTCGAAAACAACGGCACGCTGGTGTTCGATCAGGGCGCGAATGCGTCGTTCGGCGGCGCCATTTCCGGCAACGGCTCACTGGTCAAGAGCGGCGCCGGCACGCTGGGACTGACCGGCGACAGCTCGGGCTTTACCGGTAGCACAACGGTTCAGGGCGGCAGGCTCGCCCTGAACGGCAAGCTGGGCGGTGGCTTGAACATCGGTGCGGGCAGCGTGCTCGCAGGCGCGGGGACCGTGGGTTCGGGAGCCGGCTCGACGGTAACAGTGGCGGCCGGCGCCACGCTGGCGCCGGGCAATTCCATTGGCACGCTGACCGTCGATGGCGATCTCGTCATCGAGAGCGGCGCGCGCTACGCCGTGGAAACCAATCCGCGTGGCGCCGAGGCCGACCTCATCCATGTCACAGGCAGTGCCACAATCAATGGCGGCTCCGTCGCGCATATCGGCATCGACGGCGACTACGGACTGCGTTCCGTCTACACGCTACTGGCCGCTGATGGCACTTTGTCCGGCCGGTTCGACACGGTGACCTCCGACTATGCCTTCCTGACGCCGAAACTGGGCTACGACTACGGCGCGGGCCGCGTGTCGCTGGAATTGGCGCGCAACGGCACCGCGATGGCCTCGGCCGCCGACACGCGCAACCAGCGCGCGGCGGCGGGCGCCATCGACAGCATCGGCATGGCGGCGGGCAATGGGCTTTACGATGCGATCGCCGTGCTGCCGGACGACAAGGGTCTGCTGCGCGCCAGCTTCGACCAGTTGTCCGGCGAGATCCATGCATCGGCCAAAACCGTGCTGATCGAGGACAGCCGCTATGTGCGCGATGCCGCCAGCGAGCGCTTGCGCTCGGCCGTTGGCGCGGTTGGGGCGTCGTCGGTGCCGGTCCTGGCGTCCGCCGGGGACGGCGCCAGGCTGGCCGCGGCGACCGCAATGGGCCCCGCCAGCTGGATCCAGGGCATGGGTTCCTGGCGTCATATCGACGGCGACGGCAACGCCGCCCAGGTCAAGAGTTCGACCGGCGGCTTCCTGCTGGGGGTCGACGCGCCCGTGTCCGACGTTTGGCGGCTGGGCCTGATGGCCGGCTACAGCCGCACGGATTTCAACGTGCAGGATCGCTCTTCCTCCGGCGATAGCGATAACTACCACTTGGGCGCCTACGGCGGCGGCCAGTGGGGCGCGCTGGGCCTGCGTGGCGGCCTGACCTATAGCTGGCACGACATCGCCACGCGACGCTCGGTCTCCATGCCCGGCTATTCCGACCGGCTCAAGGCCAGCTACGACGGGCGTACCGCCCAGGTGTTCGCGGACCTCAGCTATCGCATAGACACTGGCGTTGCCGCGCTCGAGCCTTTCGCCAATGTGGCCTATGTCAATCTCAAGACCGACGGCTATGCCGAGAGCGGCGGCGCGGCGGCGCTGCGCGCGAACAGTCAGACCACCGAGACCACGTACACGACACTGGGTTCGCGGATCACGTCCGGCTTCGAACTGGGCGGCGCGCAAGCCACCGCCAAAGGATCGCTGGGCTGGCGCTATGCGTTCGGCGACTTGAAGCCTGTCGCCACCCAAGCCTTTGCCGCGGGCAATGCCTTTACGGTGGCCGGTGTGCCCATCGCCAAGAACAGCGCCGTGCTCGAGGCGGCGCTCGACGTGCAGGTCTCCCGCAAGGTCTCGTTCGATCTGTCGTACCAAGGGCAGCTGGCCAGCGGCGCCCAGGATCACGGTGTCAGGGCGGGCCTGAGCGTGCGCTTCTGATCGTTGCTGGCGTCCAGGGCTAGCTGCCAAAAAAAACCGCCCGTTTCCGGGCGGGGCAAAGGAACGCTGTAGAAATCCGCGGACGCGTCAGAGGATGCGTTTGCGGACTTGGGTGATGATGATTTCGGCCACCACGACCACGGCGAAGATGGCGGCCAGCACCAGCGCCACGCGGTCCCACTGGAACAGGTTCAGCGCCGTGTCCAGCGCCATGCCGATGCCGCCAGCGCCCACAAGGCCCAGTACCGCCGATTCGCGCACGTTGATGTCCCAGCGCAGCAGCACGATGGACCAGAAGGCGGGGCGGATCTGCGGCCAGTAGGCGTACCAGATCACCGATGCCTTGCTGGCGCCGGTGGCGGTGACCGCTTCGATGGGGCCGCGCTGGGCTTCCTCGATGGCTTCGCCCACCAGCTTGCCGACGAAGCCGATGGAGCGGAACGCAATGGCCAGCGTGCCGGCCAGGGCGCCCGGCCCGAAGATGGCGATGAACAGCAGCGCCCACACCAGCGAGTTGACCGAGCGGCTGGACACCAGGATCAGCCTGGCCAGCATGTTGACGGTCTTGCTGGGCGTGAGGTTGTTGGCCGCCAGCAGGCCCACCGGCACCGCCATCACCACGGACAGGATGGTGCCCAGCGTGGCGATGTGCAGCGTCTCGATCAGCGCGCCGTGCACGCCGTCCGGGTAGTAGGCCCAGTCTATCGGCCACATGCGCCGGAACAGATCGGCCATCTGCTCCGGCGCGTCGTACAGGAACTCCGGAATGACCTCGACGCCGCGGATCGCCTGCACGATGGCCGCGACCACCAGCAGGTAGAGTGCGAAGCGCAACAGGCGCTGGCCCATGCTGTAGCGCTGCCAGACGCGCGGCGAGCCCGCCGGATTCAAGGTGGAGGCATGGGCGTTCATTCGTCCACCTCCGCCTTGCGCTTGACTGGCGTTGCGCCGCTGCCGATGCCGCGCGCGCCGGCAAAACGGCCTTGCAGGATGCGGTCAAAGCCCAGGTTGTCCAGGAACACGGCGCGCACGAAGCCGGCCAGGATTTCGCCCAGCATGATGATGGCGATCAGGGTCAGCAGGATGGCGCTGACGAAGTCGTAATCGAAGCGCTGGAACGCCGAGAACAGCGTGCCGCCCACGCCGCCCGCACCCACGATCCCCACCATGGTGGAGTTGCGCAGGTTGGAGTCGAACTGGTAGGTCGCAAAGCCGATGAAGCGGGCGAACACCTGCGGCAGCACGCCGAAGATGATCACGTTGGCGAACGACGCGCCGGTGGCGCGCACGGCTTCCACTTGCTTCAGCGAAATTTCCTCGATGGCTTCGGTGAACAGCTTGCCGATGAAGCCGACCGAGGCCACCGTCAGCGCCAGGATGCCGGCCAGCGCGCCAAAGCCCACGGCCTTGACGAACAGGATGGCGACGATGACGGGGTGCAGCGCGCGGCATAGCGCCACGATGGCGCGGGCGGGCCACGAGACCCAGGTCGGCATCATGTTGCGCGCGCCCAGCAAGCCGATGGGCAGGGCGATGATGATGCCCAGCACCGAGGCCAGCACCGCGATTTCCAAGCTCTCCGCGATGCCCTTCCACAAGGTGGCGGGCTTTTCGAAGTTGGGCGGGAACATGCGCGCCAGGAACGTGGACGCGTGGCCCATGCCGGTTTCGAAGCGCGTCCAGCTGAAGTCCAGCTGCGCGCTTGCGTACAGCGTGTAGGCCAGCAGCAACAGCATGCCCGCCTTGGCGCGCCCGGACATGGCGAAGGGGCGGGCGCCTTTGGGTGGGATCATTCCAGCCAAGACTCGCCTCCGTAGATGGTCTTGAGCATGGCGGCGTCCAGCCCCTGGCCGTCGCCGTCATAGACCACGTGCCCGCCGGACATGCCGACGATGCGGGTGGCGTAGCGGCGGGCCAGTTCGACGTCGTGGATGTTGACGATGACGGGGATGCCCGTGGCGCTGCCCTGTTCGGACAGCAGCTCCATGATCTCGACGGAGGTCTTGGGATCGAGCGACGAGGTGGGCTCGTCGGCCAGCAGCAGCTGCGGGCGCTGCATCAGCGCGCGGGCAATGCCCACGCGCTGGCGCTGGCCGCCCGACAGCGCGTCGGCGCGCTGGTCGGCAAAGCCCGCCAGGCCCACGGTATCCAGCAGCTTGTAGGCGTGCTGGATATCTTCGGGGTCGAAGCGGCGCATCCAGGCCTTCACGGCGGAGGTGTAGCCCAGCCGTCCGGTCAGCAGGTTCTCCATGACCGTCAGGCGTTCCACCAGGTTGTATTCCTGGAACACCATGCCGATGCGGCGGCGCGCGCGGCGCAGCGACGCGCCACGCACGCGGGCCAGGTCCACGGTTCCATCCTGCGACTGCAGCACGATCTCGCCCTTGGTGGGTTCGATCAGCCGGTTGATGCAACGCAGTAGCGTGCTCTTACCGGTGCCCGAGGGGCCGATGATGGCGGTCAGCCCCTGTCCCGCGATCTGCAGGTCGATGCCGTTGAGTACCGGCCGGCCGGCCCGGTATTCCTTCACCAGGCCGGAAATGCGTAGCGACGTCGTCATACGGAATTACTTCTTGCTCTTGGCGGATTCGCGGTCGTAGGCGGCGCGGTTGAAGCTTTCGCCGCCGGATTCGGCGACCTGGCGCACGATGGCCCAGTCCTTCTCGTAGGTCACCGGATAGAAGCGGTCGGCGCCGTCGAAGGCCTTCGACATTTCCGCGGGGAAGCGGTAGTCGTAGAAGCACTTGAGCATCTGGTCGCGGAACTTGGGTTCCAGATCATGCGCATAGGCGAACGACGAGGTTGGGAACTTCTCGCTCTTGTAGATCACGCGGAAGTCGGCTTCCTTGACCTGGCCGCGCTCGACCATGCGCTTGAACACATCCGAGGCCACGGCGGCGGCGTCGTAGTCGCCGGAGTTCACGCCCATGACGGACTGGTCGTGCTTGCCGGAGAAGATGACCTTGTAGTCCTTGTCGGGGGTCAGGCCTTCCTTGGGGAACAACGCCACGGGCGCCATGTGGCCCGAGTTCGACGAAGGCGCGGTATGCGCGAGCTTCTTGCCTTTCAGGTCGGTCAGCTTCTGGTAGGGGCTGTCCTTTTTGACGATGACGATCAGGTTGTAGCCCTGGAAGCCGTCGGCGTAGCCCTTGACCGCGAACGGCACGGCGCCCGCGATGTTCACGGCGAAGGCGGTGGGGCCGGTCGAGAAGCCGCCCACGTGCAGGCGGCCCGAGCGCATGGCCTCGATTTCCGCGGCGTTGCTTTGCACCTGATAGAACACCACGCGCTTGCCCGTGCATTCGGACAGGTGCTTGGTGAAGGGCTTGAAGATGTCTTCGTAGACCGCCGGATCTTCCACTGGGGTGTAGGTGAACACCAGGGTGGAGGGCGTCTTCAGCTTGGCCGGATCGGTGGGCGTGTCGGCCACCAGGTCCTTGTTGGCGTCGCAGTACATCTGGTCCAGGTCGCCGCGGTTGGAGCAGGCGTCGGCGGCTTGCGCGGCGGACGCACCCAGGGCGAAGGCGGCCAGCGTGGCCGCCTGAAGCAGGCGCAGAGCTTGCATCTTGTGTCTCCTCTTTCTTTGTTTGTGTGACGTGTCACTTAATTCAACCTGAATTCAAACATGGAAGAGGAGGGGGCGCACTCGGGAAAGTCCCTGTGTTTCTTTTCGGCTTTTGTTCGTTTTTTTCGATTTATGTTCGTTTTTGCGCGAATTTCCGCCTGTCAGCCCCGGTAACCGAGCTTGCGCGAGATTTCCTGCGCGCAGGCCAGCAGCGGCCGGGCGATGGCGCCGTCCCAGGCCACGTCAAACAACCCGGTGGGGCCCAGGCTGGTCAGGGCCAGGACGATACTGCCGGTGTTGTCGAAGACCGGCACCGACAGCGCGTCCACGCCCGGCAGCGGATTGCCCAACGCACGCGCCATGCCGTGCACCCGGATGTCGGCCAGCTGCGCCTCGATGTTGGCGCGCGAGGCCTTGCGCGGGGGCGGCGTGCTGGCGATGACGGCCGTGTCGCCTTCCTCGCGCGCGATGTAGTGCTCGCTGACCTTGGGCGGCAGCCAGGCCGCGAACACCAGGCCGGTGGCTGTGTGCAGCATGGACATCACCGTGCCCTTGCGCATGTTCACGTGGACCGGGTAGCTGGCTTCGGTCATGTGGATCATGGTGGGGCCGTGCGAGCCGAGCACGGCGATGCCCAGGGTATGGCCGATTTCCGATTGCAGCTTGGCGATTTCCGGCATGGCGACGCGCACGGGGTCCAGGCGCTGCAGGCTCACCAGGCCCATCTGCAGGGCGAAGGGGCCGAGCTCGTACTGGCCGGTGATGGCGTCCTGCTGTACCAGGCCGACGCGGATGAAGCTGACCAGGTAAGGGTGCGCCTTGGCCGAGGTCATGCCGGCGCCCGCAGCCAGGTCGCGCAGGGTCAGGGGCTTGCCGGCGTCGACCAGGGCGGCCAGCAGCGGCACGCCCACCTCGATCGACTGGATGCTGCGGCGGCCGTCGTTGGCGGCCGGGGATGAAGCGGAAGGGGATGTCGCCACGGTGTGCGGACCTCAGGCCGGCTGTGCAGGGGTGGACCGCGCGGCGAGCAGCCGGTTGGCCATTTCGACGAAGCCCGCGCCGCCATGGAAAGCGGCGACGAAGGCAGGGCGGTGCGTCAGGCGGTGCAGCTGGGCCTGGATGTTGGCCACGCCGACCGAAATCGGGAAGTAGGCGAACATGGGCTCGTCGTTGGGCGAGTCGCCGATGAACAGAGTGCTGTCCAAGGCGTTCGCCACGTCCGCGCCGAACTCGCGCTGGAACATGGTGCGCGTCATGGTGAGCTTGTCGTAGTCGCCGAACCAGCCATTGACGTGGATGGAGCTGACCTTGGCCTGGGCGCCGGCTTCCTCGAAGATCTGGACGATCCGGCTGATGGCGGAATCGGGCAGGGCCGGCACGTCCTCGCAGAAGTCGATGGCCAGGTCGGCCACGCGATAGTCCTGGTCGCTGGCCACGGCGGCGCCGGGTACTTCGGCCAGGACGCGATCGCGGATGGCGTCCAGTTTCCGGCGGCTGGCCAGGCGCGAGGCGGCGTCGGTCCAGTAGTGGGTGGTCATGCGGCGGGCCTGGCGGTCATAGGCGTAGTAGAACGCGCCGTTTTCGCCGACCACGGCGCGCACCGGCCACATGCGGGCAATATGGTCGCACCAGCCGGCCGGGCGGCCGGTGATGGGCACGACCTGGATGCCGGCCTGTTCCAGGCGCTCCAGCGCCGCGTAGGCGTCCGCCGGCAGGCGGCCCTCGGTGGTCAGCGTGTCGTCGATGTCGGTCAGCACGACGCGGACCGCCGCGGCGACGGTCAAAGGCATGGCCGCAAGGGCTTGCATGTGGGGTTTCCTTGGCTCGGTTTTTAAGGGGTGGTCTCCGGGCGAAAGTTTACCGGACGCCCCCGGCGGACGGGGTCGGCAGGGCCGGATAGGGGTTCCGCCTCCAGGGGCGGTAAAATCCGGGCTTTCCCGCCTGGTTTACGTGCCCGCCATGTCCGTCCAGTTGTCCCCCTTGCCCGGCTCCGAGCCGGAATCCTTCGGCATCGCTTCTGTTGCCGAGATCATCGCCGAGCTGCGCGCCGGCCGCATCGTCATCCTGGTTGACGAGGAAGACCGTGAAAACGAGGGCGACCTGGTCATGGCCGCCGAATTCGTCACGCCCGAAGCCATTAACTTCATGGTGACGCACGGCCGCGGCCTGGTGTGCCTGACCCTGACCGAAGACCGCTGCCGCCAGCTGGACCTGCCCCTGATGGCGGCCCGCAACGGCACGCGCTACGGCACCAACTTCACGCAGTCGATCGAGGCCGCCGAAGGCGTCGAGACCGGCATTTCGGCCGCCGATCGCGCCCGCACCATCCAGGTGGCGGTGGCGCGTGACGCCAAGCCCTCGGACCTGGTCCAGCCCGGCCACATCTTCCCGGTGCGCGCGGTGCCCGGCGGCGTGCTGGTGCGCGCCGGCCACACCGAGGCAGGCTGCGACCTGACCGCCATGGCCGGCCTGACGCCCGCCGCCGTGATCTGCGAAATCCTCAAGCCGGACGGCACCATGGCCCGCCTGCCGGACCTGGTGCAGTTCGCCCGCGAGCACGGCCTGAAGATCGGCACCATCGCCGACCTGATCCAGTACCGCAGCGAACACGAATCCATCGTCAAGCGCGTGGGCAAGCGCACCATGCAGACAGCCTGGGGCGAGTTCGAGGCCGTGGCCTACGAAGATGCCGCCACCGGCTCCGCCCATTTGGCGCTGGTGCATGGTAACGTGACTCCCGATGCCGAGACGCTGGTGCGGGTGCATGAGCCAGCCTCCGTGCTGGACGTGCTGGACACCGGCGCCAGCCCGCATAGCTGGGGCGTGGCAAAAGCCCTGCAGGCCATCGCGGCCGCCCCGGCGGGAGTACTCGTGTTGATGAATTGCCAATCGTCCACCGAACACCTGTTTGGCCAGATCGCCGGCTGGAATGACCCGAAGGCTCAGGCCAACCCCGCCAATGCCGACCGTTACGGCCTGCGCACGTACGGCATTGGCGCCCAGATTCTGCGTGACTTGAACGTGGGCCAGATGAAGCTGCTGGCCCGGCCGCGCAAGATGCCCAGCATGGCGGGCTTCTCGCTCACCATTACGGGTTACGATTGCGACCCTCCGAATACTCCCGCAACACACTGAAGGCCGACATATGAACCCTTACATCCTTACCCCCGACCTGAACGGCGAAGGGCTGCACATCGGCATCGTACGCGCCCGCTTCAACGAGGAAATCGGCCAGGCCGAACTCGAAGCGTGCCTGAAGGAACTGGCCGAACTGGGCGTGGACGAGCGCGACGTGATGGTCGCCACTGTTCCGGGCGCCCTGGAACTGGGCGTGGCCCTGTCCCACATGGCCGAAACGTTTGAATTCGACGCCCTGATCGCGCTGGGCGCGGTCATCCGCGGCGAGACCTATCACTTTGAAGTGGTCAGCAATGAAATGGCCACTGCAATCACCCGTATTTCCCTGGAAACCGGCATCCCCGTCGCCAATGGCGTGCTGACCGTCGACACCGACGAGCAGGCGCAGGCGCGCGCCGCCGGCAAGGGCCGCGATTGCGCCCAGGTGGCCGTTGAAATGGCCAACCTGGTGGCGGCCCTGGAACCCGAGGAAGAAGACGAAGACGACGAAGACGAGGACGAAGATTTTGACGACGAAGAAGACGACGACCAGCGCTGATAGCGCGGCGCAAGCCCGCGCCAACGCGCGCAGCGCGCGCCGCCGCGCACGCGAATTCGCCCTGCAGGGCGTGTACGCGTGGCTGCTGCGCGGTGGCGAAGGCACGCAGGACGCTGGCGAGATCGACGCCCATCTGCGCGACACCGAGGATTTTTCCGAGGCCGACGCGCAATGGTTCAAGACCTTGCTGCATGGCGTGCTGCGCGAAGCGCCCGCGCTGCGCGAGCGTTTCACGCCTTATGTCGACCGTCCGCTGGCCGAACTGTCGCCTGTCGAACATGGCATCCTGCTGATCGGCAGCTTCGAACTGATTCATCATGTCGAAGTGCCGTACAAGGTCGCCATCAATGAAGCCGTCGAACTGGCCAAGTCGTTCGGCGGCACCGACGGCTTCAAGTTCGTCAACGGCGTGCTGGACAAGCTGGCTGCCGACGTGCGCGCCAACGAAGTCAACAAGAGGTAACCCCCCCGAAGCGCTGCGCGCTTCCCCCCCAGGGGGGCGCCGCTGCGGACCGGCGGAGCCGGATCCGCGCGGCCCGGATTTGGGAGGCACCAGTTTCTTGCGAGGGGCAGAGCGGGTGGCCCCTCTGATTTGTTGGGGGCGGTAAGCCCCCGTGGGATTCAATGCCGGCGCTGCCGTGCCGGACTGCGGAGTTGCCTTGGCGTCCGAATTTGATTTGATCGCGCGCTATTTCACCCGCGCGGCGCCTGCCGGCCTGCTGGGCGTGGGCGATGATTGCGCCCTGTTCCCGGTGCCGCCCGGCGAACAGGTGGCTACCAGCACGGACCTGCTGCTGGAAGGCCGCCATTTCTTTCCCGACGTGGATCCGAAGTCGCTGGGGCATAAGGCCCTGGCGGTGAACCTGTCCGATCTGGCCGCCATGGGCGCGCGCCCCATCGGCTGCGTGCTGGGCCTGGCGTTGCCGCGTCTGGACGAGCCCTGGCTGGCGGCGTTCGCCGAAGGTTTCCATGCGCTGGCCGCCGCTCACGGCTGCCCGCTGATCGGCGGCGATACCACCCGCAGCACGCATGACCTTGCCATCAGCGTCACCGTGTTCGGCGCAGTACCCGCCGGGCAGGCCTTGCGCCGCGACGGCGCGCGCGCTGGGGACGACATTTGGGTATCGGGCGAACTGGGGGCGGCCGATGTCGCCTACCGGCTGCTGGATGGCCAGTACCCTGCTGATGCGGCGCTGCTCGCGGCGACTCGTGGCGCCCTCGAATGGCCGCAGCCCCAGGTGGCGCTGGGCCTGGCGCTGCGCGGCATCGCGCATGCCGCCATCGATATCTCCGATGGCTTGCTGCAGGACCTGGGCCATATCCTGGCCGCCGGCCGCGTGGGCGCCACGCTGCACTACGCCCAACTGCCTGCAGCGCCCGCCCTGGTTTCCCTGGACACGGCGCGGTTGCGCCGCGCGGTGCTGGGCGGCGGCGACGTTTACCAGCTTTGCTTCACCGCGCCCGTCTCGCGGCGCGAGGCCGTGCTGGCCGCGGCGGCTTCGGCCGGCGTCCGCGTGACCCGCGTGGGACAGACCCAGGCCCAGCCCGGGCTGTCGGTGCTGGACAGCCAGGGCCAGCCCCTGGCCGAGCTGCCGGCCGGTTTCGATCACTTTCCCGCGGCCTGATCCGCCGCGTTTCCCCTCCTTACTCCCATGTCCGCGACCGACAATCGTCCTCCCTCCATGCGCGACCGCGCCCGGACCGCCTATCCGCCGTTGTCCTGGGTCTGCCGGGATCCCGGCCGGCTGATCGCTTTCGGCTTCGGCAGCGGCCTGATCCGGCCGGCCTCGGGCACCTGGGGCACGCTGCTGGCCTGGGCGATCTGGGTCGCCGCCGCGCCTGCCGCGTCGGACCTGGCGATAGGCGTGTTCCTGGCACTGGCTTTTTTGTACGGATGCTGGGCCTGCCATCGCGTCGGCCGTGAACTCCAGCAGTCGGATCATGTCGGAATGGTCTGGGACGAGATGGTGGCGTTCTGGCTGGTGCTCTGGCTGACGCCCGCGGGCTGGTTATCGCAGGCGCTGGCGTTCGTGTTGTTCCGCACGTTCGACATCGTCAAGCCGCCTCCCATCAAGTTCTTCGATGCCCACATCAAGGGCGGTTTTGGCGTGATGTGGGACGATATCGTGGCGGCCGCATACGCCTTGCTGGTCATGGCGCTGGTCGTGCGCACAGGAGTCTTGGGATGAGCGGACAACAAGAAGGCACCCGGCCCAATCTGTCGGCCGAACAGCTGGCGCAGGCCACGTCGCTGGCGCTGGCCGAAAGGCTAGGCGAAACGCTGCGGCGCAAGGGCTGGATGCTGGGCACGGCCGAATCCTGCACCGGCGGCCTGCTGGCCGGCGCCATGACGGCGGTAGCGGGTTCCAGCGACTGGTTCGAACGCGGCTTCGTCACCTACAGCAACGAAGCCAAGGTCTCCGAACTGGACGTGTCGCCCGATGCCTTGCACCACTTCGGCGCCGTCAGCGAGCCGGTCGCGCTGGAGATGGCCAACGGCGTGCTGTTGGCGTCCCCCGCCGCGCATGTAGCGGTATCCACGACCGGCATTGCCGGTCCTGGCGGGGCCACACCCGGCAAGCCGGTGGGCATGGTGTGCTTCGGTTTCGCGCTGCGTGCGGGCGAGGGCATCAGCAGCCGCGCCGTCACGCACGTGTTCCCGGGCGACCGCGCGCAAGTGCGCCAGGCAGCGGTGGATTACGCGCTGCGCGGCCTGCTGGAGTTGTTGGGAGCGCCGGTCAATCGGCGCTGAAGCAAGGAACTGCCGCGGCTTGGGGGGCAAGCCCCCCGCCCGGTTCAGCGCACCGCGTTGATTGAGTCGCGCAGGCCCTTGGCCGCCGTGCCGGCGGCTTCGCGCCAGTCGTCGCCGCCGCTGGCGTAGATGATGGCGCGGGACGAATTGATCATCATGCCGCTGCGGGCGGCGTTGGCGCCGGCGTTCACGGTGGCGGTGATGTCGCCGCCCTGGGCGCCGATGCCCGGTACCAGCAGGGGCAGCGCGTCGCCGATGCGCTGGCGCACGGCAGCCAGTTCATTCGGGAAGGTCGCGCCCACCACCAGGCCGCACTGGCCGTTGGCGTTCCACTTGTCGGCGACCAGGCCTGCGACGTGCAGGTACAGCGGCTCGCCATTGTCCATCTTCAGGAATTGCAGGTCCGATCCGCCGGGGTTGGAGGTGCGGCACAGCACGATCACGCCGCGGTCGCGCCATGCCAGGTAGGGCTCGACCGAGTCCAGGCCCATGTAGGGGCTGACGGTCAGCGCATGCGCCTGGTAGCGTTCGTAGGCTTCACGGGCATAGTTTTCGGCGGTGGAGCCGATGTCGCCGCGCTTGGCGTCCAGCACAATGGGCAGGTCCGGATGCTTTTCTCGGATGTGCTGGCACAGCGCTTCCAGCTGGTCTTCGGCGCGGTGCGCGGCGAAGTAGGCGATCTGCGGCTTGAAGCTGCACGCATAGGGCGCGGTGGCGTCCACGATGTCGCGGCAGAACTGGAAGATGGCGTCCGGCTTATCCTGCAGTTCGCGGGGGAAGCGCTGCGGATCGGGATCCAGCCCGACTTGCAGGAGCGAGTTGCTGGTGGTCCAGGCGTGTTCGAGTTTTTGCAGGAAATTCATGGGAGTTCAGTGCAGTTTGACCCGCGGGCGCGTGCGCCGCATGAGCAGGCGGGCCAGGGCAAGGGAGGCGGTACGCGAGATGCCGAGCACCGCCTTGTGGTGCATCAGGTGCAGGCTCATGTACATCAGGCGTGCCAGTGTACCGCTTACGAACAGTCCCCGCCCCGCCAGCTTGCCCATCAGGCTGCCGACGCCGGCATCCTGGCCCAGTGATACCAGCGAGCCGTGGTCCTCGTAGACGTAGGGTCCGGTGGGCTCGGCCGCGTGGCGCAGGCGCGCGGTGAGCTTCTTGGCCAGATAGTCGGCTTCCTGGTGCGCCGCCTGGGCGCGTGCCGGCACGCTGCGGCCGTCGCGCCAGGGCGCGGCGCAGCAGTCGCCCAGCGCCAGGATATGCGGATCGGGGGTTTCCAGCCGTTCATTGACTTCGAGCTGGCCGACTTTGTTCAGGGGCAGGCCCAGATCGGCCAGCAGGGCCGGGCCCTGGATGCCCGCTGCCCACATGCAGAGTTGGGCGGGAAATTCGCGGCCGTCGGCCGTTTTGACACTGTCGGCGGTGACCTCCGAGACCCGGCAGGACGCTTCCACCCGGATGCCCAGCTCCGTCAGCCGCTTGGTGGCCGCCACCGAGATTTTCTCGGGCAGGGCCGACAGGATGCGCGGCGCGCCCTCGACCAAGGTGATGGCCAGGTCGCGTTCGGCTTGGAAATTGGGCAGGCCATAGGCGCTGACCACGTGGCTGGCCTCGACCAGTTCCACCGCCAGCTCGACGCCGGTGGCGCCGCCGCCCACGATCACCAGATCGAGCCGGGCCGAGGGGTTGCGTACCTTGGCCTGGTCCACCAGCGCCATGGCCTTGAGCATGGTCAGGCGGAATTGCTCGGCGTTTTCGGTGGAGTCCAGCGTCACCGCGTGTTCGGCCGCGCCAGGGGTATTGAAGAAATTGGAGGTGCTGCCCATGGCCAGCACCAGGGTGTCGTAGGCGAGTTCACGGCGCGGCAGGACTTCCTGGCCTTGCGCGTCGTTCACCGCGTCCAGCGTGACGCGGCGCTGCTCGCGGTCGACCCGTTCCAGGCGGCCCTGCGCGAACGAAAACCCGTTCATGTGGGCCAGCATCAGGTAGGACAGGCCTTCCTGGTGGATGTCCAGCGTGCCCGCGGCGGCTTCATGCAGCGAGGGCTTCCAGATATGGAAGGGACGGCTGTCGACCAGCGTGATGTGTTGCCGGCCATGCACGCGGCCAAGCTTGGCCGCCAATTCCAGGCCGCCGGCGCCGCCGCCGACGATGACAATGCGCTCAGAGGAGTTGGGCGTCGATCTAGGCATCATGGCTTCCAGTATAAATAGCGGCGCATCTCCCCGGAGATGACTAGCCGTGTCAATGCATGACGAAACGGCTGATGGCCACGCCCACCCAGACCGTCCCGGCGAAGATCAGCAGCAGCATCACTGCGGCGCTGCCCAGGTCCTTGGCGCGGCCCAGCAGCGGGTGCGATTCGACGGAAAGCGCGTCGGCCAGCGCTTCGATGGCGGAATTCAGCAGCTCCGCCGCCAACACCATGATCACCGTGCCCACCAGGAAAAACACTTCGACCGTGGTCCGGCCGAGGAAGAATGCGGCGGGGATCATCAGCACGGCCAGCGCGAGTTCCTGGCGGAAGGCCGCCTCGTACTTGATGGCGGCCTGCAGGCCCTGCAAGGAGTAGCGCAGCGCGTTGAGGATGCGACGCAGGCCGCCCGTGCTCTTGTAGGGCGAATGATGCGGATTCTGTGACATGGGTGCGGAAAGTGGGCTGGGTGTGGCGGCTTTTTAACAGATATGCATTGCCCGCGAAGCCATCGCGTGCATCTTTGGGCAAACCCTAATTGTGACGCATGCGGGAGCGGCGCAAGATTTGGTCAATTGGTAAGGCCACTTTACCTTTTGGCCTGAATTTTCCACCCAGTCCATGCCTATCCAGACCATCGAACCTCGCCGCCTGTACCGCCAGATCGCCGACCAGCTTCGCCTGTTGATCGAGACGGGCGAGTTTCCGGTCGGCGCGCGTCTGCCGCCCGAGCGCGATCTTGCGCTCAAGCTGGGCGTGTCGCGTCCTTCGGTGCGCGAGGCGCTGATCGCGCTGGAGGTCGAAGGCTGGGTGGAAGTCCGCATGGGTTCGGGCGTCTATGTGCAAAGCCTGGCCGGCGGCCCGCGCGCCAGCCTGATGGCCGAGAGCCCCTTGGAAACCATACGCGCCCGCCAGGTGATCGAAGGTGAACTGGCCGCACAGGCTGCGCTGCGCAACTCCCCCGCGCTGGTGGATGGTTTGGCTGAAGCCGTCGGCGCCATGGAAGACGAGGCGCTGGCCGGCAACGTGCCGATCCGCGGAGACCGGCTGTTCCACCTGCGTGTCGCCGAGATGGCGAACAACGCCGTGCTGGTGCGTGTGGTGAGCGAACTGTTCGACGAGCGCCATAACCCCTTGTCCGTGAAGCTGGGCGACTACTTCGAGAATCCTTCCAGTTGGGCGGCCGCCATTGCCGAGCATCGCAAGGTCATCGACGCCATCCGCGCCGGGGACGACCGCGGCGCGCGCGCTGCCATGCATCATCATCTGGCCTGCTCGCACGACCGCCTCACCGCAAGCTGGCCCGGCGCGGACGCTCCCGGCCAACCACTAGCCAGCCGGGAGCAGCCGGAACCATGAGCATCCCGCGCAGGTGCCCCCCGTTCGGAACGCCAAGGAGCAAGTCGCCATGACGCTGGCCTGTCGCATCCACGGGGCGCGCGACCTGCGCCTGGAACCGGACGAAGTCGCGCCGCTGGCGCCGCACGAGGTCGAACTGCGATTGGGCGCCGGGGGCATCTGCGGATCCGACCTGCACTACTTCCTGCATGGCCGCGTGGGCGCCTTCGTCATTCGCGAGCCTCTCATCCCCGGCCACGAGGCCTCGGGCGTGGTGCTGCGGACCGGCGCCGCCGTGCGCTCGGTGGCGCCGGGCATGAAGGTCGCCATCAATCCCTCACACCCTTGCGGCGGCTGCGACTACTGCCGCGCCGGCCGCGACAATCTGTGCCGCAACATGCGCTTTCTCGGCAGCGCCAGCATCTACCCGCATGTGCAAGGCATGTTTCGCGAACGCTTCGTGATGGGCGAGCGGCAATTGACGCCGGTGCCGGAAGAGGATGTCTCGCTGGGTGAAATCGCCTGTGCCGAACCGCTGTCCATCGGCCTGCACGGCGTCAACCGGGCCGGACCGATGATGGGCAAGCATGTCCTGGTGACGGGCGGCGGCACCATAGGCTGCATGACCGTGCTGGCCGCCAGGCTGGCGGGAGCGGCGCGCGTGACCGTGATGGACGTGGCCGACCGACCCCTGGACATGGCGCGCCAGGTCGGCGCCGACGAGGCCATGCGTAGCGACTTGCTCGCGCCCGCGGATCTGGCCGATATCGCCGACATCAGCATCGAGGCCGCGGGCAGCCCGGCGGCGCTGGCGACCTGCCTGACCGCGACACGGCGCGGCGGCCGCATCGTGCAAGTGGGAACGCTGCCCGCCGAGGGCATCGCGTTTCCGGCCAACAACATCATGGCGCGGGAGCTCGACTATGTCGGCGCGTTCCGCGCGGGCGTGGAGTTCGATTGGGCGGTCTCTTACCTGCGCACGCGCAAGGTGGACGTGCGGCCCCTGATGAGCGCGCAGTTGCCGTTGTCGCGGGCATTCGAGGCCTTCGAGCTGGCGGCGGATCGCAGTCGCAGTACCAAGGTGCAACTTGTAGTTGAAGCATGACCCGCTGGCGGCTCAACACGGGCCGCCAGGACGGGCATTCAAAAAACAACGAGGAGACGACATGAACCTAGGCAACGCCGTCAAGGCGCTGGTTGCCGCCCTGGCGCTCGCCGCCAGCGGCAGCGTGCTGGCGCAGACCAAGCTCAAGTGGGCCCACGTGTACGAGACATCCGAACCCTTCCATACCGCTTCCGTCTGGGCAGCGCAGGAAATCGGCAAACGCACCAACGGCCGCTACCAGATCGACGTGTACCCGGCCTCGCAGCTGGGTAAGGAAAACGATATCAACCAGGGCCTGACCCTGGGCACGGTGGATATGATCATCTCGGGCTCCAGCTTCGCGGCCAAGAGTTTCCCCCGCATCGGCGTCACCTACTATCCCTACATCTTCCGCAATCCCGAGCACCTGATCGCCTACACCAAGAGCGATATCTACAAGGAGCTCACGCGTGGCTACGACGAGAAAAGCGGCAACCACATCGTCGCCACCACGTACTACGGCACGCGCCAGACCACGTCCAACCGCCCCTTCACCAAGTGCTCCGAAATGAAGGGCCTGAAGATCCGCGTGCCGGACGTGGCCGCCTACCTGGCCATGCCGCGCGCCTGCGGCGCCAACACCGCGCCGATCGCCTTCGCCGAGGTCTACCTGGCTTTGCAGAACGGCACCGTGGAGGCGCAGGAGAATCCGCTCACCACCATCGAGGCCAAGAAGTTCTACGAAGTGCAGAAGAACATCATCCTCACCGGCCACATCGTCGATCACCTGAACACGGTCATCTCGGGCAAGCTATGGAAGAGCCTGTCCGACGAGGACAAGAAGATCTTCTCCGAAGTCGCGCAGCAGGCGGCGGAAAAGGCCTCCGCGGAAGTCGCCGAAAGCGAGAAGAAGATGGTCGAGGTATTCCGCAAGCGCGGCCTCAACGTGGCGGAAGTGAACGTCGCGGATTTCCGCGACACCGTGCTGGAGAAAGTGCCGTTCAAGCAGTACGGCTACGAAAAATCGGATTGGGAACGGATCCAGGCCGTGAAGTAAGCGCGCCCGGGGCCGCCCAGGCGGCCTCGCCTCGACCCGTCCGATTCCGCACAAGGGGAACGCCATGCATTCCGATGCCAAGGCCGCCGTCATGGCGGCCGCCAGCAGCAACCCTGTCCATCCCGCCGGGCAGCAGCCGCCCGCCACGGCGGAGGAGATCGTCCACAGCTTCGAGGAAGCCGACCAGCACGAGGTCAGCCTGGCTGGGTACCAGCCCGAGGACTGGATCTGCCTGGGCATCTTCTGGGTCATGGCCCTGCTGGTCTTCCTGCAGTTTTTTTCGCGCTACGTGTTGAACGATTCCTACGCCTGGACCGAGGAACTCGCCGTCTATTGCCTGATCGGCGTGGTGTTCATCGGTTCGGCCATGTGTGTGCGCGCCTGCCGCCATATCCAGGTGGACTTCCTGTACCGCTATCTGCCGCGCCCTGTTGGCCGCGTGTTGGCCACCGTCATCGACCTGCTGCGCACGGCCTTCTTCGGCTATGCGGTGTGGCTCACGTACCGCTACATCGTCCTGGTGGGCGACGAACCCATGACCACGCTGTTCTGGAACAAGGCCTTTGTCTACTGGATGGCGCTGGCCGGATTCGTCCTGATGTTCCTGCGCTCCGTGCAGGTGTCGGCGCGCAACTGGCGCCAGGGCTATTCCATCCTGGAAAACCCCGCGGCCTACGAGTCGCAGGACTAAAGCTGGTCCGGGACAGCTCCCGGAATCCGACAACGACAACCGGAAGCGAGACATGGGCATACTGATCGGGACCTTTCTGCTGTTGATGATCGTCGGCCTGCCGGTGGCGGTGGCCATGGCAGGCGCGTCGCTGCTGTTCGTGCTGATTTCGGGCAGCGTGCCCGACGTGGTGGTGGCGCAGCGCATGATCGCGGGCGTGGAGTCCTTCCCGCTGCTGGCCGTGCCGTTCTTCATCCTGGCCGGCAACCTGATGAACATCGCCGGCATCACCGGCCGCATCTACAACTTCGCCGTGGCGCTGGTGGGCTGGATGCGCGGCGGGCTGGGGCAGGTGAACATCATCGGCTCGGTGGTGTTCGCCGGCATGTCGGGCACCGCCATCGCCGACGCCGCGGGCCTGGGCACCATCGAAATCAAGGCCATGAAGGACCATGGCTACGAGACCGAGTTCGCGGTGGGCGTGACGGCCGCCTCGGCCACCTTGGGGCCCATCATCCCGCCGTCACTGCCTTTCGTCATTTACGGCATGATGGCCAACGTGTCGATCGGCTCGCTGTTCCTGGCGGGGCTCATTCCTGGCGCGGTCCTGACCGTGCTGATGATGCTGACCGTGGCCTACTATGCGCGCCGCAACAATTGGGGCGGCGATGTGTCCTTCAACTGGAAGCGGCTGGGCGCGGCCGGGCTGGAAGTCGGCATCGTGCTGGCGTTCCCGCTGTCGATCTGGCTCATGACCGAGGCCGGCGTGTCGGCCAACCTGGCCGCGGGCATCGCCTTTGCCGTATTGCTGGCGCTGGACTGGCGCTACAACTTTTCGGCGGTGATGGCGTTGATGGCGCCGGTCATCCTGATCGGAGGGATGACGCTGGGCTGGTTCACGCCCACGGAGGCCGCCGTGGCCGCCGTGATATGGGCGCTGTTCTTGGGGCTGGTGCGCTATCGCTCCATGACCTTGCGGACCCTGGCCAAGGCCACTTTCGACACCATAGAGACCACGGCGTCGGTGCTGTTCATCGTCACCGCTGCCTCGGTGTTCGCGTGGCTGTTGACCACCACCCAGGCCGCCCAGGCGCTGACCGACGGCATTCTCAGCGTGACGCAGAACAAGTGGGTGTTCCTGCTGATGGCCAACGTGCTGATCCTGATCGTGGGCTGCTTCATCGACACCATCGCCGCCATCACCATCCTGGTGCCTATCCTGCTGCCCATCGTGCTCAAGCTTGGCATCGACCCGATCCATTTCGGCTTGATCATGACGCTGAACCTGATGATAGGCCTGCTGCACCCGCCCATGGGCATGGTGCTGTTCGTGCTGGCGCGCGTATCCAAACTGTCGGTGGAACGGACCACGGTAGCCATCCTGCCCTGGCTGGTGCCGCTGTTCGTGGCGCTGATCGCCATTACCTACATCCCGCAGATCACGCTCTGGCTGCCCACCGCCATGGGCATGGCCAAGTAAAAAGGAAAACGCCATGACTGGAAGACTGCAAGGCAAGACCGCCATCGTCACCGCCGCGGGACAGGGCATAGGCCGCGCCGTGGCCGAGGCCTATGTTCGCGAAGGCGCCGACGTGCTGGCGTTGGACATCAACGGCGGGGCGCTCGAGACGCTGGCGGGATGCCGGCGCAGGACGCTGGATGTGACCGATGCCGGCGCAGTCGCCGCGCTGATTGCCGACGCGGGGCCGGTGGACGTGCTGTTCAACGGCGCCGGCTTCGTGCATGCCGGGACCATCCTGGATTGCGACGAACAGGCCTGGGACTTCTCGTTCGAGCTGAACGTGAAGTCCATGTACCGCATGATCCGCGCCTGCCTGCCCGGCATGCTGGCGCGCGGCGGCGGTTCCATCGTCAACATGGCCTCGGTGGCGTCCAGTATCAAAGGCGCGCCCAACCGCTGCGTCTATGGATCCACCAAGGCGGCGGTGATCGGGCTGACCAAGTCCGTGGCCGCGGACTACGTGGGGCAGGGCATACGCTGCAACGCCATCTGCCCGGGCACGGTGGAGTCGCCTTCGCTGCGCCAGCGCATCGAGGCGCAGGCGAGCGCCGGCGGACAGACGCTGGCTGCCGTCGAGGCGGCCTTCGTCGCCCGCCAACCCATGGGCCGCATCGGCAGCGCCGAGGAAATCGCCTTGTTGGCGCTGTACCTGGCCAGCGACGAGTCCGCCTTCACCACGGGTACCGCCCAGGTGATCGACGGCGGCTGGTCGAACTGAACATTCACGACACACATATGAGGAACATGCGATGAAATTGTTGCGCTATGGCACGAAAGGCGCGGAGAAACCCGGCATGCTCGACGCCAATGGGCAGCTGCGGGATCTATCGGCAGTCTTGCCGGACATTGCCGCCGCCACGCTCACGCACGCCGGCCTGGCGCCGCTGCGCGCGCTGGACCCGGCCAGCCTGCCCCTGGTGGACCGCCCGGGCCGCCTGGCGCCGCCCTGGAGCGGCATGGGCAAGTTCATCTGCATCGGCCTGAACTACGCCGATCATGCCGCCGAATCCGGGCTGCCGGTGCCGGCCGAGCCGGTGATTTTCATGAAACCCACCTCGGCCGTGGTCGGCTGCAATGATCCGGTGGTGCTGCCGCAAGCATCCGTCAAGACCGACTGGGAAGTCGAGCTGGGCGTGGTGATCGGCGAACGCGCCCGCTACGTCAGCGAAGCCGACGCCATGAACCACGTGGCCGGCTATTGCGTGGTGAATGACGTGTCCGAACGCGAGTACCAGATCGAGCGCGGCGGCACCTGGGACAAGGGCAAGGGCTGCGACACCTTCGGCCCGATCGGCCCGTGGCTGGTTACCGCCGACGAAATCGCCGAGCCGCAGGCGCTGGACATGTGGCTGGACGTCAACGGCAAGCGCTATCAGAACGGCAGCACCCGCACCATGGTGTTCGGCGTGGCGCAACTGGTGTCCTACGTCAGCCGCTTCATGACGCTGTACCCGGGCGACCTGATCAGCACCGGCACGCCGCCGGGCGTGGGCATGGGCCAGAAGCCGGCGCCCGTGTACCTGAAGGCCGGCGATGAGATGCGGTTGGGCATTGCGGGCCTGGGCGAGCAGCGGCAGCGCGTCCACGCCTGGGATCCGTCGCTGATCGACGGTTAGCGGCGCGCGCAAGCCAGGAGCCTTCCATGTCAGAAACCGATACCGCGGTCATACGCATCCATCCGGCGGACAACGTGGTGATCGCCAGGCGCCAGTTGGCCGGCGGCACGCGCCTGGCCGGCGAAAACGTCGTCGTGCGCGGGCTGGTGCCGCCCGGGCACAAGGTGGCGACGCGTGCCATTGCCGCTGGCGAACCGGTGCGGCGCTACAACCAGGTCATCGGCGTGGCGCGCTGCGACATCGCGCCCGGCTCGCATGTCCATACCCAGAACCTGGAGTTCTCCGACTTCGAGCGCGACTACGCAGTCGGCGCCGACGCGCGCGCTACCGATTATGTGGAGGAGCCCGCGCAGTTCGACGGCATCTTGCGGGCCGATGGCCGCGTCGCCACCCGCAACTACATCGGCATCCTCACCAGCGTGAACTGTTCGGCCACCGCCGCGCGCGCCATCGCCGATCATTTCCGCCGCGACATCCATCCGGACGCGCTGGCCGGCTATCCCAACGTGGACGGCGTGGTGGCGCTGACGCACGGCGCGGGCTGCGCCACGGGCAGCGAGGGCGAGCCGCTGCGGCTGCTGCGCCGTACGTTGGGCGGCTATGCCAGGCATCCCAATTTCGCGGGCCTGCTGGTGCTGGGCCTGGGTTGCGAGACCAATCAGATCGGCGGCTTGATGGAGCAGGAAGGGCTGCGCGAGAGCGGCCTGCTGCACACCTTCAACATCCAGGAGACCGGCGGCACGCGCAAGACGGTGGAGCGCGGGATCGAGCTGGTGCGGGCCATGTTGGCGCAGGCCGACCGGGTCCGCCGCCAACCCGTGCCCGCGGGCAAGCTGACCGTGGGCCTGCAGTGCGGCGGGTCCGACGGCTATTCGGGCATCAGCGCCAACCCGGCGCTGGGCGCCGCGGTGGACCTGTTGGTGCGCCATGGCGGCACCGCCATCCTGTCGGAGACGCCGGAGATCTACGGCGGCGAGCACCTGCTCACCCGGCGCGCGGCCACCCCCGAGGTGGCGGCCAAGCTGCTGGCCCGGCTGCGCTGGTGGGAGGACTACTGTGCCCGCAACGACGCCGAAATGGACAACAACCCTTCGGCGGGCAACAAGGCGGGCGGGCTGACCACCATCCTGGAAAAGTCATTGGGCGCCATCGCCAAGAGCGGCACGACCCGCCTGGCCGACGTGTATGAGTATGCCGAGACGGTCCGCGAACGCGGGCTGGTGTTCATGGATACGCCGGGCTACGACCCGGTTTCCGCGACCGGCCAGGTCGCCGGCGGCGCCAACCTGATCTGTTTCACCACCGGCCGCGGTTCGGCCTACGGCTGTGCGCCCGCGCCGTCGTTGAAGCTATCGACCAATACGGCGCTGTGGCAGCGCCAGTCCGACGACATCGACATCAATTGCGGGGAAGTTGTTGACGGCGCGCAAAGCGTGGCCCAGATGGGCGAGCGCATATTCCGTCTGATGCTGGAAACGGCCTCGGGCCGGCGCACGCGCAGCGAGGAACACGGCTACGGCCAGAACGAATTCGTGCCTTGGCAACTGGGCGCGGTGATGTAGGAGCCCGGCGTCGGCCAGGAATTTCCAGCATTCCACAGGACCATCCATGAAGATTATCCAAGCGCGCGTTATCGTCTGCAGCCCCGGCCGCAACTTCGTTACCTTGAAGATCGAAACCGATGAAGGCCTGTACGGCATCGGCGACGCCACGCTCAACGGCCGCGAGCTGGCCGTGGCGGCTTATCTGACCGAGCACGTGATTCCCTGCCTGATCGGCCGTGACCCGCAGCAGATCGAGGACATCTGGCAATACCTGTACCGCGGCGCGTACTGGCGGCGCGGCCCGGTCACCATGTCCGCGATCGCCGCCGTGGACACGGCGTTGTGGGACATCAAGGCCAAGGCCGCGGGCATGCCGCTGTACCAGCTGCTGGGCGGCAAGAGCCGCTCGGGCGTCATGGTCTACGGCCACGCCAATGGCCGCGACATCGACGAAACCGTGGACGAGGTGCTGCGCTATCGCGAGATGGGCTATCTGGCCGTCCGCGCGCAGAGCGGGGTGCCGGGACTGAACTCGGTCTATGGCGTGGGACGCGGCCGCCTGTTTTACGAGCCGGCCGATGCCTCGTTGCCGTCCGAGCATGACTGGTCCACGGAAAAATACCTGGATCACGCGCCGCGCCTGTTCCAGCGGGTGCGCGACGCAGTGGGCTGGGACACCCACCTGCTGCACGATGTGCATCACAGGCTCACGCCCATCGAGGCTGGCCGCCTGGGCAAGTCGCTGGAGCCCTACCGCCTGTTCTGGATGGAGGACGCCACGCCGGCGGAGAACCAGGAAGCCTTCCGGCTGATCCGCCAGCACACGGTCACGCCGCTGGCCGTGGGCGAAGTGTTCAACACCATCTGGGATTGCAAGGACCTGATCGAAAACCAGTTGATCGACTACGTTCGCGCCACGGTGGTGCATGCGGGCGGCATCACGCATCTGCGCCGCATCGCCGATCTGGCCGCGCTCTACCAGGTGCGGACCGGCTGCCATGGCGCCACCGACCTGTCGCCGGCCTGCATGGGAGCCGCCCTGCATTTCGACCTGTGGGTGCCGAATTTCGGCATCCAGGAGTACATGCGGCACACCGAAGAGACCGACGCAGTGTTTCCCCATGCTTACAGCTTCAACCAGGGCATGCTATACCCTGGCGACGCGCCGGGCCATGGCGTCGACATCGACGAAACGCTCGCCGCCAGATATCCCTACCAACGCGCCTACCTGCCGGTCAACCGGCAGGCGCATGATGGCGCACTATGGCACTGGTAATCCATGCTCGAACGCTTGAACTCGGAGTCCCTGGCACATCTACCCGAGGATGTGGAATCTCCCGCCTATGACCGCAGCAGGGTGACCCCCGGCATCGTGCACCTGGGCATAGGCGCCTTTCACCGCGCCCATCAGGCGGTGCTGACGGACCTGGCCATGGCCGCCAGCGGTGACCTGAGTTGGGGCATCGTGGGCGTTTCGATGCGCAGCCCCGCCACGCGCGATGCGCTGACGCCGCAGGACGGCCTGTACACCCTGGCGCTGCGCGATGCGGGCCCGGATGGGCAGGCGCGGGAACAACTGCGGGTGGTCGGATCGGTGCTGCGGATCGTGGTGGCGGAGGAAGATCCGCAGGCCGTGCTGGAGCGCATCGCCTCCCCCCAGACCCGCATCGTCAGCCTGACGGTCACCGAAAAAGGCTATAGCCACGAGCCGTCCACCGGCCACCTGCGCTGGGACGACCCGGACATCGCGCACGACCTCGCGAATCCGGTCAGGCCGCGCAGCACCATCGGCATGCTGGTATACGGACTGGCGCTGCGGCGCGAGCGCAGCCTGCCTCCCCTCACGCTGCTGTCCTGCGACAACCTGCACGCCAACGGCGATACGTTGCGCAGCCTGGTGCTGGCCTTCGCGCTGCGGGTCGACGTGGGCCTGACCGCGTGGATCGACAACCACTGCACCTTTCCGAATTCCATGGTGGACCGCATCGTGCCGGGCACGCAGGACGAAGACCGCGCGCATGTGGCGCGACGGCTGGGCTTCGAGGACGCGTGGCCCGTGGTGGGGGAGCCCTTCCTGAACTGGGTCATCGAGGACAAGTTCGCGGCCGGCAGGCCCGCCTGGGACGCCGCGGGCGCCAGCTTCGTGCGCAACGCCGCGCCCTACGAACGCCTCAAACTGCGCATGGTCAACGCGCCGCATTCCGCATTCGCGTACCTGGGTTCGATGCTGGGCCTGCGCACCAACAGCGAGGCCGCCGCCACGCCGGCGCTGCGCCGCTACGTCGATGACATGATGCGGCTGGAACTCGGCCCCACGCTGCGCGGCATCCCCGAGTCGGGGCTGGAAGAGTACCGCTTGCGCTTTCTTGCGCGCGTGGCCAATCCGGCGCTGCCGCATCGCACGCGTCAAGTCGCCATGGACGGCTCGCAGAAGGTGCCGCAGCGCCTGCTTGCCGCCATCCGCGACCGCATGCAACGGGGCGACGATTTCGGCCGGCTGGCCCTCGCCGTGGCAGCGTGGCTGCACTACCTGCGTGGCTACGACGAACTGGGCAACGCCTATTCCATCCAGGATCCGCTGGCCGGGGCGCTGGCCAAACTGCTGGCGCGCGCCGACGTGGCCGCGACGGCTTCGTCCCCGGCGCAGGCGGCGCATCGCCGAGCCACGGTGGTAGCAGGATTCCGGCCGGTTTTCGGCGACCTGGGCAGGAAGCCCGCCTTCGTCGACGCGCTGGCCTTGCACCTGGAGCGGCTGCGGACGTTCGGGGTGCTGGGCGCGCTGGAAGCCCTGGAGCGGGACGCGGTCCCGGTCCCGGAAGGCTCGGTCCAGCCCATGCCGGCCGCATGACCGCAGGCGGCGTGCCGCCTGCCTCTACAAGCAGCGCTGCACGCCCAGGCGTGGGACCCGCTGTTCTGTTTTTCCCCGTCCGTCACCCGGCGCGCCGCTCCAGGCCGAAGAACTCCACCGTGTTGCGGCACAGGATCTTCTGCTGCACGTCTTGCTGCAGTCCGGCGTGGGTCACCAGCTTGCCCACTTCCTGCTCGCCCAGTGGATACGGATAGTCCGAACCCAGCAGCACGCGGTCCTCGCCCATCACGTCGATCAGCAGCCGCAGCGCGCGCGGATCGAACACCGCGCTGTCGGTGTAGAAGCGGTCGGTGTAGGAAGAGGGCAGCTGCGGACAGTCCTGGCGGATGATGTCGCGATGGCGCCAGGCGTTGTCCACGCGGCCCAGCAGGAAGGCGAAGCTGCCGCCGCCATGCGCGAAGCAGAGCTTCAGGCTGCGGGGGATGCGTTCGAACGCGCCCGACAGGATCAGCGACAGTATGCCCAGCTGGGTTTCCGCGGGCATGGCGACCAGCCATGGCAGCATCCATTTTTTCATGCGGCCGTCGGTCATCATGTCCCAGGGGTGCACCAGCACCGGGATGTCATGGTTGGCGCAGTGGATCAGGAACTGCACCAGGGTTTCGTCGTCCAGGTCGCGCGGGCCGACGTGGTTGCCTATCTGCACGCCCAGGTGGCCGGCTGCGCGGGCCCGCGACGCTTCCTTGCAGGCCAGCTCCAGGTCCTGCAGCGGCACCTGCGCCAGCGCCTTCAGGCGCGTGGGCGCATGGGCGCAGTGTTCGAGCGCCAGGTCGTTCATGCGGGCCGCCCAGTCGGCGGCCGCCTGTGCGGGATAGGAATAGCCGAACATGACGGGCGTGGCGCACAGGATTTGCAGGTCCACGCCGTTGCGGTCCATCTGCTCCAGGCGCAGGGCCGGGTCCCACAAGGTGGCGTCCACCGGACGGAAGGGGCGCTCGCCCGCCATGATCTGACCGGTGGAGCCATCGCCGTCCAGCCGTAGCCAGGGGGCGTGGACCGGATCCAGCGCCGCAGCCTCCTGCCGGGTGATCGGCGGGAAGAAGTGCGCGTGCATGTCGATTTTCTGGGTCATGTGCAAATGGAAAAGAAGTCGGTCGGGAGTCTGACGGTTTGCGGCCACGCTAGACAGGAGGCGAGGCAGGAGCCGCCTGCGCGGCGGGAGCATGGCCCTTGCCGGGATGGATTTCGCCGCAACCGGGACAGGTGCGTTTCTCGGTGCTGGAATAGAAGGCCTGGAACAGCGGCGGCAGATCCGTCACGATGCTCTTGAGCTGCACCTCCACGCGGTGCACCAGGCTGCCGCATTGCGGGCAATACCATTCGAAGCCGTCCAGCAGGCCCTGCGGGCGCTGGCGTTCTATGACCAGGCAGGCGCTGTCGGCCTCGGGACGTTGCGGCGAATGCCGCACGTGTGGGGGCAACAGGAAGATGTCGCCTTCCTTCAGGTCCACGCGCTCCGGTTTGCCGTCCACCCACAGCGACAGCCAGGCGTTGCCGCGCAACTGGTAGAAGAACTCTTCCAGCGGATCGTCGTGGTAGTCGGTGCGATGGTTGGGGCCGCCAACCACGGTGACGATGAAATCGGCGTCCTGCCAGATCTGCTGATTGCCGACCGGCGGCTTGAGCAGGTGCGCGTGATCGTCGATCCAGCGCTGGAAATTCAGTGGCGGGCCATAGGCGGGCATGAGGATCTCCGGGAGTCTGAGGGCGGACCGCGGCTGCCCCATAGCCCGCAGTCTAGGCGGGACCTTGCGGACCTGCACAATAGAAATTACGCCGCCGGGTATGCGTGGTGTCTATGGCGGGATAACCCTGACCAGAATTTCAGCCAGCGCCGGCTTCGGCGCGTTGCGCGGCAATCTGCTTCAAATAGTCGACCAGGCGCTGGCAGGCTGGCGTCAGCGGGCGGTCCGCCCGCACCGAGTAGCCCACGTCGCCAAACGCGCCGAAGGCGTCGGTGGGCAGGCGGGCCAGCATGCCAGTGGACAGGAAGGGCGCGGCCGCGTCGTAGGGCAGCAGCGCCAGCGCGTCGCTGTGCATCAGCACGCCGATATTGGTCAGGAGGGACAGCGATTCGACATGCCGGGCCGGCAGGCGCAGGCCGGCGTCCAGGAAGCTGCGCTCGATCGAGGCGCGCAGCGGGGAGCTGGGGGCGGGCAGGATCCAGATATGGTCGGTCAGTTCAGCCAGCGCCGCGGGCGGCGCGCCGGCCAGGGGATGGGCGGCGCGCGCCACCAGGCACAGCTCCTCGCGGTACAGCTTGTGATGGTCCACCGCCACACCGGAGATGGACGCCATATCGGCGCCGGGCAGGCGGCCGACCACGATGTCCAGGTCCCCCGTGGCCAGCGCCGGCAACAATTGGGAAGTCGGCCCTTCACGCACGCTGACCTGGATGCCGGGGTGTCCGGTCATCAGGCGGGCAATGGCCTCGGGCAGCAGCTTGGCGGACGCGGCGATCAGCGTGCCCACCACCACGTGGCCGCTGGCGCCGCCCAGCACCGCGTCGATGTCGTCGGCCATGTAGCGGATTTCGGCCATCATGGCGTGGACCCGGCGGCCCAGCACCACGGCCAGTTCCGTCGGCGTGACTCCGCGATTGGAGCGCTCGAACAGGGCGGCGCCGAAGAAGGTCTCCAGTTCGTGGACGGCCTTGGTGACGGTGGGCTGGGTCAGATGCAATTCGCTGGCGGCGCGCGACAGCGAACGGCATGCCAGCACACGCTCGAAAATCTGCAGCTGGTGCAGCTTCAGCTTGCGGCTGAGCGCGTTGGGCGTGATGCGGAAGTCCGACATGCGCCGCTAGCGCGCCTGCGGCTTGTAGGCCACGGCCTTGATCTCGATCAGCAACTGCGGGTGCGGCAGCTGATGCACCGCGACGGTGGTGCGGGCCGGACCATCGGAGTCGAAGTACTCGCCGTACACCTGGTTATAGCCGCCGAAATCGTTCATGTTGACCAGGAAGGTGCTGATCTCCACCACGTCGGCCAGCGTGGCGCCGGCCGTGGCCAGGATGTCGCGGATGTTCTCGATGACGGCGCGCGTCTGCACCCGGATGTCCAGAGTGGCGGTGCCCATCGCGTCGACCTCGGCGCCCGCGATGCGGTTGTCGGGCAGGCGCGAGCTAGTGCCCGAGACATACAGGAAATCGCCGGCGCGCTTGATGTGCGGATACTTGCCGCGCGGCGTGGCCTTGCCGGCGACGACGGTGGCGCTGACGACGGGCTGGCCGGGTCGGCCTGTCTCGGGCTGGGACGGGTTCATCGCGTCTTCCTTTGCGTGGGGTGGGTCAGAGCTTAATGCAGACGTTGGTGGGTTCGGTATAGAAATGCAGCGAATGGCGGCCGCCTTCGCGGCCTATGCCCGACAGGCCGCTGCCGCCGAAGGGCGTGCGCAGGTCGCGCAGGAACCAGCAATTGACCCAGGCCAGGCCGACCTTCATCGCCTGCGCCACTCGATGGCCGCGCGTGAGGTTCTGGGTCCAGACCGCGGCCGCCAGCCCATAGCGCGTGTCGTTGGCCAGGCGGATGGCTTCTTCTTCGGTATCGAAGGGCGCCACATGGCAGACCGGGCCGAAGACTTCCTCCTTGATGCAGCGGGCGTTCTCGGCCAGGCCGGTCCAGATCGTGGGCTGCACGTAGGCGCCTTCGTCGCGCGCGTCGCCGAACACCGGCACGCCGCCGCCCGCCACCACCGTCGCGCCTTCCTCGCGCGCCAGGGCGAAGTACGACAGCACCTTTTCGCGATGTTTGCGCGACACCAGCGGCCCCATCTCCGTGGCGGGATCCATGGGCCAGCCGATGCGCAAGGCTTCGGCGCGCGCCGCCAACGCCGCGACGAAGCGCTCATAGATCGGGCGTTCGACGTAGACGCGCTCGGTGCACAGGCAAACCTGCCCGCAATTGGCGAACACCGATTGGGTCACGCCGTCCACCGCGGCGTCGAAGTCCGCGTCGGCGAACACCAGCGCCGCGTTCTTGCCGCCCAGCTCGAAGGACACCGGCTTCACGCCGGGGGCAACCGCCCGCATGATGGCGGCGCCCGTGGCGGACTCGCCGGTGAAGGTGATGCCGTCGATGTCCGGGTGCGTGGTCATGAATTCGCCCGCCGAGCCTGGACCAAAGCCGTGCGCCAGGTTCAGCACGCCGGCCGGCAGGCCGGCTTCGTGCGCGACCTCGGCCAGCAGGGTGGCCGTGGACGGCGTGACCTCGGACGGCTTCATGATCACCGTGTTGCCGAAGGCCAGCGCGGGCGCCACCTTCCAGGTCAGCAGCAGCAGCGGCAGGTTCCAGGGCGAAATCACGCCCACCACGCCCAGCGGCTTGCGGTAGGCGTAGTTCAGCGCCTGCCTGCCGTCCGGCGTGTCGGTCATATAGCTTTCCATGTCCAGCGTGCGCGCCAGTTCGGCGAAGGCGCGGAAATTGGCTGCGCCGCGCGGAATGTCGATCTTGCCGGCCCAGCTCACGGGCTTGCCGGTGTCGCCGATCTCGGCCTGCAGGAAATCGTCGAAGCGCCGCATGATGCCGTCGGCCAGCGCCAGCAGATGGTCGGTGCGTGCGGCGACCGGCAGTCCTGCCCAGGCAGGCAGCGCTCGATGCGCCGCCGCCACGGCGCGGTTCACCTGGTCGCGGCCGGCCTCGTGGACCTGGGCGATCAGGCGCCCGTCCACCGGGTTGTGCTTGTCGAAGGTGGACGCGCCGTCTTCGAAGCGGCCGTCGATGTAGTTGCGCAGTTGTCGGATCGTCATGTTCAGGGCTCGATCAGGATGCAAAATAAATACGTATACGTACTATATTTTGGATCATAGACAGCGGCCCGCCTCAAGTCAATGCGATTTCGAAGCCGCCAGCGTCTGCCATTCTTCCTTGCCGATGCGGCTGACATGCTCCGTCCGGTAGTCGTTCATGAACTGATTGAACTTGTTCTCCTCGGTGTGATGATGCTTGAAGCCGCACTTTTCCTGGGCCTTGCGCGACTTCTCGTTGTCGGCGAAGTAGCCGCACCATAGCGCGTTGAAGTTCAACGTTTCAAACGCGTGGCGCATCAGCTCCCTGACGGCTTCAGGAATCAGTCCGTGGCCCCAGAACGGCACGCCGATCCAATACGCGATTTCGGCTTCATCATCGGCAATGTCGAAATTGCTGTCCTTCCCCATGAGCAACGCCACCAGGCCTATGGCGGTGTTGTCTGCCTTCAGTGTCAAGGCATAGGCCAGTGGCCGCGAAAAAATCGTCTGGATGATCTCCCGGCTATGTTCGACGCTTGTATGCGGGGGCCAGCCCGCGGCGGGGCCAATCCGTTCGTCGCTCGCATACTCAAACAGGCTCGGCGCGTCGTCGGTGTGCCAGGGCCGCAAGATGAGGCGTTCGGTGCGCAGCATGATTTCCCTTCCTTTCAGCAATGAAAACAACAGCTGGAATTCTAGGAGTTGCCCACGCGATTGATAACAGACAGTCTTGAGTAGATAAGGTAATTATGAAAACAAAGAGCCGGAATTTATGAGGATTCCTTTAAAATTTATGCATAAATGAAAACTCTCTCTCAACTCTCGGATACGGGCGCCGAAGACTTCTGCATCGGTCTCTATGGGTTCGACGGACAGGTAGGGCACCCCTTGGCGTTGTCGTATGTGGCGGTGTTGATCTGCCGCGAGGGCAGCGCTGAGTGGGAAGTGAACTTCAAGCCTTACCGCATGAAGAAAAACGATCTGCTGGTCCTGGCGGAAGACACCATCGCGCTCATCAAACGCAAGTCGGATGACTTCTCATGCGTCTGCTATTTGATGAACCGGTCCATCGCCGCGGAGATTGCGCACGCCCTGCCCAACAGCCTGTTTTCCTTCTTGAGCCGTTCGCCGTTCTTCGCTGCGGAAAAGCTGTCGCCACAGTATTCAAGGGCCTGGGAGGGCCAGGCCGCGCTGATCCATGAGCAATGCGACACCTACAAGCGGACCATGATCGTCAACCATGTCCAGAACCTGTTCTTGTGGATTTGCGAAAAGACGGACGGCCTGGGAGCCGGCATGAAGAATGACTTCAGCAGATCGGAGGCGGTCTGCTGGAAATTCTGGGAACTGATCTCGGAGCACTGCGCGCAACAGCGCGGGGTGGCATTCTATGCAGGGCTGCTGCACATCACTCCGTACTACCTGTCGCAGTTGAGCAGGAGGTTCTTCAATGACGCACCCAAAACGCTGATCGACAGGCAGGTCGTGCTGGAGATAAAAAAGCGCCTTACCCAGCCCGGGAAATCCGTGCAGCAGATTGCGGAGGAGCTGCATTTCGCCGACGCCTCCTACTTGGGCAAGTTCTTCAAGCGCCATACCGGCGTGGGGTTGACCGACTACCGGAAAGGCAGGGCATGATGAAGCCTGAAAGGGGCGTGAGCTATCTTATAGAACTGCGGAACAATGCCAAGACCGCCGACATCCATCCCTTGGAAGCCCGATGACCGCTACATCCCGACGTGCCCCCGCCGACCAGGCCGCTCCCCAGGCCTTGCAGGCGTTCGATCTGACCCAGGTCGCGTCCCATCTGCTGCGCCGGGCTCATTTCCGGGCCGAAGCCCTGTTCGCCCAGGCCTTTCCCGACGAAGATCTGACTCCGCGCCAGAAGGCGCTGCTGATCACCGTCTACCAGAATCCGGGCGCGACCCAGAATCGCATCGCCGAACTGATCGCGCTGGACCGCAATTCCTTTGCCGAAATGATCGCCCGCATGACCAAGAAGGGCTACGTGCGCCGCAAGCGTTCGGCCCAGGACGGCCGGGCCTATGCGCTGGAGATTACTGAAGAGGGCATCGCGCTGCTGGCGCGCATCCTGCCGCAGGACGCCGCCGTGGAAGCGCAGGTGCTGGCGCCGATACCCGAGGAGCTGCGGCCGGCATTCCTGAAATGCCTGCGCCTGATGGCGGGGCTGGAGCAACAGGACGATGCCGCCGCCTGACGGCGCCGGGTTCAGGCGTCCGGAGCGGGAGTTGAGTCCGCCGGCGTAGGCGCGGACGTGTTGTTCCTGCCAAAGCGCAGCGCGAACTGACGCGTGAAGACCGCGCCGAAGAAGAAGATCTGCGCCGAGTAGTAGATCCACAGTAGCAGCGCGATCAGCGATCCCGCCGCGCCGTACGCGGACACCGCCGCGCCCCGGCTGAGATAGACGCCTATGCCCCACTTGCCGACCAGGAATAGCGCCGCCGTCACGATCGCGCCGGGTATCACGTCCGGCCAGGAAATCTTGGCGCTGGGCAGCAGCTTGAAGATCACCGCGAACAGCGCCACCACGATGGAGAAGGAAAAAAAGTTGGAGATCCATTCCGCCACCAGCGCGAAGGACGACGCTGTCCACAAGTCGCCGTAGTAGCTGCGCGCGGCGGCGAGGCCCGCGTTCACGCTCAGCGAAACCAGCAGGAACAGCGCCAGCACCAGCACCAGGCCGAACGACAGCACACGGCTGCGCACCATGCCGTGCAGTCCGCTTTTCTGGTTGGCGGAAACTTCCCACAGTTCATCCAGGCTGGCCTTCAATTCCGCGAAGGCCGTGGTGGCGCTGAAGATCAGCACGAAAATCGAGATCAGCGCCGCGATCCAGCCGCCGCCCGATTCATGGGCGCTGGCCAGCACCGTCTGGATCACCTCTGCGCCGCGATCGCCGATCAAATCGCGCAGCTGCGTGAACAGCTCCGAGCGCACCGCGTCCTCGCCAAAAAATGCGCCCGCCACGGCGATCACCAGGATCAGCATGGGCGCCAGCGAAAACACCATGTACAGCGCCAGCGCCGCGCCCTTGCTGGAAGCGCGATGGGTGGACCACTGCTTGGCGGAGTCCATCAACAGCCCGCCGATTTCGGCCGGGCGCATTACACGCAACAGGGTCTTGGGAAAACGCATGGGGCTAGGCTCGTTCTGCGGACCCTTCATTGTAGGGACGCATGCGCCTCGGCGAAACCCGCAGATTGTGCGCAAACGTGTTCTTTGGCGAAGTCGCGTTGCGGCAGAAAAAGAAAAACCCCCGGGGCGAAGGACCGGGGGTTTCTCAGGATACTGCGTTCCCCGGCCGAAGCCGGGGAGGCCTTGCAAGGGTAGCGGGACTTAGAAGTCCATGCCGCCCATGCCGCCCATGCCACCGGGCATGGCCGGAGCAGCGGGCTTGTCTTCGGCCAGTTCGACCACGGCAGCTTCGGCGGTCAGCAGCAGGCTGGCGACGGAAGCGGCGTTTTGCAGGGCGGTGCGGGTCACCTTGGTGGGATCCAGCACGCCTTGCTCGACCAGGTCGGTGTACTCGCCGGTCGCGGCGTTGTAGCCGTAGTTGCCCTTGCCGTTCAGCACGTTGCTGACCACGACGCTGGCTTCTTCGCCGGCGTTCGTGACGATGGTGCGCAGCGGCTCTTCGACAGCGCGCAGGATCAGCTTGATGCCGGCGTTCTGGTCAGGCGTGTCGCCCTTCAGGTCGGTGATGGCTTGCTTGGCGCGCAGCAGAGCAACGCCGCCGCCAGCCACAACGCCTTCTTCCACTGCGGCGCGGGTAGCGTGCAGGGCGTCTTCGACGCGAGCCTTCTTTTCCTTCATTTCGACTTCGGTGGCAGCGCCAACGCGAATCACGGCAACGCCGCCGGCCAGCTTGGCCACGCGTTCTTGCAGCTTTTCACGGTCGTAGTCGGACGTGGCTTCTTCGATCTGGATGCGGACTTGCTTGACGCGAGCTTCGATCGACTTGCTGTCGCCAGCGCCGTCGATGATGGTCGTGTTTTCCTTGCCCACTTCGATGCGCTTGGCTTGGCCCAGTTCAGCCAGGCCGGCCTTTTCCAGCGACATGCCGGTTTCTTCGGAGATCACCGTGCCGCCCGTCAGGATGGCGATGTCTTCCAGCATGGCCTTGCGGCGGTCGCCGAAACCAGGAGCCTTGACGGCGGTCGTCTTCAGGATGCCGCGGATGTTGTTCACAACCAGGGTGGCCAGGGCTTCGCCTTCGACGTCTTCCGCGATGATCAGCAGGGGACGGCTCGACTTGGCAACTTGTTCCAGCACGGGCAGCAGGTCACGGATGTTGCTGATCTTCTTGTCGAAAATCAGGACATACGGATCTTCCAGAGCGGCAACTTGCTTGTCCGGGTTGTTGATGAAGTAGGGCGACAGGTAGCCGCGGTCGAATTGCATGCCTTCGACGACGTCCAGCTCGTTTTCCAGCGACTTGCCGTCTTCGACGGTGATGACGCCTTCCTTGCCGACCTTGTCCATCGCGTCAGCGATGATCTGGCCGATGGAGGTGTCGCTGTTGGCGGAGATCGAGCCGACCTGGGCGATTTCCTTGCTGGTCGTGACCGGCTTGGATTGCTTCTTCAGTTCAGCGACGGCGGCGGCGACAGCCTTGTCGATGCCGCGCTTCAGGTCGATCGGGTTGAAACCGGCGGCAACGTACTTCAGGCCTTCCATGACGATGGCTTGAGCCAGCACCGTGGCGGTGGTGGTGCCGTCACCGGCGTTGTCGGAGGTCTTGGAGGCAACGTCCTTGACCAGTTGCGCGCCGATGTTTTCGAACTTGTCCTTCAGTTCGATTTCCTTGGCGACGGAGACGCCGTCTTTGGTCACGGTCGGGGCGCCGAACGAGCGCTCCAGCACGACGTTGCGACCCTTGGGGCCCAGGGTGGTCTTGACAGCGTTGGCGAGAACATTCACGCCGCGGACGATGCGCACGCGGGCGTCGTCACCGAACAATACTTGCTTGGCAGCCATTTCTTAGCTTCCTTCGAAAATTCGTTTGAGGCGGGGTTTACTGGACCACGGCGAGGATTTCGTCCTCGCGGATGACGAGCAGTTCTTCGCCGTCAACCTTCACGGACTGGCCGGCATACTTGCCGAACAGCACCTTGTCGCCAGCCTTCAGGTCGACCGGCAGGATCTTGCCGTCTTCGGTCTTCTTGCCGGGGCCGACGGCCACGACTTCACCCTGGTCGGGCTTTTCAGCGGCGCTGTCGGGGATAACGATGCCCGATGCAGTCTTGCGCTCGTTTTCGAGGCGTTTGACGATCACGCGATCGCCCAGGGGACGCAAGGCCATGAGGAACTCCTGTTGCAAAAAAGAGAAGGAAATGATCGGTTAGGCCCGGGAGCGCTTGTTAGCACTCACCGGTGTCGAGTGCTAATTATAGGGATGATGTTCTAGGGTTCAAGGGGGAGGGAGGGGGCTGTTACATATTCGGGGAAAGCCTGGTAGCCCCGCTGCTGTCGAATTTCATTCAACTGTAGAAGTTCATTGAAGATGCAAGTTTGCTCAATTAACTTGAAACGTAACAAACGTGTAGATACCTACCTGGAGCGGATTTTCGGCCGGTTGATGCTAGAAGTTGTGTGCAAACAAAGAGATTCAGGCCGAAAGGGCATGTTCTTGCCGATAGCTTTGAACATCGCTAACGATGAAAATGCCTGCGCCGAGACCATCTAAATTGACGCAATGACGAAGGATTCGTCTAAGTTGGCCCGCGGCATGACGCGTGCTGGTATGTCTTCAGGTCTCATGCACATTCGGAGGGGGGCGGGGGTTCACACGTCCACGCCCAACCGTCGGTCTATGCTTTGCGCCAGCTGCACAAGGCGCGGGCCGTACTCTTCTTCGATCCTGCCGCTTTTCACCACCTCGATCGGCTGCGTCAGGTTGACCGCCAGCGGCAGGTCGCCGGCGCGGTAGCGCAGCGGCACGGCCAGCCCCGCCAGTTCCGGACGCCAACTGCCATAGCTCGTGCAAAAACCGTTGCGCGCAATCTGCTCGAACGACTGTTCGAGCGAGGCCTTTATGGCGTCCGCATCAAGCCCTTCCCGTGCCACCAGCAAGGGAAGCAACATGTCGCGTTCTGCGATTCCCTGTGCATACAGCAGCGCGCGTCCGATCGCCGTGTGCAGCAGCGGGCGAGGCGAACCGATGTCGGGCTTGGCGCCGTTGTTGCCGCGATCGTGGATGGTGTCCACATAAACAACCTGCAGCAGGTCGCGGGTGCCGATGGAAATCGGGCCACCCGCAGCTTCGGACAGCGCGGCCAGCTCGTGTTCGGCCACGCGCCGAACCGTCAATTGCACCAACAGCGGATAGATCAGCGACAGCACGCCGGGCGCCAACGAATAGCGTTTGCTGGCTTCGTCCTTGCGTAGATAGCCCAGCGTCACGAGCGTGAACGTCAAGCGCGCAACTGTGGGGCGGGACAGCCCCAGCGCGTCCGAAATTTCCTTGTTGCCCAGCGCAGGCTGGTTGGCCGAGAAGCAGCGCAGTACGTCCAGCCCGTTGGCCAGGGTCGAGGCGAAGCGCGGCTCGCTTTCGAGCTCCTGCCGCGGCCTTAGGGAAAACGGCAGGTCAGCCATGATTGACACCCCTCCTTAGAAGAATATATAAAACGCATGTCCAATAAATATTCATCAATTCCACTATATTGAATTATAAGCCATGAACAGCAACTTTACCAGCGGTAGTCGGTTAATGCGTTTCGCGGTGGTCGCCGATTCGCACCTCAATCCTGCCGACGCCGGCAATACCTCGCCTTGGCAGACCAACCACCAGGCCAACCCCCGCAACGAAGTCGTGGTGGCGGCCATCAACAAGATCGCGCCGGCCTTTACCGTGCATGTGGGAGACGTGGTCCATCCCTTGCCGCACTCCAGCGACTATGACGGTGCGGCGGATTTCGCGAACTCGCTTTATCGCGGATTGAACGCTCCGTTCTATATCGCCCCGGGTAACCACGACATCGGCGACAAGCATCTGCCCGGCAATCCGGCGGCCTGTATTTCGGACGACAGCTGCCTCAAGTACGAACAGCACTTCGGCGTCCAATGGCAGGCGTTCGTGCAGGATGGAGTGTGCTTCGTCATCATCAATGCCTGCCTGCTCGGGTCCGGGCTGCCGCAGGAGGAAGCCCAATGGCAGTTCCTCCAAAGGCGCTTTGCGGAAGACGCTGCGGCCGGCAGGCGCATCTTCCTGTTCACCCACTACCCGCCCTACGTCACGCAACCCGACGAAGAGAACCACTACGACAACATCGACAGCGGCCCGCGCCAGCGCCTGCTGGAGCTGACGGCGCGCTTCGGCGTCGAGGCGCTGTTCGCGGGGCACGTCCACACCTTCTTCCTGAACCGCCATGAGGGCATGTGGTCGTACGCGCTGCCGTCGTCCACCAACTTCCGCCAGGACTACGCCGAACTGTTCCGGACGCAGCCGGGCGAGGAACTGGGCCGCAACGATCTGGGGAAATTCGGCTTCTTCGTCGTAGACATCCATGAACGCGGCCACATCGCCCGCTTCGTGCGCACCTACGGTGCGACCGACCGCAAGCAGGGCGAGGAGATCGCGCTGCAGGTCGACGGCGACGTGCGCGCGCACGCCGCAAGCACTGTGGGCGCTGATTTCCGCCACGACTGGACCCGCATCGAAGCGCTGCCGTACAACCCGCCGCTGGACGCCTTCGTGCGCAAGCGCGTGCGCAACGACTACTACGTGTTGAACCTGTGGGATGCCGGGCTGCGCAGCGTGCGCATTCCCATCCAGGACATCCGCGACGACCGGGCGTTCGAACGCGTGAAGCTGCTGAGCGACATGGGCCATCGTTTCACCGTGTTCGGTACCTCGGAGCCTGAACCCAGGCTGATGGACCGGCTGGCTGGCTTGGGCGCCGGACTGGACGCCTACGAATGGATAGGCCCGGACGGCGCGCCGGACGCCAACGCGCTGAGCCTTTACGCCGCGCACGGCATACCGCTGTATCTAGCCCCGGTCATGCAGCCGGCGGCCGAGCCGGGCAAGGGCCATTACGACCACGTCATGAACTGCGGCCTGAGCCTTGCCGAATTGCCGCTGCTGGCGCGATTCGACACAGAGCCGCGACCTCCGCGGCCGGCGGGCGTCGTGGTGCGTATCGGCGGCGACGAGCCGGTGCTCGAATCGGTCCAGCGCGCCCAATCGGAAGCACAGCGCTGCGGCGTACCCATTGCCGTCCACATCAACCTGGCCAACCGCAAATCTTCGGCGGTGAACGACGACGACAAAATGCTGGCCGCGCGCGTCGCCGAAGCGGCTATTGCGAAGGCGGCCTATCCGGACGTGCTCATGACCCTCGACACCTTCATGGACATCGACCGCGGTTACTTCGCCCGCAACGGCCTGGTCGACCGGCGCAACAACCCGCGTCCGGCGGCCGCGGTGCTGCACCGCCTGTCTCAACGCCTGGCGGGACGCGCCGTGCAGATCGAGAGCATCGTGCGCGAAACGCAGCGCGCATCGCTGCACCTAACCGTAGACGGCCAGAGCCTGGACCTCGTCATCGGGCCGGACATCTCGTTCTGAGCACGCCGGAAAAATTGAAAGGGGAAGCCAATATGAAACACTCCATCCTCGCAGCCATCGCGCTCGCATGCGTGCTGACGATGGCGCAAGCTGGCGCGCAAACTTGGCCCGAGCACCCGCTACAGATGATAGTGCAGCTGCCTCCTGGTACCACCACCGACGCGGTGGCGCGCGACATTTCCATGCGCATGGAAAAGGAACTCGGCAAGTCGGTAGTGGTGGTGAACAAGTCCGGGGCTGGCGGCATCGTCGGCGTGTCCAACCTCGCCCGCGCCAAGCCTGACGGTTATACGCTGGGCACGGTCAACTACCCCGCGCTGACCATCATTCCGCATCTGCAGGCCGTGCCCTACGACCCGCTCAATGACTTTACCCACCTGGCGGTCGTAGGCCCGTACGACTACGGCATTTTCGTGCGCGCCGACGCACCGTGGAAAACCTTCGCGGAGCTGGTCGAATACGGCAAGGCCAATCCCGGCAAGCTTTCGTTCGGCACACTGGGGGCAGGCACCACGAACCAGCTGGTCATGAGCCGACTGGGCAAGGACCTAGGCATGCAATGGGTGTTCATTCCCTACAAGGGCGACAACGAAAGCGTCACCGCGCTGCTTGGCGGCGAAGTCGACGTCGTCAACGGCTCGGCCAACGCCACGCTGCCGCAAGCCAAGGCCGGCAAGCTGCGCATGCTGGCCGCGGCCGGGACCAACCGCTGGTCGGCGTTGCCGGACGTACCCACATTGCGCGAAACCGGATTGGTCGACTACGCGCAAACCTCGTATTTCTCGCTGGCCGCGCCCGCCGGCATTCCGCAGGCCGCACGCGAAAAGCTCGCCCGCGCGTTGCAGAAAATTCTGACCGACCCGGCGGTGGTGGCGTCGTTCCAGGAGCGCTATGGGCAGGCTGTGCACTACCAGGACGGCGCCTCCTATGCCCAGACCATTACCGACGACTACCGCCGCTGGGCAACCCTGGCCGAGTCCAAGGACGCCAAGCCGCAATAGCGCAACCGTGATATCCGCCATCGCGTGTCCGCGGTGGCCAAGTTTCAGGACACCATCATGCAAGTCAATCTGAACGCCGACATGGGCGAATCCTACGGCCGCTACAAGCTCGGCGACGACGACGCTCTTATCCCTTATGTAAAAAGCGTGAACATCGCCTGCGGCTACCACGCGGCGGATCCGGGCACGATGCTGGCCGCGGTGGCCCTCGCACAGCGTCACGGCTGCGAGGTGGGCGCGCATATTTCCTATCCCGATTTCATGGGGTTCGGCCGCCGCCGCATGGAACTGTCCGAACAGGAAGTTTATGAGATCAGCGTCTATCAGATTGGCGCGCTTCTGGGATTCTGCAAGACGCGGGGCCTGCGGCTGAACCACGTCAAGCCGCACGGCCAGCTGTTCCTCACCGCGGTCCGGGACCCGACGACGGCTCGCGGAATCGTGCGCGCGGTGAAGGATGTGGATGAGGAACTGCTGCTGATCCTGTCCGGGGCTGTCGTCCAGGAAGCCTGCAACCAGCATGGCATCCGCCTGGTCAAGGAGGCTTTCGTGGACCTGGACTACAACTCGGACGGATCACTGATCCTGGACCGCGTCCGCGGGCCGCGCGATCCGCAGAAGGTGGCTGCCAATGCCTTGTCGCTAGTGCGCGATGGCGGGCGCCGCGCGATCGACGGCAGCTGGCTGCCCATCGCCGCCGACTCCATCTGCCTGCACGGCGACATGGAAAACGCTGTGGAACTTGCCCGTGCCGTCAATGAAGCGCTGGCGCAGGCGGGTTGTGAAGTCGCCGCGCTGCGGCCCAACAAGCGCTGATCGGCGTCGCCACGCCGGCTCGTAATCAGGTTGAAAAGAGGAGTTCTCCATGAAAAAGCACTTTTTCAAAGCCATCCTGCTGGCTTGTTTTTGCGCGGCGTCCCTGCCGGCTGCTGCAAGAACAATACGCATCGTCGCAGGTTCGAGCCCGGTGTTCGCGCCCGTTTTCGTCGCGGACAAACAGGGATTCTTCAAGGAGCAAGGGCTGGACGTGACGGTGCGCCCGTTCACCAGCGGAGCGGAAGCCACCGAAGGGTTTCGCTCGGGCGCGGCGGATTTCCTGGTGGCCAGCGACGTGCCGCTGCTTTACCTGCTGTCGGGTGGCGACAGCGTCATGCTGGGCCAGTTCTCCGCCAATCCCGACATGCTGGTTGTGATGGGCCCCGGTGAGATGCGGGATGCGGCGTTCCTGAAGGGCAAGCGGATCGCCCTGGTGACCAAGTCTTCTTCGGAATACCTGTTGAACAACTACTTGAAGTCGGCGGGCCTGTCTTTAGCCGACGTGCGCACGGTAAACCTGGCGCCGTTCGACCAGGTTGCGGCCCTGCTGCGCGGCGACGTGGACGCGCTGTCCACCTGGAAACCGTTCGATTCCAAGATCCTGCAGATGGGCAAGAACAAGTACGGCGTCGCAACCTGGGGAGAAAAGCAGGGCTACGTGCTGTACTCCGGCATCGTGACCAAGCGCGAGTTCCTGCAGGGGCATCGCGAGGAAACGGTGAAGATCATGAAGGCCTTGAAGAAGGCCGCCGATTTCCTGGCTTCGGCCGACATGAAGCAGCAAAGCGGCGTGTTGGCCTCCTACCTGAAATCCACACCCGACGACGTGGCCGCGGTCATCGCCCATAACAAGTGGGACATGACGGTGACGCCCGCCTTCATCGCCACGATGCAGTCGATCGAGTCCTTCCTGGCCGACGGCAAGCTCATCTCCAAGCGGGTCGACTGGAACAGCGCCTACGACTGGACTGTGCTCAAGGACGTCGATCCTTCTTTGGTCTTGCCGGAGCAGAAATGACATGGACAAACGCGAATGGACGCAGCTGAACCTTACAGGGGTCAGCAAGAGTTTCGACGGCAGGACCTCGATCCTGGACGGTATCGACCTGGCCATCCCCAGGGGCAGTTTCATGTGCGTGCTGGGGCCCAGCGGTTCGGGTAAAAGCACACTGCTCGACCTGGTGGCGGGGTTCGAGGCCCCGACCTCGGGCCGCATCAGCTACGACGAGACGGAAATCCATGGACCGGGCCCCGACCGGGCCGTGGTGTTCCAGGATGTCGTCAATTCATTGTTTCCGTGGCAGACGGTGTTCGAGAACGTCGAATTCGGGCTGAAGGGCAAGGTGTCCGCTGAAGAGCGCGCCGCCCGGGTTCGCGCCGCACTCAACACGGTCGGCCTGTCGGCGCACATGCACAAGTTTCCGGCGGAGCTGTCCGGCGGCATGAAGCAGCGTGCGCAGATCGCGCGCGGCCTGGTCATGGACCCGGCCATGTTGTTGATGGACGAACCGTTCGGGGCGCTGGACGCCATCACGCGTCGCCATCTGCAGCTGGAACTGAAGACGTTGTGGCAGCGCACCGGCAAGACGGTGTTGTTCATCACCCACGACATTTCCGAAGCCTTGCTGCTGGCGACTGACATCGTCATCCTCTCCAGGGGGCCTGGCGCCAGGATCATCGCCCGGTTCCGGCGCGATGAGATACCTTCCGACGGCCCAGCCGATCCACGCTACGCCCAAGCCTACCGTGATATCGAACTGGCCATCGAAAACCAGAAATCGGCCGAGAGCGTACCGGTATGAAGAACGTCATGCCTGTCACGGGCGGAATTCTTGCGATGCTGCTGCTGTGGTCGCTTGGCGCGTGGTGGCTGGCCACCCCGCTGCTGCTTCCCGGTCCACTGGAAACCGTTCAGCGCGCGCTGGCGTTGACGCTGTCGGGGGAGCTGCCGCAGCACATTCTGAGCAGCCTGGTCCGCTTGCTGGTGGCACTGCTGGTTGGCGTGCCGGCTGGCGCGGTCCTGGGCTGCGCGCTGGGACGGTGGGCGGCGCTGGACGCCATGGTCAACCCTTTCGTGCGCATGTTCAATTCGATTCCCGCCATCGCCCTGGTGCCGTTCAGCCTGCTGTTGTTCGGCGTCAGCGAAATATCGCGCTACGCGTTGCTCTTCTACACCGTGTCGCTGACGGTCCTGCTGAGCGCCAGGCAGGGCGTGCGCAGCGTCCCGGGCCTGCGCTTGCGGGCTGCGCAGATGCTGGGGCTGAGCCAGCGTGCCATCTTCTTCAGGGTCATTCTGCCCTCGTGCGTGCCGCAAATACTGGCCGGCACCAGGACGGCGGTAGGCCTGGGCGTGATGGTCGTGGTGGCTGCCGAGATGCTGGGCGCCGACAGCGGCGTGGGCTACCTGATCATGCAGGCACGCTCTCAGTTCGACGTCGGCAATCTCATGACAGGCATTTTGACGCTGGGCGGGCTCAGCATCATGCTGGACCGCGTGTTCGTGTTGGGCTCCGAGAAACTGCTGCCCCGATGGTCGCCAAAATACAGGATCCGCTGATATGAAATTGTCCCATTCCCGTAGATTGACGTTGTCGCTCTGCTCGCTCGCTATAGCTACCGCCGTCTGGTACGCGGTGGCGCGCAGCGTGGCCCAGCCCGAGCTGTTTCCAGACCCCTACGCCGTGCTGAAGGAATTCATCGAACTGTTGGGCACAGGCGTCCTCGAAAGCGCCCTGTGGAGCAGCCTGTCGCGCGTGGCCATCGGCTATGTCGCCGGCAGTTGCGCCGGCGTTCTTACTGGCGTGGTCCTGGGCCGGGTGCCGCTGCTGGCGCGCTCGTTCGGCCCCGTGTTCGATTTTCTCAAGGGTATTCCTCCCATCGCGCTGATCCCGATTCTGGTGGTCTGGTTCGGCGTCGGCGAAACCTCGAAGTATCTGGTCATTGCCTACATCGTCTGGATTGTCGTGGCGGTCAGCGTCATGGCAGGATGCCGGGAGATTCCACTAATCCGCCTGCGGGCGGCAGCATTCCTGGGCTTATCGGCGCGTGGCACCTTTTTCCATGTGATTCTTCCGTCGCTCCGACCGTATGTCCTGTCCGGCATGCGCAGCGCCATCGGCTTTGCCTTCGTGGCACTAGTGTCGGCCGAACTGCTGGCCGCCAACAGCGGGATCGGCCACATCATCATGGACGCGCGCTTTTCGCTGCAAACCGCAAAGATGCTCGCCGGTATTCTGTGCCTAGGCGCCCTGGGCGCCTTGCTGCAATGGGGGTTCGACGCCCTGACCGAACGTCGATCCCGCCAGCGGGCACGACCTTAATGAAATAGCAGTTCGAAACCTCGCCGCCTATGTCGTTACGCGAGTGGGCGGCGGTCGCGCGGGCTTTTCAACTTAAGTGAACTTTCACGGGGAATTGTGCAAGCTAAGTGAATCATCGGTTGCAAGTCAAATGCATCAACAGAACTTAAGTCATTGATTCAATGGCAGTTGATTTTTTAATTTGAATGCTCTCCAACAACAAGTGCATAGATCGCGCTGGCGTGCGGCTTCTAGCGGAGTGCTGCCCTTTCAGAACAAAAGTTGCTCGCCCTGCGCATTCCGGTACAGGGGCGCTATGGCGAACTTGTGGTTCATTGAAGTTGAAAAAACCGAAGGAAATGGTTCATTCAACTTGGGAATCGGCCGAAAAAGTTCGCTATGGATGGCGCGGAAGCCGTCAGAAGGGGCCTCGCGAGTCGCCCGGCAGGGCAGGGTGTCCGCGACTACCGGGATTCGAAATCAGGCGGTGGGACCCTACGAAGACATACACCAGGCGGCCCAAGTGACGGAGGCGAGCGACCCGCGACTTCGTTTCAATTTTGATTGGACGTGCGGTGGAGTACTTTCACGCGGCCTCAGCCAAATGCCGACATGCGAAAATTCTTAACCTGTGAAAAATAAAATCAGTCTGCTTCATGAACCGGGGTTAAACAAGATTCGGCTCGGAAAATAGATTCTCTGCCATGAAATCTACAAATGCCCGGACCCGGGGGGATAGCTGCCGATTGGACGGCCATAGGACCCAAAACGTGCTGGAACTACCCGCCCACCGATCCAGCACAATCTGAAGCGCGCCACTTTCCAATGCCGGTTGGACGGCAAAGTCCGGCAGGCAGGCAATGCCGTGGCCCTGCACAGCCATATGTAGAAGCGTCTCGACATGGTTGCTGGTCATGCTGGCCGTCAGACGAATCACCGTCTCCGACGGGGGCCGGATCAATGGCCATTTCTCTAGCGTGCCGGTAGTCGGAAATCGGTGCATCAGGCAGGCGTGTTGCGTCAATTCTTCCGGATGGAGCGGCGTACCTCGTTGTGCGAAGTAACCAGGCGCGCCGACATACACGAAGCGGCTGCTGCCCAGGCGCTTGCTCATCAAACGGGAGTCGCTGAGTTCGCCCGTACGCACCACGGCATCGAAGCCTTCGTCTATGACATCCACTAGCCGGTCGCTGAAGTCCAGATCCAGCTCAATCTGCGGATAGCGATGGGCAAAGGCCGACAGCGCTGGCAGCATCAGACCGCTGACCAATGGCAGGCTTACTCGCAGGCGGCCGCTAGGACTGGCGGTTGTGCTGGCCAACTCATTCTCCGCCGCGGCGATTTCAGCCAGGATTCGTCGACAGCGGTCAAGGAACAGTGTGCCCTCTGGTGTCAAGCTGACGCTGCGGGTACTGCGCTGAAATAGGCGCACGCCGAGCTTTTCCTCGAGCCGGGCTACTCCCTTGCTGATGGCCGACGCGGAGACGCCCAATTGGCGCCCAGCAGTTGCGAAGCTACGCACATCAGCGACCAGAACAAAAATTGTCATACCACTCAGGCTATCCATTTTGCCTCCAATAAGTGACAAACTAGTCATGTCAGCAATGAATTTACCCATATTTTTGTCAAATTGATTCCCCTGTAGCATTAATCGGGAGTGCCACAGCGGAACTCCACCCACGCCTTAGCCGGCGCGGCGTGAGGATTCCTGCGTGGCTTTAGCCTATTGCCTGGATACCCGATGACAGCCAGTACTTCAGCCGCAGGCTCGACAGCCTACAAAGCACCATTAATCTTGACTGGCTGCCTGACAGCAGCGGTCATCCCACTAAGCATCGCCGGCCCCGCTGTGGTCGTGCCCTCAATCAATCAGGCTCTTGGGGGGAGCGCCGCGGAACTTGCTTGGATCATCAACGCCTACATCCTTACCTACGGCAGTGCGACGCTAGCTGCAGGGAGTCTAGCGGACACGTATGGTCGCAAGCGGCTTTGGTTGGCTGGCATGGTTCTGTTCGCGCTCGTAACGGCTGCAATTCCTTTCATGCAATCCGTTCTATGGATCGACATTTTGAGGCTGATCCAGGGGCTGGGAGCAGCTGCAGCGTTCGCGGGCGCGATGGCCGCATTGACACAGGAGTTCGACGGACACGCGCGGACTCGTGTTTTCAGTTTGATCGGGACGACCTTTGGCGCGGGAGCTGCATTTGGCCCGTTCCTAGCCGGACTATTGATCGATAGCGTGGGTTGGCATTGGGTGTTTCTACTGCCGGCATGGGTTGCACTGTTTGCTTCCGTCCTGATCTTGCTATTCGCACGTGAAACACGTGATCCCGAAGCGACAGGGTTGGATTGGCCCGGAGCTATCACCTTCACTGCCGGGCTCGCTGTGCTCACCTACGGCCTCATCCTCGCCCCTGAGAAGGGCTGGGGCCACACGTCGGTACTTACTTCTTTGGCGGGTGCCGTTGGACTGTTGATGGCCTTCGTCTTCATTGAGCTGCGGCGAGCCAAGCCTATGCTCGACCTTTCCCTATTCGCTAACGCGCGCTTTGTAGGAGTGCAGGTGTTGGCGGTTGCGCCGGCCTATGCATACATCGTGCTGCTCATCATCTTGCCCGCCCGATTCATCGGGATGGAAGGCTACAGCGCATTCGCGGCGGGGAAGATGATGATTGCGTTATCTGCGCCATTACTGGTGGTTCCTTTCATCGCAGGCCAACTGGCGCGCTGGATCAATGTTGGAGTGTTATCAAGTATTGGTCTTGTCATCGCTGCGGTCGGTTTGTCCTGGTTGAGTTACGGTATCGCTGGCGATGTCCAAAGTAACCGCTTGGCCGCGATGCTGCTGATCGGCGCGGGTATCGGTTTGCCATGGGGCCTTATGGACGGTCTGGCGGTCAGCGTGGTACCCAAAGAGCGGGCCGGCATGGCGGCGGGGATCTTCAACGCGATTCGTCTGGCTGGGGATGGCGTCGCCATCGCAGCGGTCGGGGCCATCCTGTCTGCGCGGATTCTATCGGGCTTGGCAGCTGCAGCGGAGGATGGCGCGTCAGGTCACATGAAAACGAGCGAGTTGGTGAAGGCTTCGAATCGGCTAGCGATGAGCGACCTGCAAAGCGCCATGGCTCACCTACCGATGATGGAACAAGATTCTTTGCTGCGGGTGTATGAGAGCGCCTTTCAGTTCCAGCTCCTTGTCTTGGCAGCTGCTGCGGCAGCGACAGCAGTTTTGGTATTTCTACTGTTGGGAAAAACGAAGATGCATCACTGAGTCGCGCAGGCTCATGGCAGAGCCTTGCAACGCGTGGGTCATCAGCAAGTGGAAAAAAGGCGGCTACACTCCTTGCCGCATTGATAGGTCGTCAGGTGTGAATGCATGCCATATCCTGTTGATCATCCGAACACGTTGGAAGGCGGGATTACTCTGACAATGAGGTACGAGAATTGGCGATGATGGGACGGATCGGTGTGTGCCTGTGGGTAGGGTTGGCCTTCGCGCTGACCTTGTCTGCGCGAGCGGCAGCGACGGTCACAGCTGTCGATATCGCGACGCAGCAGCTGGTGCGCGCCGACGGTTCTTCTATCACCTATTACTTGACCCAGCGCGACCCAGACCGGCAATCGGAGCAACTGCTGCTGGTAATACAGGGCTCGGACTGCAATAGCGTTAGCCGAATCAAGGCGATCCCCCAGTACCTGAGCCAAGTTCTGCCTCAAGCGGATGTGCTGACGGTAGAGAAATATGGCATTGATGCAAGCCTTCCCTATGTAGATGGAATTGATCGGGCTGATTGTCCGGTCGCCTATCTGCGGCACGACAGCCTGACGCAGCGGGCACAAGACCTGGAAGCCGTGGTAGCCGATGTACTGCGCACCCATGCGTATCGTCACGTCGTTGCCATGGGAGGTAGTGAAGGTGCAGTGGTGGCGCATCTGCTGGCCGCAAGGTCACCGCATATTGCCGCGACCATTGCCTTTAACGGTGGTGGCCAATGGTTCATGGACGACCTGCTGCATAGTGTGCGCAGCGAGCCCATGTCTGTAGTCCAGCAAGGACAGGCCGAACAAGGCATGCGGGACTTTATCGATCACGTCCGAAGCCAGGCTTCAAAGGATCTGGTTGTCAGCGATCATGGCTATCTCTGGTGGAGCGACGCGCTGGCGTTGGATCATCTGGCCCTGCTCAAGAAAATCTCCAAGCCGGCACTCATCATCCAGTCCGGACGCGATATATCGGTGTCGCCACCGGCGGTGCTAGATATGGTGGCCAAGCTGCGTATCTCTGGCAGTCGCAACATCCACTACCGCGCCTATCCTGAACTCGACCATCGGTTGGCTGCTCCGGACGGGACTGGTCGCATGCCCGAAGTGGTGAACGACATGGCTGCATGGTTGCGTGAGATTCTGGGCGAGCAATGAGCTCTGTGCTGCAAGAACCTACAGGCACGGTGTCTAGATGATTCTCGCTGCGGTGCCCATGCCGCTTCGAAAATTTCACTAGCGTTCAATACCGCAAAAAAAGCCCAATAATTGAAAGCCAATTGGCTTTGAGTCAGGCGTTTCTCATGATCGAAGTACCACGCGCGCATCCCGAGCTGCATACGGACCGCGTGCAGTATCTCGCCCGGCAATTCGCCGGAGAGCCGGCTTACCGCCATAGCGGATTGCGACTGGACGAGATGTTGCACTGACCGCTTGAATCCACAATCGCCAAAAATGAGGGATTACCAACACGCGGGGGGAAACAGCCCCCAGTACGCTGCGATATCAGCCATAATCAATCCTACCTGGCCCCGAGTGATGGCAGGCGTTCAGTTTTCGCTCCCACATAAACCGGTAGCGGGTGGGCCGTAGCGTACTCAGTGCGGAATGTCTCAATGATGACACCGGAAACGCCAGATGACGACTTGGTACGGACCCGCAGCCACAGGCCACGCGAACTGCCCCAGGGCTTTCGGGCTGGATTGATTACGGCCATCACGGTATTGCTCGGCTTTTCGCTGGGTTTCCTGCGCTACTGGGGCTTCGACGCGCCGGGCGATTGGAGCGCGCTGTCCGTGCTGCCGGGCGTGTCCCTGTTGCTCGCCAGCCTGCTGCAGATAATTGCTCTTTACCGGGCCTTGCGTTTGGAGGATGAAGCCGAGGATGAATACCGGAAAACCGTGCGATGGTTCATCGCGTCGGCGATGCTGCTGTTGCTGGGTGTGACAGCGGCGTTGTGGGAGGTGGCGTGATAGGAGAAGGATTGGAGCGGGTTAAGGGAATCTAACCTGCGTAGCGGCCAGTGCTGCCAATCCGCTTGGCGGCAGACCTTGCAATAAGAACGGGAGACTCGAATTGGAGTCATCCCGTTTTTTTTGTTCGAACTAAATCCGTCTCGATAAGCCGCGCCTGTCGCCGGCAGTTAGGGTTATCCGGGATTCTTTATGCTTAAACTTTTGTGAAGAATGAGCGGCGGATGCAGGGCCGCCGCCGCGATGAGGCATCAAGGCGGTTCACCGTGGTGCGGCATGTGACGCACCGTGCACGGGATCGCGGGGTGACCCCCCCATAAGGAGAATCGCATGCTGCTGCGTAGACGTTGTCTGGCCATGATGATGCTGGCGCTGACTGGCTGGGCGACGGGCAGCCATGCGCAAACGCCGTCGCAAGCCTGGCCCGTCAAGCCCGTGCGCCTGGTCGTGGGGCTGGCACCCGGAGGGCTGGTCGACGTGCTGGCGCGTACAGTGCAGCCGCACTTGGCCGAGGCCTTGAAGCAGACCGTTATCGTGGAGAATCGGGGCGGTGCGGGCGGCAACGTGGCGGGAGCCGAGGTTGTGCGCAACGGTGGAGACAACCACACCTTCTTGCTCAATCCATCGACGACCGAATCGGTCAACCCACTGATGTTCGCCAGCATGCCGTTCGATCCGCAGCGGGACCTACGGCCGGTTGCCTTGCTGGCCAACAGCCAGTTGTTCCTGTTTGTCCGGTCCTCGCTTGGCGTCGATACGCTCGAAGAGTTTGTGGAATACGCGCGCAAGCGGCCCGATCCTCTCAATTACGGTTCGGCCGGAAACGGCACGACGCCGCATCTGGCCGGCGAGCTGCTCAAGCAGGCTACCGGCATGCAGGCCACCCATGCGCCGTATCGCGGCGTGGCGCCGGCGATACAAGACCTGGCAGCGGGCCAGATCGACTTCGCGTTTGGACCCGCCACGGTCTTTCCCATGGTGCAAGCGGGCAAGCTGAAGGTACTGGCGGTGGCGAGCCGGCAACGCGCTGCCGTGGCGCCCGACATACGAACCTTCTCTGAGGCCGGCATCGACGGTGTTTTCGCGGACAGTCTGTTCGGCGTGTATGCCGCCGCTGGCACCCGCGACGATGTGGTCGACCACATGAACGCCGAGATCAACAAAGTGCTTGCGCGGCCGGATATCCAGGCGCGCTTTCTCGATGCGGGCGCCGAGGCGCTACCGCTGCGCGTGGCCGACTATGCCGCGCGCGTGCAGGACGAAAAGAAATTGTTCGCCCCGTTGATGAAGTCGTTGGGGCTAAAGGAACAGTAGATCGAACAACGATAAAAGCTCCGCCTGCGACCTGCATGCCCTCGGATTCGGCCGCCGCGTTGGGCAAGCGCACACCCGGCAACAGGGCTCGCGCCGTTACCCCCCGAGGGTGGGTCGGTGTGCGGCAGTCAGGCGGTCAGCAGCAATCACAAAGCAGGATGTCATTGACCACGTTGCGCGGCCGCGACCCCATGCGGCCGAAGCCGAAGGCCGCCATCACATCGTGGCAGATCTCCATCGCCTCGTGCTCGTCTTCGGCCCCGGCGACCCGGGGCCAGGTCACCAGCACGTGCTTGGCCCTCATCTGTTCCACGAACTGCGGCGGCACCGCGTCGCTGCCGACCACGGTCACCGACTGGATCCGCGCCGGCAGCCCTGCCTGCAGCGACGGCAGCGTGTCGCCGCCGACAATCAGGGCCGCGGTGTCGGCGGGGAGTTCGTCGGCGTGGCTGCAGTACTCCACGGAAAAGAAGTCATCCAGCCGCTGATGGGCGCTGTGTGCCAGCGGCAGCAGGCTGACGCAGCGATGGCGCTGCAACGAAAGTCGCATCATCAGCGGGCCTCCTCCAGTATCCAGTCCGACGCGCGCTCCGCGAGCATGAGCACCGGCGCGTTGATGTTGCCCGAGGTCAGGTCCGGCATGACTGAGGCGTCGACGATGCGCAGCCCCGGAACGCCGATGCAGCGCATCCGGCCGTCGACCACGGCCATGGGATCGTCGTGGCGCCCCATCCTGCATGTGCCGCCGGGGTGGTGGACCGTGATGGCGGTCTTGCGCACGAAAGCGTCTATCGCGTCGTCATCGGCCACGCCGCCGCCGGGCGCCAGTTCGGTGGCGACGTAGTCGCCCAGCGCGGGCTGGTCCAGCAGGATCCGCGCGATACGCACGGACTCTCGCACCCGGATCCGGTCTTCGTCGCACGCCAGGAAGTTCTGGTCGATCCGCGGAGCCGCCAGCGGATCCGGGCCTGCCACCGTGATCCGGCCGCGGCTTTGGGGATGCAGCAGCACGGTGCGTACCGCGAAGCCGTCGGCGAACGGCTTGCGCACCGGATTCAGCCAGGGATGGGCGTTGAACGGCGCCGCGGTCAGGAGAAACTGCAGATCCGGCGTGTCCGCGCCGTCCGGCTGCACAAACCCCACGATGCCGCCTGGCACGTCGCCAGCAAAGCCTTCCCCGCCCAGGTAGGCCCGCGCCATGGAGACGCCGATGCGGTCCAGGCGCATGCCGCGCACAAACGGGCCGGGTTCTCGGCGGCGCGCGGTGACGATGACGGAGATATGGTCTTGCAGGTTCTCGCCGACGCCGGCGCGGTCCAGCCTGACGCCGATGCCGGCGTCGTTCAGCGTCCGCGTCGGGCCGATGCCGGAGTGCATCAAAATGGCGGGCGTGTTGATGGCGCCTGCCGCAAGGATGACTTCATGGCGAGCCTTCACCGCCGTGGTGTGCCCCTGCCGGGCAAAGCGCAGGCCGACCACGCGGTCGCCCTCGAAATCCAGGCCGAGCACGTGGGCCAGCGTCACCACCGTCAGATTGGGGCGCTTGAGCGCGGGCCGCAGGTAGGCAGTGGCTGCGCTGCATCGCCGACCGCGTCGGATCGACATCTGCAGGCGCGAGAAGCCGCCCGCCGGCGAGGCGTTGTAGTCGTCGAGCCAGGCGTGGCCCGCCTGACGCGCAGCGGTGGAGAATGCGTCCAGTAGCGGATCCTGGTAGCGGCAGCGCTGCACGCGGAGGGGGCCGCCTTCGCCGCGGTCCTCGTTGTGTCCTTCTTCCCAATCCTCCAGGCGGCGGAAGTAGGGCAAGACGTTTCCGAAGCTCCAGTCCGGTAGGTCGTAGTGTTGTGCCCAGCGCGCATAGTCGCCGGGATGGCCGCGCACAAACGCCATGGCGTTGGTCGACGAGCTTCCGCCGACGACCTTGCCGCGCGCGCATTCGATGGCCCGCCCGTCGGCGTGCGGCGCGGGTTCGGCGTCGTAGCCCCAGTCGTGCAGGCGCTGCTGCAGGATCTTGCCCCAGCCGAGCGGGATGTGGATGAGCGGATCGCGGTCCCAGGGGCCCGCCTCGATGACCAGCACGGAGACCGCGGGGTCCTTGCTCAGGCGATTGGCGAGCACACAGCCCGCCGAGCCCGCGCCGACGATGATGTAGTCGTATTCCGGCTTCACGTTGCGCTCACCCGCCTGAAGTTGATGTGGACATTCTTTTCCCGGGTGAAGGAAATCATCTCTCCGATGCATTCATCGCGGCCGATGCCCGATTGCTTGACGCCGCCGTATGGCGCGCCCAGGAAGTGTTTTCCGACTTCGTTGACCCAGACGAAGCCCGCATCGATGTCGCGCGCCAGGCGGTGGGCGCGCGCCAGATCCGCCGTCCAGATCGCCGCGGTCAGTCCGACATCAAGGCGCTGCACGGCCTCGAGCATCGCATCTTCGTCGTCCCAGGGGATGATCGCGAGCACCGGGCCGAAGAACTCCTCGGTGGCCAGCGGCGACGTGGCGGATACATCCGCAAAGACGGTGGGCTTCAGGTAGTAGCCGCCGGGGGGCACGCCTGCCCGGGGAATGTCGCCGCCAGCGATCAGGCGGGCGCCCTGCGTCACGGCGGCGTCGATCGCCTGTTTGACCCGGTCGCGGTGCTCGCGGCTGATCATCGCGCCCATGGTGGTGGCGGGATCGGTGGGGTCGCCCGGCACGAACGCGGCGCAGGCCTGAACCACCTGGCCGCAGACCTCGTCATAGATGGACCGATGCACGAAGGCCCGGCTGGTGGAGCCGCAGGACTGTCCGCACCACGTGAAGTTCATGCCGTCCACGATCGCTCGCGCCACCAGCGCCGGGTCGACATCCGGACATGCGATGAACGCATTCTTGCCGCCTAGTTCCAGGGCCACGGGCTTGAGCCGCGCCGCCGCGGCCTGCATGACCCGGCGTCCGGTGGGAATGCTGCCTACCAGGCCGATCATGTCGACGTCCGGACTTGCGGCCAGGGCGGCCCCCGCATCGGCGCCGCCCGGAATGAGCGAGAAGACGCCGGGGGGTAACAGGTCTGCGATCAGCTCCGCGCAGCGCAGGGCCGACAGCGGCGCCTGTACCGGCGGCTTGATGATCACGGCATTGCCCGCGGCTAGCGGGGCGGCCAGCTTGCCCATGGCAAACAGTAGCGGATGGTTGTAGGCGACGATGCGCGCCACCACGCCGACGGGCTCGCGTTCGGTGTAGTCGAGCGCGTCGTGCCCGATCGGGATGGTGTCGCCCTTGAGCTCCGTCACGAGGCCGGCGAAGAAATCCAGCAGCGCGGCCGCGACCATGACGTCGGAGCCCATCTCGGACACCGGATTGCCGCAGTCCAGGGCGTCGAGCAGCGCCAGCTCCTTTGCGTTGTCCCTCAGGCGCTGGGCCATCTTGCGCAGGGTGGCGGCTCGCGCTAGCGGCGCTGTCCGGCGCCACACCCGGGCGCCTGCCCGGGCGGCGCTGGCGGCGCGCGCAACATCATCCGCGCCCGCATCGGCCACGGCCATCAGCCGCTCGCCCGTACCCGGCGCCACGACTTCGGTCCAGCGTTCGCTGAGGGGCGCGTGCCAGCCGCCGCCATAGAAGACGCCGTGGCTGGTCGGGAGCTGGACATTGCCCGAGGCGGTCTTGTGAGTATTACCTGCCATGATCTAGTCTCACCGTTTCAGAGGTTGCGCTTTTTCCAGGAAGCGCGTGTCGAATCCCTGGGTATCGTCGAAGGAAGGCGACAGTGCGCCTTGCTCCTTGAAGAGCGTCGCCGATGAACGCCACAAGGCCGGGTCGATCCAGCCGATGCCGTGCGTTTTGGTCTGGTCGCTGAAGAAGGTGAAATCCAGGTCGGCGCGCAACTGTGCCACCAGCATTTCTTTCTTGCCCTTGTATTCGGGGTTGTTCTTGATCAGCGTGTCGGCGGCCGCTTCCGGGTTCAGGATCACGTCGGCAAAGGCCTTGGAATAAGCCGCCACGAAGCGCTGAACGAGATCGGCGCGCTGGGCAATGTTCTTGTCCGAGGTGAAGACGCCCGAGCCGTAGCTCTGGATGCCCAGGTCCGCGCCATGAAGGATGGACAGCGAGCCCGGTCCCCCGGCCTTGTGTTCGAGCTCGGGAACCTCGGCGTCGATATAGCCCGGCACCACGTTCACGCGGTTCAGCAGCAGCAGGTTTTCGTAAGGCGGCGAAACGGTCGACTGCTTAATGTCCGCCAGAGACAGGCCATTCTTGGCCAGCGCAGCCTTCAGGAAGATATACGTCGAGCCGCTGGGATGCACGCCGATGTTGGCGTCCTTGAGCTGCTTGGCGTCCTTCAGGTCGAAGTTCTTCTTCAGCGAAATGATCGCGAGCGGCGTCTTCTGGTTCACCGCCAGCAGCGCCGAATTTGCCACGCCCTGCGACCGCCCGACCATCAGCGTCGGCAGGTCGGAAAAGCCGAAGTCGGCGTTTCCATTGGCCACCAGCCGCAACGCGTCGGTCGATCCGGTGCCCTTGCGGATCGCCGTTACGTCGATACCCTGGTCGGCGAAATACCCTTTTTCCTTGGCGACAAAGAACGGCGCGTGATTGCCGCGCACGACCCAGTCCAGTTGTACGGTCACAGCGTCCTTGGCATGGGCGGCGCCGCCGAACAATGCCAGCACTCCGAAGAGCGCGCTGAATCTCCAACTCGATCTCATGATTTTCCCCTTGTTGATTCGGATTAGTGAGTGGCCCAGCCCAGAAACCGGTGTTCTATGAATTCAATGATGTAGTAGAAGAAGACGCCGAGCACCGAGATCTGGACCAGCGCGGCGAACACCAGCGCCGTTTCCATCTGACTCGATGCGAACTGGATCATGTAGCCCAGCCCGGCCGAGGCGCCGACGAACTCGCCCACGATCGCGCCGATCACGCTCAGGGTGATCGCCACCTTCATCCCCGCCATCAGGGCCGGCAGCGAAGCCGGGATCTTGACCTGGCGCAGTATCTGGTTCGGCGTTGCGCCGATGGACCTGAGTAGCGCAACCAGGTTGGCGTCCGCCGACCGCAGGCCGACCAGCATATTGAGCGTGACCGGGAAGAAGGCCATGATCACGATCAGGGCGATCTTCGGCAGCAGGTCGTACCCGAACCAGAGGATCAGCAGCGGCGCCAGGGCAATCTTGGGCACGTTCTGGAACAGCACGATCAGCGGGTAGCTTGCGCGGCCGAACCAGGCATAGCGGTCGACCAGGAGCGCGATCGCGATGCCCACGAGGCACGAGTACAAAAAGCCGTACAGGATCTCGGCGCCCGTGACGAGCGAGGCCTGGATTAGCTCCGCCTGCCGTTCGACCAGGACGGCCGCGATGTCCGTCGGCGCGGGCACGACAAACGCGGGCACCTCCAGAACGCGGACACAGGCCTCCCAGGCCGCCAGGATGATCAGAACGAGCACGATGCTGGGCATCGCCGAGCCGAGCGCATAGCGGATCCTGCCGGGCAGCCGGGGAACGGAAGGGACTTGCGGCTGGGCTTTGGTTTTCATGGTGGTACCCGCCGTCATGATGCGCTCCCCTGGGCATGGCCCGTCTTGAGCAGCTGGCGAAGCTGATAGGACTTCTCGTGGAATTCGGGCTTGGCGAATGTGGCTTCGCAGCGCGGGCCAGGCAACGCGATCGGCAGGCAGTCGACGATGCGAGCGGGATTGGTGGCCATGACGTAGACGCGGTCCGAGAGGTAGACCGCCTCGTCGATGGAATGGGTGACGAAGACGATGGTCTTGCCGGTGCGCTGCCAGATTTCCAGCAGGAAGTCGCTCATGGTTTCGCGGGTGATGGCGTCCAGGGCGCCGAACGGCTCGTCCATCATCAGGACCTCCGGGTCCAGGGCCAGGGCCCGGGCAATGGAGACGCGCTGGCGCATGCCACCCGACAGCTGCCCGGGATACCGGTCGGCCGCGTACTCCAGCCCTACGAGCCGCAGCATGTCGCGGCCGCGCTGAAGGATTTCATCCTTGGGCCGCGCATGCACCAGGTGCATCAGCGAGCAGACGTTTTCGAGCGCGGTGCGCCAGGGCATCAACGCCGCTTCCTGGAAGACCATGCCCACGCGGCGCTGGCGCACCGCTTCCGTGGGCTGGACGCCGGCCACGCGGACGTCGCCGCCGGTCGGCGGAACGAGTCCGGCGAAGACCTTCAGCAGGGTGCTCTTGCCGCAGCCCGACGGGCCGATGATGGACGTGAAGGATCCCTTCGCGATGTCGACGTCGATGTCGTTGAGCACCCGCACGCGTCCGGCGCGAGTGTCGAAGTCGACAGTCAGTCCGCGTGCGCGGATCTGCGAGTCGTCAGGCGGTTTGTGCATGCGGGTCTCCATGTCCGACCTCAACCGGCCGCGACGGCCGTGCCGAAAGCGGACCTGTCCTCGATTCGCTTTATCCAGGCCTTCACGTTGGGCAGTTCGGGCTTGGCGTGAGGGAATTTCAGGCAGCGCCGGACCAGCGGGGCCAGGCAGATATCGGCCAGGGAGAACGCATTGCCTGCCACCCAGGTCTTGCCCGCCAAATGGCCATCGAGCAGGGACAGCTCCGCGGTCAGCAGCTTGGCCGCGGCGTCGGTCAGCTCTTCCGCGGGCAGCTTGGCCTCTTTGAAGCCCGCCAGGTAGGCGACGTTCAGCGACGCGAGGGTCCAGTCCATCCAGCGCTCGACCTGACTGCGCGCCGCGGGATCGGCGGGGTACAGCGCTACGCCGTCGTGCGTGTTGGCGATGTAACGCAGGATCGTGTGCGACTCCCAGATGTGCAGGTCGCCGTCGCGCAGCGTCGGCACCTTCTGCGTGGGATTGATGGCTTTGTATTCCCCCGTGAGCGTCGTTCCTTCGAACGTCTTGCCGTAGTCCTTGCGCAGGTAGGGAACCTTCAGTTCCTCCAGCAGGAACAGCACTTTCTGAACATTGCCGGACGTGGCGCGGCCGAGAACTTCCAACATGATGAGACTCCCTTGAATTGGTTTGGTTATGTACGTGCGGTCAAAGCGGCTTGTAGGCCATGCATTCGATCTCGATCTTGGTGTCGATGACGGCACGCGCTTCTACCGTGGTGCGCGCTAGCATGCCGTCCGGGAAGTACTCCTTGAAGACGCCGTTGTAGCGGCCGAAGTCGCGCGCGTCTTCCAGGTAGGTCGTGACCTTGACGACGTCCGCCAGGTCGCAGCCGGCGCCCTGCAGGGCGCGGCGCATCGCTTCGATGGTGCTGCGCGTCAATTGCTCGATCGTGCCGTCCTGCATCACGCCGTTCTCGTCCTTGGCGACCTGGCCGGACACGAAGACGAAGTCACCCGCGCGTACTGCGGGGTGGAAGGGAAGGTTGGGATTTTTTTTGCCAAAGGCTTGCTGTAGATATGCCATTTCAGTTTCCGTAGACGGAGCTTTCGATGATGTCCAGCCCGCGTTGCCTGTCCAGCAGATAGAGCAGACCGCGCGAGTCGGTCGTGACGTCGTTCGACGAAACCCGCTCGAACCCGGCGGGCGTGTCCGGTTCGTAGTAGCCGACTTCCGTGGGCCTGAAGGGATCGCTGACGTCGACCAGACGCAGGCCGCGCGCGAACCAGGCAAAGGGCAGGACGCTGCCCGTGAAGCGCTCGGCCGGCTGGTGACAGCCCGACATGGGTTCTTTCGGCGTGCCGTCCGGATCGACGCCGTCCACCTGGAACGTCGAGACGGGGATGGGCTGTCGCTCGTCGGTGATGTCGAACAGCCAGGTGAAGGCCGGCGGCGACGGGCGCAGCTTGGCGACGTCTTCGTCGGCCACGACCAGGATCTGCCGGCCTTTCAGCAGCATGGGCATCGGCAGGGCCGTGTGGGTCGGGTGAGGATGCGCCGGACCTGTGTTGAATTGCGAGACCAGCTTGGGCCGCGACAGGTCCTCGATATCCAGGATGAACATTCCATGGTGCCAATAGGACACGTACAGGCGGTTCCCCATGCGCAGCGGGTGATGGCAGCGAGGCGGGACATAGTTTTCCCACGGATAGTCTTCACCGGCCTGCATGTTCTGGCCGGGAATCCACCAGCTTCCCACCTCTTCGGGACGCGATGGTTCCTGCAGGTCCAGGATCTTCACGATGTTGCCGATGAAGCCGGGAGCCGTGGGTGAAATGTAGGCGTAGCGGCCGTCGAAATCGTAGCGATGCACGCCTCCGCCCTGCGTGCCCGTCTTCCAGTGCTTGATGAGGCGGGGACGATCGGGACGGCTGACGTCGTAGATGCCTAGTCCGCCGCCAAAGTCGTCCGCGCCGGTGCGGAACTTCTCATAGTTGACGATCATCAGGCCGTCCTTGGCCCGCACTTTGTGCGAATGCCATCCTATCGGCACTTCGAGCGAGGCCAGCAGCCGGGGCCGCCGAGGATCCTCGACGTCGTAGATCGAGGTGCCATAGGGCGGCCGCATGTGGGACACGAACATCGTGTTCCCTTCCACCCAGACCTGCCCGCCGCCTTCGCAGTCCACATGGGCGACCAACGAGGTATTCCAAGCTTTAGCCAAGACCGGTCTCCCTCAGACCAATTCAATGAGGTCGCCCTGTGCGGTGCGGCCCCACTGATGGAAGAGGCCCATCGCGCGCAGCGCCGGCTCGTCGCTGGCGATGAAGAGGATCAGCGGTTCGGTGTGGTCGTTGCGGTACTGGACCCAGGTGTCGCTGGGAACGGCCACGGTGTCGAAGGGCTCGAGCTTGAAGCTGTCTTCGCCGATCGTCATGGAACCTTGGCCGGAGAACGGCGCGACCAGGAGATTGGCCGTTTGCTTGAGGGGAAGCGTCTTCTCTCCGGGACGGACCATCTGCATGAAGAAGGTCATCGTCCGGTACACAGGGCCGCCCCGCAACGGGTGCGTGTATTCGACGAGCAGGCCTTCCTGAGGCGATTCGTCCCAGTCGCGGAAGCGGTAGAGCAGCTCGCGCATGGCTTCATAGCGATAGACGAACATGGGCGAGGAGTCGCCGCCGCCGCGCCGGTGGTCGACGAAGCGGGGCGTCAGGCCGCCCACGCCATAGACCGTGCGCGAGTACTCCGTCTGGAAGCGGGCGCTCTGCTTGCGCACGACTTCGCCATTCTCCTGGTAGTCGTGCTTGAAGCTCAGCGCATTGAGGTTTTCGACTAGCGGGTAGTCGAGCACCGACAGATTGATGGCGGGCTCGTTGCCGAGATTGCCATGGTTGTGCCAGGTGTCGCGCGGCGTGAGCACCATGTCGCCAGGCAGGAAGGTGATGTCTTCGCCTTCGACGCCCGTGAAGTTCTGCTGGCCGGTCAGTCCGAAGCGGATGGCGCTGGCGGTGTGCGAGTGCGGCGGCATGATCTCGTTGGGATCGTTCTGCCGGTATGCCGTGTAGAGGGTCGATACGGTCGCGCGGCGCGGGGCCAGGGCCGGATTGACCAGGATCAGCGAACGGCGGTCCGTGTTCTCGGTCGAGATCAGCCGCGCCGATTCGGCAAGCAGGGGCTGGATATCTTCCTTGTACGACCACCGGTAAGGCACCGCCTTGGGGCCGCTGACGAGCTGCTTTATGTCGTCGTGCGCCTCGTTCTCGCGGGCCCAGAACGGAAACATGGATTTCCGGTCGATCTGCTCATACATGGACCGCAAATCCGCTTCTCGAGCGCCGCTGGCGGGACTGGTTGGGTGCATACACGTTCCCCTTGAAAGTTATTGATTAACAACATGGCGGAACAAATCTAATAACAACCAATGGTTGTGTAAACGGTATTTGTGGTTCGATATGGAAAACCCCTAATTTCTAGGGTTGCTGTACATTGAAATTAAAAAATTCATTTTAAAAACAATGAGTTAATTAAAAAAATGGAGTTATCTAAATTCTCAACCGGTTGCTTATTTTTATTGCGATTTAAGCGCTTTCGAATCTAAGATGGTCGCGAAAATATGACGCGAGGAAACAATGGCACGTACCCGCCAACCCGAGGTTTCCAATGACATACGCAGGTTGATTACGCAGATCCGAGCGTTGTTGGGCAAAGGAGAAGAATTGCCTTCCGAGCGGGTTCTCGCCGCGCAACTGAACGTCAATCGTCATCGTTTACGCCTTGCCCTGGACAAGATGCGTGAGGTGTCGGAACTGCCGCGGCCTGCCATTCGTCGCAACGATCCGCCTATTCTTAAAGGCGATGTAGTGGTCCAGGAGACGAATGCGCTTGAGGTGATCGAGCTGCGCGCGGTGCTGGAGCCGGCAATTGCGCGATTGGCCGCAATCCGGGCCTCGCCGGTGCAAATCGCAAAAATTCTTGAAGCCGCTACAACGCCATCAGGGGTCGCGCGCTCGACCGGGGATATTGCGTTCCACAAGTTGCTGGCGGATAGCTCCGGGAACCAACTGGCGGCAAGCCTCTACGCATTTTTGCGCCATGTCGGCGCCGACCAGCGCCTGCACATTCCCACCACAACACAAACCACGCGCGAGCGCATACAGATGCGTGATCAGGAGCATCGCGCAATCGCGGAAGCCATCGCGCGCCGATCGCCGGATGCGGCCGAACAGAGCATGCGCGTCCATCTGTGGCGAGTTCAGCGCGAGATCGCGGATCGTTTGAACCCGGTCGGAACAGGCGCACAGCCCCCAGCGCTGCCAGAAGGGATGAAAAGCGAAAGAGATCGTATGGGCGAATAGCGCACGGCTAGGTCTCACCGCGGCGACATTGCGCCTTTTGGCTAGCTTCGCTAAGTATTTGATTGCATTGGAGTCGAGGTTCCGCCGGCTATCCTGTCTCCAGTGTCGATTGATCGAAAACCCGGATGGGAACGGGATAGCTGGAACATCTGGAGACCGCGTCTCGGCAGCACATCGTCGGCTGCGGATTGACGCCCTTTTGGCTGTTGGGCTAAAGGCAAGGCGATCGCACGGGTGCAGCGCGCACGACTGTTCCTCGCATGGTCCTGTATGCCTGCCGGCTGTTGTTGATTTCGAAATGGGCGAGGGCGCTTCAGCCAGCCGTCCTAATCAATGGTCGCACCCGACTGAGCGACGATCGGCGCCCATTTTTCTTTGGCGCTGTGGATCCGCTGGCCAAATTCAGATGGCGTAGACGTCAGGGGAGTCGCGCCTATGCTTAGGATCTTTTGCACCGTGGCAGGCTCCTCCGTGATTTCGGTGATCGCCTTGGAGAGAGTCGCCAGGGTGTCCGTGGGCAGGCCTTTGGGGGCTGCTACGCCGAACCAGACCTCCACGTCATAACCGGGCACGCCCGCCTCGGCCATGGTGGGGACATCCGGCAGCAGTGGCGAGCGCTTGGCGCTGGTCACGGCCAGGGCGCGCAGTCCCCCCGCTTTTACCTGGGGCAACGATCCGGGAAAATTGTCGAACATCAACTGAATCTGGTTCGCCAGGAGATCCGCCATGGCGGGACCGCTGCCTTTGTACGGCACGTGAGTGAAGGACGCACCTGTCATTGCCTGGAATAGTTCGCCTGAGAGATGATTGGTGGTGCCATTGCCTGCCGAACCCATATTCAACGCCGCCGGTTTGCTCTTGGCATAGGCGACAAGCTCGCCCACCGTCTTGGCCTGGACCTTGGGATTGACGACCAGGATATTGGGCACGCTGGCGAACAGCGCGATCGGCGTGAAGTCCCTTTCCGGATCGAACGGCAGCTTCTTGTAGAGGGATGGGTTGATGCCCAAGGTGCCTTCAGTGGCTAGTAGGAGCGTGTACCCATCCGCCGGGGCCTTGGCCACCAGGTCGGTGCCAATGTTCCCGCCGGCCCCGGGGCGATTGTCCGCAACGACTTGTTGACCCAGTTTTTCCGACAGACGGGCCGCCAGGACCCGGCCCAGATTGTCGGTGCTGCCCCCGACGGCGAACGGGATGATCAGGCGGATGGGCTTGCTTGGATAGGTTTCTGCAACGGCGGCGCAGGAAAATGCCAAGGCTGAGGCGGTGGCGAGCGTGAAGGCAAGCTTCATGATGGAACCCCTTGTGTAGTAAGAATAGGAAGCGCTGCGTATGAGTCAAGCGCTATGGCAACGGCGTCGCGGCTAGCTCGGCGACCTTCTGTTTGAGCGAGACACGTGCGGCGGCGACGGCGGTTCGGTGTGCCGCCGCCAGCCTTCTGGCTTCCGTCAGCGCGACATGCAATTCGCCGATGCGCTGGCTTGCAAGAGCGGGCGCGGGACCGCCATGGGCCGAACGGGCTTGTATGCTGGCCAGCGGATCCAGACACCGTCGTACTGACGCGGCATCGAGGCGGATGTCGCGCCCGCACTGCTCCGAGGCGGCAGCGTTGACCATGTCTACCGTGATCTGGTCGGCCGCCAGGCCGCCTTCGATGGCTTGGTACACCACCGCACCCACCGCGTGATGCGCCTCGCGGAACGACAGGCCCACTTCACGTACCAGGGCGTCTGCCAGATCGGTCGCGGTGGAGAAGTTGGTCCGTGCCTTGTGCAACATCGTCTGCTCGACCGGTTGAGCAGACTCGAGTACTAGGCGGAACAGCGTCAGGCAGCGGATGCACTCGTCTGAGCTTTCCCAGAAACTGCGCATGCTTTCCCGGTTGCCATCACCGCTATGAGTAAAGTGAGTGCCCTTCACAGCCGTCATGGACGCGGTAAACAGCGCAATGAGGTGGCTGGTCTTGCCTTTCAGATACTCCAGCACGACGGGGTTTTTCTTCTGCGGCATGATGCTGGATGTGCCTGCCACCCGGTCAGGAAACTCGATGAGTCCGAACTCGGGAGTGGCCCACACGTAGAAGTCCTGTGCGATCCGGCCCCACGTCAAGGACGCGATTGTCATGGCGGACATCAGTTCCCAGGCGAAGTCCCGCGATGCCACGGCATCCAGGGAATTGGCCACGCTGTGGTCGAAGCCAAGAAGCCGCGCGGTATGGTCTCGCTGTATAGGAAACGTTGTGCCGGCCAGTGCGCCGGCGCCCAGTGGGCAGGCGTCGATGTGTTGCAACGCCTGCTCAATGCGGGCTGCGTCGCGCGCGATGGCGTCGGCCGCCGCGATCAGGTAATGGCCATACGTGATGGGTTGAGCGGATTGAAGATGCGTGTAGCCCGGCATGACCACGTTGGCATACTCTTGCGCGCGTGATATCGCCACCTCGCGCACGTTGTTCAGCGCATCGAGGACGTCTAGGCCGGCGTTGCGAGCCCGCAGCCGGTCGTGCGTGGCGAGGATGTCATTGCGACTGCGTGCCACATGCAGGCGGCCGCCCACATCCGAACCCGCAAGTCGCATCAGCTGGGCTTCGTAGTTGAAATAGGCGTCTTCCCTTTGCGGATCCAGCGGCACGGCCGAGGGACCGTCCTGTTCCATTTTCAGCAGAGCCTGCGCCAAGCGGATTGCCGATTCCCGAGGCATGAGGCCTGCATGCAAAAGCATGAGCAGATGCGCTTGGTTGATGTCTGAAAGGTAGTCGAATCCGCTGGTGAACTCTCGATTCAGGCGCGGCAGATAAATGTGGTCGCAGACTTCCTGCGCGGAGACTTGCTGTAAACGGCCGCTGACCTTCGATTTCATCTTATTTGCTCCATCTGTGCGTGCAAGTCGCCCGCTGACTTATTCGTGGAGTATGGAAATCGAGCTACATTACGTCAAATGACAGTTTTCATCATTGGCATGCGGTTTTGATATGCCGTGGTTCCTGCCTGCCGGAGAGCGCTTGGATGAAGTTCAAACATATCGAGACCTTTCGTGTCGTGATGCTGACCAGGTCCATGACGTTGGCTGCTGGCGAACTTCACACCTCACAGTCGAATGTCAGTCGAGTCATCGGGCAGTTGGAAAGCGCGACAGGGTTTCGTCTCTTCGAGCGCCGAGCGAGCGGCCTCGTTCCGACACCCGAAGCAGAAGCGTTCTACCTTGAAGTGCAGCGGGCGTTCCTGGGCATGGATGCGCTGGCCGATGCTGCCTGCCTGATACGCCAAGTGGGGCCAGGTACGTTGCGCATAGGCGCGGTGCCATCTATCGCCATGAGCGTTATGCCGAAGGCCATTCGGACGTTCCGCCAACGCTATCCGGACGTGCCGATTTCAATACACACCGGAGATTCACCCACGGTCGCCAAGTGGACTGCGACGCGCTACTGTGACCTAGGCTTGGTCTCGTACTTGGCTGATACGCCAGGCGTTACGGCGAGCCTCTGGGCAGAGGAAGAGGGCGTGTGTATTGTGCCGACAGGACATCGCTTGGCGCGAAAACGCAGGATTACCGCGGGTGACCTGGATGGCGAAGCGTTTATCTCATTGACGCAAGGCGATGGCACCCGGACCGCGATTGATGCTGCTTTTGAACCGGATCGTCGCAAGCTGATTCTGGACACACCATATGCAGCCACAATATTGCATATGGTGGCGATGGGGCTGGGAGTCAGTGTGGTCAACCCTCTGGTGACGCGGCACTTGAAGATCGCCGGTGTGGTCAGCCTGGCTTTCTCCCCCGCGGTCGTGTTTACTCGCTATATTTTGGCAGCGCAACAACAAGCCGAATCCACGTTAATGGCGGCATTCTGTGAATGTCTTATGGAGGAGTAGGCGCCAGGCGGCCGAAATCATCACTTAATTTTCTAGACACGGATTTGGGGCAAAGAATGCCATCCAAACTGGAGTCTGAAATGCTGAAGAAAGTGGCCATGAATGAGTTCGCGCAGACTACGTCGAACTGGTATCGAAATTTGTCTTCAGTTCGAACGTCGCTTCGACCTCAACTGGAACGTCGCGTGGCAGCGAGCTACATCCAACCGCCACTCTGACGTGGCGGCCAGATTCGCCAAAGATCTCAACCATCAGATCGGAAGCTCCATTGAGTACCGCAGGATGTCCGCCGAAATCTTCGGGGGCATTGACGAAACCTCCAAGCCGTACGCATCTTTCAACGCCGTCCAGGCTCCCGCCGAGATACGCACGCAGTTGAGCAATCACATTGGCAGCGCACAAGCGTGCAGCTGACACGGCGTCGGCCACCGTGACATCGCGGCCGACTTTGCCGGTGTATTGATCCTTGCCCTCCTTAGTAGGAACTTGGCCGGCAATGAAAACGAGATTTCCGGAGCGCACTACGGGTGCATAGTTCGCCGCCGGTGCGGGCGGAGAAGAGAGTTGTAGGCCGCTTTGCTGCAGACGGGATTCGTGCGAGTCGGACATAGTGTTTTCCGTTGTGCGAGAAGGTGCCAGATTCGAGTTCGTCCGGACGAACTGCTACGGCTTGGCAGAGAGTTGATCAAGATTGATGGGCTTGTACGGGGGGCGCGCGCGCAAGTATCCAACCTCCTCGGGGGAGCACTGTCGCTCCATCGCGATCAGATCCGTGGCCGTCAGGCTGCATTGGCGGCCCTGGCATGCACCCATGCCGCACCGGTAGAACGACTTGACTTGATTCGGGCCGGAACAGCCCAGGCGCACCGCGTGGCGGAGATCTCCGGCCGTGACTTCTTCGCAACGGCATACGAGTACATCGTCAGAGGCGGGAACCCGGGTGTGCGCAGGCGGCCGGTACATCGCATCGATGAGCGCCCGGGCGCCAGCATGGACGCGCAATACTCGTTGACTCGATGACAGCGCCTTTTCATAGCGGGCCTGGTCCAGGAAGCCGAGGTCGAATGCGGCAGCGACGCCTGCCATATGTCCGCCAATGGCAGCCACCTCAGCCCCTCCGATTCCGGAGCCGTCGCCGGCAATGTAGAAACCATCGACGCTGAGGCGGCCTGACGAGTCGGCCTCTGGCCTCCAACACAACTGTGCTTCGTCCCAGATGTGCCGCGCACCGATGCCCATGCTAATGAGCGTGTTCGGCACGACCCCCTGATGCAGGAGAACGAGACGGGAAGCAACGGTATGCCTCGTCCCTCTGTGCGAGAAGCTCAGGCCGTCGGCACGCTCCCGCCCCTCAATCCGGAGATCGGTTGCGCCCTGAAACCAGGGAGTCCGATGCTTGCGAATCTTGTGCATCAGCTTGAGGCCCTTGGCGAAGTATCGCCAACCGCGGATGGCGGACACAGCCTGAGGAAGAAGTTTCAGGGCATGAACCGATTCCGCCGTATCGATGATGGCCTGAATCTTCGCGCCCGCTCGGAGATACTGCCATGCGAGCAAATAGAGGAGCGGACCGCATCCGGCGATCGTTACCGGTTCTTGCGGGATCAGCGCGGCGCTCTTGAGCATGATCTGGGCGGCCCCTGCCGTCATCACGCCGGGCAGGGTCCATCCTGAGATCGGAAACGGCCGCTCCATCGCCCCTGTACAAAGGACAACCCGTGCTGCGGATAGAGAATGCGATCGTCCATCACGGAGATAGTGCACTTCCCTCTCGCCAGTTATGTCCCAAATATCCGCGCCACCGACGTGAACGGCTTTGGACGCCCGAAAGGCCTCGACGATGCCCGCGCCCGCGGCGTAGTCCTTGCCCAGGATATTCTTGCGCGCTTCGGAAGCCTGCTCAATCGCACGATAGATCTGTCCGCCAGGCATTTCCTGATCATCAAGCAGGACGACACGCGCACCAGAATTGGCGGCGGCCGTGGCTGCCGAAAGGCCCGCCGGACCGGCTCCAATGACGACGATATCTGCGGCCTGCTCAGCGGTCATCGTGGTTCCCTAGTGAACGCGCGCCTTGCTGCCGATTAATGCGCATGCCTTCGCGCACGGCAATCCGGCATGATTGCTGGTTCTGTTTGCCGTCGACTTCAAGTAGGCATTCGAAGCACGCTCCCATCATGCAATAGGGAGCGCGAGGAGCTCCGTTAACGGGAGTCGTGCGGAAAGGAGTCACGCCCGCGGCGAGTAGCGCAGCCGCAACGGACTGATCGGCATTGACCGATACGCTCGTGCCGTCCACCTGGACGACGACCTTGGCTGTCGGTTCTAGCGATGTAAATACGGATTTTTCCAGCATGAGAGGCTTCATCAGTTGACGTACATGGGTCCCAAGGCTTCATGCTGGAATCGACGGCTGTTCAGGACCGAGAGTCCATTTGGCAATTCATCCCCATCTATCCATGGGGCGATCTGAAACGCGTGCGCAGCGGAGAGCGTCACGCCGCTGTGACAAGTGACAACGAACGCGCCAGGGTAACGGGCGGACTCTTCGTAGATGGGGAAGCCATCCGGCGTCATCACGCGAAGCCCGCCCCAGGCGCGAACGATCCGCGCATCGCGCAGGATTGGAAATGTACGAACGGCTCGGCGCGCCATGAACTGCATGACATCGTGTGATGTCGAATCATTGAATCCGACGTCTTCCACGGAGTCGCCAATCTGCACTGTTCCTTCGTTGGTTTGCCTGAGCTTGTTGGTTGGAAAGCTCAGGAATCGCTTGACCCGCTCAGTGATAAGAACCTGGCCCCTGCTCGGGACAAGGGGCGCGTGAAGGCCCAGCTTGGGTGCGAGGTCTCGAATGCCGAGTCCCGCTGCCAATACGATTTTCCTCGCGTGCACGCGGTGAGTTGCCGTCGACACTAGAAAGCCGGTGGGGTCGGGAATGATGTCAGTAACGTTCGTCCCGAACCTGTAGGTCGCTCCACGAGCGTGGTTCGCTTCGGCCAGGGCCAGCAAGAGCTTGAGGGGATTCACGTGACCGTCCATGGGCGTGAAGCATGCGCCGACGACCTCCTTGCCGATTTCGGGTAATCGCGCCCGGACGTCGGCATGATCAAGCATTGAAAATGGATAGTCGCCGAGCACGGCCGATTGAAGGGCCAGCATGCTCTCGGCCCGACGCGCCATTTCCTCGTCGGACCAGCAAAAGTAGAATCCGCCGGGCTGTTCGAGGTGAACATCGACGCCCGTCTCGGCATTGAGGGCAGTTGCCAGCGCTGGCATCAGGCGGGACGAATCTCGGCTCCACTCTGCATAGCGAGGCAGGTTTTCGCCCTTGTTTTGAACCCAAATCAAGCCAAAGTTGCTGCGTGAAGCACGCTGGGCCGTATCTTCCTTGTCAAAGAAGCAGACCGTTCTGCTTCGTCGCAGCATTCCATAGCCGATAGCCAGACCTACCAGGCCCGCTCCGACAATGGCAATGTCGCAGGAGTCAGTAAGCGACGAGATTGATTTTTCGGGCATCATCAGTTGTTTGCTTCAATATCAAGGCTGCGCGCGAGAGAGCCCCATCGCTTCATTTCCGTATTCATGAACTCGCGGAACTCGGTCGGTTTGCTCACCGCCACCTCTACCCCTTGTTTTTCGATTGCTGACTTCGCGGCAGGATCTTGAGCGACCAGAGCAATCTCATGGGCGATGGAGTCCACAACCGCAGCTGGGGTGCCGCCGGTCGTGAACATGCCATACCAGGTCGAGACATCGAAACCCGCCACTCCCGACTCGGCAATTGTCGGGACGTCCGGCATTGACTTCATGCGCTGCGCGCTTGTGACGGCAAGAATGCGCACCTTTCCGGATTTGAGACCGGCGATTGCCGATGGAAGACTTGCGAAAGTCATATCGGCGAGCCCTGCCATTACATCGGACATGGCGGGCATGTCGCCCCGATATGGAACATGGACAATGTCCGTATCAGTCATCTTCTTGAATAGCTCGGCAGTCAGATGGGAGCCCGTCCCATTGCCAGGTGAAGCGTAGTTGAGCTTGCCAGGGTTAGCCTTCGCATAGGCTAGAAGTTCCTTGACGGACTTAGCTGGAAATTCATTTCTCACAATCAGCGCAATGGCTGCTTTGGCGATCAGCGTGACGGGCTGTACGTCGTTCACCGGGTCGTACGGAAGTGTCTTGTAGATGAACGGTGCAATCGCTTGGCCCCCGGTGGAGCCGAGCAGCAAGGTATAGCCGTTCGGGGAGGCTTTAGCCAACTCGTCAGTGCCTAGTGTGCTTCCCGCGCCGGGCTTGTTGTAGACAACGACGCTCTGACCCGAGCGGGTTTGGATGCCCTGCGCAATGATCCTCGCGATGACATCATTGGCGCCACCGGCTGAAAAGCCGACGATGAGCTTGACCGGTTGCGTGGGGTAGTTTTGCGCAAATGCGGTTGTCGAGACAAAGGCAAGTGCTGCCGCTGCAAAGACCTTCTTCATGCTCATGGCGTTCCTCAATGTCTTCGTGAGTAATGTTGGGGGGCATCGACATGGGAGGAGTCTGCATGGCCGTAGACTATGCGGTCAAATAAGATATGTGGGGTAGGTCATGTCAAATTATTATGGTGAAATTAGCACCGCTAACGCTTCATTCTTTGAAGCGCAGGAACGGGGTAGGCCATGAATTTCAAGCAGATTGAGGCGTTCCGAGCTGTCATGGTGACCGGCTCGATGACGGGCGCAGCTGCGCAGCTGTACACCACGCAGCCGAACATTAGCCGATTGGTTCAGTCTCTAGAGAAAGCGACTGGGTTCCCCCTGTTCGAGCGACATGGTGGGCGTGTCATTGCGACACCGGAGGCCGACGCGTTGTATCGCGAAGTGGCGCGCTCATTCGCCGGGCTGGATGGAATTGCGAAAGCTGCCGCAACCATTCGCGAACACGGCACCGGCGCAGTACGCATTGGTACCGTTTCATCGATAGCAATTGGGCTGCTACCAGAGGCGCTTCTCGCGCTTCGGAAGGTGTATCCGGACGTTCCGATTTCGGTCGAGATCAGTGACTCGCCCACTGTAGCTAAATGGACCGCCAATGGCTTGTGCGACATTGGCCTGGTGGCTTATGTCGCGGACGACTCTGATCTCAAGGTGACGGAGTGGCACCGAGAGCAAGGCGTTTGTATCGTGCCAGATGGCCATCGTCTGGCACGCAAGAAGAAAATTACGGTTTCCGACCTGGATGGGGAGGACTTCATTTCACTTCCGCCAGGCGACGGAACACGCCGGATTATCGACCATGCCTTCCGGCCGGATAAGCGCAAGCTCATCATCGAGACGGCATTTGCTCCAGCGATCTGCACGATGGTGGCGACGGGCTTAGGCGTTAGCATCGTGAACCCGCTGGTCAGCGAGAGTCTTAACGTTCCGGGCATCAAGCAAATCCCTTTCAAGGGGGATGTGGTGTTCTCATGCTTTGCGTTGCTCGTGCCCCATGCTCCGGTGCAACAAGCTGTCAAAGAGCTATATCGATGTCTGAATAGTGAACTCCCTCGGCGACGCGCGGTCGCGCGAAGGCCGAACGGTGGCCGCAGTGAAAGCCGCATCCGGTAGTCGCTTTGCCCGCAACAGGCGTTCCGTTATTTGGGTGTGGCCAGTGCACGGGGAGTCCACGCTTGGGCATGAATTTCAGCCGATCTAACGTGGCTATTCGGCGGCCAAGCGATGCGGGCCGCAAAGAATTCCAAGTTCAATGAACTTTTTCCCGCAAAATTCCAGACTCAATGACTCACCGGTTCCACCCTCGATGGTGGAAATTCTCTAAATCATTGTTTTTTAATGGCGAGTCGTTCCAACATCAGTGGGCTTCGACATCCGCCTCCAGGCCGCCGTGGCGTCTGCCACTGCCAGCTAAAATCCCGCATGCGCATCGACGGCTGTCCAGAATGGCAACCTCGATGCCTTGCATTTGCACCCTCGCCTTGCGCGCCCACCGCGCCTCACCTTCGAAGCACAGATGAAAAATACGTTGATGGCCACGCACCTGCGCCTGGTCGGCATGGCGGCGCTATGGGGCGCGTCCTGGTCTTGGGGCAAGGTCGTGACCCAGTCGATGGCCCCACTGGCTGCGGCCAGCCTGCGATTCCTGTTTGCCAGTGTGGCGTTGGTCCTGTGGATGCATCGCGCCTCGGCCCTGCGGGGCCTGAAGTCTCTGACGCGCAATCAATGGCTCGGCCTGGCCGCCGCCGCGCTGGCCGGCGTCTTCGGCTACTCCAGCTTCTTCATGTTGAGCCTGCAGCTGGTGCCGGCCGGCAAGGCCGCGATCGTGGTGACGCTGAACCCCGGCGCGACGCTGTTGCTGGCGGCGATCCTGTTCCGCGAACACCTCAACGCCGCCATCCTGGCCGGCATGGTCCTGTCGGCCATAGGCGCGTATATCGCCATCGGCGGCGGGGCCACGCAAGCCGCTGCCGGTTCCGGCTTGGGCCTCGGCGAACTGCTGCTGCTAGGCTGCGTGGCCTGCTGGGTGGCCTACACCCTGATCGGCCGGCTGGTGCTCAGAGGCGTGGACGCCCTGACCACCACCACGGTGACCACCGTGATCGGCGCGCTGATGTTGCTGCTGACCAGTCTGATCGTGGAAGGCGCTCCCGCCTGGGCCGAGTTGGGACAGGCCCCCGCCAGCGCGTGGGGCAGCCTGCTGGCCCTGGCGTTCGGTGCGACCGCGATCGCTTATGCCTGGTATTTCGAAGGCGTGAAGATGCTGGGTGCCGGCGCGGCCTCCGGCTACATCACGCTGGTGCCCGTATTCGGCGTGTTGTTCTCCAGTCTTTGGCTGGGCGAAGCCACCCCCGCGAATCTGTTCATCGGCGCCGCCCTTGCGATCTCGGGCATGGCGATCATGCACTTCGGCCGGCGTCGCGCCGAGGCGCGACAGCGCCGATAGCCGGTCCTCTTATGCAATATGCAATTGGCTCAAACATGATTGGCAACGGAGGGATCCAGGCGTCGGTCTACACCCGGTGGCACCAGTTGTCGGTGCCGTTGGGCTTTGCCTTGGCGGCGGGCAGTTTCATGCTGGTGGTGTTCAACCGCGGGCCGATCGGCCTGGCGGCCGTGCTGGCGGTGCTGGGGTTGCTGGCGCCGCCGCTGGTGGCGTTCAAGGGTTTTCCCACACGCAATACCGTCAAGGTGACGTCCGAGGGGCTGGAGTTTTCGCGCCGCTCTCCCGTCGCCTTCGCTCAGCTGTCCAGCTGGGGTACTGACGATTATCTCAAGCTGGTCCGCCCCGGCCTGCCGACGTTACTGGTCAGCGCGGTGGACCTGCCCACGCGTGAACGTCTATTGCGCGAGTTCGAGCAGGCGTTGGCGGCATGGCAAAAGCGCCAGCCCGCCGGTACGCAGGCGGCGCGTCGCACGCATTTCTATGGTTCCACGGCGGGGCGCCTGGTGGGCTTGTTGATTGCCTTTCTGGGGGTGGGTTCGGCGATCATGGCGCTGACCTTGCGCGAGCCATCGATGTCGCTGGCTATCGTTGGCGGGCTGGGCGCGCTGTTCGGATTGGCGATGCTATTTGGCCGGCGGGGCTGAAGGCCGGGGGACGCCATAGCGCGTGCGCCGGGCCGCCGCAATCAGGGATATAGTGATGCGCCACGCGCCGTGGAGCAGTGATCGTCGCGGCATGGCGATGGCGACGGCATGCTTCCAGATCGAAGACCGGCGATTTCATACCTGAGCGCAACAACTTTGAGCGCTTGCGTTGTCGCCAGGCGCACGGCGGCCATGCCAGGTGTCGGCAGACGCTTCACCCGCAACCGTGCAGTTTCGTCCTCGTCGCTTTGCCTCGTATAGCAGTTCGTCCACTCGCTTTAACGCGCTGGCGAAAGGTTCTCCTGCTTGTACGAGGGTCACCCCCATGCTGGCAGTGAAACGCGAGTTTGGAACCTGCGGCGCCCAGCGCTGCGCCACGAAACTGGCCCGGATCTCCTCGGCCATGGCGCTGGCGCTTTCAAGATTTGTTGCGGGCAGCAGCAGCAGGAACTCTTCTCCTCCCAGCCGGGCAGCATGGATGCGGGTGTCTGCTTGCGGTCTGAGCAGGGCGCCGAATCGCGCCAGCACCATGTCGCCAAATGGGTGGCCGAAGTCATCGTTGATACGCTTGAAGTTGTCGATGTCGGCCATGATCAACGCGGCCGGCGTCGCCGCATCCGAGAACAGGCGCCCGGAAACGGAGGCAAGCAGGCTATCAAGTCCTTGGCGGTTCAGCAGGCCCGTCAAGGCGTCGGTATGGGCATGGCGACGGTATTTCTCTATGGCGTCGTAGCTCGTCGCGATGAAGACCGCGAAGGTCAGGACGATGCTTCCGAGCAGTCCGGTGTATTGGATCAGGATGCCCCAGACAGACGTTCTCCATTCGCCCGTTGCGAGCGGCGCTATCGGGGCGGCAACGTACAGGATGCACTGGCCCGTCAACACCAGCGCGATGAAGAGGAACGCGGCGGCGAGCACCCTGTCCGATGTAGTCACGGCCTGCCTGGCGAAGGACAGCGTGGCCCGCCAGGTCACGAGCGCGCAACAGGCCTGCACGAAGAACGTCTCCAGTTTTGCGCTGGCAAACAGCACCACCGAGACGACTACCATCGCCGTCGACGCAAGCAGTACTGCAATATCGAAGTAGGGCGGAACCTGGCTGCGGCGGCGGCTTTGGAGGGCGCGACAGGCCAGGATGACACCGCCCAGAATGAAAGCATCCTCGACGACCTGTTTATATGGGGAAAGCGCGCTGGCCTGCACCAGCATGACGGCGTAGCCCGCGCCCAGGCACGCCAGGGCGCAGCCCCACCGGAGCGTATTGAAGCCTATGAAGCGTGCGGCGCAGAGTCCGATGGCACACATCAGGATCGCCGCGGGCACGGACCATTCAAGGAGGGTTGCGGGCATGGACAGGCAAATGCGTGGAACAGCACCCAGTCGAGCGCATGCTCGGCTGACACGGTTTGTGTCGGAAAATATTACGGTGTGTTGCAATGTATCGCCAGAGTTCAACAGTCAAGGATTGTCAAGCGATTCGGCCATCTTCGCCGGGAAGCGAAGGCCGGTGTCCGTTGGACGCTGAGCGGCCGGGAAGAGGCGTGGCGGTTGTCAGCTAGCCGACAGCCGGGCGCGAGGGGCTGCGGCTACACTTCCGGCATCCCGCGCCGATGGCCGCCGGACCGGTTCCGTGCCCTGGGGCAAGGCGGCTGGCAGGCGGCCGACCTCTCATTCTCCCGCCATGCCGCAACCCGATTCGTTCAATCTGAAGCAGATCGCCGTGCCGGCGTTCGGCCCGTCGCTGCTCTATGGCATCAGCAACGGCGCCATCCTTCCCGTGATCGCGCTCACCGCGCGCGATCAGGGAGCGTCGATGGCCACCGCCGGCCTGATAGCCGCCCTCATCGGAGTCGGCTCGCTGCTTTCCAACATCCCGTCCGCGCTGATCACCCATCGCTACGGCGAGAAGCGCGCCATGGCCGGCGCAGCCGTGTTGAGCGTGGTCGGCCTGCTGCTCGTGATCTGCGTGCCCAATCTCTGGGTGCTGGCGCTGGCCATGTTGATGCAGGGGTGCGCACAATCGGTGTTTCAGCTGGCACGCCAGAGCTACATGATAGAGGTCGTGCCGCTGGCGTACAGGGCGCGCGCCCTGTCCACGCTCGGCGGGACGACACGGATCGGTACCTTCTTCGGCCCCTTCGCGGGGGCGGCGCTGATCCATTTCCTGGGGCTCGACGGGGCCTATTGGATTGCCATTTGCGCCATGCTCGGCGCGGGATTCATTGCCATCAAGGCGCCAGACATCGAGCCCTCGGCGGGTGTGGGCGCGGGTGCGCGGCGTGCGCGCATGGGCGAGGTCGCGCGCGACCATCGCGGCGTCTACGCCACGCTCGGCGTGGGCGTGATGCTGATCAGCGCGCTACGCGCGTCGCGCCAGGTGGTGATACCCCTGTGGGCAGACCATCTGGGTCTTGACGCTACCACCACCTCGCTCATCTACGGGCTGGTCGCCGCAGTCGACATGTCGGTTTTTTATCCGGCGGGCAAGGTGATGGACCAGCGCGGCCGCATGTGGGTGGCGGTGCCTTGCACGCTGCTGATGGGGCTGAGCCTGATGGCGATCCCGCTCACCAACGGGGTGGCGAGTTTCATCCTGGCGTCGGCGCTGCTGGGATTCGGCAACGGCATAGGATCGGGCATCGTGATGACACTGGGCGCCGACGCCGCGCCAGCCGGCGCGCGTACGCAGTTTCTCGGCATCTGGCGCTTCATGGCCGACCTTGGTTCGAGCGGCGGACCGGTGGCGCTGTCGGTGCTGACCGCCCTGGTGTCGCTCGGCGGCGCATCGTTCGGCGTCGGCACGCTGGGCCTGGTAGCGGCCGGCGTGTTCTGGCGCTGGCTGCCGCGTGGCGCGCAGGCCTGAGCGCGGACGCGGATGGAAGTTTTCTGGCCGACTTGTCGGACGGAGGCACTGTTGCCGCCACGCATGTCATCGTCGCGACCGGCGGGTTTCAGGCGCCGGTGAAGCCGCCGGTCGCGCGCGGCTTCGGCGAGCAGGTCGTGCAGTTGACGCCGGAGAGTTTCGGCGCCGGCGAGTCGCTTCCCGACGGGCCTGTCCTGGTGGTAGGGGACGGGGCCAGCGGCCGCGATCTTGCCGTGTTGGCCTCGGCCACGCATCCGGTGATGCTGGCGACGGGCAAACCCAGGAAGCTGGTTCCCGAATGCGTACTGGGGAAAACGATCTGGTGGTGGCTGCGCAGCCTGGGGCTGATGCGGGCGCCAACTGCGTCCTTCATCGGACAGGCATTGCGGCGCAGGGATCCTTTTCCCGACCGCGAACGCGGCTTGGCGAGCCTTGCGCGGCGCGGCGTCGAACTACGGCCCAGGCTGATCGGAACCGATGGCGACACGGCGCTCTTCGCCGACGGCGAGCGCCGCAAGGTGGCGTCGGCGGTGTGGGCGGTCGGCTATCGAGACCAAACCAACTGGATCGATATTCCGGGCGCCGTCGACACGAACGGACGCTTCCACCACAGCGAGGGTGTCTCGCCCGTGCCAGGATTGAGCCATGTCGGCCGCCCGTGGCAACGCAACCGCGCGTCAGCATTGATTATGGGAGTGGGCGAAGACGCGCGGCACATTGTCGAGGCGATAGCGCGCGAAGATTTGCATGCCGGGCGGCCGCAGCCATGCGGCCCCATGGCTGTCGGATCGAGCTGATTGCCCGCATGGAAATGCACTGCTGCCTGCAGGCAGCAACGCAACTTCTACCCGGTGCTGCTGCGCTCCAATTTCGGGCGTCGCATCAGCGCGGCGATCGCCGCCACCATAAGGATGGAAACCGCGACCAGCATCGTCGCCACTGCGGTAATGGTGGGATCGATGCGTTCGAGAAGCTGAGTGAACATGCGCTTGGGTATCGTGTCGTGCGTCCCGGCCAGAAAAATCGTGACAGTGATTTCGTCAAAGCTGATCATGAAAGCGAATAGCCAGGCAGCGAATAGATTGGGAGCCATGTTTGGCGCGACCACCCGCCAAAGCACAATTGCGCGCGATGCGCCAAGTGTGCAAGCGACCTGCTCGACGCGGACATCGAGCGTGGCCAGACCGGTGGACACCACCAGTACGACATAGGGCGCGGCCAGCACCGCGTGCGCCAGAACGAGTCCGCCCATGGTCCCGAGCAGGCCAATGTTGGCAAAGAAGATATAGAGTGCGACGCCCGTAATGACGTGCGGTACCACCATGGGCGCCGCGAAATTCAACTCGAGTAGAGACCGGCCACGGAACTTGCCGCGAACCAGTCCGTATGCGGCGACGCTGCCGAGGCAAAGAGCGATAAGGCTCGAAATCAGTGCGATGAATACGGAGTTCCGGAGTGCTTCGATCCATCGCGGGTCGCCGAAGAATGCTTCGTACCATCGCAACGAGTAGCCAGGCGGAGGGAACTCCAGGGTGCTGGAACTCGAGAAGGACATCGGCACCACGATGGCGACGGGAATGCAAATGAAGAACAGGACTAGAGATGCATAGACGGCCAGTACGGCGCGGCCTGGTGTGCGGATTCTCTTGCTGCCCTGCATAGCCTTGGATTCTTCCACTAGAAGCCTTGACGACATGGGAGACCTCATGACGAACGTAGATTGAGTGGCCCAAGCCTTCTGCTTGTGGCGTACAGAGCCAGGCAGGCAAGCAGCAGGGCGATGGAAATGGCGGATGCCAGGTTCCAGTCGGGCATGCGGTTGATCAGCAAATCAAGCATGTTGACCAACATTGGCACGCGTCCGCCGCCCAGAATCATGGGGGTTACGTAGAAGCCGAGAGCCATCAGGAACACCAAGAGCCCTCCCGCTGCGAGCGCAGGCAGAGTCAACGGCAAGAATATTCGCCAAAATGCCGTCCATTCCGTCGATCCCAGGGATCGCGCCGCGTGCAGGAGTCGTGGATCGACTTTGCGCATTGCCGCGTACAGGGGCAATACCAGAAAGGGCAGCAGGGCATTGACCACGCCGAGAGTTACGCCGCCGCGGTTGTACAGGAATGCGATCGGACCGTCGATGAGACCGCCAGCTTGCAACAGGCCGTTGACGATGCCGGCGTTGCCCAGCAGGATGATCCAGGCATAGGTACGGATGAGCACGCTAACCCAGAATGGGATGACCACGAGCGCAAGGGCGAAGAGTTGTGCCCTGGGAGCCAGACCGTTGATCCAGTATGCCAAGGGATAGCCTAGCGCCATGCAGGCCAGCGTGGCGAGCGCGGAGATGATGAAGGTATTGGCAATGACCTTCAGATAGAGCGGCGAGCCGAGCAGCTCGCCATAGTGCGCCAGCGTCGGATGTGGCCAGCCGAAGCTGCGGATTAGCGTGTCGAGTAGCGGTAGATTGAAAGCCAATACCATCAGCATGAGCAATGGTGCGACCAGCTTTAGCTCCGCTCGGCTGCTGCGCTGCCGAGCAGCGTGTTTGGGTGTCGGGTGCATGTTCATAGCCCCAACTTGAAGAGTTGCCACCGCTTTTCGACCACGGAGGCATGGGCGGCCCAGAATGCTTCATTGGGGAGGATTTGTACCTCCCGATTGGCCTGGCTCGTCGGGAACTGCGCCAGCTTGTCCTGCGGGAGCAGCTTGTCCAGGTGGGGACTGTTGCCGGTATAGGGGATGATCTTCGCTGCTTCCGCTTGGGAAGCAGGCAACGTCATCTGATGGAGCAGACCAAAGGCGGCGCTGGCTTGGCCTGGTGCAGCGCCTCGCGGCATGACGAAGTAGCCGATATTGAGTAGCCCCTGATTGAATTCCAGCCGCAGCTTTGGGTTTCCCGCTACGCGGCCCGAATAGGAGGCCGCGTAGCGGACTTCGTTATCCAACAGCAGTTGCGCGGGCTGGGCGCCGCTGGACCACCATACCGGTACGTGCGATTTGATCCGCTCCAGGCTGGCGAAGGCGCGATCAAAGTCGATCGGATACAGGTTCTCGGGCGCCACGCCATCGGCAAGCAGCGCGATGGGTAGGGAGTAGTACGGGATATCGGGCAATGAGCGCCCGCCCGGAAACTTCGCTGTATCCCAGAAATCCTTCCAGTTGGCCAACGGAGCGGCATCGGCCCGTCCGGATAACGCGACAGAGAAATACTGATATCCCATGCCATGTGTGTGCCGAGCCTCGGGGAACATCGCAGCGGGATCGATCTGCGCCCAGTCCAAAGGCGCAATCAGGTCAAGCGCCATGGCTTGGGCCAGGGCGGGCCCGCCGATTTCGTGCAGGACGGCGTCGATGCGCCCTGATTCGACCATCGCCCGCAGTTTTCCCAGGGGCGTCCCGGTGGTGTCTTCCCGTTGCACCTTGATGCCGGTGCGCGCGGTGTAGGGATCGATGTAACCTTTTTGGAGAGCCTCGCCGGACTGGCCCCCGGCCGCGATGATGCGGATGGACTTGACCGTTTCCGACGCTGATGCTGCGGCATGCGCCAAGGCAGGTGCGGCGCACGCACCCATGGTGGCCAGCGACGACTTGATGAAAGTGCGACGTTCCATGAAGGACTCCATTAATGCAGGTGGGTGGCAGCGGCGAGGGGAGGCGCTATTGCGGCGCGTCGTTTGGCCGGAAGCAGCCAGACGGCATCTTCTGGCCACGAGAGAGCGACATGGTCTCCGATGGCGAACCGGACTTGTTCGTCGCCGGCGGCGACTATGAAAGGACGCGCCTGGCGGGTTTGGACGTGATAGCGTACGGACTGCCCCAGATAAACGATGTCCAGGACGCGCCCTCTGAGGCCTGCGTGCCCGGCGGATGGGGCGGATAGCGTGGCCCGTTCGGGCCGGACGATCGCCTGCACGAGATCGCCGTCCGATGGCGGTTGTGATTGTCCCGAGGGATGGACTACCAGCCTTTCCCCTTCTCCAAGGTCAAGAATGAAATTGGAACCTGCCGTCGCAAGACGGCCATGCAGGAAATTGGCTGTTCCCAAAAAGCCGGCCACAAAAGAATTGCTTGGCCGTGTGTAGATTTCTTGCGGCGACCCGACCTGTTGCATCATGCCATCGGCGAGGAGCATCACCCGATCAGACATGGACAATGCCTCTTCCTGGTCGTGGGTAACAAGGATGGTCGTCGTACCCAGAGAACGCTGCAGGCGCCGCAATTCCACCTGCACCTCTTCGCGCAGTTGTTTGTCCAACGCTCCCATCGGTTCGTCAAGCAGCAGGATGTCGGGTTGGAAGACAAGGGCTCGCGCGAGCGCCACGCGCTGTTGTTGCCCGCCGGATAGCTGCGCGGGCCGACGGCTGTGCAGACCGTCCAGGCGCAGCAACGCGAGCACTTCCTTCACCTTCCTGTCTATTGCGGCGGCGTCGTTGTGCCGGATTCGCAAGGGAAACGCGATGTTCTCGCGCACCGACAAATGGGGAAAAAGTGCATAGCTTTGGAAGACGAGACCGATATTGCGCTGTGCGGGGGGGAGTCGGGTGACGTCGCGCGGGCCGAGGAAGATTGCTCCTTCGCTGGGTAGCGTAAGCCCGGCGATCAAGGCCAGCGTAGTGCTCTTGCCGGAGCCGCTAGGGCCGAGGATGGTCAGGAACTCCCCCTGTTCCACGTGCAAATTCAAATCGCGCAAGGCGGTCGTGCCATCGTAATGCTTGGACAGGTTCGCAATGGTGATTGCTGTCATGTCGACTCCCCCTATTCTTGTTGGCGCTATAGCGCTTGGGTGCTCAGTAGGTATGAGCGTTGGTTTGCGCCGTCAGCTTGTTATCGCGTACGTTTTTGACGGCTGCGCGCAGGTCGTCCAGGTACCTGTCCATGATGGATTGGTGCACCGGATTCACCATGAAATGGATTGCCACGGGATCCACGCCGACGCCGACGAACCATCCCTTGTTGTCCAGCTCCTGGGCGACAGCGTTGATGTCGACCGATGGATCGCGCGATCGATAAAGCACGAAAGAGAGCTCGCTATGAGGACGGAGAACCTCCAAGCCGTCGATATCCTCGATTCCTTGGATCATGCGATTGCGCGTATCGGCGACGATCTTGGCGATACCCCGATATCCCTCTGTGCCCAGGTAGTTCAAGACCGCCCAAGCCGAGGCGACGGGGCTGGCCGGGCGTGTACCGAGAAAGGTGTCCGTCTCGTAGTGGCCACGGGGCCAATCGTCGAATTCGAAGCGCTGGTGTTGTTTGAAGATGTCGTTGCGATAGAGAATCAGCGAGGCGCCTTTCGCGGCGAATCCGTACTTGTGGATGTCGGCCGACATGCTTGTGACGCCAGGCAGCGAGAAATCAAAGTCAGGAATGGGTTCGCCATTGAGCTTCATGAACGGGCCGAGAAATCCGCCCACGCACGCGTCCACATGCAGTGGGACTTGGTGCTTCAACGCGACCTCCGAAAGTGCGGCGATCGAATCGTAGACGCCATGCGGATATGCAGGAGCGGAACCCACGATCAGTGCCGTGCGGTCGTCAACGGCGGCATTCAACGCCTGGACGTCGACCCGGAAATCGTCGCCGATGGCAATACGCTGCACGTCCATGTCCAGGTAATACGCGGCCTTGTTAAAGGCCGGGTGTGCTGAGCGCGGAACCACGATCTTGAGCCGTTCATGGCTGGCAACAGCCCCAGTCGCTCTCTTCAGGCTACGCGCCGATTTCACCGCCTGGAAAATGCTCTCGGTCCCCCCCGATGTGAAGCTGCCGGCCGCGCCAGCCGGAGCATTGAACAAGGACAGCGCCATGTCGATGACTTCGGATTCAAGGCGCTGGACACTGGGGAACGCCTTGCGACCCAGGCCGTTCTCCATGAAGTACTTTGCCGAGGCGTTCTTCGATACGGCGCCGAGCGCGTCATCCAGCCAATAGACATAGAGCGCCATCCTGCCTTCGTCCCAGCGGTAGTCCCCATTCTTGGCGTCATCCAAGCGCTTCTCCAGCGTTGGCCAGGGTGTGCCGGTGGCTGGAAATTCGATTCGCGGGGATAGAGGGGAATGAGGCGTCGTCATGGCAGGTGCTTTATGTGAAAGTGAATGAAAAATTAAGATATCACGAACTATTTAATTTGTGATCACAAAAATAGATCGGGAATTCCCGTATGTGGCCAGGACGATCCATAGTGATCCGCGAAATTTCTGTGAGAACGCCCAGTTCCGTGGACGCGCGAATGCCCGCCGAAAGATCGACGTTCAATGTGATTGCTGTTTTGCGAGAAGGCCTATCCGCGAGGCATGAAAGATGTCGCGCTCCGGCCGCGCGGGGCGGGAAGACGAACTACCGTGGCGAGCGCTTCCGCCGATGCGCCGGGCGCCCGTGGCAATAGCCGGCCAGATATCGGTGCGCCACGCGCCGCGCTATGCCGCAATGGCTTAGGCGAAACGATTAGCCGAGTGCCACGGTCCCAGGAGGGGATCTGCCGTGACGTCGTGCTCAGGCCAAATCCGACCGTTGCTCCAGGCGAAGCGGCGGGGAGCATAGATGCTAAGACCTGGGGTGGCGACAGCGAGCGCTGTTCCGATGCCCGCAAAGTTCAGCTTGAAGTGGTAGCCGGACTTTATGCCGACAAAATCGAATTCGATGGGTTCGACGCCATGGCTGCGGAACCCCTGTGGATCGTGAATCAGCCCAGGCTGACTGGTGGCGATGACGACGGAACCGTCGGGCATGCGCAAAGTAGCTGCCAGGCCAAGTTGAATCCGCGTTCCCTGCTTGTATGGCCCGCTCACGACGTAGCTGCCCGGCCCCAAGGCGATGACCTCGACCTCGGTTTCCAGCGACGACAGGCCAGGCGTAACAAGGCCCCCGAGTCTGACAGCGAAGCGAGCTCCGACGCCAAGCGCATGCGCCTGTTGGACCGCCTGTGCATCGGTCACTGTGACGGCGCCGCGTAGTGGCCGCTGGCGATGCTGCGCATGGCGCAGGATTTCAATGCTGTCGCCTGGCGCTCCAGCAAGCACACGATCTCCCATGTCCGCCAAAAGAAATGGCCGCTCTTTTGGGTTTTCCTGAATCTTGTCGAGAGCGGCTTCTACAGTCGGTAGCGTATCCAGAAATTCATCACGCCGAAGCCAGAAATCGCTCGCTAGCTTTTCGGACAACTTGGCGGCGAGCACGGCATCGCCGTCGGTGATGACCAGGGCGCCCTGGCCCATGGCCTGACCGTTGGCATAGGGAAAAACGTTGAATAGAGAAACATCCAATACCGCTGGGTGCTGACGCAGCATCTGGCGGGCTTGCTCGTGCAGCGCTTGGAGCGGGCCAGAACTGGTGTCGGCATTTCCGGGCAGAATCATGCGCGCCTTGGTGAGCACCGAGACCGGCCTGATCTCCTTGCGGACCGCGGCCTCCAGCAATTGGACGCAGCGGCGGCCGCAGTCCATGACGTCGCGATGGGGGTTTTCCTTGCAGGCGCTGACAATGTCCGCCGCACTCAGCATGTCGGCCGTTATGTGGCAGTGGAGATCCAGGCCGACGGCAATTGGCACGTCCTCGCCCACCCAGGCGCGCAGGAGTTTAAGGAAGTTGCCTTCGACATCGCTGATCGAAGGGGTGGCCATGGCGCCGTGCAGCTCCAGCGCGATGCCGTCGATTCGTCCAAATTGGTCAAGAGCGCTTTCGATGCTTGTCTTGAACCGCGCTAGGAGATTCTCATACACGTCCTCATCGACGGGGCCGCCAGGCGCCGCCTCGGCGAAGAGGGCGGGTATCACGATGTGCTCCCGTTGCGTCAGCTCCGAAACGATGCCTCCCAAGGTGGTGCCTGCACCTTGCATCGCAGTTATGAGTTCAGAACCTTCGATCCATGTGAATGCGCTTGCCGTGGTTCGGCGAGGGCTGAATGCATGGGTTTCGTGGAAAAAACCGCCAACAACAATTTTCAAGGATTCGGTGTTCATGACAGTTCAAACTCTGTTGCAGCAATGTGCAGGAAATCAATGATCGAGTATGGCGAGTCGACGATCATGCGGTGGTCAGCATGATCCCATGGCTGTTATGGTCAGTTGATTCGCGGCATTCTCGTGTCGCGAATCATCTGTCCCATTTCTTGGAGGCCCTGGTATAGCTGTGCAGCATATTCGGCGCCGTTCAGCGGCATTGCGTCCATGCCCAACTTGTCGAACGACTCGAGCGTCGCGCCATCACGGACTGCTGCGATGGCTGCATCTTGCAAAATGGCAAGCACCTCGGGCGGAGTGCCGAGGGGGGCTGCAAGCCCGATCGACGAGTCGATCTGCACGGGCCAGCCGCTCTCCCTAAGAGTTGGTACGTCTGGGTACTCGGGCCAACGCATCGGACCGACTGACGCAATCATTCGCAGTTTGCCGGCTTGCATGTGCGGTAGAACGTCGGAGGGGTTCGCGACGGTGACGTCTATTTGCTTGCCCAGGAGCGCGTTAACAGTCTCGGTGCCGGACTTGTACAGGACTTGTTCGAACTTGCCTCCGGTCTGCCGGCTTAGCTCGAGCACTGCGAGGTTGACTGCCGCGCTGGGTGAGCCGAGAAAAACGCCATCTCCCTTCTTGGCGGTGTTCAGCAAGTCTTGCAAAGTGAGGTAGGGGGAATCGGCGCGCACCACGATGCCGTAACGGTACCGCCCCACGCCAGCCACGAAGGCGAAATCCTGATCGGCATAGGGGAGCTTCATCAGGTGGGGCAGGATGGCCTGTGTTGAATAAGTGACCACGCCGACGGTATAGCCGTCTGGCGCCTGGCGCGCGACATAGCTTGGGCCGAGCGTACCGAGCGCACCGGGCTTGTTTTCGACCACCACGGGTCGGCCCAGTCTCGCTTCCATGCCCTTGGCCAGAACGCGCGCAGCTACATCGGTGCTACCGCCGGGGCCGTAATTTACGACGAGGTGAATTTCGTTCCTGGGAAAGTCAGCCGCCGCGGCGGCTGTCCCCAGGCTCGAGAGGGCAAGGAAGGCGGCGAGGGCTAGGTGCGCGCGTGGGCTGGCATCAATGCTGCAATTCTGGGACGTGGTGTTGGCCATGTCGAATCCCTGGAGTGTCGATTCTGTTGCAGAAATATATCACTAATAGATATTAATGTGATCACAAAATAATGCCAGGGAAATCCCTTGCCACGTAGCTAGGCAAGGACGCCGGAGTGCGCCGTGCGAAATTCTGGGAGAATTGGCCCTGTTTTATGTCACATTCAACTCCGTCATGCAGCGTGTCATGTCCGAAGCAACCCCAGAAACAGCTATGCGCGAGAGCGTCTATCAAGGCATTCGTGGGTCTCTGATCTGCGGGCGTTTCGCGCCCGGAGAAAAACTGCTGCTGCGGCAACTCGCGTCGGAATTCGAGGTCAGCCTGACCCCGGTTCGAGAGGCGCTGCACCGCCTCATTGCGGAGGGCGTGCTGACGCAGGAGCACAGCCGCTCCGTGCGTGTGCCCATATTGTCGAAAGCACGGGTGCTGGAGCTACGGGACATCCGTCTTTCGTTGGAAGGCCTGGCTGCTGAACGCGCCGCTGCGAATGCAACGGCGGCGGACATCAAGGTACTGGAGCGGTTGGCGGGCGAGGTCGAGGCGGCCCGCCGTTCAGGCGATATCGCAAAGGACACGCAGAAGGTGGCCGAGTTTCAGGTCGCTCTTTACCGGGCAAGCGAAATGCCTGTACTCGTGCGGCACATCGAAATGCTGTGGCTGCAGACCGGTCCCTACATCCGGCTGTTGCATCCAGATTTCATCCGCATGGTGCAGCAAGTGCGCGCGGGTTGGCGATATGAGTTGTGCGACGCTTTGCGTGAGCGAGACGGTGGCAAGGCACGGAAATTGATAGAGACCGACATTTCCGAAGCCCTCACTTATCTAGCGAATCTTTTCGACGCGGCCGCATTGATCAACCATGCGTGAGAGCGACGGTTGTTGAGCATGGAGTGATGGCGTCCCGCCGCTCTCTAGGGGGCGGAACGAAGTCCATTCAGCATGCCCAATACCCCAGTGTTCAGCGCACCGCGAACCAAGCCCCCTCCAGGCTGCCATTCATGCCGCAGAACGGCGGGCCGAAGCCGTCGTTGGCCACCCCGGCGGGCGGCGTTTCGTGCACCACCAGCACGGCGCCGCGGCGCGTCAGGTCCAGGGTCCAGGGCGGCCCGTCCTGATAGGTGACGTGCAGGCTATCACCGGAGGCGACCGCCTTGCCGCTCAAATCGCAGACCCAGCGGCCGTGGTAGGGCTGGGCCGAGTTGGCCGCCACGAACAACTGGCCATCGGCGGTTTGAGTGATCTCGATTTCGCCTTCGACGTTTCTCCACTTGCCGACATACCCGGCCGGCGGCTGCGGATTGATGGACTTCAGAAAATCCAGGCGGTAACGCATGCGGGTGCCGATCTCCTTGACCGGCGTGCTTCCCGTGTAGGGATCGGCATAGATATTGTCGCGCACGCTCAGGAAATAGCGCTGATCGGCGGTCAGCGATTTGGCCGCCTCGGCATCGAGTTTGCCACGCACTGCTTTGTACTGTTGTGCGATGGCCGCGTCCTGTTCGGCCAGCGCCGGCTGGGCGCAAATGGCTTTTTCGACCGGAGTCGTGGCCTTGGCGCAGTTGAAAGAGGGGGCGGCGGCGGCGCTGCCTGCCGTGGCCAACGATGCTGCAAGGACCAGATGACGGATCATCGCGTGTAGCTCTCCAGAGTGTGTATACGTTCGGCCAGCTCGTTGGCACCGAGATAAGGGCGCAGTTTACTGGCTGGCGGTCTTTCGGGGAGCAAATACGGCGAGAGCGCCTGGAGGCCCGTGGAAGTCACGTCAGTGCATGATCAGCACTGCCCCAAGCCAGAGCGGCTCTTCGCTCTGGCACCGGCGCGTTGAGCGGAATCCACAGTCTTGCCGACCAGGCGATACAGGCCGTTGTTGGTGGTGACGCCAAGCTTTCGAAAGGCCGCAGCCTTTTGCGTGCTGATGGTTTTTGGGCTCTTGCGCAGCTGGGCCGCGATTTCCATCACATTGGCGCCAGCGGCCAGGCTTCGTAAGACGTCGTACTCGCCGGGCGACAACTCGGCGCTGTTCAGCAACCCCTATCGTCCGCCACGGCATGCACTCGGCCTGCGGCGTCCGCAAACAGATATTGCACTTCCGGCGCGGACCAGGGCATCTTCGCGCAGGCCTTCCGCTGCACCAGCCGCGCCGCCGGCGCATACGAGAGCCATCCAGCCGGCGCGGGCTCATAGAGATATGTCACGCGCCGCCCCGGCCCCCCTTCCTGAACCAATCGCGAGCCTTCCCAAAGCAGGGTATGCGAAGTCGTATCGTCCTGATCCACGCGCCGTCGGCCGACAAGCCGGCCCGCGGCGTCGTAGACACCCCCGAACCCGCATACTGGTCTTCTCCGCCTCGCACGATCCCAGCATTGTCGCGTTGGCATTGCGTCTTGGCGCACACGGCTATGTGACCAAACGAGCCCCCGACGAGATCATCCTCCGCGCACTGCGAAGGGTTCAGGCTGGCGGCCGCTACATCGATCCGGCCCTGCAGCACTTGCTGCCCGACCGCCTGGCGCCCATCGCATCGAACGAAGCTCACGGCGACTACTCGGAGTCTCGGTTCCAGGCCTTCCCTCCCGCTCGCGCGTACATACTTGACGCGATAGCCAACGCCCGGCGTTCCGGTCGGATAGGTGTTGAGAACCGTCAGATCGCGCAATGTGACGCTGCACGGCCGCCATACCAGGTCCAGTGCCGCGGTTACGGGAGGAAAGGACAATGAGGCAATGCGGGAAAACGGAATCCAGCGATAGCCGCCGGAGAACATGAGCTCGCACATCGGACCCAGACGGGAATCGCTGTCGCTGATCCAGCCAAAGGTCGGGCCGGGGTTGGCGTGTCCAGGTTCGTCCGGCGCCAGGTCGAGCGCCTGCGTTCTAAGCATGTCCGTCTGCCGTGGATCTTCCGCCCGCATGGCTTCGGCCGCCTGGATCAACAGGCTGGCCCAGCGGGGCGGTTGGTCCAGCCAACCGGGTTGCTTGCGGCCTTCCATGACTTCCGCGCGATAGCTCTCCGCGCGCAGGAGTTCGCGTAGCATTTGGGCTTCGCGGAGATGCCGGGTATCGAGACTGGCCCAGATCTGCAACTGCGTGAGCGCTCGTTCCCACTCTCCCTCGAGGCATAGCAGTTGGAACAGCATCCAGCGCAAGCTGACCTGTGCTGGATTTTTCCGCACCTGGATAACGGTATCTTCGATCGTGTGTGCAAGCGTGTGTCCGTCAAGCAGATGGCGCAGCGAGTCACGTGGTTCGGTGGTTTGCTCTTCGGTGTGTGGCATGAGTGGAAGGCCGCCTATTGCGTGGGTTCTGAAAGGTCTTGCTCGAAGTAGCTGTCGATCGACAGGTCATGGTGCTCGCGGCGGGAGAGCGCCGCCAGCGCCCTGGCGCCAGCCGGCTCGCCGGCCTTGCCGGCGAGTAGCCGCAGGACATCTTCATGAGGCGCTTCAGCGAAGAATTCGCTGGCCTCGAATTCGTTCATGCCCAGGAGGATCGCGTTGATGTCGGTGACCTCGGATAGCAGACCTTCCAACAGCATGCGTGTGCCGCTGCCAGGCGATGCCGCATCAAACGGATCCGGCGGAGGGGGGAGCGCGCTTTGCGGGCCGCTGGCTGTCGCCGTGTGTATGGCGCGCGCTCCTTGATGGGTGCCCAGAATCGCCTGGTCAAACTCGGCGGCGAGCGCCTGAAACGGGTCCTGCTGCGCGCGCGGCGCGGCATCCGGGATCGCAAGCCCGCGATTGTGCGGGCGCTCTTCGGGGGCGAGCATTCCGCCCTCCGTTAAAGGGTCGTCAAGCGCACGCAGCGCTTCGAGTGCGGCCGCTTCGTCCGGAGCGTCGCTCCCGGGTAGCTTTCCCGCCCACGCGTCCCACTGTTGGGTAGAGTCGGACTGCACCACCAATAGCTGCGTGAGCCCGACGGTCACCTGGTCCCGGTCCGCCAGCATCCAACGTTCGCCCGGCCGCATTTCGGCGCCATTGACCCGGCACGAAAGCGTCAGGCAACAATTCTTGATCCAGGCGCGACGGCCGTCGTCGACGCCGAATACCGCATGGTCCGTGGAGGTGTTCTCGCTTTCCTCATACGGGCGGAGGCGGGCGCTTTGCGTTTGCAGGCACAAGGGCTGCGCCTGCAAAGCGTGGATATGCATGGATGGCTGTGGATACCCGGCATGTGCGGCCAGCGATATTCCCCAGGCAATGGGTTCGGATCGATCTGTGGCGACGGCTGTCATGCCATGAGGCTCCCGGTGAGGTTGGTGTATCCGGGGCGAAAGAGGGAAATCCGGAGACTGACCCGGAGGGATGATATCGGCGCGTTCGACCGCATAGCCATCAGCGTTGTCTGAGGCGGCGGGAAAATTCTGCGGCCTATTTGCCGCTACCTTTCCGCTTGCGAAATCATCTGTTGCCGATCAATGGCTGTCTCTCGGGGAGCGCCCGGCTTTTGTGGGATTTTTCGTAAGGACCCTACGGATTTCTCTGATATGTACTAGATGATGCGGCGGGGCCGGGTACTACATTGGTGATATTTTCAGACGAAAAAGCTGTCTAGCGGGGTGACGCATGAAGATATCTCTCATCCTCGCCGACGATCATCCTGCGTTGATCACAGGCGTTACGTATCAACTCGCCGAGTTCCACACGATCTCCATAGTGGGAACAGCCAGAAATTCAACCGAGATCTTTGATTTGCTGGCGCAGTCGCAATGCGACATCCTGGTCACTGACTACATAATGCCTGGAGGGGAATTTGGCGATGGCATGACCATGCTGTCGTTTCTGCGTAGACGCTATCCGGATCTCAAGATCATCGTGTTCACAACCATCGAGAACGGAGGGATAGTGGCAGAGATGGTCAAGGTTGGGGTTCGTGCGGTTCTGAGCAAGGTCGACGCTATTGGACACCTCATTTCGGCGATCCACGCGGTGCACGCTGATGCGACCTATTTTTCTCCGAAGCTTCGCGCTGCCCTGAATGACCGCCCGGCTGCGCAAACCGAGCCCGTCCCGCGGTTGACGCGCCGCGAGACGGAGGTGGTGCGGCTATATGTGTCTGGCGTGTCGATCAACGAGATCGCCGAGCAGTTCAAGCGCAGCAAGCAGACCATCAGTTCGCAGAAGGCCAGCGCCATGCGAAAGCTGGGCGTAGACCGCGATGTGGAGCTTTTCCGGTTCGCTTACGAGATGGGGCTGTTGGCGGAAGGGGGCAGCCCGGCGCCGGAGAACGGCGCGGTGGCCTTGGCGGCGATGCCCGGCTAGGGGAAAAGGCCTTCCCGCCAATCACCCAACGCGTCCAGCAGCGGCACGAGTGCTTTTCCCGCAGGCGTCAGGTCATACTCCACGCGCCGCGGATAGCCGTCGAAATCGGTCCGCTGGACGATGCCGGCCAATCCCAGCTTGCGCAGTTCGAGCGTCAGCATCCGATGCGAGATGGTCGGATTGTCGCGGCGCAGGTCGCTGAAGCGCTTGGTGCCGTCCTTGAGGTAGTAGATCAGCAGCGTCGGCCATCTGCCGCTCAGTATCTGCATGACTTCTTCGATGGGGCAGCGCGAAACCAAGTCTTTCATGGGAGAGTCGTGGTGACAAAAATGTGCGTAATTTACTTAGGCTATCAGATCCGTAGAATTCGATCCGCTGCGCAGCTTAACCCTCATCTACGGAGAAAATCATCTTGGAACCCATACTGGTTTATGGCTTTCCGCTGGGAAGTTCAATGGGATTGGTCGCTGCGCTGGAGTGGCTGGGACAACCGTATCGCTTGTGCCGCGTGGACATGCTTGGGGAAATGCGGCTGCCTTCTTATGCGCGAATCAATGCGCGCCACGAGACCCCCGCATTCGTCAGCGAGCGGGGCGCTGTTTTTACGGAGACCATGGCGATTGCGCGGTGGATCGAGAACCGGGACAGCGAACGCAGGATCAGTTTCGATCCTCTTTCGCCCGAGTCCGATCGCATGCACCAGTTCATGGCCTTCCTGAACACCGGCTTCACCGCGGCCTTCACTCCGCATTGGGTCGCCCTGGAAATGGACCCGCCCGATCCGGCATTGCAGCAAACGCTGCGGGCCTGGGGTGCACAACGCGTCATCGAGCGCCATGACAAGATCGAGGCGATGTTGGGCGACACGCTGTTCGTGATGGGCGATCGTCCGACGCTGGCCGACGCCGTGCTGGTCGGCGTGGCGCGCTGGCTGGATTTCCATGAGGTCGCGGCTCGATCGCGTTGGCCCAAGCTGGCGGCGTTGCGGCAGCGCCTGGAAAGCGACCCCGCGGTGAGATATGCCGTCGCGTTGGAAGATGGCGCAAGCCCCGTCTACTCGGGGCTCTGCAAGGGGCATGTGCCGCTGGAGACCGTGATCGCGACCTACGGGAAGTAGACGGATAGACCGGCGGCTCGCAAAAGCGAGGCGGCAGCCTGCCGCTGCCAGCCTCGCGCAATGCGCTTCCCATGTCCGGCGCGTGTCGCTATGTCCGCGGCGCTTCGCCTTCCTCGCGCGCCTCCAGCTCGTTGCCCAGCACTTCGGTCGAATCCTCGCCGCGCGGCGCGGGTTCCAGCGGGCGCCGGGTGTGCCCGGCCGCGCGGGCGTTCTCGCCTTCGTCGGGACGCTCGGGCTGCATGACCACATTGGCTGGCGGCGCGTATCCCCGCTTGTCCTGGCCGAAGTACAGCACCGTGTGCGGATAGGGCAGCTCGATGCCGGCGGCGTCGAAATGTTTCTTCAGGAGCCGGTTGTAGCCGCGCTGCACGGCCCACTGCATGCCTGGCGTGGTCTTGATCAGGATCCGGATGGTCACGCCCTTTTCGTTGACCGCGGTGACCCCGGCGACCGTGATGTCTTCCAGGATCTCGGGCCCCAGCACCGTGTCGGTCATCAGCTCGGCGAAGGCGGCGCGCAGATGCAAGATGGCGTCGTCCACGCTTTCGCGATGCGCGATGGTGTATTCGCCCAGGTGGTATGAGAAGTCGCGCATGTGGTTGGTCACGACGTCGACGGATGAGAACGGAACCAGGTGATAGCCGCCGTCCAGCGTGCGTATGCCGACCGAGCGTATCGTCATCTTCTCGACTGTGCCGAACACGCCCGCGACCTGCACCACGTCGTTCTCGTTCATGCCGTTTTCAAGCTGGATGAAGATCCCCGTGATGATGTCCTGGACCAGCTTCTGCGCGCCGAAGCCGATGGCCAGGCCGACCACGCCGGCGCCGGCAATCAGCGGTCCGACATCGATGCCGATCTGCGACAGCAGCACCATCAGCGTCATCGTCACGATGACGATCAGCGCGGCGTTGCGGAACAGCGCCAGCAGCGTGCGCTCGCGGGCGCTGGGCATGCCGCGTCCCTCGCTCTGGCTGAGACGGTGTTCGATGATGCTGGCGATCACGGTCCAGGCCAGGGCCGCGATCAGCAGCACGATGGCGATGTTCACGGTCATCCTGATGGCCGCGCCTCCGGAATCCGAGGCCAGCCACCGCGACAGGTCGAAGGCGCGCCACGCGTCCAGGACCAGCAGCACCAGGACGATGCGGATGATGAGGCCGACCAGTTTCAAGGTGGCCGGCACATAGGCGTTGACGCGCGCCTCCAGCAGCGGCAGGCGCTTGCGCAGGTCGTCCGGCAACCTGATGGGCTTGGCCAGCACGGCGTTCAGCAGCAGGATCAGCAGGCTGCCCACGCCGATCACCAGCAGGGTCTGCGCGGTGGCGCGGGCCATGAAGGGCAACGCGTTGGTCGGATCCACCTGGCTGACTACCAGCAGGATGGTGAAGTAGCCTATGCCCAGCACATGCCACACGCGCGCCAGGATGTGCAGTCGCGAGCCCATGAACGTGGTCGCGCCGGCCGCGCGCCGGTCCAGATGCTCGCGCACCGACTGGCGGTTGCGCCATATGACGCGCACGGCGTAGACGTAGACTGCCAGCATGATCAGCAGATTGGCCAACCGGCCCAGCGCAGGCGACAGCGAAGCCGACACGACGGGATCGACCAGCAGCGTGCCATAGCCGGCTGCGGTGGCGATGCGTAGCAGCCAGGCATTCCAGTACTTGGCGTTGTCGTCGGTCATGGGCAGCAGGCGCAGGTGCGGATGCTTTACCGCAAACACCGTGCGGATCAGCACCTTGACGATTTCCACCGACACGAAGGCCCGCAGGAACACGGCCGCCAGCGAGTCCAGCGAGCCGCGGCCGGGCGTGCCCCACAGGGCCGCGGCGCCGCCCGCCATGGCGGCGAGCAGCACCACGCCTGCGTCGATGGCCAGCGCGCCCACGATGGCGCCCGCGCGCCGGGACAGCACGCGCATGGAGGCCGGCGCGCCGCGCCTGGGAGGCGCTTCGGGATGATGGCGCTGTTCGGCGACCCAGCGGTCGATGCGGCCATAGACGTACATGGCGATCATCCGCAGCAGGATGAAGGCGAGGATGGTGGCGGCGGCGGCCAGCGCGAGAGGCTTCAAGGCATGGCCCGCGGCGTCGCTGTCCATCCGCAGGCTGTCGCCCGAGGCCAGCGCGCGCATGTCTTCGACGCCCTGTCCCATGTCGGTCGCGAGACCGGTCAGGAAGCGCTGGACGTTGTCGGCCATGCGCTCCTGCAGGCCGGGTTCGGCGGGCTGTGCGGGCGCCGCGGCGGTACCAGGGGAGCGGGAGGTAGCGGGCTTCGCGCCGGCCGCCTGCGTCCGCAACTCGTCGACCAACGCCTTGCGCGCTTCGGGATTTTCCAACAGGTCGGCCAGCGCGGCCGGGGTCAGGGCGGAGGACGAAGCCGCCGTTGCTTGCGGTTGCAGCAGCCCGGCGGCCTGGGCTTGCCAGGATAAGGACAGGCAACACAGCATCGCCGCCAGCAGCAGGGCCGCCAACCATGGCCTCTCGTATCGGCGCCGCCAGCGGGGGGCGGCTTGGATGCGGGGCGGGAAAGGAATCGATGCTGTCGTTGCGGATCCAACCACTAGAGAATCTCCTGTGCGATCTTGCCAAAAAAAGGGGGCGGGCCGAGCCATGCTTAAGAAAATCCGCGCGTCGCCGTTACTGCAAGTGGCTCAACTCTGGTCTGGAGCTTTTCATGGCGTCCAAGTTTTTCTTCCCGGCGTTGGGACTATTGCTTGCGGGCAGCGTCGGCCTGGCGGCTCACCAGGCAAAGTCCGCGCCTCTTGCGCCGATGCTGGTGCGCTTTACGGTCCCCAGCCTTTGCACGGTCAGTCCAGGTCCGGCCCGTCCGGCGGTGCGCTGCTCCCAAGGAACGCCCTGGCACGCGCAACGCGCGATGGGCGAGCAGCACTGGACGGTGGTGTTCTGACCATCAGAATTCAATGGTGGCGGTCACCACGTCGCTGTATTGCCCGGGACGCGGCGCTGCTTGCGCGGGCACCCGTCCATAGACCTGCACCTGCTGGATGTTGCCGGTCCCCGTGCCCGTGACGAATGCGGTGCCCGCGGTGCCGTCCCCCCAGGGAACCGTGCGGTCCGCCGACGTGTGCAGGTCATACCTTACCAGCCGCGTGCCTGTGGCGTCTCGCAGGTAGCGTTGGCTCACGGTGCCGTTCTGGCCCCCGTTCAAGCGTATCCGGTAGGCATCGTTGTTGGTGCAGCGCACCGCCAGCGTCGTATTGGCCAGGCGGGCAGAGCGAAAGTCCGCCATGGACCCGAAGTTCAACGGGGCGGCGGAGATGGTGCAGTTGTTGGTCACATTGGCGCGCACAGTGAAGTTGTAGCTGCCACGGGAGGTCAGCGACGCGCACGCGGGCCGGACCAGGATGGAGAATCCATAGTTGAAGGTCGCCACGCCGGGGAAGGTTTCCGAGTAGGCGGTGGTGGCGTTGTTGGCCGTCGGCACCGTGTATTGGCCTGGCAGGATCTGCCCGGTGATGGGCTGGTTGACGCTGGCCTGGCTTCCCAGCAGGGGCTGGGTCAGGTCGACGACGACGGGCGTCGAGCCGTTGGCGGCCGAACCCCACAACGGACTCATGGACGTGTTGGGCGCCAGCCGGTACTGCAGGCGATTGGCTCCATTGGCCATCTGCCGCGGGTCTTGCACGGTCGAGCCGCTGCCGATGCCCAGGTTCACGCACACCCGGGCATAGCCTCCTGTGAGCAGTCCCCAAGTGCAGGTCACTGTCAGCGTGCCGGTCTGTGTCACCGACGAGCCGAGCACCGGATTGACGTTCGGAAACGCGATGGGGGCCATGGACACGGTGCAGGTCTGCGCCTGCGCGCTGTTTCCCGTCAGCCACAGGGCCGCCAGCAACAACGCGGCAATCAGCTTTTTCATGGCTGCGGCTCCACGCAAGCCACTGGCCCCAGGCGCGGCAGGCCGCCGTCGGCTGGCGCCTGGAAGGCGAACCGCGCAGTGCATGCCAGATCCTGCCCGCGCACGTCCAGATGATTGAGCTTGCCCAGGTTGCGCACGAATGTCTGGCTGCCATAGCCCACCACGCTTTCGGACCCGCTTTCCCTGTGCACGACGCGCGCGCCTACCGGCAGCGGCTTGCCGCCGCCGTCCACCAGGTCGACAGTGGCTGCGGCTTCCCGGGTGATGCCGAACTCCGCCAGCACGCCGGACCGGGACTGCGGCACCACGTCGAGCGCATAGGCCGATACCTGCGCGTTGGGCGGCAGGTCCAGGCCGTCGAGTTCCAGCGTGTTGGTCTGATAGCTGTTCAGGTCCGGCACCACCATATGGCCGTCGGAGCCGGTATGGCCGATGACCCGGTTCTGATGCAGGATGGGCAGGCCGGGCTCGCCGGTCGAAACCAGCGCGAAGCCGTCGTCGATGCGCCGGGAGGCCTGCGCCACGCCATCCATGAACACTACGGCGCCATTGACGTCGAGTTCTCCCGTGGTGCGTCCGTCGTAGCGCTGCGCGCCCAGTGTGATCTCGCCGTAGCGTCCCAGATAGCGGCCCCAGCCTTGCTCGTACCGGCCCGCCTCGTAGGTGCCGGCTTGCACGCCCCAGCCGAATCCGCCGCCATAGTCGGGGCTGCGGATCGCGCTGGCGTTGGTGTACGCGCCGCCGTCCTGGCGTCCGGCCATGGCATTGAGCGAAACGTCGCCCAGGGTGATGCCCAGGCTGAGGAATGCGCCGCGGCTGTTGCTGTCATTGAAGTCCTGATAGGCGCTCATGGTCAGCGTGGCGCGATTGCCGAGGCGTGTGCTGTAGGCCACCGATCCGATATGGGCGGCCTCGACGCCCGGATAGCGTTGCCCGATATAGCTCAGCGATACGGTCTGCCCGCCGCCCAATGGCACGGCCAGCGTCGCCCTGTCGCTGGCGCGGGGCACAGGGATGCCGTCGTTGCCCGCCAGATCCGCATAATCCGAGATTGCGCGCAGGCTTTGTATGTCGATGGAATAGCGCTCGTCCACATACTGGTAACCCAGGCCGGCCTGCAGGCCCGTGTTCCTGCCCGCGCTGCCGGCCAGGGACGCATTGATGACGCCCGCCATTCCCAGTTTCGCCAGCATGCCGGCGCCCGCGTTGTACAGGCCGGCGCTTGCTTCGCCGTGGGCTTCCACGGTCAGTGCGTTCGAGACGCCGTATTGCCACGTGCCGCTGAAGGCCGGATCGTCCTTGTAGTCGAACGAGCGCCAGCCGTAGGCGCGGCGCAGAAAGCCTGCTTCGACCGAATAACTGGACATGCCTTGCGCCAGCAGCCGCGTGTCGATGTAGATGGGAACCGACTGCGACACTGGCCTGCCCAGGGCGTCGCGCGTGATGAGATTCGCCTGTCCGTAGCCCGTGATGCCGGCAACGTTGTCCACCACGAAAGGGCCGCTGGGGACATTGCCGGAATAGCGCCGGATATTGTTGATGTAGACATCGACTGCGGACGGCACCACGGCGCTGCCGGCGAAATCCGGCATGGGAAATGTGACCAGGTCGGGCCGCAGTGAGAAATTGCGCCGCCATTGCAGGCCGCCCATGCGTATCGAGCGCGACCAGGCCAGCGATCCGGAAATGGTGTCGCCCACCTGGGTGGCGGTCAGCGTGGCCGGATCGGAGCGGGCCCAACTGGAGTCGAAGCGGACATAGCGCCGCAGGTCGCGATACAGATAGGCCGTACCCGTATTGCTGAAGACCCCGTGCTTGTCGAAATAGCGTTGTTCGCTCCAGAGCGCCAGCGGGTTCTCGCGGTCGGTGCGGGCATAAAGATCGTAATTGATGAGCAGGCCCCGATCTGCCGTTGCGGCGGCAACTGGGGGCAGGCCCCGCGCATCGATGCGGTTCGGGATGCGATAGCGGACCGGCATGTCAAGATCGACGTCTTGCGCGGCTGCGTCGTAGCGGTACTTCAGGCCCGGAATCCGCTCCAGGGGAACGCGTGCCTCGTCCGATATGCCCAGGGCCCGGGTATCGATCCCCATCCCCCGCAAGTCCGCGCCGCGCGCCGACAGGCGGCCATGCTCGTCCTCGAAGCGGGCGATTTGATGGCTGGGCTGGCCGCCGAAGCTGACGTTCAGATAGACGTCGATGGCCGCCTGCCCCATGGCCGCCGCAGGGGCGGGCTGCGCCCGCACGCCGCAATGAACGGCTGCGACGGCGAGCATCAGTGTCAGCTGTGCAGCGCGCGCGCAATGTGTCACTTCCCGTTATCGGCTTGCACGTCGGCCTGGACGGGAACGCTGTTCACCCGCGCATCGACCGTGATCGCCCCGTGCATGGCGGGTTGGAAGGGCAGGGGCCACTGCCGCGCGCTGGCGCCCAGGACATAGCCGAGCAAGCCGTCCCGCAGGCTGTGGCGCTTGCCGTTGAAGACCAGCGCCACATCGCTGAGCTGCGCGCGGTGCGCGCCGCTGTTGTCGACCCGCAAGGCCCAATCGCGGCCGTCGCGCACCAGGGACCAGGTCAGGTGCCGCTGTGCCGGACTCTGCGGCACAGCTCCCACGAACACCGGCACGGAGTAGCGCAGCCGCACCTGCACGCCCGTTGCGCGCAACGGGTCGGGCGGCGCGATTTCGTCGATGATCAGGCGGTACGACGCCTCGCCGGGGCGCTTGGCGGCCTCGGGCTGCAAGAGACGGACGACTTGCGTGCCGCCCGGAGCGATCTGGATCATGGGCGGACTGGCCACCAGGGCCGATGTCTCCTGCAGCACATCCTCGGTCGTGGTCTGGCGCCAGGCATAGACGCGGACCTGGCCATAGATGGGCTCGGCGCCTTCGTTACGCAAGGTCATGCTCGTTGCGCGCTCCGCGCCGTCCATGTTCAGGATCACCGGCGAGATCTGCAGGCTGGCGGCATGCGCATGCAGCGCCATGCCGAAGAGACAGGCTCCCGCCGCCTGGCGAACGATCCCAAGCGTCGTCATGTCGATCCGGGGTCAGAAGTAGACGGTGGCCGTGACCGTCGATTGATAGGTATCCGGCGTGGGGGCGGCCTGCGGCGGAACCCGGCCGTAGACGGTCAACGCCTGGGCCGTGCCAGTGCCGGTGCCGCCCACGGTGTCCGTGCCCTGCGTGTTGCCCCACACCGTCGTGCGGCCGGCGTTCTGGTAGAGCTGGTAGCCCACATTGGTGCCGGTGTTGCCCGGGGCCGTACCCGCAAGCAGGCGGTTCGCAACCGTCGACCCGGTGGCGGTCCCGGCATCCAGGCCTACGTTGTAGGGGGTGGTATTCGTGCAGGTGACCCTGAGCGTCGTTTCCTGGTTTACCGGCGCGCTCAGGAGGCCGGTGGACGGAAACACCAGCGGATCGGCGGCGATCGTGCAATTCGCCTGCACGGTCAGGGACACATTGAAAGTCGCCGTCGAACTCCCGTTCTCATACACCTGAGCCAGGGTTGCGCCGGGCAGGGAAAAGCCGATAGTCGCAGACAGAATCGCAGCAGAACCGATGGCCTTCATGCTCGCTCTCCTCCAAGTCGTGGCTGGAATGACCTTAGCGGAGGGCGTGGCGCAATTTATTTCGCATTATTTCCAACTTGTTCGGTTGCTGACTCAGAAGCGGATTTTTCGCGCCCGCTCACTTCGGTTTGTGTGGTTGCTGGGACATCGCGGATCTTTGTCCTGTTCTCCGCCTAAAACTGAAAGGAAATGACACAACTTCGAAAGAGGCGGCCCTGCCCTTGTATGCCGCCTTGGGCGATGACCGCGTTCCGATAGTGCCGATCTGCCTAGCCGAAAGTAAAGGCATAAGCCTCGGCGCCTGGCTCCAGGAATTCAATCTGGAAGACACGGTCCCGGTCCGGCGTCTGCTGCCGGATGAGCTGATAGAGCTTCTGCCGGTCGATCACGCCTTCCCCCTGTTCGTTGACGTCTGTCCCGTGGTCGGCCAGTGGCGGCCTGCCATCCAGCGTGACGCGAAAGCGCACCGGCCGGCCGTCGGCGGATGGGCCTAGCACCAGGTGCAGATCGCGCGCGCGAAAGCGCTGGATGATGCGGCCGTTGTTTCCGGCGGCCACTGCGCGCTCCGGCTCCAGCCGCCATGGCCCGGCCAGCGTCCACTGGTTGGCGCCCAGTTCGGCGGCGGCGACATAGCTCGTGTCCCGGTCCTGCCTGATCCGGGTGCCGCCCGGCGCATAGCTGGTGGCCTTGCCGTAACCGAGGTAGCTCTCGCCCGAATGCAGCGTGGACCACTGCGGGGGCGCTTCCACGCCGCGAGCCGGGGGCAGGGCGACGCCGGTGTCGGGCAGCGTCCGGCCCGCTTCCGCAAGCAGACGCTGGATCATGCGCTCAGTCTGCTCGTAATCGTGTTCGCCCGCGACGGTGTACCGCAGGCGGCCCTGGCCATCGAGCAGATAGAAGGCGGGCCAGGACTGATTGCGGAACGCGCGCCATATCAGGAACCCGTTGTCCTGGGCTACAGGGTATTGGATGCCCAGGTCCTCGACCGCGCGGCGCACGTTGGCGGCGTTTTTCTCGAAGGCAAATTCGGGCGCATGCACGCCTATCACTTCCAGCCCCGCATCCTTGTACTTATCGTGCCAGGTCTTCAGATAGGGCAGCGTGCGCAAGCAGTTGATGCAGGAGTAGGTCCAGAAGTCGACCAGCACGATTTTGCCGTCGAGATCGGCAGCGCTGAGCGGAAGCGAATTCAGCCAGCCGTTGGCGCCAGGCAGCGACGCGAGCGGGCCGCTTGCGCGCGGCGACGCTTGGGCAGCTTCGCTCGGACGCACCTGCTCGACCAATTGCTGCTCCAGCCGCGCGGCGCCCGGCGCGGAGGCGCTGGAGAGGAGCGCCGGGTTCCAGCCCAGCGCCGGCAGGGCAACGCCGGCCAATACGGCAGCGCCGGCCAGCCGGCGCAAACCCTGGG
>NZ_JBARYB010000100.1:0-24883 GCF_049647645.1 Achromobacter sp.
CCACACCGCGGGCCTGGCAGCCGGTCTGCGCCGCCGCGGTGGATCCGGCCCGCGCGCCGGCCGCCGGTGACGGCGAGGGTGTGCGCCGCTTCCTCCAGACCTATCTGCAGCCCTGGCGCCTGAACGCCGCCGACGGCAAACCGGCCGCCAATACCGTGACGGGCTATTACGAGCCCCTGGTGCGCGGCTCACGCCGCCAGGGCGGCAGCCACCAATGGCCGCTGTACACCGTGCCGGCGGATCTGCTGACCATCGACCTGGGCTCGATCTATCCGGAATTGGCGGGCAAGCGCGTGCGCGGCAAGCTGGACGGCAAGCGCGTGGTGCCTTACGACTCGCGCGCCGCCATCGAGTCCTCCGGCCGCCGCCCGCCGGTGCTGGTGTGGGTGGACGACCCCGTCGACAATTTCTTCCTGCAGGTGCAGGGCTCGGGCCGCGTGCAGCTGACCGATGGTCCCGATTCCGGCAAGACCATCCGCGTGGCCTACGCCGACCACAACGGCCAGCCCTACGCGTCGATCGGCCGCTGGCTGATCGACCGCGGCGAGCTGTCCGCCGACCAGGCCTCCATGCAGAACATTCGCGCTTGGGCCCAGCGCAATCCCAAGCGCGTGCCGGAAATGCTCAATGCCAATCCGGCGGTGGTGTTTTTCCGCGAAGAAATGGTGGTCGATCCGGAACAAGGCCCCAAGGGCGCCTACGCCGTGCCGCTGGCCCCCATGCGCTCGATCGCGGTCGACGCGGGTTTCGTGCCCCTGGGCACGCCGGTGTTCCTGGCCACCACCTATCCGGCGTCCGACCGGCCGTTGCAACGCCTGGTGCTGGCCCAGGACACGGGCACGGCCATCCGCGGCGCCGCGCGCGCCGACTTCTACTGGGGCTACGGCGAGGATGCCGGCCAGCAGGCCGGTCGCATGAAGCAGCGCGGCCAGATGTGGGTGCTGTGGCCGAAACAGGCCGGGGAGCCGAGCGCAAGATGAGCCATCAGATCGTCGTTTGCGGAGCCGGCATCGTCGGCCTGTCCACCGCCCTGGCGCTGGCCCGCCGCGGTCAGCGCGTGGCCGTGCTGGCGCCGCGCGCCAGCGTGCCGCCAGCGGATCCGGACCGTTACCACCCGCGCGTCTACGCCATTTCGCCCGCCAGCCAGCGTTTTCTGGCCGAGCTGGGCGTGTGGGACGCCATGCCCGCGTCGCGGCTGACGCCGGTCAACGCCATGGAGATCCACGGCGACGCCGACGGCCAGGTGAACCTGAGCGCCTGGCAGGCGGCGCTGCCGCAACTGGCGTGGATCGTCGAGTCCGGCGAAATCGAGCGCGTGCTGATCCAGGCGGTCCGCATGTTCGGCATTCCCTGGCTGGAGGACCGCTGCACGGGCTACCGGGACGGCGCCATCGACACCGAAAGCGGCGCGCGCATCGAGGCCGAGCTGTTCGTGGGCGCCGACGGCGCCGCGTCGCCGCTGCGCGAAGCCGCCGGGCTGAAGCACGAGTCCGTGTCCTATGACGACACGGGCCTGGTGGTGCACCTGGATGCCGAGCGCCCGCACCAGGGCGCCGCCTTCCAGTGGTTCCGCGACGACGGCGTGCTGGCGCTGCTACCGCTGCCCGACACCTCGGCCGGTCCGCAGGTTTCCATGGTCTGGTCCATGCGCACCGAGCTGGCCCAGACGTTGTTGGCCTTGCCGCCCGAGGAGCAGGCCGTTCGCCTGGAGGCCTCGCTGGCCGACGCCGCCGAAGGCCGCCTGGGCAGGTTGAAGGTCCGCAGCAAGCTGCATGGTTTCCCCTTGACGCTGGAACGCGCCCAGATGGTCGCGCCCGGCATCGCGTTGGCGGGCGACGCGGCCCATCGCCTGCACCCGCTGGCAGGCCAGGGGCTGAACCTGGGCCTGGGCGATGTCGAAGCCCTGGCCCGCGTCGTTGCCGGCCGCGAAGCCTACCGCGCGGCGGGCGACCTGCGCGTCCTGCACCGCTACCAGCGCGCGCGCGCCGAACCGGTGCTGGCCATGCGCCTGGCCACCGACGGCCTGCACAAGCTATTCGCCTCGCGGGCGACGCCGCTGGTCTGGCTGCGTAACGCCGGCATGCACTGGGTGGAGCGGGCGCCGCTGATCAAGCGCCGCCTGATTACCGGCGCCTCGGCCAACTAGGGCGGGATCAGCCCCGCGGAACCTAGCTCGTGGGCGGACTGTCTGATCGATAGGGGGCGCTTGCCCGCGCAGGCGGGATGGGCTCCAGTGCGGATCGGTTACCCTTTCCGCACAAGAACACGATAGATAAGTACAGGAGTACCGATGAATTTCCGCATATCCGCCACCCTGGCGGCTTGTTTCCTGGCCGCGGGCCTGGGTTTGTCCGTCGGCGCGGCCGCCCAGGGCGACAAGTCTGTCTCGACCCAGTCGGTGGGGCAGCCCGGCAAGGGCGACAAGAGCTATTCCACCACCCAGGTGGCGCCGGCTGATCCGGTGGCGGACGCGGTCAAGGATCGCTTTCGCCAGCGTTTCGAAGGGATGGACGTGACGGCGGTGCGCCGCACGCCTTACGGCCTGTTCGAAGTGCAGCTGGGCATGGACCTGATCTACACGGATGAAAAGGTGACTTGGGTCATGGAAGGTCCGTTGATAGACGCCATGACGCGCCGCGACGTCACCCGCGAAACGCAGGAGCGCCTGAGCGCCGTGTCGTTCGACCAGCTGCCGCTGGACCTGGCCATCAAGCAGGTCAAGGGCGACGGCTCGCGCAAGGTCGCGATCTTCGAGGACCCCAATTGCGGCTATTGCAAGCAATTGCGCAAGACGCTGGAAAACGTCGACAACATCACGGTCTACACCTTCCTCTATCCCATCCTGTCGCCCGATTCCAAGGATAAGGTGCGCGACGTGTGGTGCTCCAAGGACCCGGGCGCTACCTGGGACGACTGGATGCTGCGCGGCAAGAAGCCGGCCACCGCGAATTGCGACGTGCCCGAGGACAAGCTGCTGGCCCTGGGCCAGAAGCTGATGGTGCGCGGCACGCCGACCACCTTCTTTGCAGACGGCTCGCGCGTCAGTGGCGCCTTGCCCCTGGATCAATTCAAAGCCCGCTTGAACTGACCGGCGCGCAGCGCCGGCCGGGAGGCTGGCGCCACGGGCGCCAAGCCACCCGGAGACAGCTCTTGAAAATCGCAATACTCGACGATTACCACGACGTAGCCAAGCGCTATGCGGATTGGACCTCGCTGGGCGGTGACGCCGAGGTGCGGATCTTCAATAATTTCATCCCGGAAGAGCAGGTCGAGCCCTCGCTCGAATCCTTCGACGTGATCGTCGCCATGCGCGAGCGCACGCCGTTTCCCGCGGAACGGATCCGCGCCCTGCCGAATCTGCGCCTGCTGGTCACCACGGGCATGCGCAACAACGCCATCGACATGCAGGCCTGCGCCGAGCAAGGCATCATCGTCTGCGGCGCGCCCGGCAGCGCCGACGCCAACACCGCCACGGCCGAGCTGGCCTGGGCGCACATCCTGGGCCTGTTCAAGCATCTGCCCGCCGAAGACGCGGCCATGCGCCGCGGCATGTGGCAGACCGCCATGCCCGAGCCGCTGGCGGGCAAGCGCCTGGGCGTGCTGGGCCTGGGCAAACTGGGGGCGGCGGTGGCCAAGGTGGGCCTGGCCTTCGGCATGGACGTGGTGGCCTGGAGCCCCAACCTGACCGACGAGCGCGCCGAGGCGGCGGGCGTGAAGCGGGTGGACAAGCACGAGCTCTTCGCCACCTCCGACGTCGTCAGCCTGCACCTGATCCTGTCCGAGCGCAGCCGCCACGTGGTCGACGCCGCCGCGCTGGCCGCGATGAAGCCGACCGCCTATCTGGTCAACACCTCGCGCGCCGGCCTGGTGGACCAGGAAGCGCTGATGGACGCGCTGGTGAAGTTCCGCATCGCGGGCGCCGGCCTGGACGTCTATCCCGAGGAACCGCTGTCGCCCACGGACACCGTGCGCGACCTCGACAACGTGATCCTGACGCCGCACCTGGGCTACGTCAGCCGCGAGAACTTCGAAGCTTTCTACCAAAACGCGCTGGAAGCGGTGAAGGCGTGGAAGGCCGGCAAGCCCATCCGCGTGCTGAACGCCTGAAGCTGCGCTCGCCGCAGCCTCAAAAGCAAAAAGGCTGCTCGCGCAGCCTTTTTGCTTTCCGCCCGGTGTTCATCCGCGCGTGAACGTCACCTTCTTTTCGACGATGGCGCCCGGCTCCTGCGCCTGCGGCGCGTCGCCACAGGCTTCACCGGCATCTTCCTGCGGATCCTCGGCGTCGAACGCCGTGTCGCCGTTGGCGTCCGGCACGCCGGTGGGCTTCAGGCCCACGAAGTCGAACAAGTCACGGTCCATCAGGTGCGAGGGCACCACGCGCGACAGCGCGTTGAACACATTCCACGAGCGGCCCGGATGCTGCTTGTCCCATTCCTTGATCATGCGGCCCACTTCCTTGCGCTTCAGGTTCTCTTGCGAGCCGCAGAGATTGCAGGGAATGATGGGGAACTGCTTGAGTTCCGCATAGGCGATCAGGTCGGTCTCCGGCACATAGGCCAGGGGGCGGATCACCGTGTGGCGGCCGTCGTCCGACACCAGCTTGGGCGGCATGCCCTTGGCCTTGCCGCCGTAGAACAGGTTCAGGAAGAACGTGCCCAGGATGTCGTCGCGATGGTGGCCCAGCGCGATCTTGGTGGCGCCCAGTTCGGAGGCGACGCGGTACAGGATGCCGCGGCGCAAGCGCGAACAGAGCGAGCACATGGTCTTGCCCTCTTCCAGCACGCGCGTCACGATGGAATACGTGTCCTGCGTCTCGATGTGGAAGGGCACGCCCAAGGTCTTCAGATACTCGGGCAGGATGTGGTCGGGAAAGCCCGGCTGCTTCTGGTCCAGGTTGACCGCGATCAGCTCGAACTTGAAGGGCGCGCGCTTCTGCAGCTGTAGCAGGATGTCCAGCATCGCATAGGAATCCTTGCCGCCTGACAGGCAGACCATCACGCGGTCGCCTTCTTCAAGCATGTTGTAGTCGGACAGGGCGCGGGTGGTTTCACGCGCCAGGCGCTTGGTCAGCTTGTTGCCTTCGTGGCGGGCCTTTTCTTCGGCCTCGGTGCGAAAGCGCACCTCGGGGGTAGCGATATCGTTCATGGTCAACGCGTGATCTGGATTTCCACGCCCACCGCCGCGCAGTCGGAAAAGGCCATGGGTTTGCTGATGCGCAGGCGCAGCGCGCGGATTTCCTGGAAGTCGGCCAGCAGGCGCGCCGCCACCTGTTCCGACAGGGTTTCGATCAGGTTCACGTGCGCCTGGGTGCATTCTTCCACGATGGCCTCGCGCAGCCGGCGGTAGTCCAGCACGCTGTGGATGTCGTGGTCGTCGACCGAGCGCTGGATGTCCACGTCGAATTCGGCGTCGACGTGCAGGGGCTGGGTGGCGCGGCGCTCGTGCTCGAGGATGCCGATGCGGGCATCGAGCGCGAGCCCGGAAAGAATGATACGGCGTGTAGGCATGATGAAAACCTGGGTGGGGTAGCCCGGAATTGTAAGGCGACAGCGGAACGAGGGCGGCGCGCTGGCTACAATCCGGCCATGTCCGGGCGTCCGCGAGGCGCCGGCGCAGTCAATAAGGGGTGAAATGCAACAGATGCACGATTCGGTCATTGTAGGCGGCGGCCCGGCCGGCGCCTCCTGCGCCCTGTGGTTGGCGCGGCTGGGCCTGTCCCCGCTATTGGTCGAGGCTGGCCCCCGGCTCGGCGGGCTGGGCAATGACAATCCTTTCGCCGACGACTGGATCGCCGTGCTGCCGGGCGTCACCGGGCAGCAGGTGGCCGCCAATATCGACGCCAGCGTGCGCGCGGCCGGCGTGCCGCTGCGCCTGGAAACCCGCGTAACCGGGGTGCGTCCCTGCAAGGGCGGCATCGAGGCCACGCTGGGTGGCTCGGATGGCGCTGAATCCCTGGTGCGCGGACGCACCCTGGTGATTGCCTCCGGCGTGCGCGCCAAGGGCTTGCCGGACCATCCCCCGGGCGCATCCTGGCCCGGTGTGCTGATCGGACCCGGCTCGCCGATCGTGGCGCAGGACTATTCCGGGCTGTCCGTGGCCGTCCTGGGCGGGGGTGACAACGCCTTCGAGAACTACGTCTACGTGCGCAATCGCGGCGCCCGCAGCGTGCATCTCCATGCCCGCAGCGTCCGCGCCCAGCAGCAATGGGTGACGCGCGCCGGCCGCGAAGGCGTGCATATCGGCCCCTACAAGGTGGACCCGGCCACCCGCAGCGTGGACGGCAGGCAATACGACCTGATCCTGGTCTTCTACGGCTGGGAGCCCCAGGCCGGTTTTGCCGACAGCCTGCACCTGGCCCGCGACGAGCGCGGCTACATCCGCACCGACTTCGCCACCGCCGAGACCAGCGTGCCCGACATCTACGCCGTGGGCGAGGTGGCGCACCGCATGCATCCCTGCGTGGTCACCTCCATGGCCGACGGCGTGGTTGCCGCCAAGGCCATCCAGCGCCGCTGGGAGCGCGGCGCGGAGTAGCGCGCGGCGTTCAGCCTTCAAGCAGGAATTCCTCGATCGCGGCCTCGAACGCTTGTGGCAATTCGATGTTGGCCAGGTGCACGGCGGGCAGGACCAGCAGCCTGGCGCCTGGAATGGCGGCAGCGATCTGCTCGCCATGGCTGGCCGCCGTGACCGTGTCGTGCTGGCCGGCGATGACCAGCGTCGGATTGGGGATCAGGGCGATGGTCGGGCGCAGGTCGAAATCCCGCACGGCTGCGAATGCGCCCGCCAGGCCATGCTTGTCGGTACTCAGCAGCATGGCGCGGAAGGGTTCGACGGCCGGGTTGCCCTCTCGTAACCAGGGCGCGGGAAACCAGTTCTTCAGGAAGGTCTCGGCCGTTTCCGACATGTCGTCCGCCCGCTCGGTGGCGGCGATGCGTTCGTCCCATTGCGGCGCCGGCCCCAGATAGGCCGAAGTGTTGCTCAGGATCAGGCGGCCGACGCGCTCGGGAGCATGCACCCCCAGCCACTGGCCGACGATGCCGCCCAGCGACAGTCCCAGGAAATGCGCGCGCTCGATGCCCAGCCCATCCAGCAGTTCCAGCACGTCACGGCCCAGGCGGTCCAGCGAGTAGGCGCCTTGCGGCACGCTGGATGCGCCATGGCCGCGGTAGTCGTAGCGCAGCACGCGGAAGTGGCGGGTCAGCGCGGGAATCTGCGCGTCCCACATGTGCAGCGTGGTGCCGATGGAGTTCGCCAGCACCAGCGTGGGCAGGCCGGCGCCGCCATCCTGGCGGTAGGCGATGCGGGCGCCATCGCCGGCGGTGAAGTAGGAGATGTCTTGCATGATGGTTGGCCTCGTGTGATTGGGGATGAGGCAAATCGTAGTTGCGCGCCGATCAAGAAAAAATTACAAAGTTCGAACAATCATTGTCGGAAAAACAGACATGAGCGAATTCACGTTGCACGATCTCCAGTGCTTCGACGCCGTGGTGCGCGCCGGCGGCTTCCAGGCGGCCGCCGCAACGCTGCACCGCTCGCATCCGGCGGTGTTCGCCGCCGTGGCCAAGCTGGAACGGCAGTTGGGCCTGACCTTGCTGGACCGCAGCGCTTACCGCGTGAGCCTGACTGCTGCGGGCCAGTCCTTCCATGCGCGTGCGCAATCGCTGCTGCGCGAACTGACCGCCTTGCGCGCGCACGCCGAACAACTGGCCATGGGCGAGGAAACCGAGCTGCGCATCGTGATCGGCGATTTTTGTCCGCGGCCTTATGTGCTGGGCTTGCTGAGCCGTTTCTTCGCGGACTGTCCGGCCACGCGCCTGGACCTGTACTTCGAAGCCGTGTCCGGGCCGCTGGAGCGCCTCTACGATGGCGAGGCCGATCTCATTCTGCATCGCGTCGACAAGAACGACGCCCGCATCGAATGGGTAGACCTGGCCAAGGTGCCCTTCGTACCCGTCGTGGCGCCGGGCTTTCTGCGCGAGTCCATGCCGCGCGCGATCAAGCCCGCGCTGCTGCGCGACTACACGCAATGCGTGATGCGCGACACCGCCACGCACTCGCCATCGCAAGACTATTTCACCGTCGAAGGCGCGCGCCAATGCACGGTGGCGGACCAGTTGATGAAGAAGGAGATCATCGTGCAGGGCATGGGCTGGGGGCATATGCCACGCTTTCTCATCGACGATGAACTGCGTGACGGCAGTCTGCTTTCCATCGCCAACCGCCATCTTCCCGGCAGCGTCGAAGAACTGGTGGCGGCGCGACGCGCGGACCGGGCGCAAGGTCCGGTGTCGAACCGCTTGTGGCAAGCCCTGCAGGATGCCGCGCCGGCCTTGCGCCGCGCCTTGGCATCGCGCCGCGGCCGCTAAGGGAAAATACGCATGGCATAGCGCCACACGCTTCTTCAGAATGCCTTCCAGACGCAAGTTCGTCTTCAAATTTTCGCCGACTGCCAGTGTTGCCAGTCAGGCGTAGGGCAAAAAGGCCCGAGCCGGAATTTCCGGCTCGGGCCTTTTCGTTTTCCGTTTGTCCATCGCTTTCCTTCGAATGGCGTTTCGCTGCGCCGTGGGCGCAGCTTTGCCTGAAGAAACGTGGACGCTGCGGGCGGACGGCAGTCGTCGTGATGTGGTGGGCAATGGCGCCTGTCCAATCCCGGGCAGTTCAGGGCTTGCGTGCAAGCCCCGGCCGGAGGCTTGCCTTCAGAAACGCACAGGAGCGCAACGATGAGCGTATACAACCGCCGCCGCTTTCTGCAGCACAGCGGCTCCATGGTCCTACTGAGTGCCGCATCGGGGATGGCAGCCTTGCCCCGCCAGGCTTATGCCCAAGATACCGTCAAACTGGGCCTGCTGCATTCCTTGTCCGGCACCATCGCCATCGCCGAGGCGTCGCTGGTGGACGCGGAGAAACTGGCGATCGAAGAGATCAACGCCGCGGGCGGCGTGATGGGCCGCAAGATCGAACCCGTGGTCGAGGACGGCGCGAGCGAGAACGCGGTGTTCGCCGAGAAAGCGCGCAAGCTGCTCGACCGCGACAAGGTGGCGGCCATCGTGGGCTGCTATACCTCGGCCTCGCGCAAGGCGCTGCTGCCGGTGCTGGCGCGCAGCAAGGGCCTGCTCTACTACCCCACCTACTACGAGGGCCAGGAGCAGGATGCGCGGGTGTTCTATCCGTCGCAGGAGGCCACGCAGTCCGTGATCGCGGCGGTGGAGTGGATGGCGCGTGAAAAGGGCAAGACCTTCTTCCTGGTCGGTTCCGACTACATCTATCCGCGCACCTGCAACAAGATCGCCAAGCCGGCCATCGCGCGCATGAATGCCAAGGTGGTGGGCGAAGAGTATGCGCCGCTGGGGCATACGGAATTCTCTTCCATCATCAACAAGATCAAGGCCGCCAAGCCCGAGTGCATCTACAGCACCGTGGTGGGCGGCTCGAACGTGGCGTTCTACAAGCAGCTGCGCGCGGCCGGCCTGGACGGCACGCGCGTCGTGCTGCTATCCACGGTGGTGTCCGAGAACGAGATCGAAGGGATCGGCAAGGACAACGCGGCGGGCTACTACGCCTGCATGGGCTATTTCCAGAGCCTGCAGAATCCGGCCAACGAAAAGTTCGTCCGCGCCTTCAAGGCCAAGTACGGCCAGGACCGCGTCATCGGCGATCCGATGGAGGTCGCCTACAACAGCGTGTACCTGTGGAAGCTCGGCGTGGAGAAGGCCGGCTCGTTCGATCCCGACAAGGTGATCGCGGCCTCGGCGGGGCTGACGTTGCAAGCGCCGGAGGGCACCGTGCGCGTGCATGAAACCAACCACCACGTCTGGAAGAAGGTGCGCGTTGGCAAGGCGCGGCCCGACGGGCAGTTCGACATCGTCTGGGAATCGGCGGACCTGATCGAACCCAATCCCTTCCCGAAGCTGTAGTCCGCGCTTGCGGATGCTTGCAAGCCCATGGCCGGCGGCAATGCCGCCGGCCCAGCCTGGAACGTGATCATGAATCTCGACATCGCGGCAATGCAGGTTTTCAACGGGATCAGCCTCTTCAGCATTCTGCTGCTGATGGCGATCGGCCTGGCCGTCGTGTTCGGCCTGATGGGCGTCATCAACATGGCCCACGGCGAACTGATGGCCATGGGGGCCTATACGACCTATGTGGTCTCGGTCGTGTTCCAGCATTGGGCGCCGGGCTGGATGGACGTCTATCTGTTCGCGGCCATTCCGCTGGCATTCCTGGTCACCTTCGCCTTCGGCTATGTGCTTGAGCGCGGCTTCATCCGCTGGTTCTACAACCGTCCGCTGGACACGCTGCTGGCGACCTGGGGCTTGAGCCTGATCCTGCAGCAGGTCTACCGCTCGGTGTTCGGCGCGCAGGAAGTGAGCGTGCCTTTGGCCTCCTGGCTCAGCGGCGCGTGGGAGCCCACGCCCGATCTGCAGTTTCCACTGAACCGCATCTTCATCCTGGGCCTGACGCTGCTGGTGGCCGCGGGCGTGTACCTGCTGCTCTACCGCAGCGCCTGGGGCCTGCGGGTGCGCGCCGTCACGCAGAACCGCGCGATGGCCGGCGCCGTCGGGATCAACACGCGGCGCGTGGACGCGCTGACCTTCGCGCTGGGTTCCGGCCTGGCGGGCATCGCCGGCTGCGTCTTCACCATGATCGGGTCGACCAACCCCGGCACCGGCCAGCTCTACATCGTCGATTCGTTCATCGTGGTGGTGTTCGGCGGCGTGCAGAGCCTGCTGGGCACGGCGTTCTCCGGCCTGGCCATCGCGCAGTCGCAGACCACGCTGGAGTACCTGATGAGCGGCTCTATGGCCAAGGTCACGATCCTGGTCCTGGTGATCGTGGTCCTCTATTTCCGCCCGAACGGGCTGTTCGCCAACAAGACTCGGGGGTGATGCGATGAATGCCCTGCACCGGAAAACCGAAGAGATCGCGATCCTGCTGGTCGCTGCGCTGATCCTGGCCGTCCTGCCCCTGTCGCTGGATCCGTTCCGGCTGAACCTGGTCGGCAAGTACATGGCGTTCGCATTCGTGGCGATAGGCATCGTGCTGACCTGGGGCTACAGCGGCGTGCTGAGCCTTGGGCAAGGCATATTCTTCGGGCTGGGCGGCTACATGATGGCCATGTTCCTGAAGCTGGAGGCTTCCGCGCCGGAACTGCCCGACTTCATGGTGTGGAGCAGCGTGGAGAGCCTGCCGGTCTGGTGGCAGCCGTTCCACTCGCTGACGCTGACGCTCTTGCTGATCATCGTCCTGCCGGGCCTGGCCGCCTATCTGTTTTCCCTGGCGATTTTCCGCAAGCGGGTCAGCGGGGTGTACTTCGCCATCGTGACACTGGCCCTGGCGATGACGCTGACCGTGCTCATCGTCGGCCAGCAAGGAGACACGGGCGGCGCCAACGGCATCACTGACTTCCGCACGCTGCTGGGCTGGGACATCGTCGGCGACGATGGCAAGCAGGCGCTTTACTTCATCGAAGCCGCCGCGCTGATCGTGGCGATGCTGGCGGCGCTGGCGATCGTGCGTAGCCGGTTGGGCAAGATCCTGATCGCCATCCGCGACCGCGAGGACCGCGTGCGCTTTTCGGGCTACGACACCGCGCACGTGAAAGCCTGCATTTTCACCGTGGCCGCCATCCTTTCCTCCATCGGCGGCGCCTTCTTCACCCTGCAGGTCGGCCTGATCTCTCCGGGAGCGATCGGCGTGGTGGCGTCGATCGAGATGGTGATCTATGCGGCTGTTGGCGGCCGTCTCTCGATTCCAGGGGCCGTGGTCGGCGCCTTGCTGATCGGCTTTCTCAAATCCTATCTGTCCGAGACCTTCCCGGAAGTGTGGCTGTACTTCCTGGGCGCCATCTTCATTGCGGTGGTCGTGATCATGCCCAACGGCTTGGCCGGCGTGTTCGGCCAGATCCAGGCGCGCCGCGCCGCGGGGAGCGCGCGATGAGCGCCACCCTGGACCTGCAGGAGCCCGCCAGCATGAATATGAGCAGCGACCGCCCGGCGCCTGGCGCCATCCTCAGCGTCGAGGACCTGACGGTCTCGTTCGACGGCTTCCGGGCCGTGGACGGCCTGAGCCTGCGCGTGGCGCAGGACGAACTGCGCGTCATCATCGGCCCCAACGGCGCGGGCAAGACCACGCTGCTGGACATCATCTGCGGCAAGACCCGGCCGTCCGCGGGCCGCGTGATGTTCCAGGGGCGCGACCTGGTGCGGATGGCGGAATTCGACATCGTGCGCGCGGGCGTCGGGCGCAAGTTCCAGACGCCGTCGGTGTACGAGGACCTGACCGTGCTGGAGAACTTCGAGATCTCGCTGCCGAATGCGCACGGCGTGGTCCGTTCGCTGCGGTTCCGGCGCACGGCCGACATCCGCGAGCGCATCCAGGACATGGCCGCACAAGTGTTCCTGCAGGACCGCCTGGCGGAGAAGGCGGGCCGCCTGAGCCATGGGCAGAAGCAATGGCTGGAGATCGGCATGCTGTTGATGCAGAGCCCGCAGCTGCTGTTGCTGGACGAGCCCGTGGCCGGCATGAGTCCGCGCGAACGCGAACAGACGGCCGAGCTGCTGGCGCGGATCTCGCGCGGAAAATCGATGGTGGTCATCGAGCACGACATGGATTTCGTCAAGCGCATCGCGCACAAGGTGACCGTGCTGCACCAGGGCCGGCTGCTGAGCGAAGGCACCGTGGCCGAGGTGCAAGCCGATCCGCGCGTGCTGGACGTGTATCTGGGTCATTGAAAGGGAGGATGCGCCATGTTCCGGATCGACAAGCTGAACGTGAGTTACGGGGAATCCCACGTCGTCCACGACGTGTGCTTCGAAGTGGCGCCCCGTGAGTCCGTGGCCATCATGGGCCGCAACGGCATGGGCAAGACCACTTTGCTCAAGGCCCTGATCGGCATGCTGCGGTCGGGCTCGGGCAGCATCCGGCTGGACGGCGTGGAACTGGCCGGCATGGAGAGCTACCAACGCGTGCGCAGCGGGCTGGCCTTTGTGCCGCAGGGCCGGATGATCTTCCCGTTCCTGACCGTGGAGCAGAACATCCTGACGGGCGCCGAACGCAGCGGGCTTAAGGCCGTGCCGGAATACCTGTACCGCTTTTTCCCGGTGCTGCACGAGATGCGCCGGCGCAAGGGCGGCAACCTGTCCGGCGGACAGCAGCAGCAGCTGGCGATCGCCCGGGCGCTCATTTCCGATCCGCGCGTACTGATCCTGGACGAGCCCACCGAGGGTATCCAGCCTTCCATCATCAAGGACATCGCGCGGGTCCTGAATGCGCTGCGCGAGGAACGCGGCTTCGCCATCGTCGTGTCGGAGCAGATGTTGGGCTTCGCGCTGGACCTGGCCGACCGCTTCCTGGTCATAGACCGGGGCCGCATCGTGCACGAGGCGTGCCGCGAGAACCTGGACCAGGACAAAGTCAGATCTTTCCTGACGGTATGACCGTCAACCACCGAGGAGCATTGTCATGAGACATGGAGATATCTCCAGCAGCAACGATTGCGTGGGCGTGGCCGTCGTGAACTACAAGATGCCGCGGTTGCATACCCGCGCCGAGGTGATGGAGAACGCCCGCAAGATCGCCGACATGGTCGTGGGCATGAAGCGCGGCCTGCCCGGCATGGACCTGGTCATCTTCCCCGAGTACTCCACCCACGGCATCATGTACGACGCCAAGGAAATGTACGAAACCGCTTCGGCGATCCCGGGTGAAGAGACCGCGGTGTTCGCCGACGCCTGCCGCAAGGCCAACGTCTGGGGCGTGTTCTCGCTGACCGGCGAACGCCACGAAGAGCACCCCAACAAGGCGCCCTACAACACGCTCATCCTGATGAACAACAAGGGCGAGATCGTGCAGAAGTACCGCAAGATCATGCCCTGGGTGCCGGTCGAAGGCTGGTATCCGGGCGATTGCACCTACGTGTCGGAAGGCCCCAAGGGCCTGAAGATCAGCCTCATCATCTGCGACGACGGCAATTACCCCGAGATCTGGCGCGATTGCGCCATGCGCGGCGCGGAACTGATCGTGCGGTGCCAGGGCTATATGTACCCGGCCAAGGACCAGCAGGTCATGGTGTCCAAGGCCATGGCGTGGATGAACAACGTCTATGTGGCGGTGGCCAATGCCGCGGGCTTTGACGGCGTCTATTCCTACTTCGGCCATTCAGCCATCATCGGCTTCGACGGCCGCACCCTGGGCGAATGCGGCGAGGAAGACATGGGCGTGCAGTACGCCGAGCTGTCGACCAGCCTGATCCGCGACGCGCGCAAGAACATGCAGTCGCAGAACCATCTGTTCAAGCTGGTGCACCGCGGCTACACCGGCAAGATCAATTCCGGCGAGGAGGCCACGGGCGTCGCGGCCTGCCCCTACAACTTCTACGCCAACTGGATCAACGATCCGGAGGGCACGCGCAAGATGGTCGAGTCCTTTACCCGGTCCACGGTGGGCACGCCGGAGTGCCCGATAGAGGGCATCCCCAACGAGGCCGCCAAGCATCGCTAGGCATGCCTGCCACCCATCCCGTCCGCCCGGTTCCCGCGCCGGGTGGACGCCAGCCGAGGACATGAACCGTGCCGTCTCCGCTCGATACCTACCGGATTGCGCAAGAACCCTTCTACCGTCCCACGGGGCGGGAAACCGCGCTGTACGAGCACGCCTACGCGCACCGGCTGCCCATGATCCTGAAGGGCCCCACCGGCTGCGGTAAGACGCGGTTCGTGGAGTACATGGCCTGGAAGCTGGGTCGTCCGCTGGTCACGCTGGCGTGCAACGAGGACATGACCGCGTCCGATCTGGTGGGCCGCTATCTGTTGGATGCGGATGGCACCGCCTGGCATGACGGCCCGCTGACGCTGGCCGTGCGCCATGGCGGCATCTGCTACCTGGACGAGATCGTCGAAGCGCGCCAGGACACCACGGTGGTCATCCATCCGCTGACCGACGCGCGGCGCATCCTGCCCCTGGACAAGAAGGGCGAGGTGGTGCGGGCCCATCCCGATTTCCAGCTGGTGGTGTCCTACAACCCGGGCTACCAGAGCAGCGCCAAGGATCTCAAGCCTTCCACCCGGCAACGCTTCGTCGCCCTGGATTTCGATTATCCGGAGCCTGGGCACGAGGCCGAGATCGTGGCGCACGAGGCCGGCATAGACCACGCCTTGGCGGACCGGCTGGTGCGCATCGCGCACAGCTCGCGCGAACTCAAGCGGCATGGGCTGGACGAAGGCGTGTCCACCCGCATGCTGATCTATGCCGGCATCCTGATCCGCGACGGCGTCAGTCCCGCCGAGAGCTGCGACATGACGATGACGCGCGCGCTGACCGACGATCCCGACATGGCGGCGGCGCTGCGGGCGCTGGTCGACGCGAACCTGGAATGAACATGCGAGCCGTCCTGTCCGCGGGGGAGGGAGCCGGCGCCGGCGCACGCCCGGCGGGCACGCTGGATGACAAGTTGCGCCGCCTGGCCGTGCGCAGCGGCGAGGACCAGGCCGCGGAGGCGCGGCGCTGGATCGACTTGCTGCACGACGAAGACCCAGAGTGCGCCGCAGCCGTGGCGGACCGGCTCGACCAGTTGATGGCGAAGCTGACAGCGGGCGGGCTGGGGCGCTGGATGCTGGCGGGCCTGCGGCACTATGAACGCCAGCCCGCCTTGTTGCGCGCCTACTTCCAGTTGCGCGATGCCTATGCGCGCGAGGCCTTCAACGGCGAAGCGGGCGCGCAGGAGCTGGAAGCCGCGCAGGCGCGGCTGTCATGGCTTTTGTGCGGCCTTTCGGGCAGGGCCATGGCGGTCGAAGCCTTGCGGCGTCCGGCGCTGGACGGTCCGCCTTCCCGCCCCATCCTCGCGCCTACGCATCTGCTGGTGCCGGACAGCTACACCGTGTTGGACGGCGCCGACCGCTGGGCGCTGTACCGCGCGGCCGTGGCGCATGCGGCGGCCCATCTGCGCTATTCGCCGGCAGCGCAGCCGGTCGCGAGCCTGAAGCCCATGGGCGTGGCGGTAGTGTCCGCCATCGAGGACGCACGGGTGGAGCGGCTGCTGGCCGCGGACTATCCCGGCGTGCGCCGCTGGTTCCTGGCGTTCGCGCCATCGTCCCCCGATCCTGCGGACCTGGGATTCGCGGCGCTGATCCAGCGCATGAGCCGCCTGCTGATGGACCCGTCGCTGCGTGACGACAACCATTGGGTGAACAAGGCGCGGGCATTGTTCGAGGCGCAGTCCGCCGATCTGCGCGACACGGCGGCCTTCCGCCGCCTGGCGTCGGTGCTGGCGAACGACCTGGGTCAGATGCGGGTGCGCTTCAATCCGCAGCAATACGCCGTGCCGGTCCCTTATCGCGACGACAACGCCTACCTGTGGGACTACGGCGACACGGCCGAACCGCCGCCTGAGCTGGCCCTGGGTTCGCAGGGGATGGCGCCCGAACCCCGCGATGCGGCGCCGCAAGGGCAGGACGACGTCCAGCAAGCTGCCAGCGAAACGGAACTGGGGCGCTATCGCTATCCCGAATGGGACTACAAGCTAGGCCGCAGCCGGCCGGACTGGTGCACCGTGATCGAGAAGCTGCCCGGCTGGAATGGCACGGCACCGCCCGCGCTCGCCGGTCCCGCGCAGCGGCTGGCCTTGCCGCAATCGCGGCGCCTGAGCCGCGCGCGCCGCCTGAGGCGGCAATGGGAAGGGGATGACATCGACCTGAATGCCGCGATCGAAGTCCTGATCGACCGGCGCCTGGACCTGGCGCCGGACGCCCGCTACTTCATGCGGCCCGGCAGCCAGCCTTGCGCCAGCAGCACGCTGGTGCTGCTGGACCTGTCGACTTCGGCCAACGACCTGGCGTCCGACGCCGGGACGACGGTGCTGGATCTGGAGAAGCAGGCGGCGATGCTGCTGGCGCAAGCTACAGCGGGCGAAGGCGACAGGATCGCCGTGCACGGCTTCTGCTCGGATACGCGGGCGGCGGTCTACTACTACCGCCTGTTGGAGGCGGGCGCTCCGGTGGCGACTGCGTTGGGCCGCATAGGCGCGGCCCAGGCCCGCTATTCGACGCGCCTGGGCGCTGCGCTGCGGCATGCCGGCGCGTTGGCGCTGCTCGTTGCGGGCGAGCGCCGCGCCATCATCGTCGTGACCGACGGCGAGCCTTCCGATGTCGACGCGCACGACCCGCGCTATCTGGTGGACGACGCGCGCGAGGCGGTGCTGGAATTGCGCAGGCAAGGCGTGAGCGTGCATTGCGTCGCGCTGGACGCCAAGGCCGAACCGCAGCTGCGCGCCATGTTCGGCTTCCGCGGCTACCGGATCGTGACGAATCCGGCGGCGCTGCCGCAGGCGCTGCTCCGCGCCTATGCCAGGGCGTCACCATGACGACCCCAGGAATCCACGTGTTGACGGCGGCTGCCGCTGTGCTGAAACTGATGAACTCGAAAAAGGATGGATGTCCGCGCCAGCGGGCGTCCCGATCATGGCAAACAAAGATCCCATCCGCGTAGGCGTGTTGTTCTCTGAAACGGGGGCCACATCGACCATAGGCCGTTCCCAGCTGCAAGGCACGCTGCTGGCCATCGACGAGATCAACGAGGCGGGCGGCGTCGACGGCCGCGAGATCGTGCCGGTGCGTTACGACCCGAGGTCGGACCCCGCCACCTACAGCGTGCTGGCCGAAAAGCTGATCACGCAAGACCGCGTGAACGTCATATTCGGCTGCTACATGTCCAGCAGCCGCAAGGCGGTGCTGCCGGTGGTCGAGAAGTGGAACCGGCTGCTGTTCTACCCGACGCTGTACGAAGGGTTCGAGTTCTCGAACAACATCATCTATACCGGCGCCGCGCCCAACCAGAACAGCGTGCAGCTGGCGGAATTCATGACCGCCAACTTCGGCGCCCGCGTCTACCTGATCGGCTCGGACTACATCTATCCCTACGAGTCCAACCGCATCATGGGCGAGCTGGTGCTGCAGCGGCAGGACAGCGCCAAGCTCGGCGAGCGCTACGTGCCCCTGACCGCGACCGAGCGCGACTACCGGGAAATCCTGGACGACATCCGCAACAAGCGGCCGGACTTCATCTTCTCCACCGTGGTGGGCAACTCCACGGCCTGCCTGTACCGCGCCTACGCGGACGCGGGCTTCGATCCGAAGACCATGCCCATCGCCAGCCTGACGACCTCCGAAGCGGAAATCTCGCAGATGGAACCCGAGGTCGCGGCCGGCCATTTCACCTCCGCGCCGTACTTCCAGTCCATCGATTCCGACATCAACCGGCGCTGCCTGGAACGCCTGCGGCGACGTTTCGGCCACGATTGCGTGCCCAATCTTTGCTGGGAAGCGGCGTACTTCCAGATGCACATCTTCGCCAATGCCTTCCGCGACACCGGCACCGACGAAATCGCGCAAATCCTGCCGCGCGTGCTGCAAAGCGAATTCCAGGCGCCCCAGGGCCGGGTGCGCATCGATCCCACCAATCATCACACTTGCCTGTATCCGCGTGTCGGCCGGGTCAACGCCAAGGGCCAATTCACCATCGTGCGCGAGGCCACGCGGTCCGTGCATCCCGATCCGTACCTGGTCACCCATTCGCTGGGCGACTGGACGGCTACCCTGAGTTCGCTGGACATCTGATGGGCGATATCGCCAGCCGCCAGCGCGCGGAGCGCGCGACGCCCTCCCTGCTCAAGGACCTGCGCACGCTGCGGATCGCCGTCTATCATCCCGACGACGCCGACGGCCGCCAGCTGACGCAGCAATTGCAACGCATCGGCTGCCAGGTGCAGACCTTCTGGCCGCCGGCGCCCACGCTGCCCGAGGGGCTGGACGCGGTGTTCCTGGCCGTGCGGCCGGACGTGATCGACCTGGGCTTCGAATGGGCCAAGAGCGATGACGCGCCCATGGTCATCGCCATCGTCACCTACGAGAATCCGACCATCGTCGAAGCGGTGCTGCGCATCGGGGCGAAGGCGGTGCTGCCTTCGCCAGTGCGCTCATTTGGCCTGCTGTCTTCGCTGGTGGTGGCGCGCCAGGTCTATGACGACATCAAGTCGCATGCCCGGCGCCTGCGCAAGCTCGAGGGCAAGCTGCTGGGCGTGCGCCGCATCGCGGAGGCCAAGAGCATCCTGATGCGCACGCGCAACGTCACCGAGGACCAGGCCTACGACCTGATCCGCGAGCAGGCCATGAACAAGCGCGTCACGACTGAAGAGATCGCGGGCGCCATCGTCAACGCCAACGAAATCCTGTCGCTGGGCAAGTAGGGCGCGCCGCGCCGGTTCAGTACTTGCCGGTCAGCAGCTCGCCCGCGTTGGGCACGCGCGCTTCCAGGTCCAGCACCTTCAGCATCCGGTAGACCGTTGCCGCGGCGGCCGTCACCACCGGCAGCCCCAGGCGGTCCTGTGTCGGCTGGATCGACGCGAGCGACGGCATTTGCACGCAGGCGGACAGCACCACCGCGTCCACGCCGCGCGTATTCAGGCGCTCCACATGGCTGGCCGGCGCCATCGGATCCTGCGCGCCGACCTTCAGGTTGTCGGGGATCTCCAGCGACAAGCTGTCCTGCACCTCGATGCCTTCGTTTTCGATGTAGTCCACCACCAGCTTGGTCAGCGGCTTCATGTAGGGCGTCAAGATCGAGACCTTGCGCGCGCCGATCGCATGCAGGCCTTCCACCAGCGCGCCGGCGCTGGAGATCACCGGCGCCGGCGCGCCGTTGTCGACCGTGGCCTGATGCAGGCGTTCCTGCGAGACGCGGTGATAGCCCAACCCCTGGCTCATGATCGCCACCAGGCAGGCATAGCCCAGCACGTCCACCCGCGCGTCGGACAGCTCCTGCGCGCAACGGTCCGACTCCCGGTCCATCGACGCCAGTTCCGCCGCCGTCACTTGCTTCATGCGCATGCGGCTGGAATGGAAGGTGAAACGCTCCGGCGCGATCGTCTCGCGCAGCCGCAGCATGGCCGGGATCTCGGTTTCCATGGTGGTGTTGGAACTGGGCACGATCTGGCCGATGCGCAGGGCGCGGGGGGAAGTGGTCATGGCGATGCTCCTCGAAAGGCGTAAGAGGGGCCGGCCCGCGACGGGGCGCGGGAAATCGGCGATGCGAAATACGGATGTCAGCCGGTGGCAGTGCCTGCGGCGGCGAGCGCTGGTCTCATGGCAGGTCCCCGGATGTTGTCGTTTGCTCTATCGGCAGGACTTATTCTGGTCGCCGGGAACGATATTTTCCAATATAGTTTTTATCTGGTTTGATATCTTTCCCAAATAACTGGCCGCCATGGAAATCCGCCAACTCCGTTATTTCGCCGTGCTGGCCGAAGAACTCAACTTCACCCGCGCCGCCGCGCGCCTGCACATCTCGCAACCGCCGCTCAGCCTGCAGATCGCGCAGCTGGAGCGCGAACTCGAGGTCAAGCTGTTCGACCGCAACAACCGCCGCGTGACCCTGACCGAGGCCGGCGAAGCCTTCCTCAACGACGTGCGCGCGCTTCTCGCCAGCCTGAAGGACGCCACCGTGCGGGTCCGCGCCGTGGACCAGGGCCTGGCGGGCCGCATCGAGGTAGGCCTGTCCGGATCGCACTTCATGGGCCCCGTGCCCGCGCTGATCGCCCGCTACAAGGCCTCCCACCCCCAGGTCTCCGTGCTGCTCAATGAAATGAACCCCGCCGCGCAGCTGGACGCGCTGCGCGGACACCGTATCGACGTCAGCATCTCGCGCACCGCCGTCGACGACGAGGAACTGCAATCCATGCCTCTGTGGCAGGATCCCGTCGTGGCCGTGCTCCCCAAGGGCCACCCCCTCTCCGGCCGCAAGCGGCTGGAACTGAAGGACCTGGCCGGCCAGGCCTTCGTCATGCTGCGCCAAGACACTTCGGCCTTCGCCCGCACCTTGGCCGAAACCTGCGCCCGCGCCGGCCTGCCCCTGTCCGCCGCGCAAACCGTCGCCGAAGTCCCGGCGCAGCTGGCGCTGGTAGCCGCAGGGCTGGGCGTCGCCCTGGTGCCCCGGTCCACCTGCCGCCATGCCGCCGACCGCGTCGCCATTTGCAGTCTGCCTGCCGACATCGCCCGCGCCATGGTCTACGCCGTCACCCGCCGGCTGGGCAGGAGACGCGCGTTGGATACGTTTTTGCAGACTGCGGCGCAGATGAAGGAGGAGTGAGGGCGTAATCGCTGACGGTCCACAAATATTCGACGCAAGACCCCAGCCCCAGAAGGCTGCCCGCGCCACCGGCCGGGCCGCCGCGGCAGGCGGCCTCAAGAACACAAAGACCGGCCCCCAAAAACAAGGAGCCGTCCCACAAAAGACGGCCCCAAGAAAACCAAGCAAAGCAAAACAACTCAGCCCGTCAACACGCAATCCAAAGCCTCCGGCGCACCCAGTCGCACCCGGAACTCCCTCAACTCATCCCGCCGAAACACATGCACGTGCACGCGATCGCCCGCCCGGTACTGCGCCAATAGCAGCTCCAGTCCCGCCGGCGCATCCACCCGCAAGCCATCCACCGCCACCAGCACATCCCCGGCCGACAACCCGCCCTTATGCCCCGCGCCGCCCTCCAGCACCGTCGCCAGCAACAGCGACTCGCCCTGCTTGCGCGTACGCACATCCAGCGAAGGAATATTGGCCGCCGTCTTCCATTGCAGCTTGATGCCCTGCGGCTCCAGCAATTCAGCCAGCGGCACATCCGCCGTCCCATAGGCATGGCGCGCAATGAAACGCCGCGTATCCACGCCCGTGGCTTCGAGAATCAAGGCCGGCAGTCCGTCCTCGGCCAGACCCTGCGGCTTGCCCTGATAAAAGTCACGCCCATACCGGCCCCACAGCAAACGCATCACATCATCCAGCGAGCGCGCCCCGGCCGTTTCCCGGCGGATCAGCAGATCCAGCCCCAGCGCCACCAGCGCGCCCTTGGTGTAGTAGCTGACCAGCGCATTCGGCGAGTTCTCATCTTGCTTGTAATAGCGCGTCCAGGCATCGAATGAACTCTCCGCCACCGACTGCTTCGTGCGCCCCGGCGTGCGCGCCACGCTGGTGATGGTCTTGGCCAGCAGACGCAGATAGTCGGGCTGCGTGATCGCGCCCGAACGCAGCAGCAACAGATCGTCGTAATAGGACGTGAAGCCTTCGAACACCCACAGCAGGCGGGTCAGGTCAGGCTGCGAAAGATCGTAGGGTACGAAGGCTTCCGGCTTGATCCGCTTGACGTTCCAGGTATGGAAATACTCATGGCTCACCAGGCCCAGGAAACCACGGTAGCCTTCGCCCTGGCCCTGCTGGCCCATCACCGGCAAGTCCTTGCGCGCCGTCATCAGCGCTGTGCTGGCGCGATGCTCCAGCCCGCCGTAGCCGTCGCCCGTCACCATCGTCATGAATACGTAGCGGTCCGAGCTGTCCAGGAAAGGCGCGCGCTTGCTGCGCGGCTCGAAGAACGCGATCTGCGTCTCGCAGATCTTGCGCACGTCTTCCGTGATCCGCGCCAGATCCAGATTGGGCGCAACGCCGGTGAACACCAGCTCGTGCTCGGCGCCATGCGCCACGAAGCTCGACACCTGCGGCGTGCCCATTTCCACCGGATGGTCGATCAGCGCGTCATAGTCCGGCGCCAGGTACAGCCCAAAGCCATGGCGGCGCGCGGCGCCCTTGTGGCCGCGCGCTTCCGGCAGGCTGGTGTAGACCTTCCAGCCCTGGATCGAACGCGGCGGCGCCAGGTCCACCAGACAAGGCAGATGGTCCTGGCCATGCACCCGCAGGAACACGCTGGTGCCGTTGAAGAAGCCGTGGGTTTCATCCAGGTGCGCGCCGCGCACCGACAGGTCCCAGGCATAGACTTCGTACTCGACCCGCAGCGGACCCTCGCAGGGCGCGGCTTGCCAGGTGTGGTTGTCGGTCTTTTCGACCGGCACGCGCCGGGAGCCCGAATAGGCGGCCAGCGATTCGATCTGGCGGGAGAAATCGCGGATCAGGTAGCTGCCCGGAATCCAGGCCGGCAGCGACAGGCGCTGGCCGCCGGGGGAGGGCGCTGCGATGCTTAGGGTTATCCGGTAGCGGTGTCCGGCCGGGTCGTGGGGCGCGAGGCGGTAAAGTAGCGGCAGAGCGTTGTCTTTTTCCATGGACATATCTTACTTTCATACTTATTCGGAGACATCAATGAGCGAGTCGTTTGTACTGGTCGAAACCCGGGGCCGCGTCGGCCTGCTGACGCTGAACCGTCCCAAGGCCCTGAACGCCTTGAACGATCAACTGATGGATGAGCTCGGCGCGGCGCTGCTGGCGTTCGAAGCGGATGCCGGTATCGGCGCCGTGGTCATCACCGGCAGCGAAAAGGCCTTCGCCGCCGGCGCCGACATCGGCGCCATGAAAGACTGGTCGTACATGGACGTGTATGGCGGCGAATACATCACCCGCAACTGGGAAACGCTCAAGCGCATCAAGAAGCCCGTGATCGCCGCAGTGGCCGGCTACGCCCTGGGCGGCGGCTGCGAACTGGCCATGATGTGCGACATCATCATCGCCGCCGACAATGCCAAGTTCGGCCAGCCCGAAATCAAGCTGGGCGTGATCCCGGGCGCCGGCGGCACCCAGCGCCTGCCGCGCGCCGTGGGCAAGGCCAAGGCCATGGACCTGGCGCTCACCGCCCGCATGATGGGCGCCGAGGAAGCGGAACGCGCCGGCCTGGTGTCGCGCGTGGTCGCGGCCGACAAGCTCATGGAAGAAGCCATGGACGCGGCCACCGTCATCGCCTCCATGTCCTTGCCCTCGGTCATGATGGCCAAGGAATGCGTCAACCGCGCATTCGAAGGCTCGCTCAACGAAGGCCTGCTGTTCGAGCGCCGCGTGTTCCATTCGCTGTTCGCGACCGAAGACCAGAAGGAAGGGATGGCGGCTTTCACTGAAAAGCGCAAACCGGACTTCAAACACCGTTAATCCTTGTTACGCCCAGGTTGAAGGCCTGGACGGAGCCGGATTCACCGCACGCGCCCTTCTAGGGCGCGTTTTTTTCGCATGCATTCTTTGGCGCGCGACGTGTTGCGCCTTGACACGCTTGGGCAGCACCTTGTTGCAGAGTTCGGTCCTATCCTGAAAAAGCGTCACCACGAGGTGCCGCGCCAGAGAGGCTTGCCCGAACTGGCATGCCTGGCGCGGCGGCTCGCTTGCAGACAACACCAATAAGGAGCCTTGCATGCGTACATCTATCGCTACCCGCCGGTGGTCCGCCGCGGTGCTTGCAGGCGCGCTGAGCGCCTGCTTCGTTACCGCCACGCAGGCGCAATCGCCGCGTCCCTCCATGCGCCTGGTGTCCGAGACGCCGTATCCGGCCGCCTCCGCGCCCGCCGCGCAGATGAGCGAGCAAGAGCTGCGCGACATCGCCATCGACGCCTATGTCTACGCCTATCCGATGGTGCTGATGGAATTGGCGCGCCGCAAGGCCACGGCCGTGCAGACGCCGCTGGACGGCAAGGCGCCGGTGAACCAGTTCGGCCACAAGGCCGCCTTCCCCGATCCGCGCGCGGGCGACGTGCCTTGGCCCAGCGCCGATGCGCTCTATTCCAGCCTGTGGTTCGACGTGTCGCGCGCGCCGCTGATCGTGAACCTGCCCGCCACCGGCGACCGCTATATGGTGCTGTCGGCCCTGGACATGTGGAGCGACGTGTTCGCTTCGCGCGGTACGCGCACCAACGGCAACGGCGCCCAGTCCTTCGTCCTCGTCGGCCCCGGCTGGCAGGGCAGTGTGCCGCCTGGCATGGACGTGATCCACAGCCCCACCGCCACCGGCTGGCTGATCGGCTGGACTCAGGCGGGCGGCCCGCAAGACTACGCGGCCGTCAATCAGATCCAGGCCGGCATGACCGCCAGCCCGCTGGCCGCGCCGGCCACCGCCCGGCCCGCCGCCAACCGCGGTTCGCGC
>NZ_JBARYB010000101.1:0-40992 GCF_049647645.1 Achromobacter sp.
GCCGCACCCAGCGCTGCACCCGCCATCGCGCCCGCACCGAGCTGCGGCCCGCCGGAGACCAGCCCGGTTGCGATGCCGGGGCCGAAGATGCCCAGCGCCAGCAGGGTCAGCGAGGCCAGCATGATGACCAACGCGTGGTCGATGGATGGCTCGGCGGGATGCACCTGAAACTCGGCGAACAGGCCCGAGCCGATGCCCACGATCACCGCCAGCACCAGTACCTTGATGCCCGAGGACACCACGTTGCCCAGCACCTTCTCGGCGAGGAATGCGGTCTTGTTCCAAAGAGCGAACGGCACCAACACGAAGCCCGCGAGCGTGGTCAGCTTGAACTCGATTAACGTGATGAAAAGCTGGATCGCCAGCACGAAGAAGCACAGGATGACGATCAGCCACGCCAGGAACATCACGACGATGGGCGTGATGTTCACGAACACCTCGGGAAACCCCGCCATGTTGCCGATCTGCTCAAGGATCGGCCCGCCGGCGTCGATGCCGACCTTTGCCAACCGACCCGGTTGCAGGAAGTTCTCCATGCTCAAGGTCGAGCCGCTGGCCGTCAGGCCCAGGCCAGCGAAGGAACGGAACAGGACGCCCGCCAGCATGTTGAAGTTGCCGATGATGTAGGCGAAGGCACCGACGTACAGCACCTTTCGGATCAGCTTGGCGATCACGTCTTCGCCCTGGCCGGTGGCATGGCCCATCGCCCAGAACAATCCGGCGAGCGTCATGTCGATGACGATCAGCGTGGCGGTCAGGAATGCCACTTCGCCTTGCAGCAGCCCAAAGCCCGAGTCGATGTAGCGCGAAAAGGTATCGAGGAAGCGGTCAATCACGGTGACGTCATTCATGGCGAGTCCTCCTGCGCAGGCGCATTGCCATCGGCGGGTTCATCAAAGCTGGACGGAATCGGCGGCAGGTCGGCCAGCAGAAACGCATGAATCGCGAGGGCGAACAGGACCGGCGTGTGTGGCATAGCAGCCTCCGTCAGCGGTTGTAGAAATTGACGGACTGCGGCGTGTACGGCGTGCCTTCGCCCAGGAAGCGGCGCGTTACTTCGCGCCCGCGCTCTGTGGCCGCAGCCTGCCGCGCCAGTTCCAGCGAGGCGGCCCGGTCCTGCGTGATCTGCAGGCGCTGCGACTGGATGGACTGCTTGGCCTGCAGGGCCAGCAACTGGTTCATGGCCTGCATCGCTTGCAGCGCGCCCTGGGCCGATTGGCTCTTGCCTACGAGGTCGGCCAGCACGCTTTCGTCTTCGCCCAGGTTCTGCGACACCTGGGCCTGCATCCGCATGGTGGTCTGCAAGCCGTTGAGCGTGTTCTTCCAACGTTCCTGGGCGTCGCGGTACATCTGGTCGCCGCTGACGGTGGCGGCGTACTGCTCGGGGTACAGGCGCGCGAACTCCTGATCCAGGTTCGTCACGTCGTAGGCCAAGCCCCGGGCCTGGGCGATCAGCCGCTCGGTCGTCGCCAGGTTGGCGCGCAACTGGCCGACCACGCTGGACGGCAGGCTCGCCAGGTTGCGCGCCTGGTTCATCAGCATCTGAGCTTCGTTCTGGAGCTGCTGGATCTGGTTGTTGATCTGCTCCAGCGTGCGGATCGCGGTCAGCGTGTTCTGCACGAGGTTCGTGGGGTCGATCACGACCCATTGCGCCTGCACGGTGGGCACCGTGCAAAGCATGGCCGCGACGGCGGCGGCGAGAAGACGCTTATTCATGATGGGTTCTCCTGTGGGTGGATGGGCGGGAACGAAGACAGCAGGTCTGCGGCCCACTGCAGGCCGCGATGGCGCAGCCACGTGGCTGCGAATGGGGTGGAAGCGGATGAAGCCGCAGCGAGCACCGCGTCCATGTCGCGCTGGTCCTGCGGCGTCGATGCACCCGCGAAGGCCAGGGTGGCTGGCCCCAGGTCGAGGTCGAACAGGCGGTTGCCGAGACGGGATTGGTAGTAGTAGTCGCGCTTGGGCTGCGCAGTGGCGACGATCTCGATCTGCCGGTTGTTGAGGCCGAAGCCCTGGTAGATCGTCTTGATCTGCGGCTCCGTCGCCTGCGGGTTGGGCAGGAAGATGCGGCTGGCGCAGCTCTCGATGATTGCGGGCGCGATGCTCGAATCCTTGATGTCTGCCAAGCTCTGCGTGGCGAAGATCACCGCGACGTTTTTCTTGCGCAGCGTCTTGAGCCATTGGCGGATGCGGGCCGCGAACACTGGGTCATCCAAGAACAACCAGGCTTCATCGAGGATCAATAGCGTGGGGGCGCCGTCAAAGCGCTCATCGAAGCGCGCAAAGAGGTAGTGCAGCACGGCCATGACGGCGGCCTTGCTGTGCATCAGCTCCTCCATTTCGAAGCACTGCACGGAGCCGGAGCCCAGGCGATCCGAATCCGCGTCCAGCAGCTTGCCGTGCGCGCCACCCAGCACATAGGGCGCGAGCGCCTGGCGCAGCGCATTGGATTGCAGTAGCACTGACAGGCCGGTCATGGTGCGCTGCTCCACGGGCGCACCGGCGAGGCTTCCCAGCGCCGACCAGATGGCCGCCTTCTCGTCGGGGCCAACGGCTACCCCTTCGTGCAGCAACCGGCCTTCGATCCATTCGGCGGCCCAGGTGCGGTAGCCCTCGCGGTCGATGCGGGCCAAGGGCTGGAACGCGATCTCGCCATCCATGCCCAGGTCGTAATGCTCGCCGCCCAGGCCCAGGATGGTGGCGCGCATTGAGCGCCCCATGTCGAAAGCGAGAATGCGCGAGCCGGGATAACGGCGGAACTGCATCACCAGCGTGGCGAGCAGAACGGACTTGCCCATGCCAGTCGGCCCGGCCACCAGTGTGTGCCCCACATCGCCGATGTGCGTGACCAGCCGGAACGGCGTCGCCCCTTCGGTGCGGGTCACGATCAGCGGCGGGCCGTCCAGGTGGGCATTGCGCTCAGGGCCAGCCCAGACAGCGGACACGGGCATCAGGTGCGCCAGGTTCAACGTCGAGACGATGGGCTGGCGCACGTTCGCGTAGGCGTGCCCTGGGATGGATGACAGCCAGGCATCCACTGCGTTCAAGGTCTCGAGGATCGTCACGAAGCCCCGGCCCTGAATTACCCGCTCCACCATGCGCAGCTTTTCATCGGCCACGGCGGGATCGGCATCGAGCACCGTCACCGTGGCGGTGACATAGCCAAAGGCCACCTGATCGCTGCCCAGCTCCTGCAAGGCAGCATCCGCATCGGCCGATTTGTTGCTGGCATCTGTATCCACCAGCGGGCTTTCCTGCTGGAAGATGGTTTCGCGCAGTAGCGCGATGACGTTCTTGCGCTTGGCGAACCACTGGCGGCGCAGGCGCCCCAATTCCCGTTCCGCCTCGGATTTGTCCAGGCAGAGAAAACGCGTACTCCAGCGATACGCAAATCCGAGGCGGTTGAGGTCGTCCAGAATCCCCGGCCAGGTCGAGGTCGGAAAACCTCGCACCGTCGCCACGCGCAGGTGCTGGTCGCCCAGCATCGGAGCCAGGCCGCCGACCAGTGCGGAATCGGGCAGCAACGCATCGAGGTGGAATGGCACCTCGGGCACCGCCAGCGAATAGCGCCGCGTGGAGATGGTTGAGTGCAGGTAAGTCAGCGTCTGGCCGTCATCCAGCCAGGCAATCTCCGGCATCACGCCATCCAGCAGATCGAAGATGCGATTCGTTTCTGAGATGAAGGATTGCAGCCGCTCGCGCCAGTCCACGCCTTCGGTGGGACGGTTCTCGTACAGCATCCCCACTGCGCGTGCGCGTGATTCCTCGGGCGGCAGGTACACCAGCGTCAGGTGGTAACCACTCTCGAAGTGGCTGCCCGATTCCTCGAAGGCAGCGCGGCGTTCCTCGTCCACCAGCCACGACAACGGCTCGGGAAACTCGGAGTGTGGGTAGTCCGCCGCTGGACGGCGCTCGGCTTCCACGAACAGCGCCCAGCCCGAACCCAGCCGGCGCAGCGCGTTGTTCAGCCGCGCCGACGTGGCGATCAGCTCGCCCTGCGTGGCGCTGTCGAGGTCAGGCCCACGAAAGCGCGCCGTGCGCTGGAACGAACCATCCTTGTTCAGCACCACACCCGGTGCCACCAGCCCGGCCCAAGGCAGCCAGTCGGCGAGCAGCGCGGGCCGCTGACGGTATTCGGCAAGGTTCAGCATGGCATTCCCCTCACACGTCCAGCAGCGGCTTGTGCTTGATGTGCCGAGCGAACACGGCCATGAACTGCGGATCGACGCGGGCACCCCAGACGGCCAGCGAGTGGCCGGCGATCCACAGCACCACGCCGGAAATCCACAGTTGCAGGCCTAGCCCGACGGCGGCGGCCAGCGTGCCGTTGGCGATGGCCACGGTACGTGGCGCACCGCCCAGCAAGATCGGCTCGGTGAGCGAGCGATGCAGCGGCACCTCGAACCCGACCGCGAAGGTGTCCGGGGCACTCATACGACGGCCCCGCCCGAGAAGCTAAAGAACGACAGGAAGAACGAGGACGCGGCGAAGGCGATGGACAGACCGAAAACGATCTGGATCAGCTTGCGAAAGCCCCCCGACGTGTCGCCAAAGGCCAGCGCCAGGCCCGTGGCGATGATGATGATGACCGCCACGATGCGCGCTACCGGCCCCTGGATGGATTCGAGGATGGATTGCAGCGGGCCTTCCCAGGGCATGCTGGAGCCAGCGGCCTGTGCAGTGCCCGCGAGCAACAGCATGAAGGCGGCGAGCAGCAGGCCCTGTATCGCCGGACGCGCCAGGCCATCCAACCGCGGAGGGCTGGAACGGCGAGAAAACGGATTTGCGGAAATACGGAAAGCATCAACGTGCGTCATGGCAGTTCTCCAAAGTGGTAGGGGACAGGGAGGAAAGGTCGGACTGCGGCTGCAGCTCGGGAAACGGCGCCTCCAGCGCGTCCGCCAAGCCATAGCCCACGCCATCGAAGCCGACGACGCGGGCGATGCTCTCGATGCGGCGCTTGCGTCCGCGCCCGGCGATGTAGATAACCACGTTGACCGCCTCCGCGATCAGCGCGCGGGGCGGATTCACAGCCACTTCGAGGATCAGTTGCTCCAGGCGCAGCAGCGCGCCCAAGGCAGAGCCAGCATGGATGGTGGCAATGCCGCCCGGATGGCCTGTGCCCCAGACCTTGATGAGATCCAGCGCCTCGGCGCCGCGCACCTCGCCGACCACCACGCGGTCAGGCCGCAGGCGCATGGAAGAGCGCACCAGCTCCTGCATGGACACCACGCCTTGGCGCGTGCGCAGCGGCACGTGGTCGCGGGCCGCGCATTGCAGCTCCACCGTGTCTTCGAGCACCAGCACGCGGTCGCCCGTGGCGGCGATCTCCGCCAGCAACGCATTGGCCAGCGTCGTCTTGCCGCTGCTCGTGGCCCCCGCGATCAGGAGGTTCTGCCGCTCGTGCACCGCGCGGATGAGAAAGTCCGCCTGGTCGCTGGTCATCATTCCGTCGATGACGTACCGCTCCAGCGGAATCACGCCGATGGCGCGCTTGCGCAGTGCGAAGGCCGGCCCCGGCGCTGCCGGCGGCAGGATGCCCTCGAAACGTTCTCCGGTTTCGGGCAGCTCGGCCGACAGCAGCGGCTGGCCGCGATGGACTTCCGCGCCGACGTGGGCGGCCACCAGCCGGATGATGCGTTCGCTATCCGCTTCGGACAGCTCCGCGCCCATCGGCGCGCGCCCCGATGAAAGCCGGTCGATCCACAAGGTGCGATCCGGGTTGAGCATGATCTCCACCACGTCAGGGTCTTCAAGCGCGGCGGCGATCAGCGGCCCCATCGCAGTACGCAGCATCTGGATGCGGCGATCCAGTGAGGTGGCGGTGAAGGAAGGAACGACACTCATGACGCACGCTCCGGTGCTTCATCCATGCGCGTGGGGTCTGGATGCAGTTCCTCCACCACGTCGCGCACCAGGCTGCGCCCGCGCAACAGGTGGCGGCCCAACTGCTCCACAAACTGCTCGAAGCGCACCTTGCCCTGCGCGCGGGCTGCGTCCTGATGGGCCTCGGGCACGGGAGTGCTCACGGTCAGAAAATAGCGGATGAACAGCGCCAGCGTCTCGATCTGGATGTTCTGGTCGCGCTCCATGCGCTCGGCCTGGCGCGACAGGCGATCGAGCCGCTTTGCGATGGCCGCCTCGCGCTGGTCGGCGGCGTCGGGCGACAGCCAGGACGCCAGAGCAGCGGCGACGATGCTGGACTTGGACACGCCTTTCTTGGCGGCCAACTCGTCGAGCCGCTTGGCATGCTCGGGCTGGATGAACAGGTTCAATCGGTATTGCGTCATAGCTGGATTCCGTCGTCAGGGTCGAGGGATGCCAGCCGGGCCGTGCGCTGCAGCGCCGGGTCAAGCTGGCGCGGGAGGGGAAGCGGCGCGTCGTCGTCATCCAGCAGCGCGAGGTCGTTGGCTGCGAATGCTTGTTCGGGTCGGTACTCGGTGACTTCGGAAAACTCGGGCTGGCGGCGCGGGCCGCCGTCGTCGGCACTACCGATGTCATCGACAGCTTCGATGGCCGGTGCCGCTGGAACGTCAGAAATCGCCCAGCCAGTCCACTCATCGGCGCGGGCCGGCGGAACGTCGGCATAGCGCCCACCAGCGAGCGCCGGCGGCGGCAGCACGCGCCGCTTGAAATTGGCGTCCGCGTAGTAGCGCAACTTCTTGGCTTTGATCGGCGCCAGGCTGGAGACCATCACCACCGCCTCATCGGGCGGAAGCTGCATGACTTCGCCCGGTGTCAACAGCGGGCGGGCCGTTTCCTGGCGAGACACCATCAGGTGACCCAGCCACGGCGCGAGCCGGTGGCCCGCATAGTTGCGCTGCGAGCGCAGTTCGGTGGCTGTGCCCAGAGTTTCAGAAATCCGCTTGGCGGTGCGCTCGTCGTTGGTGGCGAACGTCACGCGCACATGGCAGTTGTCCAAGATCGAATGGTTCTGCCCATACGCCTTGTCGATCTGGTTGAGCGACTGCGCAATCAGGAAGCTGCGGATGCCATAGCCCGCCATGAAGGCCAGGGCCGTCTCGAAGAAGTCCAGGCGCCCCAGCGCGGGGAATTCATCGAGCATCAGCAGCAGCTTATGGCGACGTGGGATGCCGTCGCTGCCGTCTAGTGATTCCGTGAGCCGCCGACCGATCTGGTTGAGGATCAAGCGGATCAGCGGCTTGGTGCGACTGATGTCCGAGGGCGGCACCACGAGGTACAGCGATACCGGATGCTCGGCGGAAATCAGGTCCGCAATGCGCCAGTCGCAGCGCGAGGTGACTTCGGCCACCGTGGGGTCACGGTACAGGCCGAGGAACGACATGGCCGTGGAGAGAACGCCGGAGCGTTCGTTGTCGCTCTTGTTGAGCACTTCGCGGGCAGCGGAGGCAACGACCGGATGCGGGTCGTTGCCCAGATGCCGCGTGCTCATCATCCGGTGCAGCGTCAGCTCGAACGGACACGCCGGATCACTGAGGAAGTTGGCAACGCCCCGCAGCGTCTTGTCTTCTCCCGCATAGAGCACATGCAGGATGGCGCCGACCAGCAGCGCGTGCGAAGTCTTCTCCCAGTGGTTTCGCTTCTCCAGCGCGCCTTCAGGATCGACCAGGATGTCTGCAATGTTCTGCACGTCGCGCACTTCATGTGCGCCGCGCCGAACTTCCAGCAGTGGGTTGTAGGCGGCCGACTTCGCATCAGTCGGGTTGAACAGCAGGCAGTGCGAAAAGCGCGCGCGCCAGCCGGCGGTGATGCTCCAGTTCTCGCCCTTGATGTCATGGATGACGGCGGATGCGGGCCAGGACAGCAGTGTGGGCACCACCAGGCCAACGCCCTTGCCCGAGCGTGTGGGCGCGAAGGTCAGGACGTGTTCCGGACCTTCGTGGCGCAGGTACTCATCACCATGCCGACCGAGGAACACACCAGCGGGCTGGGTCAGCCCTGCCTTGCGAATGTCGCTGGCGTCGGCCCAGCGTGCCGAACCGTAGGTCGTAACCAGGCGCGACTGGCGCGAGCGCCAGATAGACATGCCGATGGCGACCAGCACAGCGACGAGGCCGCTGCCCCCGGCAATCGCGCCACCGATGTCGAAGACGCGCGGCGCGTAGGCGTCAAAGAAGAACCACCACTCGAACAGCCGCCAAGGGTGATAGACCGGCGTGCCGAGGAAATCGAACCACGGCGAACCCAGGCGTAGCTGATAGCCTAGGGCCGCTGCTGTCCATTGTGTGGCGCTCCACACTCCGGCGATCACGATGCCGAATACCACAGCGATCTGACCGAACAGCACGTTCGTTCCTTGCATCTCCCAGCCTCCGATCACGGCACAGAGACGTGCCGCAGGCAATCAGGATCAAGGCAAGCGCACAGGTCAGTCAAAGGCCGTTATGGCGGGGATTCAGGCCGAAAAAGCCAGACTTCTTGCAGTGGCGAAGACAATAAAAACGCCGCAGACGCGAGCGCGTTGCGGCGTAGTGAGGTAACAGCGAGAACTTTGTCGCTGCGAAGCGACTGCGAAGAGGCTAATTGGATTTCTTCTCTGGCTGATCACCGAAGAAACGCCGTTTGGCGGCCTCGGCGGCACGCACACAGAGTTCGTCGCCGATCTTCGCGCGATCTTCCTTGCATTGCCGTTGAATCTCTTTGATGCGTTCGGGATTCGCCACCAGCGAGTCCACGGTTTCCGAAGGTTGAGAGGAGGGGCCGCATGCAGTCAGCGCGGCGGCCAGCGTCAGCAGCATCACTTTGTTCATGATTCAATCCTTTCATCGGGTGGGTCAGGAGTCTTCGGCGGTGCTAAGGTCATCCGCTGAATCAATGAAGGCCACTCGTTCGATGAATCGGGCCAGCATCTCAGAAGGCTCTGCATCACGGCGCAGCAGATAGGTCGTGAGCATGAGCGGCTTGCCCGCCAAGCGCCGGGCCACGACGCCCGACTCGCGGCTGGAGGTGATGTGCGCCTCGCCCGCCAGGCCCAAGGCCAGCCCGGCGGAAACAAGGGTCATCATCACGTCGAAGGTCGCCACGCGTTGCGCGATCAGCGGTTCTTGCTCGCACGTGCGAAGGAAACGATCGACCTGGCGCGCATGGCCCTCGCAGATGGCCGGGTCGCCCAGGGCCAGGGGATAACGCAGCACTTCCTTCAGCGGAACCTGCTTGAAGGCAAGCACGGGATGACGGGTTGGCACCGCCACCATCAATTCATCCTCCCACGCGGGAGTGAGCACGATGCCATCATCTGCGTCTTCGGCCATCGAGAAGCCTGCGTCATACAAGTCGCTATGAAGCCCTTTGATCTGCTGATCCAATGGCACCTCGAATAGTCTGATTTCCACCTCGGGGTCTTCTTCGCGGCTACGCGCCAGCAGTGCCGGCAGGCGCGATGGCGTGATGCCGTCGGACAAGGCAATGCGCAACTGGCCGTGAAAGCCGTTGGCGGCGGACTTGACGCTATCGCGGGCCTGATCCAATGCTGCGAAGACACGTGGAATGTGCTCCAGGAACAACCGCCCCGCGCGGGTCAGTTGCGTGCTGCGGGTGGTGCGAATAAAAAGGCGGGCGCCGAGTTCTTCCTCCAGTTCCTTGATGGTGCGGGACAGTGGCGATTGGTCAATGTGCAGCCGTTCAGCGGCCCGAGCGAAATGAAGCTCCTCCGCGACAGCGATAAAACATCGAAGGTGGCGTAATTCCACTTATGCCCTTACTAGCGTGTCAGATCGTCCACGTTCTGTGGGACGCAGCCTGTACTTCATTCATATGAGAAACCAAGGACGCTGTCCTTCCGAACCGAAAATGTCCAGGGTTCGATGTAAGCGACCCAATCTAAACTTAGTTAGTGAGTGATATGTTACTTGCTAATTAAGTAAAAAACAATGGTTAAGTTAATTAATCAGCTGGGCAGTTCCCCCTCCCGGCGGGAGAGGAACCCGCGGTTGTCAACCGATGTTTGGAAATGTCTTGACGCAAGATTCGCCTGATTTCGACGATTGACGCAGCGGCTTCCTGCGCGCTGTGTCCGGACACGATAATTTTTTCCGACATGGCACCATCCAGATGGGCACTTCGATAGGGGACCAGGCCATCGTCCGAGTCCGCAAGAGGGCCGCTAGCATGCTGCGTGGCAATGATCGAGTGATAAGACACCTGACCCGAGATCGGAAGCTCGCTCGTAGCTTTGACGAAGGGGTCGTTTTCGTCGAGTTGATCGATGCTGTTGGGGATGTTCTCCAGGATCGTGGCCTGTGCCATGGCCGTGGTGTCGGCGCGAGCCGGGAAGGCGTCGCCGAGGGTTGTCAGCAGCGTCAGCGGCAAGCGGATCAATCCGGCCACCCAACGCCCAAGTCCCTGGCCGGCAACCACGGTTCCACGGTGCGGCGTGGCAATGAATATCACACGCTCAGCACCTGGAAATGGCTGAAAGTGCAGAAGAGGGTCAAGTTGGGAGCGGGTGCTGCCAAGATGATCCAGATCGATCCTGGGGTCCGATACGGCCCATTTCCACAGTTGCTGATCAGCCGTGGAGACCATCAGTCGCGCTAGCATTCCTCCCATGCTGTGTCCAATCAACACCAGCCCATCCGAAGCCAAGGTTTCCTCATCAGGATCGAAATGATGCAATGCGGCCGCCAGAACTTGGCGGATTGCTGCATGACTGGCTGGCACAGGCAAATTCGTGGGGTAATAAACTTGCCAGACTTGGAATTCGCATCGCAGTTCTTCATCGGCCAGAAGCTCATTAGCGACGTTGACCCAGGCCTTGGGGCTGCTCGCCAGTCCATGCAACATCACGATGATGCGCCGCCGCGGGTCGAAGGGCTGCATCAGATACAGATGCGGTTGATCGATTCCACGCTCACGTCCAAACAGCCCTCGCAGCGATTGCTGGTTGAATCCCGAACGTGCCAACTACAGGCCGTAGCCAGCCGTAAAGTTACCAGCCAGTGGCACGCGTTGACCATGGAGCTGCAGATAGTCCTGGATCAACGGGTCATACACACCGACGACGAGTTCACGCGAGGCAAGCAGCTCATCCACTGTGGGCGCTTCAAAGCGAAGCACTACCGTCACGTTGGGCGTGGGCATTTCGCTCCAGGCGAGAAACGTTCTCGGATGCTCGTTACCGGTGGGGGATCCGTATGAGTCGTCCAGTGATTTCGACTCTCCATCCGTTACGGCCACCAATTCGGCGCCCAGACCATCCCTGCGATAGATGCCGCGCAGACCTTGGAATGCCAGAGCGTTCGCAGGCAGTAACTCGCGCGGCATGGTCGCATCGTTGGGCAGCCGAGCGTTCAGGTCAACTCGCAAAGTCCAGTCACCCAAGCGGAGTGCAGCTTTGGCTTCGCCAGCATGCGCACGCGATGCCCGGTGCTGTAGGCCAAACAATTGCGTGACCGTTTTTTGCACCGCATAGTTGTACCAATCGCGCACCTGCGTCTGCCGCTCCTCAAACGCGCGCTCGCCGGGGGAACGCCTGGTGAAAAAAAGATAGGCATAAGTGTGCCGAGCCGTCTCGATCCAAGCGGAAGCAGAAGCGGTGTCACTGTAGGGGACTGCCGTCGAGATAGACACGGCATGCTGCACCCAGAGTTCAGCCAGTGCCGATAACCTGGTTTCGTCGTCTAAGTCCTTGACCATGGCTAGCGCCTCGATACAAGCGAGCGAGGTGCTTGTTGCGCATGCACGTTCATCGAGTCCGGTGACGCGGATGGTCTGCAAGGTCAGTGCGCTGAGTTTGCCCGTGCCGAGAAAATCGCCGCGCCGTAGGGCGACGTATTCATCCGACGTCATTGCGCGTACAGCGACAGAAGGTCTGAATTCACTGACGACCGCGCAACCGCCAAGCGCAAACGCGGCAGCGATCATGCTCAACCAACGCCAGAAGAATACAAGGAGCACGTGCTTCACGACTGGGAGTTGCGTACCGGCGCTGGTGCGCCGCGCTGTTGTTTTCACACGGCCGCCGCTGAACGCGCTGGGCCAACATCGCGGCGCGGCTGGCGCACCAGCATCACGGGAACTGTCGCGATACGCGCCACCTGCTCCGCGTCGCTGCCCAGCAGCAGTCGGTCCACGCCGCGGCGCCCGTGGGTGCCCAAGATGACCAAATCGCACGCGCTCGTCTCGACCTGCCTGGTGATCTGTTCCGACACGCGTTCGGTGCCGCTTTCAAGCAGCACTGTCTCTACGGCAATTCCGTCCTGACGCAACCGGTTTGCGGCCTCATCCAGCAAGGCCTGCCCGGCTGCGAGGAAGCGCGGGCGGACATCCTTGATGTAGACCTCGGGGCGCTCGAAACCCGTGCTGTGCCGGGTCGGTTCGATGACATGCAGCAAGATCACGGTGGCGCCGCTCAGGCGCGCCAAGTCTGCCGCGTAATCGAGAGCCAGGAGAGATGTGGGACTGCCGTCCAGCGGCACCAGAAATCGGGAATACATGGAACTCCTCCGGGAACTGGGGATTGCCGCGTCGGAAACCACCCGCTGGCGCCGCGGGCTCCTCCGACTCATGACATGTGCTGGCCGCCGTTCATCGCCACGTTGCTGCCAGTCATGAAGGCAGCGGCCTCACTGGCGATGAAGGCCACCAGTGCCGCGATCTCATCCGGCTGGCCGAGGCGGCCAACCGGAATCGCATCGATGATCTTCTGGCGCACGTCCTCGCGTACCGCCATCACCATCTCGGTGGCCAGGTAGCCCGGCGAGACGGTGTTGACCGTCACGCCCTTGCGCGCCACCTCCTGCGCGAGCGCCTTGGTGAATCCGTGCACGCCGGCCTTGGCCGCCGAGTAATTGGTCTGGCCAAACTGACCCTTGCTGCCGTTGATTGACGAGATGTTGATGACACGCCCCCAGCCGCGCTCCACCATCGGTTCAATGAGCGGTTTGGTGACATTGAACATGGAGTCCAGGTTAGTACGCAGCACGGCGTCCCAGCCAGATTTGTCCATCTTGCGCAAGGTCGCGTCGCGGGTGATACCGGCGTTGTTCACCAGGATGTCGATCCGATGGCCATCGGTGTGGATGCGTCGCGCCAGCTCCTGCGCCGATTCGTAGTCGGACACGTCCACACCGTAGGCCGCAAATGTGCAGCCTTGTGCAGCTTGCGCTTGCTGCCACTGGTCAATCGTGGAATTGCCTGGCGTATGCGTGACAATCACGCGGTGGCCGGCATCGTGCAGGGAGCGGGCGATCGCAGCGCCCAGTCCCCGGTTGCCTCCGGTCACCAAGGCCGTTCGTTGAAGGGTGCTCATGGCGACCTCCTCACTTCTTGGTTTTGCTCTGGGGCGCAGCGGATGGCGCGGTCCAGGGCTGGGCCCATTGCTGACAGAGCTGGGCGAAAGAGGCTGTGTCACCACTGGCGCCGAATGCCTCGGAAACAGACGCCTGCCAGACCGAGAGCGATTGGCGCAAGCCATCGGCAAAGGCGGCCTGACTCTTGGCTGCAGCTTGGCCGACCGCTTGGGTATCGCCCATGCGGCCCTGGCACAGGCGCCAGAACACCTCGGACGGCAAGGTCGCAAGCGCCTGCCAGTCGGCCGCTTGCTGGAGGTTCTGGATGCGCGAGGTGGTCTCCAGCATGCTGCCAGCGCTGAGCTGCTGCATGGCTTCTAGCCAGTGATGGCCGCTTTCTTGCAGCAAGCGGGTGATCTGAAGCTGTAACTCGGCATTGGCCTTGTAGAGTTGGATGGGCAGTTCATTGTTCATTGAGTACTCCACTGTCATGAGGTGCCCCCATGGGGGCGGGTATGGGCCATTCCTGAGGAGTGTCCCGGTCGAAGTCGGGTGGCTGGGTCGCAGCCTCGGGGCGTCATGTCATCGCATTGCCACATAGGTCCCCGGCGCATCACCTAGCGGTGCTTGCGTCCCGCCCATGGCAGGCGGCGTGACGCGTCCGGTCGAACGCAGCCCCAGCCATTGCTGCCATGCTGGCCACCAGGAACCGTCGTTCAGAGGGGTTTCGGCATGCCACAGTTGCGGATCGACGTAGCGATCGCCGGCGGCGCGGGTGCCTATCTGGAAAGTGCGCCGAGGATGCCCCGGCTCGCTGACCACGCCAGCGTTGTGTCCGCCGCTGGTGAGCACGAAGGTCAGCTCCGCATCGGTGAGCAGGTGCATCTTGTACACCGATGGCCAGGGGGCGACGTGGTCGCGCACCGTGCCGACGATGAACATCGGCACCTCGATGTCGGCGAGCGCCACCGGCCGCCCGCCGACGCGGTAGCGCCCCTCTGCCAGATCGTTGCCCAGATATAAACGCCGCAGGTACTCACTGTGCATGCGATACGGCATGCGGGTCACGTCGGCATTCCATGCCATCAGATCATTGAGTGTCTGCCGCTCACCCAACAGGTATTCGCGCACTCGCCGCGACCAGATCAGGTCGCGCGAGTTGAGCATCTGGAACGCCCCAGCCATCTGCTTGCCGTCGAGATAGCCCTTGTCCCACATGCTGGCTTCGAGCCAGGCCAGTTGACTCTCGTCGATGAAAAGCGCGATCTCGCCCGACTCACGAAAGTCGGTCTCCGACGCTAGCAGCGTCAAACTTTGCAGACGCTCGTCGCCATCGCGCGCCATCGCAGCAGCGGCGATCGTCAACAAGGTGCCGCCCAGGCAATAGCCGACCGCCTGCACCTTGCGCCCGGGCACGATGGTGGTGACGGTGTCCAGCGCATCCATGACGCCGAGCCGGCGGTAATCCTCCAGGCCGAGGTCGCGATCGGCCGCGGTGGGGTTCTTCCATGAAAGGATGAACACCGTATGCCCTTGATCGACCAGATACTTCACCATCGAGTTCTGCGGTGACAGGTCAAGGATGTAGTACTTCATGATCCAGGACGGCACGATCAGTACCGGCTCGGCATGCACATCGGGCGTCGTGGGCGTGTACTGGATCAGCTCGATCAGGTGGTTACGAAACACCACCTTTCCTGGGGTGACTGCCACGTCCTTGCCGACCTCGAACCCTTCGGCCCCGGCGGGAGCATCATCAAGCGCAAGACGCCGCGCATCGTCGAGAAAGTTCATGGTACCGCGCCACAAATTGGCGCCGCCACTGGCCTTGATGGCATCCAGCACCTCGGGATTGGTCCAGATGAAATTGGCCGGCGACCACATGTCCAGCCACTGCCGCCCTGCGAACGTGACCATGTTCTCGTGGTGGCGCGATACGCCGCGCACGCCGGTAGTGGCGTTATGCCACCACTGCTGCTGCAGCAGAAAGCCCTGGTGAATCACGTTGAAGGGCCACTGTTGCCAGGCCGGGTCGGCAAAGCGCCGATCCTGTTCCAGCGGTTCAATGCAAGCTGGGCAATCGCGTGCGCTTGCGGCCCGCATGGCGTAACGCGCGAAGCGTTGCTGCTTTTGCAGACTCTTTTCGAGCAGGCTTCGTTGCTTGCCCGGAGAAAGGCTCAGGTGCAACGCCCAGTCGTACCAAGCCAACAGGCCGACCGCCGGTGACAACCCGCCAGTGCCGCGCGCCCGCCAGGCGTTCGCAAGCGTATCCAGGGTATCAGGGCGGCAGACTTCGGACTGTGTCGGATCGACCTCGCCATGTATTGCGACTGTGCTCATCTCTGACTCCCTCATTTAGATAGTGACATATTACTATCTTATTGCTTATAGGAAAAAACGCAACCCTTGCTCAAGGCGGCAAAAATTTCCATCCTCCCGCGAACGCTGCAACTCCTTTTTCTGAAGTTGCAGACTCAACGATCGAGCACCTTTCCGTCCATTTATAAGGCGCACCTGCTTCTTGATCTGCATCAAATTGACCTACTCGCTTCCCATGGGAAGAGGTCACCAGTCCTGTGTCATCCGACAAAATTTCTGATCTTGCATCATGGTTATTTTGCGTGATAAGATAGTAATAAGTCGCTTACTAAATGGAGTCTGAACAGTGAATCAACGCCCCCAGTACCTGTCCGCCGAAGATCGACGCGCAGCCACAGTGCAAGCCGTCGTCGATTTGGCTGCGGAGCAAAACCCAGCCGAGATCACGACCACGGCCATTGCCGATCGAATGGGTTTGACGCAGGGCGCACTGTTTCGCCACTTCCCCTCCAAGGAAGCGATCCTTGAAGCGACGATGTCCTGGGTCGGCGAACGCCTTCTGATCATCGTGGACAAGGCAGCCGAGGGCGCCGCATCCCCTGCCGTAGCGCTCGAGGCCATGTTCATGACGCATATCGACTTCGTGGCCAAGCATCCTGGCGTGCCACGCATGTTGTTCGGAGAGTTGCAGCGCTCCGGCGAGACGCTCGTTAAGCGGATGGTGCAGACCCTGATCCGCCAGTACGAACAGCGCCTGCGCCGCCTGATGGAAGCGGGCAAGACGCAGGGCGAGCTGGACGCGGAACTGGACGTGGATGCCGCCGCCGTGCTGTTCATCGGCACGATCCAGGGATTGGTCATGCAGTCTCTGTTGGCAGGCAACGTCAGTCGGATCCGCCGTGATGCGCCAGCCGTGTTTGCCATCTATCGCCGTGGCATCGAAAGCGGCACATGAAACACCTGTCTGCTCCGCAGGTGCCACGACGATCCGCAAACCTTTCGAAAAACCGGGAGCAATGAGCATGACAGCACACAGCGGGCGCGGTATCTGGATGCGTGTGATCTCCCTGATTGCCATCGGTTTTGGCCTACTGACCATCAGGGAAGGCGGCGCAGTCCTGTTTTATGACGGCGCAGCGCGTGCCGCGGCCGGAAGCTATGTGCCGTTCGTGCTCTGGTTCAATTTTCTGGCCGGGTTCGTCTACATCGTTGCTGGCATCGGGCTGTGGATACGCAGGCGCTGGGCCGCGTGGGTGGCGATTGTCATCACGGTTGCGACTGCGCTCGTGTTCTTGGCCTTCGGAGTGCATGTGTATCTAGGTGGCGCGTGGGAGCGGCGCACAGTGATCGCCATGACTCTGCGCACGCTGGTGTGGGCTGGCATCGCGACCATAGCTTGGCACCGATCGGCGACGAATGCGCCGGTCGCACGCGAGCACTGAATATCTCTTTTAAGCGGAAAGCCATCGATGACAACTCCGAACCTCTCCACCAGAAAAACTCGTTGGATCGTGATCACCGTCGCCATACTCGTCCTTGGCGGTGCACTGGCGTTCTGGCTATTGCGTGACCATAAAAATCAAGATTCATTGCGCCTCTACGGCAACGTCGACATCCGCGAAGTTCAACTGGCTTTTCGGCAGCCTGGGCGCGTCACGCAAATGGCTTTCGATGAGGGCGATGCCGTCAGCGCCGGTGCGCGCCTGGCCGCGCTTGACGCGCAGCCGTATCGAGAAGCCCTGGCTGTAGCACAAGCCCAGGTGCAGGTGGCGCAAGCGGAGCTGGCCAAGCTGCGCCGCGGTTTGCGGCCGCAGGAAATCACCCAGGCGCGCGAGGCGCTCAGGCAGGCACAGGCGCTTGCCACCGAGGCCGAGCGCAACTTCCAGCGCCAGAGCAGCCTGCTGTCATCGGGTGCCAGCAGCCAGCGCACGGTCGATGGCACCCGCACCGCAAGGGATCAGGCTGCCGCGGGCGTCGAGGCAGCCAAGGCCGTCCTGTCGCAAGCGTCCGAAGGCTTTCGCAAGGAAGACATCGCGGCGGCAGAGGCGCGCCTGGCCGCAGCGCAAGCGGCCGCAGCGCAAGCGGCCACGTCTCTTGCCGACACCGAATTGGTCGCACCGAGCGACGGGACCGTCATCGCGCGGGTGCGTGAACCCGGCAGCATGGTTGCGAGCCAGAGCACGGTCTACAGCCTGAGCCTGGACAAGCCGGTTTACGTGCGGGCCTACGTAGGTGAGCAGGATCTGGGGCGCATCGCTCCCGGCACCAAGGTGCGTGTCAAAAGCGATTCCGTGGAAAAGGAGTATCGCGGCCAGATCGGCTTCATCTCTCCGCGCGCTGAATTCACCCCCAAGACGGTGGAGACGACGGATTTGCGCACGGATCTGGTGTATCGCTTGCGCATCGTCATTGACGAAGCCGACGGCGATGCCGCCTTGCGTCAAGGCATGCCGGTGACGATCGAGGTTGATGCCCAACCAGGCATCAGCGCGCGTGTCGGGGAAGGTTGAGATGCAAGCGAATACCGTCTTTCCCGTCACTGCTGAAAGCCCGAACGCTGATGCCGCTGCCGCCGTCATCGAAGGCGTGGACAAGCATTTCGGCAAGGTGCAGGCCTTACGGAACTTGAGCGCACGCATCCACTACGGGCGGTTGACGGGTCTGGTCGGCCCCGACGGCGCCGGCAAGACGACGCTGATGCGGATTCTGACCGGCCTCCTGGTGCCGAACGCCGGCCGCGTCACCCTGGCCGGCTATGACGTGGTCAAAGACAACGACGCCATTCACGTCGCCAGTGGCTACATGCCGCAGCGCTTCGGCCTGTACGAAGACCTGTCGGTGATGGAGAACATGCGCCTGTATGCGCAGTTGCGCGGCATGGATGCGGACCGCAACGCCGATCTGTTTGCCGAGCTGCTGGACTTCACGCGGCTCGGACCCTTCACCAAGCGCCTCGCCGGCAAGCTCTCCGGCGGCATGAAGCAGAAGCTGGGCCTGGCCTGTGCGCTCATGGCGCGGCCCAAGGTCCTGCTGCTAGACGAGCCTGGAGTGGGCGTCGATCCCGTCAGCCGCCAGGATTTATGGCGCATGGTGCAAGCGCTGACCGATGAAGGCATGGCGGTGGTCTGGTCCACCGCCTACCTCGACGAGGCCGAGCGCTGCGAGAGCGTGCTGTTGCTGAACCAGGGGCGGCTTTTGTTTGATGGTCCGCCGCAAGAGCTGACCGCGCACCTCGAAGGCCGCAGCTTCCGCCTGGAAAACGTCGGCGCCGAGCGCCGGGCGGTTCTGACCGAGGCACTCGATCTGCCCAGCGTGAGCGATGGCGTGATCCAAGGCGCCGGGGTGCGCGTGGTACTGCGCGAGGGTGCGCCAGCGCAGCAAATCCAGGCGCTGGCCGATCGAGCCCAAGTGCAGCTGGCGCCGGTGCCCGCGCGCTTCGAAGACGCCTTCATCGATTTGCTCGGCGGCGGACCCGGCGGTACATCGACCCTCGCCGAGCGCCTGCCACCGGTCGAACTGGGTTCCGACGTTGCTGTGTCCTGCCGCAACCTCACCAAGCGCTTCGGCGAATTCACCGCCACCGACCAGGTCAGTTTTGAGGTGCAGAAAGGTGAAATCTTCGGTCTGCTCGGCCCCAACGGCGCCGGCAAGTCCACCACCTTCAAGATGCTGTGCGGCCTACTGAAACCTACGGCTGGTGAAGCGCATGTGGTGGGTCACGATCTGCGCCACGCCACCGGCGCAGCCAAGAGCCAGCTCGGCTATATGGCGCAGAAGTTCTCGCTCTATGGCCTGCTTTCGGTGCGGCAAAACCTGGAGTTTTCGGCCGGCGTCTACGGGCTGGAAGGCAACGTCCGACGCGAGCGAATCGACGAAATGATCGCAACCTTCGATCTCGGCGACTGGTTGTCCGCGACGCCCGACTCCCTGCCGCTGGGACACAAGCAGCGCCTGGCGCTGGCCTGCTCGCTTATGCATCGGCCACCCGTGCTGTTCCTGGATGAACCCACTTCGGGTGTGGACCCGATCACCCGGCGCGAATTCTGGACCCACATCAACGGCCTGGCGCGCAAGGGCGTGACCATCATGGTCACCACGCACTTCATGGACGAGGCCGAATACTGCGACCGGGTCGCCATGCTCTCGCGTGCGCGCCTGATCGCGCTCGACACGCCCGACGCGCTCAAGCGAATTGCCGCCAATTCCGAGCGCCCCGACCCGACCATGGAGGACGCCTTCATTCACCTGGTGGAGTCTGCCGAGCGTGAGATGGAGGCCGCTGCATGAACGCCGCTGCAAAACACAAGGATGGCACCGGCCCGATGCAAGGCGACTTGCGCCGTTTTGATCTAGGGCGCCTGGTGGCCTTGGTCACCAAGGAAAGTTACCAGGCGCTGCGCGACCCATCGACGCTCTTGATCGCGTTCGTGCTACCGGTGGTATTGCTGTTGCTGTTTGCCTATGCGGTATCGCTGGATGCCAAGGAGGTTCGTGTCGGCGTGGTGCTGGAGTCGCCCGGTGCATCAGCACAGTCGCTGGCCGCCGCCTTTTCAGGTACCCGTTTCCTGAATACGCACTTCGCCCATGACCGCCGCGAAGTGGCCGACCAGCTCGTCTCCGGTGCCCTGCGCGGCTACGTCGTCATCCCGCAGGACTTCGAGCAGCGCCTGGCCCAGCGCGGCAGTGAGCCGCTGGTGCAGATCGTCACCGATGGCTCCTACCCCAACACCGCCAACTACGTCGAAAACTACGCCCGTGGCGTGGTGCAATCCTGGCGCGCCGGGCTGGATGTCGCAGCACCAGCGCAGGCCGTCGTGCTGGAACCGCGCTATTGGTTCAACCCCGAGCTGGAGAGCCGCCGCGCGCTGATCCCCGGCGCCATCGCCATCGTCATGACCATCATCGGCACCATGCTGACCGCGCTGGTGGTGGCGCGCGAATGGGAGCGCGGCACCATGGAGGCGGTGCTGTCCACGCCCGCCTCGGTGGCCGAAATCCTGATCGGCAAGCTGCTGCCGTACTTCGTGCTTGGCATGCTTTCCACACTTGGCGCGGCGGCGCTGGCCGTGTTCGTTTTCGGCGTCCCGATGCGTGGCTCGCTGGCGGCCCTGCTGCTCTTGTCGGCGGTGTTCATGGTGCCGGCGCTGGGCCAGGGCCTGCTGATCTCGTCACTGGCACGCAACCAGTTCCTGGCGGCGCAGATCGCGCTGTTCACGGGCTTTCTGCCGGCTTTCATGCTGTCGGGCTTCCTGTACGAGATCGATGCCATGCCGACCCCGATCCGGGTCATCACACACCTGGTTCCGGCGCGCTACTTCGTCGACTCGCTGAAGACGGTGTTTCTGGCCGGCGACATCTGGGCCGTGTTCCTGCCCAACCTGGCGGCCATGGCGGCGATCGGGGCGGTGTTCTTCATGATCGCCAAGCGCGCCACGCGCAAGAACCTGGAGTAACGCGATGTTGACCTCCGCATTCTCGTTCACCCGCCTGCGCGCCCAGTTCATCAAGGAAGTGCTCAGCGTCCTGCGCGATCCGCGCAGTCGCATGGTGGTGTTCGTGCCGCCCATTCTGCAACTGCTGGTATTCGCCTTTGCCGCAACGCTTGAGGTGCGCAACGTCGACATCGCCGTCTACAACCAGGACGCGGGGCGCTGGTCGCACGAACTGGTGCAGCGCCTAGACAGCGCCCGCTTCATCACCCACGTCCGGCACGTGGACAGCCAGCGGCATTTGCACGAGCTGATCGACCGGGGAGAGGTGATCGCCGCGCTCGCCATCCCGGTGGACTTTTCACGCACGATTGCCGCCGGCGGCAGCGGCCGCGCGCAGGTGCTGGTCGATGGTCGGCGCAGCAACTCGGGCCAGATCACCGTGGCCTATCTGTCCACCCTCGCCGCAGAGGTCGGTGCAGAGGTCGCGCCAGACGTGCAGGCGCCGACTCCGGTAGTCGTGCGCCACTGGTTCAACCCGAACCTGGTCTACCGCTGGTTCATCGTGCCCGGCCTCACCGGCATCCTGGCGCTGTTCAGTTCGCTGCTCATCACCTCACTGTCGATTGCGCGAGAACGCGAGCTGGGCACGTTCGACCAATTGCTGGTGTCGCCCACCTCGACGCCGGAAATCATCATTTCCAAGTCATTGCCCGCGTTGGCGATCGGAACGTTGCTGGGCTTGTTCATGATCAGCGCAGGCGTGTTCCTGTTCGGCATTCCCTTCACCGGTTCGTTCGCGCTTTTGTTCGCCAGCCTGGTGCTGTTCATCCTGTCGGTGGTCGGCATCGGCCTGATGATTTCCGCGGTCAGCATGACGCAGCAGCAAGCCATTCTGGGCGCCTTTGCCATTGGCGTGCCGGCGGTGTTGATGTCCGGCTTTGCCACACCGGTAGAGAACATGCCGCTGGTCCTGCAATGGCTGGCTCAGGCCATTCCGCTGACCCACTTCCTGATCATCGTCGAGGGCAGCTTTCTGAAGGCCATGCCACCCAGCGACATTCTTTCCAGCCTATGGCCGCTGGCGGTCATTGCCCTGGCCACGCTGACGATGGCCACTGTATTTGTCCGAGGACGCCTGCAATGAAACCAAAGACTCACACTCCTTTCTCTCGCGTAGCAGCAATAACACCAGCCGCTTGGCGTTCGCGCCCGCTTGCGCTGGCCTTGTCCTGTGTCTTGTTGACAGCCTGTGCGGCCGTCGGGCCGGACTACCGCGAACCGCCGCCGGTCGATACTGGCAGCGGTTGGACTTTGCCTTTGGCAACTGAGTCGCAGTCTGCGGATCTGACCCAATGGTGGTCCGCGTTGGGCGATCCGGTACTCGATCGCCTGATGGCTTCGGCGTTGGCACAGAACCTGAACCTGCGTCAGGCAGCCGCACGCATCGACGAGGCACGCGCCCTGCGCGATCGCGTGGCCGGGGATAGTTTTCCTACCGTCGGCGCTGGAGCCAGTGTCAACCGGCGCCGTCAAAGCGAGAATGGCCCCTTGCCCATTGGCACCATCCCCGGCCTTGACGCCACGCAGACCATTTACGACGCAGGCTTCGACGCGGCTTGGGAAGTCGATCTATTCGGCGCCAAGCGGCGCGCCCTGGAAGGCGCGAGCGCCCGCCTGCAGGCGACCGAAGTCGAAGCACAGGGTGTGCGCATGCGCATCGTGACCGAGGTCGCGCGCACCTGGTTCACAGCGGTTGGCGCCGGATACGAGCTGCATGCGCAACAAGCCACGCTGTCCACGTTGCAGCAGACCCTGGCGCTGGTGCGCCTACGGCATGCGCTGGGCGATGCGTCGGCCGCCGACGTGGAGGCGGCGTACGCCCAATGGGCAGCGGTCAACGCGCTCATTCCGGACATCCAGGCACGCCAGCGTGCCGCGGTGCTTGGCCTGGGCGTGCTTTTGGGCGCTCCGCCGGAGCGTGAACTGGCATTGCTCGACGGCCCATTGACACCATGCACGCTGCGGGCGTTGCCGGTGGGTGAGCGCGCCGACCTATTGCGCCGACGCCCTGATGTACTGGCGGCGGAGCGGCGCCTGGCGGCGAGTTCGGCCGACATCGGCGTGGCCACGGCCGAATTGTTCCCCAAGCTCTCCATCGGTGTGGGCGGCGGGTTTCAAGCGCTCAGTACGGGTGACTGGTTCGATGCATCCAGCTCGCGGTTTTCCATCCTGCCGCTGATTTCCTGGCGCCTGTTCGACGGTGGCCGCGTGCGTGCTGAAATCCGGGCACGCGAGGCAGCCGAGCAGCAGGCTGCGCTCGCCTACGAACAAGCGGTGCTGACGGCCCTCGGCGACGCCGAGCGTGCGCTTGGCGACTATCACGGCGGGCTGGACACGCTGGAGCGTCGTGCAATGGCCTTGAAGGCGGCACGAACCAGCTACGGCTACGCCAAGGCACGCTACGCCGCAGGTGATGTCGCACTGGTGGAACTGCTGGCCGCCCAGCGCAGCTTGCACGAAGCCGAGACCACGGCCGCACGCGCGCATGCCAGCGCCGCAGTGCAATTGGTGGCGCTGTACAAGGCGCTCGGGGGTGGCTGGGATGTATCCAGCACGACGCCAACCACCGTCAATCCGCCCCGAGGTGCCGTCGCCCCCACGCCTCTTGCGAGTCGCTCGGACATACCCCCAAGCGACACCGTGACTGAGCGATTCGCAAGCGACAGCACAGCACGCTAAAGCGTCACCCATTTCATCAGTAAGCGGTCGCATCGAAGGAGCCAAGCCATGACCACCACCGCCTTCTTGATTCCGCCCGTGAACCTGATGGGTGCGGGCTGCCTTGGCGATGCTGCCAAAGCCATCCATTCCTGTGGCTTCAGGAAAGCCCTGGTCGTTACCGCCCCATCCTTGGTGCGCTTGGGCATCGTCAAGAAGGTCTGCGACCTGCTTGCCGCACACGGCGTGGAGGCCGTGGTCTTCGATGACTTGCAGCCCAACCCAATGGCGCAGAACGTGACCGACGGTCTGAGCCTGCTGCGAGACAACGCTTGCGACTTCGTCATTTCTCTCGGCGGCGGCTCGCCGCACGACTGCGCCAAGGGCATCGCACTGGTCGCTGTCAATGGCCGAACGATCAAGGATGACGAGGGCCTTGACCCATCTGGCAAGCCGCAGTTGGCCGACGATGCTCCGGCTGATCTCTGCTTGGCAGCCATTTACAGGCTGTCTGGGGATATCAGCTTTCCTGGCTGGCCAGCACAGTTCCCAGATCAGTTCCAAAGCCTTCCCAGGTCACCCACTGATGCGTTCGAAAAAGAAACTCGGCCGCTGGTCTCACAAGAAGAAATTCGTGCCATTTTTTCCGCGGCGATGTAGCCGCTCAGCGTACGTTTGCCACCCGCCTTTCATTTAACACAACCAAGGAGTTCCACCATGCAAACGAACGTAGGAAACCTCGATCGCATTGCGCGCTTCGTCATCGGCCTCATCCTGCTCAGCCTGCCGTTGTGGCTGGATTCGCCATGGCGTTGGCTGGGGCTCGTTGGAATCATGCCGCTGATCACCAGTCTGGCTGGTCGCTGTCCAGGCTACCGCCTGCTCGGTTTGAACACCTGCCCGATGCAAAAGAAAAAGCCTGAGTGAGCACCCCATGAAACTGAATTTTCTGGGCGCTGCGCGCGAAGTCACCGGATCGTGCTTTCTGGTGGAGGCGCTCAATCTGCGCTTCCTGGTGGATTGCGGCATGGTTCAGGGGGGATCTGCGGCGGCAGCACGCAACCGCGAGCCGTTCACGTTCGATCCGGCGTCGATCGACTTCGTGCTCCTGACCCATGCCCATATCGACCATAGCGGGCTATTGCCCAAACTCACGCGCGCCGGGTTCAAAGGGGCTATCTATGCCACTCCCGCGACGGTGGATCTGCTGGGCGTGATGCTGCCCGACAGTGCTCATATCCAGGAGAGCGATGCAAAACGCCATGCCAAGCGGCTCCGTGGAAAGGACGCACTACCGCCGCTGTATACGCTGCAGGATGCACGCGAATGCCTGCAACAGGTGCGAGGCATCGAATACGATCGGGAGTTCGCGCCCCGTGTCGGGGTGCGCGCGCGCTTTCGCGATGCCGGACACATCCTCGGATCGGCCATCATCGAAGTCTGGATCACCGAGTATGGTTACCCGACGAAACTGGTATTCAGCGGCGACCTTGGCCAGCCGGGACGTCCGATATTGCGCGACCCGACACCTATCGAGGACGCCGACATCCTCGTCATCGAGTCCACCTACGGCAACCGCCAGCACAAGGATTTTTCGGCAACCGAAGAGGAGATGATCGGCATCGTCGAGAAAACCTTGTTCGAGCGCGGTGGCAACGTCATCGTGCCGGCCTTCGCGGTCGGTCGAACCCAGGAAGTCCTCTACCACCTGCACCGCCTCACCAGTGAGGGGCGGCTGCGGCAACCGATGGTATTCGTCGATTCGCCGATGGCCACGGAAGCCACGCGCATCACGCGCGAGCATTTTGAGCTGTTCGACGAGCAGGCAAAGCGCCTGGCAGGATGGCACGCACGCGGCAAAAACCTGCCGTATCTGCACTTCACGGAAAGTGCCGAGGAGTCCATGGCGCTGAACCAGATTCGTTCTGGCGCCATCATTATTTCCGCCAGCGGCATGTGCGATGCGGGGCGCATCCGGCACCACCTGCGCCACAATTTACCGCGCAAGGAATGCAGTGTTCTGTTTTCCGGCTTCCAGGCACAGGGAACACTTGGCCGTCACCTGGTGGATGGTGCTCAACGTGTACGCATCTTCGGCGATGACGTCCCGGTGCGCGCGGCGATCCACAGTGTCGATGGACTCTCGGCGCACGCCGACCAAACGGCCCTGATGGCTTGGGCCCGAGGCTTTAAGCAAGCGCCGGAACAAACCTTCGTGGTGCATGGAGAGGCGTCCGCCGCACAGGCTTTTGCGGAACTTCTGCAACAGCAGCTCGGCTGGCAGGTCGCGGTGCCTGAACATGGCCAAGTGGTGCCTTGGCCGGATTTTCTGGCGGTCGAACGATGACCCCATCCGCTGATCCTGACCAGCGCGTGCGCGCCATCCTCGATTCACCCACGTACCGCCTTGCGTACGAAGACATCGATTTGCTTGGCCAGGAAGAACTTCGGCCATTGCGCTTGCAGCTTGAACTGCTCAAGCCGGAGCGCATCCTGCACGAACAAGGCATCCATTCGACGGTGGTGGTCTTCGGCAGCGCACGCGTCAGCGACGCCGAGACGGCAGCCGCCCGCCTTGATGCGCTGGAGCGGCAGACGCGAACCGCGCCGTCGAATACGAAGCTGGCGCAGGAGATCGTCCGAGCCCGCCGCCGGGTGGATCAAGCACGTCACTACGAACAGGCACGACGCTTCGCCCAGCTGATTTCCGAGCGTTTTCAGCAACAGAACCGCCGTGACTTCGTCGTCGTTACCGGCGGCGGGCCGGGCATCATGGAAGCCGCCAACCGCGGGGCTTTCGAGGCCGGTGCACGTTCGATTGGCCTCAACATCACACTGCCACACGAACAAGCCCCGAATCCCTATATGTGTCCGGAGCTGGCGTTCCGGTTCCACTATTTCGCGCTGCGCAAGATGCATTTCTTGCTGCACGCAAAAGGTTTGGTGACCTTCCCGGGCGGCTATGGAACGCTCGACGAGCTGTTCGAGGTGCTGACCCTGATCCAGACCGGCAAGATGCAGCGGATTCCAGTGGTTCTGGTCGGTCGTGCGTTCTGGCGCCGTGCCGTTGATTTCGACCTTCTGCTCGACGAAGGCTACGTATCACCATCCGATCTCGACTTGTTCACCTGCGTGGATGAAGCCGAGGAAATCATTGGCGCCCTTGAACACTTTTACGTCGATAAGGCAACAGACGGCGCACCATCATGATGCGCATCGGCAGCCTTCACGCACGCCTGCCAAGCGCGAAAGCGCGGCGGCCGATGTGCAGTGTCACGCTGCTTGTTGCCTGCGCGGTGCTCGGTCCGGCTGCCGCCCGTAGCGCGGAACTCACACCCTCAGCCGATTTTCCCCGCTGCCTGCCAGAACAGTCCCTGCATTGGAGAGGAGGCACCCTGCGCCTGGAGAACGACTTGTTCACGGGTACCGACCGCAACTACACCAACGGCGTGGCGTTGACCGTGGTTTCGCGCGACCTCCAAGGCGCACTTCGTCCGGAGTGTCTGCCCCAGCCAATTGCTTGGTATGCGCGCTTCATCGGCTGGGCTGACCCCGAGTTCTGGCGCAACTCTGGCGCCCGATCGGCGTCGCAAAACATCGTCGTGCGCTTCGGCCAGTCCATGTACACACCCGAGGACAAGACGCGCACCGATCTGATCTCCGACGATCGACCGTACGCCGGTTTGCTCTACCTGGGCTTGGCGTGGAATCGCCGTACCCATCCAGAAGCCGCCAGCTATGAAATGCTTGATGTGCGCGAACTGACTCTGGGCGTGATTGGCCCCTGGTCGCTCGCGGAGCAATCGCAGGATCTGGTGCATCGGGTGCGGGGCATCGAGCGCTTTCGCGGCTGGGACAACCAGTTGCGCAACGAACCCGCGTTCCAGATGGCCATGGAGCGCAAGTTCAAACCGTACATGGAGGGTGCCGTCCGGCCGGGATGGAGCGGCGACGTGATCGGCAGCTATGCCCTGCGGATCGGAAACATTGAAACCGCAGCCAGCACCGGCGTGGAATTGCGTGCGGGCTGGAACATTCCGAACGACTTCGGCAGCTATCCGATTCGGTCCGGCGCGGAAAACCGTCCGCCCTCAGGCGTTGCCGATCTGCGCACGACGAAGCCGCAATCGGCCCGTGCGCCCAGGCCTGGGGCGCATGCATTCCTGAACCTGGAGGCCAAAGCCGTTGCCTGGGATTTCTCGCTCGATGGAAACCTGTTTCGGCACAGCCACCACGTCAGCCGTCGGCCTGGGGTCGCTCAGGCGGCCATCGGCATCAGCAGCCAATGGATTGTCGCCGGGCATGGCGTGCGGCTTGCCGTGATGCGCGTCTGGAGAACCCGCGAGTTCGACCAGCAGATCGGCCACCACGCCTTCGGATCGATTGCACTGAGTCTGGAGTTTTGAGTGTGCCCGAAACCATCCGCTCGCCTGCAAAGCATTCATCAACGACCTCAATGGAGAATCTCGTGAGTCAGCTCTTGAACCCCCGACTGTTTTTCACAATTGCTTTATCGATGGCCTTGGCAACCGCTGCCACCGGGCTTGGTGCGCAGTCCGTCGAGGCCGCAAAGCCGATGGCGCTTCGCACCGTCATGGAGAAACTTGGCCGTGACATGCAAGCTGTCACTGGCGCGATTTCTAAGGAGGAATGGGCACTGGTCGCCGAGTTGGCGCCAAAGCTTGCCAAGCATGCCGAACCACCTTTGGCGGAAAAGATGCGCATCCTTACCTGGCTTGGCACTGATGCCAAGAAGTTTCGGGGTTTCGATGGGCAGGTCCAGGACGCTGCGACCGCCATGGGGGATGCCGCAAAGCGCGGTGACGGCCAGGCCGTGATCGCCACGTTCTCCAAGACGCAACAAAGCTGCCTTGCCTGCCACCAAAGCTTCCGTCAACCGTTTGTGGAGCAGTTTTATGGGAGTCGCTGACCGGCATTTGTCCCAGACCCCATTGTGGAAGGCATCACGATCGGGAACATCACGATGAGCATTTCACAGCCAAGTCTCATCTTGGTGCTCAATTGCGGCTCCTCAAGCATCAAGTTCGCAGTGTTCCCTGCTGATGTCGACCCGCTGCCGCGCCCCCCGCTCTGGAACGGCAAGGTACAGGGCATCGGTGGGCCTGCACCGGATTTCGGCGAAACCGGCGTGGAGCCGTTTCCGGTGGAACTGGATGCCGAGCATCCGCACACCGCCGCCCTGCAGTTGATTCAGGAGCGAATCACTAAACGCCTCGATGGCCGGCGCGTAACCGCCGTGGTGCATCGCGTAGTGCATGGTGGCAACCGCTATTCGGCCCCGACCCTTGTCACCCCACAGATACTGGACGACCTGCGCAGCTACATCCCGCTGGCACCGCTGCACCAACCGTTCCCGCTGAAGGCGATGGGCCTTTTGCTGGAGCAGCGCCCGGACATCGTGCAGGTGGCCTGTTTCGACACGGCCTTCCACCACAGCCTGCCGAAGGTGGAGCAGATCCTGCCGCTACCGTATTCGGCCTGGCAACGCGGTCTGCGCCGCTACGGTTTCCACGGCCTTTCGTACGACTACATGAGCCACGTTCTGCCCGAGCGCCACGGCGATCTGGCACGTGGCCGCACCATCGTCGCGCACCTCGGCAGCGGGGCCAGCCTGTGCGCTATGAAGAACCTGCAAAGCATCGCTACCACGATGGGCTTTTCCGCGCTCGACGGCCTGATGATGGGCACCCGCACCGGCTCGCTCGATCCGGGCGCCTTGCTCTACTTGATGGAGATCGAAAAACTCTCGCTGGATGAAGTGGGCTGCATGCTCTACAACCAATCCGGCCTGCTCGGTGTTTCCGGGATTTCGGCCGAACCGCGCGTGGTGGTGAAGCACGAGAATGATCCCGGCGAAACCGGCGAACGCGCCCGCATCGCGCTGGCGCTCTATGTGCGCCGCATCGTGCGCGAGATCGGCGCGCTGACCGCAGTCCTTGGCGGTCTGGATCTGCTCGTGTTCACTGCCGGCGTCGGTGAGCACAACGCCTTCGTGCGCGAGCGCGTCTGCCGCGACCTGGCCTTTCTCGGCATCAGGCTCAATGTGGATGCCAACGCCATTGATGCTCCCGTCATCTCCACCACCGACAGCCGCGTGCGCGTCGCGGTGGAGCCCACCAACGAGGAATGGGTCGCAGCACGCTATACGCAGGAATTAATGACTCCCGCGTGATGTCCCAGTCAGGACGAGCTTGCTCGGCGTCAATTCGAATTGCAAAACCAAACAGGACAGCCGAGCACGCTCAGCGCAACGGACTCTGTAGCCACGCAGGGATTCATCGGCACCAAAGAGGGGAAATCACATGACCACCGCTTCCACCATCCGCCAGCGCTGGCTGGCCGGCCACGGCCCCATCGCCCATCGCGACGAGACCGTCGAACGGGTTGAAACACTGGTGACCCGTTTGATCGCCAAAGGCCGCGTTGCCGACGAGGCGACGGCCTACACCCTGCTTGCTGCCGCTGACCGCCTGAGCTGCGTGGCCATGAACGTGGTCGCGCACATGAGCTATGCGCGCCGCATCGATCTTTCGGGCGCGGCACTGTCAGCCGAGGACTTCAAGCCAACGCCCGAAGGCCATACCGGCGGCTCGCTGAACATGGTGCAGGCCTTCGTCGGGCACCTGCTCGCCAACACGCTCACCGGCAGCACGCGCGGCTGGATCATGGGCCAAGGTCACTGCGTGGCAGCCATCGAAGCCGTCAACGCGCTGACCGGCGACGCCTCGTCCGCGCAGCGGGACCACTACGACCGCAGCGAGGAAGGCCTGTCGCGCCTGTGTGTTGATTTCTATTCCTATGCCATCGATGCGCAGGGCCTCCCGGCTGTGCCGCTGGGCAGCCATGCCGGCCCCAACACCGCCGGCGCCGTGTCCGAAGGCGGTTACCTCGGCTTTGCCGAACTGCAGTACATCCACATGCCGCTGCCCGGCGAATCGCTGGTTGCCTTCCTCAGCGACGGTGCCTTCGAGGAACAGCGCGGCCCGGACTGGGCGCCGCGCTGGTGGCGCGCGCAGGACAGCGGCTTCGCCGTGCCGGTGATGATCCTCAATGGCCGCCGCATCGAGCAACGCACCCAGATCATGCAGGAAGGCGGTGCGCAATGGCTGGCCGAAGATGTGCGCCACAACGGCTTCAACCCGATGATCGTCGATGGTCGCGACCCGGCCGCGATCGCCTGGGCGATCATCGACGCCGAGGACGCGCTGCGCGCCTTCGCCGCCGATCCGGGCCGGCGCTATCCGGCGCCTCTGCCCTACGTGATCGCCGAGACCGAGAAGGGCTTCGGCTTTCCCGGCGCAGGCAGCAACGCCGCGCACAACCTGCCGCTGGGCGGCAACCCCCACACCGATGCTTCGATGCGTGAACTGTTCAACAAAAGTGCGGCTGCGCTGTTCGTTGCGCCGGCTGAACTCGACGCCGCGCTCGCCGCCTTCGCGACCCACGCCGCCCAGCAACGTCCACTGGAAAGCGCGCATCCGATGGCACACCGCCATCCCGCTGCGCCCAAGCTGCCCGAACCGTGCTGGGAAACGCCGGGCAGCGAAGGCAGTGCGATGACGGCACTGGACCAGTGGTTCGTCGAATTTTCCAAGGCCAATCCTGAGATGCGGATGCGCATCGGCAACCCTGACGAATTGGCCAGCAACAAGATGGGTGGCACCTTGGCGCTGCTCAAGCACCGCGTCAACGAGCCCGAACCGGGCGTGCCCGAGGATCTGCACGGCGCCGTCATCACCGCGCTCAATGAAGAAGCCGTGGCCGCCGCCGCACTCGGCAACAAGGGCGGACTGAACCTGATCGTCAGCTACGAAGCTTTCGCAGTGAAGATGCTCGGCCTGATGCGGCAGGAAATCATCTTCGCTCGCCACCAGCGCCAGGCCGGCCAGCCCGCCGGTTGGCTGTCGGTGCCGCTCATCGTCACCTCGCACACCTGGGAAAACGCCAAGAACGAACAGTCGCACCAAGACCCGACCATCGGTGAAGCCCTGCTCGGCGAAATGTCAGACACCTCGCGCGTGCTGTTCCCGGTGGATGGCAACACCGCCGTCGCCGCGTTGCGTGATGTCTATGCCGGACGCGGCCAACTGGCCTGCCTGATCGTTTCCAAGCGCGACGTCGAGAACCGCTTCGACGCCGAATCAGCGCAACGCCTGATCCGTGACGGCGCAGCCCATCTGATCGGCGAGCCTGCAAAGGCTGAGGTTCAGCTCATCGCACTGGGCGCCTACCAGCTCGACGAGGCCATCAAGGCGCAGCAGCACCTTGCCGAGCTGGGCAAGCGCGCCTGCGTCACCGTCATCCTGGAGCCCGGCCGCCTGCGCATCCCGCGCGACGCCATGGAAGCCGAATTCATCGATGACGACGCCACTGTCAACACGCTATTCCCGCCGGGCCTGCCGCGCGTGATCCTCACCCACACCCGCCCCGAGCCCATGCTCGGCATCCTGCGGCGCATCGACAGCGGCCCCGCCAGGACGCACGCTCTCGGCTACATCAGCCGCGGCGGTACCTTCAATGTGCCCGGCATGCTGTTCGCCAATCGCTGCACCTGGGCGCATGCGGTGGATGCAGCAGCGACCGTAACCGGTTGAAATCGCTCGGCGCTGCTCGACCGCGCACAGCGCGCAGCCATTGATGGCACCGGCGATCCAGGTGATTTGCTGAACCCGTGAGTCGGGCGCGCGAACGCTGTACCGGTCACGAAGTTCGTCGACAGCGCTACCCGGTAATTTTCTACTGAGACGTCGATATGACATTTCTCTTGAGAGAGTTTCAACCGATCGACATCCCACGCCCCCGCACCACATCCCACGACACACCGCCGCCTCGAACCGTCGCGGCGATTTTCTGCCCCAACCTCTGTTCGATCACCGGCTTCCAAGGCACCAGACTGAATCCCATGCCATCGTCGAGCATGGCGTAGCGCCCGCTGGCGAGTATGACGGAGCGACGGTAGATGCCGGCCACGCGCTGCCCGTCGGCTACTGGGCGATGCTCCAGGCCCGTTTCGGCGGTAATGTCCCTGGCGGCCTGGGTCAGCTCCCGATTGCGCAGCGTGCCCAGCAGGTTGCGCGCCAGGATTACGCGCTGCCCGCGCCGCTCGGCCAGGCCCTGTTCGGCCAGGAAGTCGGCGCGCTGCTGCATCGCCTGCTTCGCCTCGCCACCAAAGCCTATGGCGCCCAGCCCCTTGCCGCCGCCGATCAACTGCTGGTCCAGCCAGGTGGCGCCGATGATGCGGGCCTGCCGCTCGATGGGTAGGTGCGATTTCAGTTCAACCGCCACGCCGCCCAGGCGCTGCGCGTCATAGCGGCGGCCCTGCTCGGGCAGGTCAGCGGGCACTTTCCATAGACCTTCGGCTACGCGCTCCACGATGCCCACCCGGCGCAGAGCTTCCAGGCGCCGGACGTGGGCTGCCACCACTTCCTGCGGGTCGCGGCCCGGCATGGCCTGGCCCTGCGCGATGGCGAGGTGATGGTCGGTGCGATACAGGCCATCGCTCGCCAGCGCAGCGATGTTGCGGTCGGCCGCGCGCACGTCAGCCGAGCCCTTTACTTCCACCACTGCGCCCGCGGGATAGTTCACCAGCTCGTCGCGGGCATTGAGTGCAACGTAGTGCGCCTTGCCGTCTACGCCGTCGATGAGCAGATAACCTCTGTCGTGCAGTTCGTCGGCCAGTCCTTTCGCGGCGACACGTCCAACGACCGTGCGGCCATCCTCGCCCGGCTCGAACACCGCCAGCTCGCGCTGCTCGTCGCGCATGGCCCGCTGCATGGTTCGGATGATGTCGCCACGCTCGCCCAAAGCGCGCAGCGTCTTTACGGCGTCGGCATGGACGGCCCAGGTGCCGGGCTGCATCTCGTCGGCCAGGCCCAGGCGCTGCAAGCGCTGAAGGCGGCCGATCAGCAGTAGCCGCTGGCGTTGCAATCGGGGTTCGTTGAAGCGTTCGATCTGCACTCGGCCATCGTCGCTCGCCTCGCGTTGCAGAGTGCGATCCAAGCTCGTCCACCGCTCCTGTTCCACCTCGCGCTGCAAGGTCTGCTGGATCTCCAGCTCGGTGCGCGGCCCCAGCCACTCGGTCGCCAGTTCAGAGGCCCGATGGCGGAAGCCATCGGCGATGTAGTCGCCCGCGATGATGAGGTCTTTGCCGGTGTCGTCGCGCCCGCGCACGACGATGTGCGTGTGAGGGTTGTCGGTGTTCCAGTGGTTGACGGCCACCCAGTCCAGGCGCGTACCCAGGTCGGCTTCCATCCGGTTCATCAGGTGCCGGGTGTAGGTGCGCAGGTTATCCAGCTCGGCCCCGTCTTCCGGGGAGACGATGAAGCGAAAATGGTGCCGGTCATCCTGGCTGCGTTCCTTGAACGCATCCAGATCGGCTTCGTCGGTCTGCGGCCCGTAGGCCTGGCCTGGTTCGCCATCGCGGCCTACGCCGTCGCGCTCGATGTAGCGCAGGTGCTTGGCAAGCGATTGCGGGCTGGCCTGGCGCTGGTTGACCAGCAGCGTCTTGATGGTGACGCGCCGGGACAGCTGCGTGAGTTTCGCACCGGCGAAGCGCGCCGCTGTATGCCCACGCCCCAGGCGCGAGCCGGGGCGCTTTCCGGTGCCGCCAGCCGACGCCGGGCGGCGCACCGAGGACTTGCCGCCGCTGGTCTTGCCAACCTGCTTGAGCACCTTGGAGATAAAACCCTGGCCCCGGTTTTTCGGGGCGCCGGGACGGATGCGGAAATCGTCATCGCGGCGGTTGCTCATCGCTGTCTCCCTGGGAAGTCGTGGCGTGTCCGGTCGTGCGAAGCACGCGGACATGCCCGTATCGGCGCGGGCATCGCGCCACAGGCGGCACGGCGGCTAAGCCGCGCCGTGCCGCCCAACCCCCACGTGCAGACTGGCTTTGAGGGCAGGCAGGTGCCGCCCCCTTTTGTCTTGCCTTCCGCCTTTGCCTCCCGCTTGCGCTCCCGGCAATGGCGGCCGGGTGGCGCTGCGCTGCTGGCAGCCAGCCCACCGGCGAACCCGGCCAGGGCCGCAGGCCGGGCGCGTTCAAGGCAAGACGCCTGCACAGTGGACGGCTGCGCCGTAGGCAGCGCGAAGTGCAATGCGAACGCATTTGCACTGCACGCGCGACGACACGGCAGCAGCCACCGGATGGACACGCCTGATGGCACGATGCAATGCACGTCTGCGTGCAGTGAATCGGCGGCCATCATGGGCGAGACTCCAGCCAGACCGGACGCGCAATGCCGATCACGGCGGATGCGCTGACCGGGCCGAAATAGCGGCTGTCGAACGACGCCGGATTGGTCCTGCTGAGCAGGAACAGTTCGCCGGGACGAAGCCGCCGGCATTGGCGCCAGGATGGCAGCGGCCGACCCAGGCGGTCGGCCCGCAGCACGGCGGCCGAAGGCACGCCGTCGATGCGAACGCTGCTGCCAGCGATGCACACCTCCTGCGGCGCGATCGCGCCCACGCGCTTGAGCAGCGGAACGCGCGTCGGCAGGTAGCCACGCTGCGCAGCCAGAGTGGCAGCCTCGGCCGGGAGCGGAACCAGCACGATGCTGCCTACGGACAACGGACGTGGCAGCGAGTCGGTCCGGTTGCTGGATGGATCGACGCGATACCAGCCGACCGGAACACTGTCGGACGGGTTGTAGATCAGGCGCGGCTTCGGCAGTCCAAAGGACGCCCAGGCCAGCGCAGCGAGGCCGCAGGCGGACAGCGCAGCCAGCACCAGGCGAGCGCGCAGGCGCGAGCGAGGATGCGACGCGGCTTCGGCGGAATGTACGGCGGTGGAATGAGCCGTCATGGCAACGCCCTCCCGGCCAGCCAGGCGGCGTGCCGCTCGGCGCTGTAGTCGGGTAGCGGCAAGCGTGCCGCGAGCCGGTTGCCCAGCGTGCGCCAGTACGCGGGCGAAGCGGCAGCGGGCGCGATGCTCAGCGCCTCGATGGCGTCGATGCGCTCCAGCATGGCGCGCACCGCGCTGTCGCCCTCGGCGTGCAGCAACAGGCGTGCGCCGGGCTGCACGCCGGGAATGCGCTGCGCCGCATCCAAGGGCGTACAAGCCTGCATCACCATGAGTTGCCAGCGGATCGTGCCGTAATCGTTGGACTGCCAGCGGATGCGGCAGAACATGGCGTCGGGCACGAATACGGCGACGCTCCGCCAGCGGTCGTACCGAAGAGTGCGCGCCGGTTCGCCAAAGCGCAGATAGAGCTTGAAGCGGTGCTCAAGGAAGGCCAGCGAAACCCGCGTCAGCGGCGTTGCGGCAGGCCGACCAGTGAGCGCAGCGAGCGACGGCGACAGTGCAGCCGTGGCCGCGTCAGCGGCAGGCGCAGCGGATGCGTTCATGGTGTGTTCTCCCTGCGGTGTTCTGGAAACTCCCTCTCCAGCAGTGCTCGCAGCAGGTCGGCCACCGTCACGCCCTGCGTGAAGGCCGATACCTTGATGCGCGAGCGCATGGCGGGCGTGATGTCGAGGGTCAGGCGAGCGGTATAGAGATCGCCTTTCTGGAGGTCTTCGGCGCTACCTTGGCGAATCCACGCCTCGGCGTGCGGATTCGCAGGCGGGCGCGCGCCGATGCCGACGCGCTTGGCCGTGCGTTTGCTGTTGGGTGGCGGCTTCGCTGTCATGTCGGCCACCGCAGCAGTTCATCCACCAGTGCGGTGATTTCGCGCGCGGCTGCGCCATCCGGAGCCAGCTCACGCGCCAGCCGACCCGCGGCCACGCTGTCGGCGAAGACGATGCGCTGGCGCACTTCCGAGCGCAGTGCAGGAAGTGGCTGCTCGGCCAGTGCGCCGCGTGCTTCACGCCCGATCACGGTGGTGCTGACGCGCCGGTTGATGACAAAGGCTGCGAGCAGCGCAGGCCGGAACACCTGCGCCTCTCGGATCAGCGCCACCATTTCCGCCGAAGCCCAAAGGTCGTAGGGGCTGGGCTGCACCGGGATCAGCACCCGCTCGGCCGCAAGCAGCGCGGAGCGCGCCAAGGCGGCGATCCTGGGCGGCCCATCAATGACAACGTGATCGGCCCGCCGGGCGAGTTCTGGCGCTTCTTGGTGCAGGGTTTCGCGTGCCAGGCCCACGGCGCTGAACAGCCTTGGCAAACCTTGCTGGCTTCTGCGCTGCGTCCAGTCCAGCGATGAACCCTGCGGGTCGGCATCCAGCAGGATGACGTGCTGGCCGCGCAGCGCGAGTTCGCCGGCGATGTGCGTGGCGAGCGTGGTCTTGCCTACGCCGCCTTTCTGGTTGAGCAAAGCGACGATCATGGCGCGGCCCTCCAAGCCGGAAAGCTGGCTTGCGCTCGCCTTGCAAAACGGGGTTGTTTCGGGCTTCTGGCTTGCTGCGTTTTTTGCCTTTTGGCGGTTGTCCACCGGGGCGCGGCGCTTCTACTAAAAGTTAGAGTATTTAAGTTAGAGAAGTTAAGAGAGGCCAAAACCCGCGCCGTTATTGGCTTTGCGGCCGATTTTGTTGCCTGATAGCACGAGGATCTGTTGCCTGATAGCACGATACCTGTGTTGCCTGATAGCACGAGCCCGTCCACAGGCCACGCACCGTTTATCCCCGTGCCGTTTGCGGCACGGGCCGGAACGTGAGCAGCGGCGAGGAAATGCCGCAGACATGCTCGATGCCCAACTGGTAGCCCGGCAAGGCTTGTCGCGCCACCAGTGCCCGCAGGTCGGCAGCGAAGTCGTAGTACCGCGCCACGCTGCCCGACTTGCGGTACAGGTGCTGGAAGTCGAACTGCCAGCCGCCGGGCTGGTGCCCGCCGTGCTTGCGCACCAGCCGGTACAGCCAGCGCTCGATGCCCCCGGTGAGCCGGAAATACGCCGGGTCGATGGTCAGCACCAGTGCCGCATCCAGCACGCCCGCATAGAACCAGTCCGGCAGGATCAGTTCTATACCCAGCGGCGTGCCGCTGGCATCGGCCAGCTCCTTCCACTCGTTGATCCACGAGAAGCGGTGCAGCCGCCTTCCCGTGGTCTCCCGGATGGACGTAGCCACCGTCGTGGACTGCAAGCGATCCAGCGCGGCCTTGAGGCGCTGGTAGTCGCGCAGCGACGTACCACGCCCGATGAAGCGCAGGATCTCGTAGGGCGTGGCCTGCATCAGCCGCGACGGACGCAAGCCCGCATCGCGTGCCTCCACGATCTGGCTGGCCGCCCAGATCAGCACGTCCGCATCCCAGATCGTAGCGATGCCGTGCTCGGCCGTGCCCTCCACGCGGATCGTCACACCACTGGTGCGGAAGTCGATCGGCGCCGTGCGCCTCGACTTCGCCAGCGAGAAGAACGGAAACGCCATCAAGTCCTGGCTGTCGCGCGGCGCTATGTCGCCCGGCAAGGCGCGGAACAGGTCGAGCTGTTCGCGCTCCTGCGACGGCCGCTGCCGCGATGGCAGCGATGGGCTGGACATGGCGAAGGCCACCCGCGCGCCAGCGGTCAGCGCGCACGGCTGTCCGCCGAGTGCTGCTCGGCGTACTCGGGATCGGACGTGCTCTCGAAGCTGCGCTCTGCGGCCCAGGCATCGAGGTCGGCCACGGCGTACATGACGCGCCGCCCGAACTTGCGAAACTTCGGACCGCCTCCGATCACGCGCTGCTTCTCCAGCGTGCGCGGCGACAGGCGCAGGTAATCTGCGGCTTCGTCGTTGGTCAGATAGCGTTGGGGCTGCGCAGCAGCCGTCGAGGGTGTGGCAGCAGGTCGCAAGGGAGTAGGACGCATGGTGAAAACCTCCATCGGTTAAAAGGTTCCGGCCACAAAGCGCAACCGGATGGAGGTAGTCTCAGAAAACGCGGCTGTTCTGCTCAGGGTCGATCTGCGCTGGATGCAGAACGACCCTTCTCAAGCGGCGGAAGTTGTGCTAGGCGGCGATAGCCGCCGCGCATCAACGCATCGCCGCGCTGCACCAGGCGGCGCACCTTGGAGCGCAGGCCGCCGTCGCTGTACCAGTCGGCCGCCGCGTCCTCACCAAACAAACCGTCGGCGATCTCGCGCAAAGAGGCGCCCGCCAGGGCCGCATCGAGCGCCTGCAAGGTGTGCAGTTCCTGCAATGCCGACAGCGATGGCCGCACCGATGCCGCCGCCGCAGGCGTGGCATCAGCGGCGGTCGCGAGCTTTTGCAGCATGGCGTTCAGACCCTGCAACTGCGCGCAGGCCCGGATGGCATAGGCGAAGGCCATGCCATCGGCCAGGCCGGGCGCGATGGCCAGCCGCAGGCTGTAGCCCGGCCAGCGCAGCACCAGCATCAGTCGCTTGCCGTCATGGCTCAGGCACTTGCTACCGGGCAGACTCCAGAACGCGAAGACGATGGCGTCCATTGGCGGATCAGCGTCCGGGTAGAGCTGGAGCACGCCATCATGGTCGGGGAACCAGGCTGGGTGCGCGTCACGCGCATCCAGTTCCGGGTCTTCCAGCAGGCGCAAGCCCCAGCGATGCGCCGCTTGATGTGCCGGTTGTGGCCGCCGCCCCCGACGCAGCCAGTCCAGCCGGTATTCGGGATGGCGGCGAAGATACTCCCAGGCCAGCGCGGGGCCGTCCAAGTGCAACACGTAAAGATATGCCGCAGTGGGATACCACGGCTCGGTGCCTCGATCCGCCATGACGCAAGCTCCTGTGAAATTGCAGGAACACCGCCGCAGACATCAACGCACAAGGGCTACCGCATCAGCATCAAATCGTGAAAAACTTGGATAAGTCGTAACTTTCGTGTCAAGACGATTTGAATCCGGTACATTGCGCAAATCGTCCGAATGCGACGATGGCGAAATAGAAATGACCGCGCCCTGCAATATCCACCGTGCCGCAAGCCGCGCCGGTCATCGTGACCGTTTTCGCCAGAGTCACACCAGTGCGCTGCAACAATGCGGATTGAGACCCAACAGGTCTTGAGGCAGACGGAAATAGTCTCAATGCGCCCGGCTTGGCCGGGGCGCGAGCGGCTCAATCCAAGATGGAGCCGTTCTCCTGCGCCAGCCGCAGGTACTCCGACAGCGGCCGCACCGCCTGGAAATACCGATCCCGCATGACCGGCAACTTGTTCGGGCCGACGATGGAGGCCAGGTCGGACAGCTTGATATGGCCGAGCTCGGGCATGCCCAGCCCCAAGTCGACCAAGCCATGGGCGGTGTCCCGGTCCGCTGGATCGAGCGAGGTCAGCAGCCACGTCGCGTGAGCATCTGGCGTGAACAGGCGCACCACGGGCAACGGGTCAACGTCCTGACCGGCAGCGCGGGCCTTGCCGTTGGCCAGTAGTAGCACGCGCTCGTCCTCGGTGATGAGTGGGTTCATGGCGGGCGATCCCTTCGTCGATGCACGAATCCGCCAAAGCGTGAAGGCGCAAAACCGCATCGTGGAAGTCAGGAAAAACACGAATGTGCTTCTGCGGTTCTGCCGGAAGACACAGATGCGGATTTACTGATTTCCGTAAAAGCACAAAACGAGCCCTATAGATTGTAGTCCTATAGGGCGCAATCGAATGTCATCTTAGGTTTTGGGGAGAAACCTGAGGTGGAGGCAAAACACTCATTAGCAACAGCATTGAAAACAGTCCGCAAGGCGCGTGGTCTGAGCCAGGAAGCATTTTCCGACGTATCCAGCCGCACGTACATGAGTTCGCTGGAACGCGATCTCAAAAGCCCGACCCTGAACAAGCTGGCCGAGTTGTGCGAGGTCATGCAGGTGCATCCCGTCACGCTGCTGGCATTGGCCTATGCGGGCAAGAACCCGCAGCAAGCCGACCGGCTTCTGGCGCAGGTGCGGCAGGAGTTGGAGGCGGTGTTGAAAACAATCGACGAATCGTAGGGCGCCTGGGCGCTGGCTTGGCCGATCCGGCGCAAGCCGGTTCGGCACTCTTGCAAGGGCGCCAAGCCATGCGCGGCGGGGATGGGCCTTGCGCCGATCCCCTGGAGGCAAGCGAAGCGCGCAGCGCCGCAGGCGCGAAGGCGGAAGGGATTGAAGCCGCATGGCCGTGACGACATAGAGGCGGCACGGGGCGCAGCCCGAAAGCCGGGCGGCGCATTGCGCCGACACGTCCGAGGCAAGCGTTCGCCACTCCCAGAGATTCTTACACTTAATGTAAAGTGATACAGCTTCCAGGGGCCGGCTCAAAGGCGGCACGATGCAGTTGTTTGTCAGGCAGTAAGCATGCCCCCCTGAGCACCGCTCACCTGTGTACTAACGGGAACCTCTAAATACCCCCGCCTCCTGACCAACCCCGCCCCAGCCAACGCGACAATCACCCGATGAGCACACCCCAGGCCCGCAGCGCCATCAAGTTCGACCTCTTCGCCGATGCAGCGCGCAA
>NZ_JBARYB010000102.1:0-5752 GCF_049647645.1 Achromobacter sp.
GCGCCAGCTCGGCGGCCGCCACGGCTTCGGGCATGGGAAACACATGCGTCAGCCCGCCTTCGGGACGCGCCATCGCCGCCCCGTGCGCGGCCACCAGCTTGCCGGCCAGGCGGATGGCCGCGACTACCGTGATCTGCTGGCCCAGCACGGCGCGCATGGCCAGCTCGAAACCGTCCCAGGCGCCAGGCACGCGCAGGCCGGGCCGCGCCCGGATCAGTGCCGTCATGACGGGATCGCTGGCGAATTGCGCGGCGATGGCGACCGGATCGCTGGCCAGGTCGAAGACGCGGCGCAGGCGCGCGATGATGGCCGGCAGCGCTTGCAGCCGGGGAAAGCGCACCGTGGCCTCCAGCGCGTCGCCGCGGCCCGGACGCACCGTCACCGTGCCCTGGCGGCCGTCCAGCAGGACGGTGCGCGCATAACTGTCGTCCGTGACCTGCTCGATGCCGGGAATCGCGCGCAGCCGCAGGAAGCCCAGCATTGCGTCCCAGTCGTAGGGCGGACGGTAGCGCAGCAGCAGCTTGATCTCGCCTTCCTGCGCCGCCGACACCTCGGGCTTGCCGGAACGCCGCAGCTCCCCAGGCGCGCGCGCGAACAGGTCATGGAAGATCTCATTGAAGCGGCGGATGCTGCCAAAGCCCGAGGCGAAGGCGATCTCCGCCATCGGCAGCCGGGTTTCGTGGATCAGCTGCTTGGCCAGCAGCACGCGCCGCGTCTGCGCCACGGCCACGGGCGATGCGCCCAGGTGCTGGCGGAACTGGCGCCGTAGCTGGCGTTCGCCCACGCCCAGGCGCTGCGCCAGCACGTCCACGCCGTCTTCGTCCAATGCGCCCAGCTCGATCAGTTGCAGCGCGCGGGCCACGCTGTCGGGCAGTTCATGTCCAGGTCCCAGTTCAGGTGCGGTTTCCGGGCGGCAGCGCAGGCAGGGGTGGTAGCCGGCCTCCTGCGCCGCGGCCGCGGTGGCGTAGAACGCCACGTTCTTCGACAGCGGCGTGCGCGCCGGACAGACCGGGCGGCAATAGATGCGCGTGGTCTTCACGGCGGTGAAGAAGCGGCCGTCGTAACGGGCGTCGCGCACTTGGATGGCGCTATAGCAGGCGTCGTGGTTCAGGTCCATGGGATGATGCTAACGCCGCGACGGGTGTCGGATCTAGCGGTTTTCGGACAGTGTTGTGGATGCGGCATTCCTGTCCGAAAACCGCCAGCGCAAGGCCCGCGCCCCAGCCTATAGTGAGTTCGTCGACCACCGCCGCAGGAGCCAGTCCCATGTCCGCCCGAACCCAGGTTTTCTTTCTTGAACGCATACCCACCCCCATCGGCCTGATGCTGGTCCTGAGCGACGAGCAACAGCGCTTGCGCGCGGTGGACTGGGAAGACTACGAATCGCGCATGCACCTGCTGCTGCGCAGGCAGTACCGCAACCAGGACGTGGAACTGTGCGATGCCGCCCGCGCCTCGCCCGCGCGGCGTGCGCTGCTGGACTATTTCGACGGCGACGTGCGCGCCATCGACACGCTGGACGTGGCTACCGGCGGCACCGACTTCCAGCGCGTCGTGTGGCGGGCGCTGCGAGGCATATCGGGCGGCCAGTCGATCAGCTATGGCGCGCTGGCGAACCGCATCGAGCGTCCCGCAGCCGTGCGCGCGGTGGGCACGGCCAATGGGGCGAATCCCATAGGCATCGTCGTGCCTTGCCACCGCGTCGTGGGTGCGGACGCCTCGCTGACCGGCTATGGCGGCGGTCTGCATCGCAAGCGCTGGCTGCTGGACCATGAGCAGAGATGGCTTGGCACCTTCAACTCCAGGTAAAAGATGTTTTGAATTCCACGGCGTCCGCGGCCCGCAGGCGTCAGTACAGTGCCGACAGCCTCTCACCAGCAAGGAGCCCAGTCGGCACATGAAGACCTATCGCATCGCAACCATTCCCGGCGACGGCATCGGCAAGGAAGTGATTCCCGCCGGACAGCGCATCATGCAGGAGCTGGCCCGGGACGGCGGCCTGAGCTTCGAGTTCGAGGACTTCGACTGGGGCGGCGACTATTACCGCAAGCATGGCGTGATGATGCCGGCCGACGGCCTGGACGCGCTGCGCGGCAAGGACGCCATCCTGTTCGGTTCGGCGGGCGATCCGCACATTCCCGACCACATCACCCTGTGGGGCCTGCGGCTGAAGATCTGCCAGGGCTTCGACCAGTACGCCAACGTGCGCCCGACGCGCATCCTGCCGGGCATCGACGCGCCGCTCAAGCGCTGCGCTCCGGGCCAGCTGGACTGGGTCATCGTGCGCGAGAACTCCGAAGGCGAATACTCGGGCGTAGGCGGCCGGGTGCACCAGGGGCACCCGCTGGAAGCCGCGACCGACGTGTCCATCATGACCCGCGCAGGCGTCGAGCGCATCCTGCGCTTCGCCTTCAAGCTGGCGCAATCCCGTCCGCGCAAGCTTCTTACTGTGGTGACCAAGTCCAACGCGCAGCGCCACGCCATGGTGATGTGGGACGAGATCGCCATGGAGGTCAGCCGCGAGTTCCCGGACGTGACCTGGGACAAGGAACTGGTCGACGCCGCCACCGCCCGCATGGTGAACCGCCCCGCCACGCTGGACACCATCGTCGCCACCAACCTGCACGCCGACATCCTCAGCGACCTGGCGGCGGCGCTGGCCGGCAGCCTGGGCATCGCGCCCACCGGCAACATCGACCCTGAACGCCGCTATCCGTCCATGTTCGAACCCATCCACGGGTCGGCCTTCGACATCATGGGCAAGGGGCTGGCCAATCCGGTCGGCACGTTCTGGTCCGTGGTCATGCTGCTGGAGCACCTGGGCGAAACGCAGGCCGCCGCGCGGCTGATGCAGGCGATCGAAAGCGTGACCGCCGATCCGTCGCTGCATACGGGCGACTTGGGCGGAACCGCCACCACGGAGCAGGTCACGGCGGCGGTCTGCGCCAAGTTGGCGGCCGCGGCGAGGGCCCGGGCCGCATAGACGAAGCAGGCCCGAAGCAGGCCCGAAGCAGGCCCGAAGCAGGCCCGGGGCGCGAGATCCCAGGCCTGCCCCGGGCTCCACGAAAAGAAGCGAATTCCATTCGTACCGAGGAGACAAGCATGCACAAGAGAACGATACCCGCGCGTGTCCTGGCGCTGGCCTGCCTGGCCGGCCTGTCCTTCGCCGACGGCGCGCAGGCGCAGGGCTATCCGGTCCGGCCCGTGAACCTGGTCGTGCCGTTTCCGGCCGGTGGCACCACCGATGTGCTGGCGCGGGCGCTGGGGCAGGAGCTGGCCAAGAGCCTGGGCCAGCCGGTGGTAGTGGAGAACAAGCCGGGCGCAGGCTCGACGCTGGGGGCGGACTACGTGGCCAAGGCCGCGCCTGACGGCTACACGCTGTTGATGGGCGCCGTGCACCACACCATTGCCAGCAGCGTCTACAAGAGTCTGCACTACGACTTCCAGAAGGATTTCGCGCCAGTGACCACGGTGGCCTTGGTGCCCAACGTGCTGGTGGTCAATCCGAAGCTGCCGGCGCAGAACGTGCAGGCCCTGCTGAAGCTGGCGCAAGGCCAGCCGGGCAAGCTGACCTATGGCTCCAATGGCATGGGAACGGGACAGCATCTGATCGGCGCGCAGTTCGAAAAGGAAGGCCACGTGCAGCTGCTGCACGTCCCCTACAAGGGCAGCGGCCCCTTGACCACCGACCTGCTGGGCGGCCAGATCGACATGTCCTTCGATACCGTGACGCCGGTGCTTGCGCACATCCAGAGCGGCAAGCTGCGCGCGCTGGCCGTTACCACCAATCAGCGTTCGGCCGCGCTGCCCGACGTGCCCACCATGGAGGAGGCCGGCCTCAAGCCCTTCAACATGGGGACCTGGTTCGGCGTGCTGGCGCCCGCGGCGACGCCCGCGGACGTGGTGGCGCGCCTGAACGCCGAGATGGTCAAGATCATCCGTTCGCCCGACTTCTCGCGGCGGATGGCGGAGATCGGCGCGGTGCCGATCGGCGATACGCCCGCCGAGATGAAGGCGCGCATCGGCACGGACACCGAGAACTACGCCAAACTGGTCAAGGACGCCAAGGTCGCGATCAACTGAACTGCGCGGGTCCGCGCCGTCAGGCGCGGATCCAGCCGCGCGCGATCGGCAGTGCCAACACCTTGCGGTACAGGCTTTGCGCCACGCCCGTGACGGGCTCGCCGCAGCGGCGCCATGCCGCCGCGGTGAGTCCGGCGGCGACAGGCGCCAGCAAGAGCCCGCCCACGATGTCCAGCGGGAAGTGCACGCCCAGGTACACGCGCGACGCGCCGACCAGGATGGCCGCGGCCAGCGCCAGCCAGCCCCAGCCCGCCCAGCGCCGATCCTGGATCAGCGTGAACGCCAGCGTAGCGATGATGATGGTGTGATTGCTGGGGAACGAGGAGGTCGCCGCGTGCGGAAAGAACGCATGCCCCAGGCCCATGACGAAGGGCCGGGCATGCGGCCACAGCGCGCCGCACAGATAGCTGGCGAACAGCGCCGCGGCAATACTGGCCAGCGCCTTCAGCGCCAGATCGCGTTGCAGCCGGCCGCCCCATAGCCACAGGGCGGCCAGGACGGCAGGCACCAGCAGGATCAGCCGATTCGCTACCAGCATGGCGGCGTGGATCTGCCAGACCGGGGTGGCCGGATCGGCGTTGATCAAAAGAAAAAGGGACTGGTTGAGGCCTTCAAGGGAATTCATGACTTGTCATTGCGGCGTAATGAAACGATTGCCGCGATGGTAATGACCCCAGCCGTCAGTCCGCTTACAAAAGCCGCCGGACGGCGTCCTTTTACTTCTGGATGCGTTTGCCCTGCGCGTCGATCACGGCTTCGCCATCTTCCTTGGTGAACGCGCCTTGCTGCGCAGCCGGCAGCAGATCCAGCACCAGTTCAGAGGGACGGCACAGGCGCGCGCCCAGCGGCGTCGAAACAAAGGGACGGTTCAGCAGGATGGGGTGCTGCTCGATCGCATCCAGCAGCGCGTCGTCAGAGAGGGACGCGTCGTCCAGGCCCAGTTCCTGGTAAGGCGTGCCCTTCTCGCGCAGGGCCTCGCGCACGCTGACGCCGGCCTTCTTGAACAGCGCCTTCAGGGCGGCGCGCGAGGGCGGCGTTTCCAGGTACAGCACGACTTCGGGTTCGATGCCGGCGTTGCGGATCATGGCCAGGGTGTTGCGCGAAGTGCCGCACTTGGGGTTGTGGTAAATGGTTACGTCGGACATGGAAGCTCCTCTTTCCGGTGTGTCGTCATGCGTCATGCAAGGCTGTGAGCATAGTGCATCGGCGCCGGTGCTTCAGGCCCGCAATTTCTTGCCCAGCCGCCGCCAGCCTATCACCGCGCCGGTCAGGCTGAGCGCCGCGCCGCCCAGGCTCAGGAATACCAGCAGGGCGTCCCACAGCGGGCGCCGCGACAACAGGCCGGTCCAGTCCCAGCTGTGCAGGAAAGCGAACAGCCAGCGGCTGGCGCGCGAGCCGCTGTCCTGCCGGCTGACGATCTGTCCCGTGCGCGGGTCCAGATAGACCCAGGTCGCCTGGGGATCGTCATAGGTCAGCCGCCATATGGGCAGCGGCTTGTCGACATGGCCCAGCATCGCGTGCTCATCGCGGGCGTAGTAATAGAAGTCGTAGGCGTCCAGCGTTTCCACGCTGGCGAGCTGGGCGCCGGGAACCAGCCGGGCGGCGGCGGCGCGCAGCGCCGCCGGGTCGAACGCATGAGGCTGCGCATCGCCGGCCGACAGCACCAGCG
>NZ_JBARYB010000103.1:0-9314 GCF_049647645.1 Achromobacter sp.
GCGCGGATCCGCGCGCGCAGCGCCCGCTGATCGTCCGCCCCCGCGGCGCTCGCCCGCCCAACGCAAAGGCGACCACCACGAGGACGCCGCTCTGCGCCTGCTGCAGTCGCGCGGCCTGGTTCTGCTGGCACGCAATCTGCAGACCCGCGCCGGCGAAATCGACCTGGCCATGCGCGAAGGCGACACCCTGGTGTTCGTCGAGGTCCGTTCCCGTGGCCCGAGCCGCTTTGGCGGCGCCGCGGCCAACATCGGCCCGGACAAGCAGGCCCGGCTGGCCCGCGCCGCGGCCTTCTGGCTGCCGGAACTGGCCCGGCGCCACTGGCACGGCAGCCTGCCTGCGGCCCGCTTCGACGCCGTCGTATTCGAGGCCGGCGATCCCCAATGGCTGCGCGGCGCGTTCTGGCAAACCTGAGGCCCGCCGCTCCCGTAACGACCTGCCTCACAGTCGTTACGCCTGGACAGAACCGCGTCACGGCCCCGTGAGATAATCGCGCCCATGGATATGACCTCTCGTATGACGTCGCACTTTCGCGACGCCATGGCTGCGTGCGAACAAAGTATGAACGTCCTGGCCGAGCCGCTGGCAGTGGCGGTGGACGTGCTGTTCGGCGCCCTGGCAAACAACGGCAAGATTCTGGCTTGCGGCAATGGCGGCTCGGCCGCCGATGCGCAGCATTTCATCGCCGAACTGGTGGGCCGCTTCGAGCGCGAACGCCTGCCCCTGGCCGGCATCGCGCTCAATACCGACACCTCGATCCTCACCGCCGTCGGCAACGACTACGGTTTCGACGAGATCTACGAACGCCAGGTCAATGCCTTCGGCCAGGCCGGCGACGTGCTGGTGGCCATATCCACCAGCGGCAATTCCCCCAACGTGGTGCGCGCCATGGAAGCCGCCAGCGCCCGCGAAATGCACGTGCTTGCCCTGACTGGCAAGGGCGGCGGCGTCATGGGGGAACTCATTACGCCGATGGACGTCCATCTATGTGTTCCCAGCGATCGCACGATGCGCATCCAGGAAGTCCATATTCTGCTGCTGCACGCGCTGTGCGACGGCATTGACGCTCTTCTGCTTGGAGACACCGAATGATTTCTGACGTCCGTACCGCAGCCCGCCCGCTGATGCTCGCCGCGGCGCTCTCCACCGCCGCGCTCTCGCTGACGGCCTGCGCGCCCCTGATCGTGGGCGGCGCGGCCGCCACCACCGCGGTCGTCGTAACGGACCGCCGTACCTCCGGCATCCAGCTCGAAGACCAGAACATGGCGTTCAAGGCGCAGAGCCAGATCTCGCAGAAGCTGGGCGACACCGCCCGCGTCAATGCCATGGCCTACGGCGGCCACCTGCTGCTGACCGGCGACGTACCCACCGAGGAAGCCAAGAACCAGGCTACCGCCATCGCCCAGGGCGTGGAAAACGTCAAACAGGTCATCAACCAGTTGAACGTAGGCCCCATCGCCTCGTTCGGCGTGCGCTCCAACGACACCTGGCTGACCTCCAAGGTCAAGACCGCCCTGCTCAACACCAAGTACGTGCCCTCGGGCACCATCGCGGTCACGACCGACCACAGCGTCGTCTACCTGATGGGCAAGCTGACCCAGGCCGAAGGCGAGTACGCCGCCAACGCCACCGCCGACGTCGGCGGCGTGGCCAAGGTGGTTAAACTGTTCGAGACGATCAGCCGCGAGGAAGCCATCCGGCTGTCGAACACCGGTTCCAAGTCCAACACTTCCACGGAAACCAGAGCGCCCATCGAAAGCGGCGCCGGCGCAGCCAGCGACAACGCGGCCGGCACCAGCAGCGGCGTAGAGGCCATGCCCATCAAATGAAGAAAGCCATCATCGCACTGGCCGTCCTGGTGGCGGTCGGCATCGGCGCCTGGTTCGTCATGCGCCCTGCCCAGACCGCGCCCGACGTCGCCTTCACCACGCTGGAAGGCAAAACCTTCTCGATGCAGGACCTGCGCGGCAAGGTCGTGCTGGTCAAGTTCTGGGCAACCAGCTGCGTGACCTGCGTGAAGCAAATGCCGGAGACCATCGCAGCCTATAAGGAATACGCCGCCAAGGGTTACGAGGCGATCGCGGTCGCCATGAACTACGACCCGCCCAACTTCGTGCTGAACTTCGCCGAGACGCGCAAGCTGCCGTTCCCGGTGGCCCTGGACACGAAGGGCGAGATCGCCCGCGCCTTCGGCGACATCCGCCTGACGCCCACGGCCTTCCTGATCGACAAGCAGGGGCGCATCATCAAGCGCTACCTGGGCGAGTACGACGTGGCGGAATTCCACGCCACCGTGGAGAAAGCGCTGGCGGCAGGCTGAGCCCGCCGCGCGCCAACCGCAACGGACCGCCCGCGCAGGGCGGTCTTTTTTTTGCCGGCCGCCGTTCCCGCCGCAGCGGCCCGCCAAAGAAAAACCGCCCGATCGACGGGCGGTTTCCAGATCAGGCCAGCGGGAGCCTGGCTCAGAACGCCGGGACCACGGCGCCCTTGTACTTGTCCAGGATGAACTTCTTCACCTCGGGCGAGTGCAGCGCCTGGACCAGCTTCTTGATGCCCGGCGCGTCCTTGTTGTCGCTGCGGGTCACCAGGATGTTGGCGTAGGGGGAATCGGCGCCTTCGATGAACAAGGCGTCCTTGGTCGGGACCAGGCCGGCTTCCAGCGCGTAGTTGGTGTTGATCAGCGCCAGGTCCACGTCATCGAGCGAGCGCGGCAGCATGGCGGCTTCCAGTTCGCGGAACTTCAGCTTCTTGGGATTCTCGACCACGTCGGCGGCCGTCGCCAGGATGTTGGACGGGTCCTTCAGCTTGATCACGCCCTGCTTCTGCAGCAGCACCAGCGCGCGGCCGCCGTTGGACGGATCGTTCGGGATTGCGACCGTGGCGCCATCCTTGAGCTCGGACAGGCTCTTGATCTTCTTGGAATAGCCGCCGAACGGCTCGACGTGCACCAGGGCCACCGGCACCAGCGTGGCCTTGCGGTCCTTGTTGAAGGAATCCAGGTAGGGCTTGTGCTGGAAGAAGTTGGCATCCAGCTGCTTGTCCGCCAGTTGCAGGTTGGGCTGCACGTAATCGCTGAACACCTTGATGTCGAGCTCCACGCCTTCCTTGGCCAGTTGCGGCTTCACCACTTCCAGGATCTCGGCATGGGGGACCTGGGTCGCGCCCACCACCACTTTTTCGGCATGGGCGGCGTTCGCCGCCACCAGGAAGGCCGACGCCACCAGGGCGGACCGGACAAAGTTCAAACGCATGTGTTGCCTCTTTATGGGTAAAAAATCGGGGGCTGATGCCCCTGCCGGTGTGGCCTTGCCCCCTTTTGCGGGGCGCGCCGTTGCGAAATCGCCCCCAATTTACCTGAATGCCGGTTATTTGTCGGGCATATGAACATGGGTTTAAAGCATAAGAAACCTGTGGGTACTACAATCCGTCGTATGCTTGCGCTACCGCGTCCCGAACGCGTTTTTGTGCAGGCATTTTTTCTAACCACTCATACGTATATTTGCCGACTTAGCTGCCATGACCGACACCCCCGACCCTGCTGCCGTTTCGTCTCCCGCTGTCAAAGCCGCTGTGCTGTCTGAAGCACTGCCGTATATCCGACGATTTCACGGCAAGACCATCGTGGTCAAGTACGGCGGCAACGCCATGACGGAAGAGCGTCTGCAGCGCAGCTTCGCGCACGATGTCGTGCTGCTGAAGCTGGTGGGTCTGAACCCGGTGGTGGTGCACGGCGGCGGTCCGCAGATCGACGACGCGCTGCGCCGCATCGGCAAGCAGGGCACCTTCATCCAGGGCATGCGCGTCACCGACGCCGAGACCATGGAAGTGGTCGAATGGGTGCTGGGTGGCCAGGTCCAGCAAGACATCGTCATGATGATCAACGAGGTCGGCGGCAAGGCCGTGGGCCTGACCGGCAAGGACGGCGGACTGATCCAGGCCCAGAAGAAGCTGATGGCCAACAAGGACAACCCGTCCGAACCCATCGACATCGGTTTCGTCGGCGACATCACCATGGTCGAGCCGGCCGTGGTCAAGGCGCTGCAGGACGACCAGTTCATCCCCGTCATCTCGCCCATCGGCTATGGCGAGGACGGCACCGCCTACAACATCAACGCCGACGTCGTCGCCGGCAAGATGGCCGAAGTGCTGGGCGCCGAAAAGCTGCTGATGCTGACCAACACCCCGGGCGTGCTGGACAAGGGCGGCAAGCTCTTGCGCAGCCTGTCGGCGCAGACCATCGACGAACTGTTCGCCGACGGCACGATCTCGGGCGGCATGCTGCCCAAGATCTCGTCCGCGCTGGACGCCGCCAAGAACGGCGTGAACTCGGTGCACATCGTCGACGGCCGCGTGCCGCACTGCCTGCTGCTGGAAATCCTGACCGACCAGGGCGTGGGCACGATGATCAGCTCGCACTGATGCGGGCACAGCGTTACCTGCTGCGGCCGGCGCTACGCATGCGCCGGTCCCGCCGCACCGCCACGGGCGTTTCCGAACGCCTGTGGCTGTTTGACCTGGACAACACGCTCCACGACACCTCGCACGCCATCTTCCCCAAGATCGACCATGGCATGACCATGGCCGTGGCCGAGGCGCTGAACGTCGACATCGATACCGCCAACCGCTTGCGCTCGCAGTACTGGAAGCGCTACGGCGCGACGATGATAGGCATGGTCCGGCATCATGGCGTCGACCCCCACGAATTTCTGCATCGCAGCCACGACTTCGACGTCGGCCCGCTGGTACGCTCGGAAAAGGCGCTGGCCTATAAGCTAAGCCGGTTGCCGGGCCGCAAGGTGCTGCTGACCAACGCGCCGCTGCACTATGCCCGCGCCGTACTCGCGCGCCTGGGCATCCTGCGCCAGTTCGACAGCCTGTGGGCCATCGAGCACATGCGCCTGCACGGCGAATTCCGGCCCAAGCCTTCGCCCACGCTGTTGCGCCACGTGCTGGCCCGCGAAGGCGTGCAGGCGCGCAACGCGGTCCTGGTGGAAGACACGCTGGCCAACCTGCGCGGCGCGCGCCAAGCCGGCCTGCGCACCGTGCACGTGTATCACCCCGGCACGCCGTTCGCCCGCGGCCGTTCGCAGCGGCCAGCCTACGTCGACTTGCGGGTAAACTCCGTCAGTGATTTGCTGTTACGCCGACGCCCCTTGCGGGGATAGCGGCGCGCTCCTCCCCCCTTCACCGTCAAGCCTGCGCAAGAGCAGACCCCTCCATGGCGAGCAAACCCGGCGAGCGCAAGACCCAGATTCTGCAAACCCTGGCCGAGATGCTGGAGCAGCCGCATGCCTCCCGCATCACCACGGCTGCGCTTGCCGCGCGCCTGGAAGTCTCTGAAGCCGCGCTGTACCGGCACTTCGCCAGCAAGGCGCAGATGTTCGAAGGGCTGATCGAATTCATCGAAACCAGCATCTTCACGCTGGTGAACCAAATCGCCATCGCCGAACCCCATGGCCTGACCCAGGCCCACCAGACCGTCTCCATGCTGCTGACCTTCTCGGAACGCAACAAGGGCATGACGCGCGTGCTGACCGGAGACGCGCTGGTCACGGAAGACAACCGCCTGCAGGAACGCATCAACCACATCAACGACCGCATCGAGGCGTCGCTAAAGCAATCGTTGCGCATTGCCGTCACCGATGGCGGCCTGCCGCCGCAGGCCAATGTGGCGGCGCATGCCAGCCTGCTGACGCATCTGGTGCTGGGCCGCTGGCTGCGTTATGCGCAGAGCGGCTGGCGCGTCACGCCCACCCTGCACCTGGACGAACAACTGCGTCTGGCGCTGGGCTGAGCCGGCGCTCCGATCATCCGGCCGCAGCGCCGATTAGCATCGTGGCACGATCCAATTAATTCCCCGCCTGCCTTTCTTTTCGGCTATTAGCATTGTTCCATGCAACAATCTTCGCTTGCCGACGGCGCGGGGCGACGAGCATAATGCCCGTCAGACGTTTTCCACAAGCCCAAATCTCCACAGGCTTGATCCGCATCAATACGGGTTTTCCGCAATGCCGTCACGATCATGCTGTAGCGTCGACACACCGATTTGACCTATCCCGTTGCTCGCGGGGCGGTGTGTCGGCAGTTTGACCTCAACCGGAGATGGATATGACCGCGCAAGCCGCCGTCCCTGCCTCGCAAGCCCCAAAGAAAACCAAAATTCCAATCGGACTCATCGCCGGCGTCCTCGTGATGATCGGCGTGCTGATGATGCCGCTACCCGCCGACCTACCCGTCGCGGGCCACCGGATGCTGGCCATCCTGGCATTCGCAGTGGTGGTCTGGATTACCGAAGCCGTGTCCTACGAAGCCAGCGCGATCATGATCACGACGCTGATGGCCTTCCTGCTGGGCACGGCTCCGACAATCAAAGACCCGCAAGTCATCTATGGCACGTCGGCCGCGATCAGCATGGCGCTGGCAGGCTTCTCGAACTCGGCGCTGGCGCTTGTCACCGGCGCCTTGTTCATTGCCGCGGCCATGACCTTCACCGGGCTGGACCGGCGCATCGCGCTGGTAACCCTGTCCAAGGTCGGCACCAGCACGCGCCGCATCCTGATCGGATGTATCGCCGTGACCATCGTGCTGAGCCTGGTCGTGCCCAGCGCCACCGCGCGCAGCGCGGCCGTGGTGCCCATCATGATGGGCGTCATCGCGGCCTTCGGCGTGGACAAGCGCTCCAACATCGCCGCCGGCATCATGATCATCGTGGCCCAGGCTACCAGCATATGGAACGTCGGCATCCAGACCGCCGCCGCGCAGAACCTGCTGACCGTCGGCTTCATGGAAAAGATGCTGGGCGAACGCGTGGCGTGGTCGGACTGGCTGATCGCCGGCGCCCCCTGGTCGCTGATCATGTCGGCCGTGCTGATCGCCGTCGTGCTCAAGCTGCTGCCGCCGGAAAGCGACAGCATCGCGGGAGGCAAGGAAGCCGTCGAGAAGTCGCTGCTTGAACTGGGCCCCATGACGGGCGCGCAAAAGCGCCTGATGGCCGTGTCGCTCATGCTGCTGCTGTTCTGGTCGACCGAAGGCAAGCTGCACAAGTTCGACACGACCTCCACCACCTACTTCGGCCTGGTCCTGCTGCTGCTGCCGCGCTTTGGCGTGATGACTTGGAAAGACGTGCAATCGCGCATCCCATGGGGCACCGTGATCGTGTTCGGCGTCGGCATCAGCCTGGGCACCGCCCTGCTGACGACCCAGGCCGGCCAATGGCTGGGCAACCAGGTCGTGGCGCACACCGGCCTGGACCACCTGGGACCGCTGGCCATCTTCGCGATCCTGGCCGCCTTCCTCATTGTCATCCACCTGGGTTTCGCCAGCGCCACCGCGCTGACCTCGGCCATGCTGCCCATCCTGATCTCGGTGCTGGCCACGCTGCCGGGCGACTTCAGCCGTCTGGGCATGACCATGCTGTTGGGCTTCGTGGTCAGCTACGGCTTCATCCTGCCCATCAACGCGCCGCAGAACATGGTGTGCCTGGGTACGGAAACCTTCAACGCCAAGCAGTTCGCCAAGGTCGGCATCATCGTCACCATCGTTGGCTACCTGCTGATGCTGCTGATGGGCATGACCTACTGGCGCTGGCTGGGCTGGCTGTAAGGAGATCGCATCATGAAGATTTCGATCGCCCAAGCCAATGAGTACGGCCGCCGCGTGCTGATGGCCCAAGGCGTGCCCGAGGACATCGCCCGCGACGTGGCCGAGCACCTGGTCGAGTCCGACCGGGTCGGCTACACCAGCCACGGCCTGTCCATCCTGACCAACTACCGGCGGGTGCTGTCCGAAGGCCTGGCCCAGGCTGACGGCCGGCCCGAACTGGTCAATGACCGCGGCGCAATGCTGGCCTACGACGGCCACCACGGGCTGGGCCAATATGTCGGCAAGGTCGTCATCGAGAAGGCCATCGAGCGCACCCAGGAGCACGGCCAGTGCATCCTGACCCTGCGCCACAGCCACCACCTGGGCCGCATGGGCCACTACGGAGAAATGGTGGCGGCCAAGGGCCTGATCCTGCTGGCCTTCACCAACGTGATCAACCGCTCGCCGACCGTGGCGCCTTTCGGCGGCGCGCAGGCTTGCCTGACCACCAATCCGCTGTGCTTCGCCGGTCCGCTGCCCGGCGGCCGTCCGCCGTTCATCGTGGACATGGCCACCAGTTCCATCGCCGTCAACAAGGCGCGGGTGCTGGCCGCCAAGGGCGAGGAAGCGCCCGCGGGCTCGCTGATCGACGCCCAGGGCAACCCGACCACGGATCCCAACGCGCTGTTCACCGACCCGCCCGGCGCCCTGCTACCGTTCGGCGGCCACAAGGGCTACGCGCTGGGCCTGGTGGCCGAGCTGCTGGCCGGCGTACTCTCGGGCGGCGGCACGATCCAGCCCGAGCATCCGCGCAACGGGGTGGCGACGAACAATATGTTCGCGCTGCTTTTGGATCCGCAGGTGGACTTCAATACGGACTGGCGGTCGATGGAGGTGGGCGCGTTCATCGACTACCTGCACGCCTGCAAGCCGCAACCGGGCGTCGAAGGCGTGCAGTATCCAGGCGAGTACGAAGCCCGCAACCGCGCGCTGAACGAGGATGCGCTGACGTTCGACAGCCGGATCTGGGATGGTCTTACCAAGCTGGCCGTCGACCTTGGGGTGCCTGAGGCGTTGCCTTCTTGATGGCTTAAGTTGTTTGCTTGCTTGTGGGCGTCAGAGGTTCTTGAGACGCCCGTCACGTCGGTGGCCCGCCATGCGCGGGGCAACGATTGCGGTCCGGAGCGTTCGCTCCGGACTACCCCATCCTCATCCTCGTCCAGGCCTTCGGCCTTCCCTACGGATTCCGTCGGGCTTATCGACGCCCCGCGCATGGCGGGCCACCGACGCGACGGGCTCGTTCAGCTGCAATCTGACGTCAGCTGGGGCGAGCGGTGTGCTTGGCGTTCTGGCAACGGGTGGGGGTATGGCGGAGGATCTTGCGGGGCTCGCCTCGGGCCGGCCGCGCGGGCGGCCTTCCGAGGCTTCCACGATGTCTTGCGGTCAAGAATGACGCTGCGCGTGCATCAAACACGGGTCATCATTGAATGGCGCGAAAGCGACCGCCGCTACGACGCCCCCCAACCGCGTATGTTGAATTCGGCCGTCCGCACGGCCGAATTCAACGGGCCACGCAAGACCCGCCACCAACCACAACTCTAGCGGCGCAGCGAACCAAGACGCACGTAGCCCGTCGTCGCGGGCGGCGTGGCGGCTCGCAACCTCGATGCGCCCGAGGGAATCCGAAGGAGTCGCCGAAGGCGAGGACGAGGATGACGACGGGGAAGTCCGGAGC
>NZ_JBARYB010000104.1:0-6384 GCF_049647645.1 Achromobacter sp.
CGCGGTGGCCGGCGCCAGCCTGCTGTCGCTGGTCGACCCGCTGGTGCGCGCCGGCGCCTGGGCCGCCGGCACCGACGCGCCCGAGAAGACCGAGGTCAGGATCGGCTTCATTCCGCTGACCGATTGCGCCTCGGTCGTGATGGCCTCGGTGCTGGGCCTGGACAAGAAGCACGGCGTGACGATCACGCCTTCCAAGGAAGCTTCCTGGGCCGCCGTGCGCGACAAGCTCATGAACGGCGAGCTGGACATGGCGCACGTGCTGTACGGCATGGTCTACGGCGTGCATATGGGCATAGGCGGGCCGAAGAAGGACATGGCCGTGCTGATGAGCCTGAACCAGAATGGCCAGGCCATCACGCTGTCGAACAAGCTGCTGGAAGCGGGCGTGCGCGACGGCGAATCGCTGGCGAAGCTGATGGCGTCCGACAAGCGCGAATACACCTTCGCCCAGACCTTCCCCACCGGCACGCACGCGATGTGGCTGTACTACTGGCTGGCGTCCTACGGCATCCACCCCATGAAGGACGCCAAGGTCATTACCGTGCCGCCGCCGCAAATGGTGGCCAATATGCGCGTGGGAAATATGGACGGCTATTGCGTGGGCGAGCCCTGGGGGGCGCGCGCCATCCTGGACAAGATCGGCTACACCGCGGTCACCTCGCAGGGCATCTGGACGGACCATCCCGAGAAAGTGCTGGGCACGAGCGCGGACTTCGTGTCGCGCCATCCGAACACCGCGCGCGCGGTCACGGCCGCGATACTCGAGGCGGGTAAATGGATCGACGCCTCGCCCGCCAACCGCCAGAAAACCGCCGAGACCATCGCGGCCAAGTCCTACGTCAACACCGACGCCAGCGGCATCGTCGACCGCATGCTGGGCCGCTACGAGGACGGGCTGGGCAAGCGCTGGACCGACGAGCATGCCATGCGCTTTTACGCCGATGGTTCGGCCAACTTCCCATACCTGAGCGACGGCATGTGGTTCCTGACGCAGCACAAGCGTTGGGGGCTGCTCAAAGAGCATCCGGATTACCTGGCGATGGCCAAACAGATCAACCGCATCGACCTCTACAAGCAGGCCGCGCAGGCCGCCGGCGTGCCACAGCCGGCCAACGAGATGCGCAGCTCGAAACTCATCGACGGCGTGGTCTGGGACGGCAGCAACCCCGCGGCCTACGCCGACGGATTCAAGGTCCAGGCCTGAGCGCCGATACAGAAAGGGGCATGCGATGTCTAGCGTAACGAGTATGAGCGGCGGCGATGAGTTCATCGCCCTCTGGCGCGAACGCCTGGAGTCCGCGCTGCGGGCCGTGGCGGGGCCCGTGGCGGGCTTCGCCTTGTTTGTGCTGGTGTGGCAGGTGGTGGCGATGCGGATACCGGAAATCCCCACGCCCGGCGTCACCTGGCGTGCGGCGGTGGAACTCTTTTCCGATCCGTTCTACGACAACGGCCCCAATGACAAAGGCATAGGCTGGAACTTGCTGGCGTCGCTGGAACGCGTGGCGATCGGCTTCGGCCTGGCCGCGCTGATCGGGATTCCGGCGGGCTTCGCCATCGGCCGCTATGCAGCGGTGCGGGCCATGTTCTCGCCCATCGTCAGCCTGCTGCGGCCGGTGTCGCCGCTGGCCTGGCTGCCGCTGGGACTGTTGCTGTTCAAGGCGGCCAACCCGGCCGCCATCTGGGCCATTTTCATCTGTTCGATCTGGCCCATGATCATCAACACCGCGGTCGGCGTATCGCGCGTGCCGCAGGACTACCTGAACGTGGCGCGGGTACTGAATCTGTCCGAATGGAAGGTGACCACCAAGGTGCTGTTGCCTGCGGTGCTGCCCTACATGCTGACCGGCGTGCGCCTGTCCATCGGCACCGCCTGGCTGGTGATCGTGGCGGCGGAGATGTTGACCGGCGGCACCGGCATCGGCTTCTGGCTCTGGGACGAATGGAACAACCTGAAGGTGGAGCACATCGTCATCGCCATCTTCGTGATCGGCATCGTGGGGCTGCTGCTGGAAACCTTGCTGGTCGCCCTGGCCCGCCGTTTCACCTATACCGAGGAATAGCGCCATGAAAAAACACGTACGCATCGAACGCGTGGGCCAGACGTTCAACACCCGCAAGGGCGCATTCGTGGCGCTGCGCGACATCGACCTGACCGTGGAGCAGGGCGAGTTCATCACGCTGATCGGCCATTCCGGCTGCGGCAAATCGACCCTGCTCAATCTCATCGCCGGCTTGACCCGCCCCACCAGCGGCGTGCTGCTGTGCGCGGAGCGCGAGATCACCGGCCCGGGCCCGGACCGCGCCGTGGTGTTCCAGAACCATTCGCTGCTGCCGTGGCTGAGCTGCTTCCAGAACGTGTACCTGGCGGTGGAACGGGTGTTCGGCGCGACCGAAAAGCGCGCGCAGCTGAACGAGCGCACGCGCGCCGCGCTCGAACTGGTGGGCCTGCTGCCGGCGCAGAACAAGCTGCCGCGCGAGATCTCTGGCGGTATGAAGCAGCGCGTGGGCATCGCCCGGGCGCTGGCGATCGAGCCGGGCGTGTTGCTGATGGACGAGCCCTTCGGCGCACTCGATGCGCTGACTCGCGCGCACCTGCAGGACGAGTTGCTGAAGATCGTCGCCAAGACGCGCACCACCACCATCATGGTCACGCACGACGTGGATGAAGCCGTGCTGCTGTCCGACCGCATCGTGATGCTGACCAACGGCCCGGCCGCGACCATCGGCGAGATCCTGCCAGTGCCCTTGCCTCGTCCGCGCGACCGCGTGCGGCTGGCCAATGACGCGGACTATCTGGCATGCCGCGCGGCGGTGGTGGACTTTCTGCATCGCCGCCATGGCAATCCGGAGCGTTCGCAGGCGGCGATCCAGGCCAATGCGGCCGTGGCGGCGGCCCCGGAGCCGCTTGCCGAGGCCGCCGCATCGCGCGCAGCCGCCTAGGGGGCGCCATGGGTGCGAAGCAGAAACTGGTGGTGGTCGGCAACGGCATGGCGGGCATGCGCACGCTGGAAGAACTGCTGAAGCTGGCGCCCGATCTGTACGAGATCACGGTATTCGGTGCCGAGCCGTATCCCAACTACAACCGCATCCTGCTGTCGCCGGTGCTGACCGGCGAACAGACCTTGCGGGACATCGTGCTCAATGACGAGGACTGGTACGTCCGCCACGGCATCCGCCTGCTGCTCAAACGCAAGGTGGTCGCCGTGAATCGCGCGCGCCGGATGGTGCTGGCCGATGATGGCACCGAGGCGCCCTATGACCGGCTGCTGTTGGCCACGGGCTCGAACCCATTCATCCTGCCGGTGCCGGGCAGCGACCTGGACGGCGTTATCGCCTTTCGCGACATCGGCGACGTGAACCGGATGATAGAGGCGTCGTCGCGCTACCGGCACGCGGTGGTGGTAGGCGGAGGCCTGCTGGGCTTGGAAGCCGCCAATGGCCTGGCCGCGCGCGGCATGGAAGTGTCGGTGGTGCATCTGGGGGAAACGCTGCTGGATCGGCAACTGGACGGAGGCGCCGCGGCCATGCTGCGCCGCGGCCTGGAGGCGCGCGGCCTGAAGTTCCTGCTGGGGCGCCAGACCCGTGAGATCCTGGGCGGCGGCGACGGGCGGGTGCGCGCGCTGCGCTTCGCGGATGGGGAAGAAGTACCGGCGGAGCTGGTGGTGATGGCGGTGGGCGTCAGGCCGAACACCGAGCTGGCCGAGCGTTGCGGGCTGCATGTGAACCGCGGGGTGGTGGTCAGCGATACCTTGCAGACTTATGATCCGCGCGTCTATGCGGTGGGCGAATGCGTGAGCCATCGCGGCACCGCCTACGGGCTGGTCGCGCCCTTGTACGAACAGGCGAAAGTGGCGGCCAACCATCTGGCGCTGCATGGCATCGGCCGCTACGAAGGCAGCGTGACCTCGACCCGGCTCAAGGTCACCGGCATTGACCTGTTTTCCGCCGGCGATTTCGCGGGAGGCCAGCAGACCGAGTCGATCACGCTGGCCGATACCCCCGGCGGCGTCTACAAGAAACTGGTGATCCGCGACGACAGGCTGGTGGGCGCCTGCCTGTATGGCGATACGGCGGACAGCGCCTGGTATGCGCGGCTGATCCGCGAGGGCCGGCGCATCGGCGCCCTGCGTGAGCGGCTCATGCACGGCGAAGGCGCGGCGGGGCAATAGGGAATGGATGCCCCCATGGCTGGCCGGATCGATATCGTGGACACGGCGCCGCAAGGCGTGCGTGAAGTGGCGTCAGTATGCTGCTATTGCGGCACCGGCTGCGGCGTGCGGGTGGAGACGCGCGACGGCGCCGTGCTGCGCGTGCGCGGCGACGCGCAACATCCCGCCAATCGCGGCAAGCTGTGCAGCAAGGGGCTGGCGTTGGCGGACACGGTGCGGCGCGACGGCGCGCGCGTGCTGTCGGCGCAATGGCGCGAGACGCGGGCCGAGCCGATGCGCGCCATCGCGCTGGATCAGGCGCTGGACATGGTGGCGGCCAGGCTGGCCGATACCATTGCGCGGCACGGTCCCGATGCAGTGGGTTTCTATCTGTCGGGACAACTGCTGACGGAGGACTACGCGGTCTTCAACAAGCTGGCGCGCGCGCTGGCCGGCACCAACAATATCGACACCAATTCGCGCCTGTGCATGTCCAGCGCGGTGTCGGGCTACAAGCGCACCTTGGGCGCGGACGCGCCGCCCGCCTGCTACGACGACCTGGACCTGGCGGACACGGTGCTGATCGCCGGTTCCAACATGGCGTATGCGCATCCCGTGCTGTTCCGGCGGCTGGAGGCCGCGCGGGCGCTGCGTCCCGGAATGAAGGTGATCGTGGTGGACCCCCGGCGCACCGATACCGCGGCGTTCGCCGATCTGCACTTGCAGCTGGCGCCAGGCACCGACGTGGCCCTGTTCCACGCCATGCTCAATGTCATGGAGCAGGAGGGCTTGCTGGACCAGGGCTATATCCAGCGCCATACCGAGGGCTTTGAGTCGCTGATGCAGCGAGCGCGGCAGTACACGCCGCGCGCGGCGCAGCAGATCTGCGGCGTGCCGGCAGCGGACATCGTCCAGGCGGCGCGCTGGTTCGGCGCGGCGGGCGCGGCGCTGTCGCTCTACACCATGGGCTTGAACCAGTCGACCAGCGGCACGGACAAGAATGCCGCGCTGATACATCTGCACCTGGCGACCGGGCAGATCGGCAAGCCGGGCGCCGGGCCGTTTTCGCTGACGGGGCAACCCAACGCGATGGGCGGCCGGGAAGCGGGCGGCATGGCTACGCTGCTGCCGGGCCACCGCGATCCCGCATCGGCCGCGGATCGCGAGGAAACCGCCGCGCTGTGGGGCGTGGACGCCCTGCCGCAAGCGCCGGGCGCCACCGCGCTGGAGATGTTCGACGCGGTGCTGGAAGGGCGCATCAAAGTGCTGTGGATCGCGGCCACCAATCCGGCGCAGTCCCTGCCCGACCAGGCGCGGGTGCGGGCTGCGCTGGAGTGCGCCGAGTTCGTGATCGTGCAGGAGGCGTTCGCAGGCACAGAAACCCTGGCCTACGCCGACCTGGTGCTGCCCGCCGCCACCTGGCCCGAGAAATCCGGCACCGTGACCAATTCGGAACGGCGCATCAGCCGGGTATGTGCGGCGATCGATCCGCCGGGAGACGCGCAGCCGGACTGGCGGCTGGCCCAGGCGGTCGCGCTGCGCCTGGCTGCGCGGATGGCCCCGGAAAAGGCGCCGTTGTTCGCCTATCGGGATGAAAGCGAGGTCTTTGCCGAGCACGCCCGTACTACGGCAGGCCGGGACCTGGACTACAGCGAGCTGGATTACGCGACGCTACACGCGCATGGCCCGCAGCAATGGCCCTACCGCCTGGGGCAGGGCACGGCGCGCCTGTATGCCGACGGCGTGTTCCCCACTGCCAGCGGACGTGCGCGTTTCTGCGACTTGGACTACCGCCCGGTCGCCGAAGCCGCCACGCCGGAGTATCCGCTGCGGCTCACCACCGGCCGGCTGCGCGACCACTGGCACACCATGGCGCGCACGTCCCTGGCCCGCGCGCTGACGCAGCATGTCGAGGAACCCTGGGTGTCCATGCATCCCGACGACATGCGCCGGTTGAGGCTGGAACCCGGCACGCTGGCCAGGTTGGCATCGCGCCGGGGTAGTGTGGTGCTACCCGTGCAGGCGGACGATGCGCTGATGCCGGGACAAGTATTCCTGCCCATGCATTGGGGCAGCGCCTATATGGCCGGACAGGGGGTGAATGCGCTGACCAATCCGGCCGCCGATCCCATTTCACGCCAGCCCGAACTCAAGCACTGTGCCGTGTCCGCGGAACCGGCCGGCCTGGCGTGGCAGGCCGCCGGCTGGCTGCAGGGCGACGGCGCCACGCTGCGCG
>NZ_JBARYB010000105.1:0-6400 GCF_049647645.1 Achromobacter sp.
CGGCCAAGCTGGCCGGCAGCGGTGCGCGTGCCGCTGCCGGGGCGGCCGGCAGCGCAAGGTCGGCGTTCCAGGCCGGCTCCGCATCCGCTGGCGGTGGCTTCAAAGGCGCAGCCGCCGGCGTGGGCAATGTCGCCAAGACGGGCGCTCAGGCAGCCGGGCAGAAGGTTGCGCAAGGCGCGCGCTCAATCCGCGAACGCGCTACCGCAGCGTTCAGCGCTGACGCGCCCGCATCCGCAGGTGGCGGCGCCCCCAGCGGCGATGCGCCTCCCGCCGCTCCGCAGGAGCAACCGGCCTGGGCCAAGCGCCTGCACCGACGACAGCAGCTCACCCACGCCGCGACGACCGCCGCCCACACGCTGCGCGGTGGTGATGGCGGCGGCTCAGGCCAAGGGCCGAGCCTGCGCGATTCCGATTCCTGATCTTCAAGGAGAACACCCATGCGATTCAAACGCCCGCAGGTGCGCTATGCCGACACCCCACAGCCTGCTACCCCTTATCAATCTGCTGCCCAAGTGTGGGACGAGCGCATCGGCTCGTCCCGCGTGCAGGCGAAGAACTGGCGCTTGATGGCCTTCGGCTGCCTCGCGCTCGCGTTGCTGATGGCCGGCGGCCTGGTCTGGCGCTCGGCGCAATCCATCGTCACGCCCTACGTGGTGGAGGTGGACAACGCGGGCCAGGTACGCGCCGTGGGCGAAGCCGCCACGCCGTACCGGCCCAGCGATGCCCAGGTGGCCTACCACCTGGGCCGCTTCATCGGCCTGGTGCGCTCGCTGTCCATCGACCCCATCGTGGTGCGGCAGAACTGGCTCGATGCCTACGACTACACCACCGACAAGGGCGCGGTGGTGCTCAACGACTACGCCCGCGTGAACGATCCGTTCGCGCGCATCGGCAAGGAGTCGGTGACGGTGCAGATCACCAGCGTGACCCGTGCCAGCGACACGTCTTTCAACGTGCGCTGGACACAGACGCGCTATGTCAACGGCGCGCTGGATCGCACCGAACGCTGGAATGCCGTGATTTCCATCGTGCAGCAGACCCCGCGCACCGAGCAGCGCCTGCGCAAGAACCCCCTGGGCATCTACGTCAACGGCCTGTCGTGGAGCCGAGAACTGGATTCTTCCGAAGGAGCAAAACCATGAACCTGTCTTTCCGCTTTTACGCTGTGCCGTTGATGCTTGTTGCCCTCGCGGGCTGCGCCACGCAGGGCAAGCCGCCGCCTGGGATCTCGCTCGATGAGCCGGTGCTGGCGCAGCCGCTGCCCGAGCCGCCTGCGCCAGTGGAGGTGGTGGCCGTGCCCGAGGTGCTGCCGATGTCGGCACAGTTGAAGCCAGTGCCCGAGGCCGCGGACGGCAAACCCGCGCCGGAACCAGCCGACGAGAAGGTGCGCGTTTCGCGCGCCAATGCCGAGGCGCGCATCGCGCCCACGCGCGAGGGCTACGTCAACGCGATTCAGGTGTGGCCCTTCACCGATGGCGCGCTGTACCAGGTCTATGCGGCCGTGGGCCGCGTGACGGTGATTGCCTTGCAGCCGGGCGAGGAACTGGTGACGGTGGCCGCTGGTGACACGGTGCGCTGGATCGTGGGCGACACGTCCAGCGGTAGCGGCGCCGACCTGCGCGTTAGCGTGCTGATCAAGCCGATTCGCTCGGGCCTCAAGACCAATCTGGTAATCACGACCAGTCGGCGCACGTACCTGCTGGAGCTGACCTCGACGGAAAAGACGTGGATGGCGTCGGTGTCCTGGGACTATCCCAAGGACAAGATGCTGGCCTTGCAGCGGCAGGCACAGGCGGCGAGCAGCGCGGCGCCTGTCGATACCGGCTTGTCGCTGGAGAAAATCCGCTTCCGCTACGCGATCAGCGGCAGCAATCCGCCGTGGAAGCCGCTGCGCGCCTTTGATGACGACGAGAAGGTCTATATCCAGTTTCCGCCGGGCATCGCCCAAGGCGAGCTGCCGCCCCTGTTCGTCATCGGCGCGCAGGGCGACGGACAACTGGTGAACTACCGCTTCCGCTCGCCGTACTACATCGTCGATCGCCTGTTCGGCGCGGCCGAACTGCGTCTGGGCGATGACAAGAACGATGTGGTGCGGATCGAGCGCAATGACGGGGCTGTGGGCGCAGCACGGAGGAACTGACCATGAGCCAGGAAGACACTCCCGACCTTGCCACGCCGCAGGAGGGCAAGATCGCGCCCGAGGCGGTGGCGCTGCGCGCTCAGCCGCGCCCGGTCACGCGCCTGAACCGGCACACGCTGGCCTTCCTCGTTGGCGGCCTGTCGGTCGCCGTGCTCGGCGCCACGATCTGGTCGCTGCAACCGCAGCGGCGCGGTGCCCATGAGCAGGGCGAGCTTTACAACGTCGATCGCGTCTCGAAATCCGAAGGGCTGGATGGCCTGCCGTCGGATTACTCAAAACTGCCGGCGAAGGTGCCCGAGCTGGGGCCTCCGTTGCCCGGCGACCTTGGCCCGGCCATCGTAAACTCGCAGCAGCCGGCCGTGGCCGCTTACGCGGCCCCCGGCCACGACCCAAACGACGCCTTGCGCAAGGAGCAAGAAGCCGCTGCGGCGTCATCTGTGTTCTTCCGCTCAGGCGGCCAAGGCCAGGCCGCTGCCACGGTGGCGCGGGCGCCGCCGGGTGCGCCTGGCGGTGCTAGCACACTCGCGGCCTTTGATCCGCTCGCTGCCGGGCCGGCATCGACGGCCGCTCGGCCTACCGACCCGACCGCCGTGCAGAACCGGCAAGACCAGAAAGAGGCGTTCCTGAAAGGCGGCTCTACGGAAACCCGCAATTCCGGCAATCTGGCGTTGCCGGCGTCGCCTTATCAGGTGATGGCCGGAACGGTGATCGCCGGGGCGCTGGTGACAGGCATCAAGTCGGACTTGCCGGGCGACGTGATCGCCACGGTGACGGAGCCGGTTTATGACACGGGTACGGGCAAGTTCCTGTTGATCCCGCAGGGATCGCGCATCCTGGGCAAATACAACAGCCAGGTGAGCTACGGGCAGAGCCGCGTGCAGGTGGTGTGGAACCGAATCATCCTGCCGGATACGTCGTCGCTCACGCTCGACAACCTGGCCGGCACCGATCCGGCCGGCTATGCCGGCCTGGAAGATGACGTGGACTGGCATTGGAGTCGCATTGTGGCCGGTGCGGCACTGACCACGCTGCTGGGCGTCGGCGCCGAGTTGGCCGCTCCGGAGAACCGGCAGGACGGCAATCGCATCGTCATCGCCGGGCGCGACAGCGCGCAGGACAGCATCAATCAGGTCGGTCAGGAGATCACCCGGCGCAACATGAATATCCAGCCGACGCTGACCAGCCGGCCGGGCCTGCCGGTGCGGATCATCGTGGCGCGCGACCTCGTATTGCGTCCCTACCAGCCCTTGTTCTACCAGCGAGGAGGCATCCAATGAGCACGACGAAAAAGCTTCGCCTGGGGCCGCTCCCGCGCCAGGAAGTGAGCAAGCTGACCTTCGCTTGTCCGGCCAGCTTGAAAGCGAACCTCGACCGCTACGCCGCGCTGCATGCGCAGACGTACGGCGAAGCGGTCGATGCGGCCACGTTGATCCCGCATATGCTGGAAGCGTTCATAGGACGAGATCGGGGATTTCGAGCTCGATCGAATGTGCAGCAGAAGCGGGCTACACGAGATACCACCCCGCCGTAATGGACAGATTTGCTGACGCCCTCCCCGGTTCGCCCCAGCGAGTTGTGCCAATTGCTGCCGATAGACACCATGACTCCATATGCACAGAGCTACTGGGAGTCATCGATGCACGCTCGCATGAACCACATCACTGAACTTGGGGAGCCTACGCCGCAGCAGGCGCACGCACCGCATCCCGGCACGGATGGCTATGACAACCTGCCCCAGTTTCCTTCAAGGTTTCCTTTGCCTTTCCGTCGAACTATCCGCCGCCGGGAACTTCACCAGATCGTTCCTCTGGCAGAGACGACGATCTACGCGATGGAGCAGCGCGGCGAATTTCCACGTCGGTTCGCTCTCACCGCCCGCTGCGTCGTGTGGGACCTGGAAGAGATCGAAGCCTGGGTCGACGCGCGCAAACAAGCATCTCGCTCAGACGACGCCGCCAAGTCAACAGGGCCAGATGTCAGACAGCGCAAAAACCGGCCGGTCCGCAATGCGTTTGTTCGGTAGCGGGCGCAATCATGCGACCAACACCCGCAGTTCGCCCGTAGCGGCAACGGGCAAACGGCCGACTTCCTTGGCCAGGTTGACTTCGAGTGCCGCACGCGCGGTTTCCAACATTGTCCGCTCAAGGGCATAGCCGCCCTTCTCTTCCAACCAGCTCAGCACTTCGGCTAGGTGCCAGATCGAAGCGCTGCCCTCATGCACCGGCGTGGGAAAAGTAGCCGCATGGGCGAGCATAAGCTTGCGCATCGCTTGACGCGACACACCCACCAGCTCGGCCACATCGGTCAGACCGACGAAATCCGGTACCGCCTCCACCAACTTCGCCGAAGGCACGGCACGCTTCACGTCGGCCAGCGCACTGCGCACGGCCGCCTGTGCGCTCGGGGCGTCGCGAACGAACTCCAGCGCCAGACGACCCGGCTGTCCGATACCCACCAAGGCATCATCGCAGCCAGCATCGCCCAGACGCTCGACCAGCGTATCCGGATCACTGTCGTGCTCGGCAAGTTGGTACTTCAAGGTGAAGGTGTATTCCATGGGTCAATCCTCGGATGAAGAGCCTGCTTCGCTCTGTCGCTGATGGGTCGTGCAGTTGTCCACCACTCGTCGAAGCGCTCGAGCATGGTTGCCAGGGTTCTTCGGCGTGCTCCACACGCTGGTAATGCAGAACTCGCCGCAGCGGCACTCATCGTCGTTGTAAGGACAGTAGATCCTGCCCCAAGCATGACTGCCGCCAATCGTGACGCGCCAGCCCTGCGCTTCCGCGTGCCTGAGCGCCTCTTCGACCTCCTTCTTCGGGTGCGAGGGACGGGTCATTCAAAGTCTCCAGTATGGGGATGAACCGTCAGGTTGTCAACTGACAACCTGACGGGAAATAACTTATACCAATGCGCTCAGCAGTGGTACGACCGTGTTGCTTGGCAATAGGGTGGGCGCATAGGTGCCGCCCTCTACCCAGGCATCGACCATGTTGGCCCACTCCTGCAGCATGTGGCGGCGCGGCTCGGCGTACTCAGCCTTGTTGTAGACCGAGCGCGAGGAACGGCCGTCCTCATGGGCGAGGCACTTCTCAATCCAGTCGCCGTTGAAGCCGACCTCGTTGAGCAACGTTGAGCCTGTGCGGCGCAGGTCGTGCACCGTGAAAGGCTCCAGCGGTAGCCCGGCGGCCTTGGCGCGCTGGGACACGATCTGGGTCACGCGGTTGAGCGTCGCTTTCGACATGCAGCGGTCGGCGTCGTAGCGCGACGGCAGGACGAACTTCGACCCCGCCGCGCAAGTGTGCAGCGCGACGAAGATATCCACGGCCTGGCGCGACAGATAGACGACGTGCGGGTTGCGGCCCTTCATCCGTGACTTCGGAATCGTCCAGGTCGCGTTCTCGAAATCAACTTCGTCCCAGGTTGCCTCGATCAGTTCACTCTTGCGTACCAGCGTCAGCACAATCATGCGCAGCGCCAGGCGGATGGTTGGGTACGTGGCCACCGATTCCATCTGCCGGTACATCAAGCGGATCTCCATCGGTGAGAGCGCCCGGTCTTTGGGCACGAAGGTTGCGATCGAAGCCGCCCCCACGCCATCTGCCGGGTTATCCACCTTCTCGCCATGCAGGATGGCAAAGGCATAGACCTGCTTCACGATATCGCGGACATGTACCGCGGTGGCGGGAGCGCCACGCGCCTTCACCTTGCCGCACAAGGCGCGCAGGTCGTCGGCGCTGATTTCATTGAGCAGCCGGTTCTTGAACGCCGGCAGGATGTCCCGATCGATGATGCTCTTGCGCATCGCTCGTGTGCTGTCGGCCATCTTGGCATCGGTAAGCCATCGGGCGGTCATGTCACCGAAGTTCTTGGCGGCGGTCAGCCGACGCTTCTCGCGCTGCTTCTCATGCGCCGGGGAATTGCCCTGGGCGACAGCCTTCTTGGCGTCGAGCAGCTTTTCGCGGGCCAATGCCAGCGAGATGCCGGCCGCCCCGTAGCGGCCGATGGTCAGCGTTTCCCGCCGCCCGTTGAGACGGTAATCGTAGCGGAAGGTGACGGTACCGGCGGGCGATACCGTCACGTACATGCCGTCACGGTCGGAAGCCTTGTAAGTCAACGACTTAGGCTTGAAATTGCGCAGTGCGGTGTCGGTAAGCATCGAGGTTTTTCCTCCTGTTCTTGACGGCTTTTACCGTCAGGGGTCAGGAGACCTGCTGATGCCTGGAAAGCCGCATGAAACAAGCTTTCCAGAGGAGACATTTA
>NZ_JBARYB010000106.1:0-20278 GCF_049647645.1 Achromobacter sp.
GTTTCGGCCAGCGCGTCGCCGGCCTGCGGCTCCAACGCCACCGGCGGCAGCGACAGGCGCTGCGCGGCGGCGGCAAAGGCGTCGCGGTCCTGCGCGGCCTCATCGGGCAAGCACAGGAACACCGGCATCGCGGACGACGGACCGGCGGGCGCGCCGCCCGCCGCCAAGCCGCGCGCAGCGTCCAGCAGCCGTTCGACATGCCGCCGGGGCAGCCCTTCGGTGGTCAGCAGGTGTATCAGTTCGCCGCGGCGATCGAGTTGCGGATTGAGCATAGGCAGGCCGGACCGCGCGCCTCAGGACGCAGGCAGGGCGTCCAGGTATCGTTGCAGGATGACGGCGGCCGCCATCGCGTCGTCGGCGGCATGGGTGCCCAGCAGGCGCTGCGCCTCCATGCTGGAGCCGCGCTCGTCGACCAGTTCGACGGCCAGGCCGAAGCGGCCATGCAGTTGATTGGCGAAGCGGCGGCAGCGCGCGGTGGCCGGCTGTTCGCCGCCCTCGGCGTCCAGCGCCAAGCCCACCACGACGCGGTGGGGCTGCCACTCCTGCAACAGCGCCGCGATGCGGCCGAAACGCGCCTCGCGGACTTCGCCGAAGATGATTTCCAGCGGACGCGCCTGGCGCGTCAGCGTATTGCCGATGGCGATGCCGATCTTCTTCTCGCCGAAATCGAAGGCCAGCAGGGTCTCTTCAGGCATGGCCGGCATCGCCCGCCAGCATTACCGGATCGATGCCCAGCAGCTTCAGGGCGGCCGGATAGCGTTCCTCGGGGGGCACGTCGAAGATGATGCTGTCGTCGGCGCCCACGCTGAGCCAGGCGTTCTGCGCCATCTCGCTTTCGAGCTGGCCCGCGCCCCAACCGGCATAGCCCAGCGTAACCAGCATGCGGGCCGGTCCCTTGCCGTCGGCCACGGCCTGCAGCACGTCGCGCGAGGTGGTCAACGCCATGTCGCCCAGCTTGATGCTGGAGCTGTAGTCGCCGGCCGGCGCGTGCAGCACGAAACCGCGGTCGGTCTGCACCGGACCGCCAAAGAAGACCAGGGTGTCCTTCACGGGACCGATCTCGAGCGTCAGGTCGATGCGCTCGAACAGGGTACCCAGCGTCAGGTCGGTGGGCCGGTTGATGACCAGGCCCAGCGCGCCACGTTCGGTGTGCTCGCAGACATAGATGACCGAGCCCGCCAGGCTGCCCTCCACCATGCCCGGCATGGCGATCAGGAACTGATTGGCGAAGTTGGCCGCGTCTGTCGTGGCGTCTTCGTGGTGTTTTTCCGTCATGGCAACCCCTACATGGGTAATCTGAAAGAACCGTGGGGAGGCCACGCGTGCCCCGCAAGCGTCATGCCTGGGGGCAATCCGTCCCACGGTTGCGAAGGATGGGGGGTAGTCCCATCTTACGAGCCTTGGCGGAATATGTCGGCGCTACGGCCTCAGATTTCCATCAGTTCGAAGTCCTCTTTGCGGGCGCCGCATTCAGGACAGACCCAGTTCGGCGGCACATCTTCCCAGCGGGTGCCGGGGGCAATGCCTTCGTCGGGCAGGCCGGCCTCTTCGTCGTAGACCCAGCCGCAAATCAAACACATCCAAGTACGCATAGTTCTCTCTTACATCAATTCCAGGCCCTTGCCCGGCGTCAGGGCAAAGGTAAGGGGCTTCCATTAGAATGGGGACAATCTTACCGAAACCCAATAGGGGTTCCCCTGATTCACCGCAAATGTGTCCGGGCGCCCCCTACTCTAGCGCTGTCCAAGTGGCCCCCGTTACTCCCCCTCTCGTTTTGGTCTTCGGTCCGCTCGATCCCTCGGGTTCCGACGGCTTGCCGGCAGACGCCGTCACCTGCGCCAGCCTGGGCTGCCATGGTCTGGCGGCCGTAACCGCGCTGACCGTGCGGGACACCGCCGGCATCGAAGAAATCCATCCCGTTACACCCGACCTGCTGGACGACCAGGCGCGCTGCCTGCTCGAAGACATGTCCGTACAGGCCATCAAGGTGGGCGGACTATACACCGCGGAAACTGCCAGCGTCGCAGCGCAGGTCGCCGCCGACTACAGCCAGGTGCCGCTGGTCCTGCATCTGGGCCAGCGCGCCCAGCCGCCGGCCGACGCCGCCGACGAGGACGAGGCTGACGACCTGCTGGCCGCCACCCTCGAACTGGTGCTGCCGCAGACGGACCTGCTGATCATCGAGCACCTGCGCTTGGCGCAGTGGCACGCCGACGGCGACATCGATATCGGGGACGCACCGACGCCGATGCACGCCCTGGTGGCGGCGGGCGCGGAATGGGTGCTGGTCCTGGGCAGCCCGCAGCGGCCCGGCCACTACGCCAACATGCTGCTCGGCCCGAACGGCCAGATCGCCATCCTGCCGTGGCAGGCGCCCCCGGACCGCAACGGCGACGCCGGCGGCGTGGCCGCCACCGCCATCGCCGCCATGCTGGCGCGCGGCCTGGAAATGCCGGAAGCCGTGCGCCGGGGCTTGGCGCACGCCGATACGGCGGTAGCCGCCAGCTTCCTGCCGGGCATGGGCCGGCGCATCCCCAACCGGATTTCCGCCCAATGAAAGCACTGCGTTTCCCCTCCGGCCTGTACGGCGTCACCCCCGAATGGGACGATACCGACCGCCTGCTGCTGGCGGTGCGCCAGGCCGCCGACGGCGGCATGCGTTCGCTGCAGCTACGCCGCAAGAACGTGCCCGACGCCGTGCGCGCCGCGCAGGCCCGCGCGCTGGCGCCGCTGTGCCGCGAGCTGGGCGTGCTCTTCCTGATCAATGACGATTGGCGCCTGGCGCTGGAGGTGGGCGCCGACGGCGCGCACGTCGGCCGCGAGGACGAAAGCCTGGCGCGCATCCGCGCCGAGGCCGGCCCCGACCTGATCCTGGGCGGTTCCAGCTATGACGACCTGGGCCGCGCGCAGGAACTGCTGGCCGCGGGCGCGGACTACATCGCCTTCGGCGCCATGTACGCCTCCACCGTCAAGCCCGACACCGTGCGCGCGCCGCTCTCGGTCCTGACCGAAGCCCGCCGCCTGGCCGACAATTACGACGCTCCGCGCCCCGCGGTCGTCGCCATCGGCGGCATCACGCCCGACAACGCGCCGCTGGTGGCGCAGGCCGGCGCCGACGCCATCGCCGTCATCACCGCGCTTTTCGAGGCGCCCAGCATCCGGGCCGCCGCGGCCGCATGCTCCGCGCCCTACTCCGCCAACCCCAACCGCAAGCCTTGAACGCCATGTCCAGTAACGCTCAGCTTTTCGAACGCGCCTGCCGCAGCATCCCCGGCGGCGTCAATTCGCCCGTGCGCGCCTTCCGCTCCGTGGGCGGCACGCCGCGCTTCATCAAGCGCGCGCAGGGTCCGTACGTGTGGGACGCGGAAGACAAGCAGTACATCGACTACGTCGGCTCCTGGGGCCCCGCCATCCTCGGCCACTCGCATCCCGAAGTGGTGCGCGCGGTGCAGGAAGCCGCCATCAACGGCCTGTCCTTCGGCGCCCCGACCGAAGCGGAAATCGAACTGGCCGAGGTGCTGATCTCGCGCCTGCCCTCGCTGGAACAGGTGCGCCTGGTCAGCTCGGGCACGGAAGCCACCATGACGGCCATCCGCCTGGCCCGCGGCGCCACCGGCCGCGCCAAGATCGTGAAGTTCGAAGGCTGCTACCACGGCCATTCGGACAGCCTGCTGGTCAAGGCCGGCTCGGGCCTGCTGACCTTCGGCAACCCCAGCTCGGCCGGCGTGCCGCCGGAATTCGTCTCGCACACGCTGACCCTGGAATACAACAACCTGGACGCCGTGCGCGAAGCCTTCGCCCAGCACGGCGCCGACATCGCCTGCATCATCGTCGAGCCGGTCGCCGGCAACATGAACCTGATCAAGCCGGCCCAGGGCTTCCTGGAAGGCCTGCGCGAAGTCTGCACGCAACACGGTGCGTTGTTGATCTTCGACGAAGTGATGACTGGTTTCCGCGTGGGTCCGCAAGGCGTGCAGGGCCTGACCGGGGTCCAGCCCGACATCACCACGCTGGCCAAGGTGATCGGCGGCGGCATGCCGGTGGGCGCCTTCGGCGGCAGCGCCGAAATCATGAAGAACATCGCACCGCTGGGCGGCGTCTACCAGGCCGGCACGCTGTCGGGCAATCCGGTGGCCGTGGCCGCGGGCCTGGCCACGATGCGCCTGATCGCCGCTCCCGGCTTCTACGACAAGCTGACCGCCCAGACCGCCAAGCTGGCCCAGGGCCTGCAGGAACGCGCCCGCGCCGCCGGCCTGGCCTTTTCGGCCGATTCGGTGGGCGGCATGTTCGGCATCTACTTCAGCGACCAGGTGCCGACCTCGTTCGCCGAGGTCTCGGCCTGCGACACGGCGGCGTTCAATCGCTTCTTCCACGCCATGCTGGACCACGGCGTGCACTTCGCGCCGTCCGCCTTCGAAGCCGGTTTCGTTTCAGCCACGCACGACGACGCGGTGATCAAGTCCACGCTGGACATCGCCGAAAAGGTCTTCGCCTCGATGTAGTCGACATGACGGGGCCGGCCCGCGGCCGCTCCCCTCAGGGCGCCTTGTAGTGCTCGTACAAGGCGGTCACATCTCGGACGTATGCCTGGGTTTCCGCATAGGGCGGCACGGCGTCGTACTTGCGCACCGCCCCTTCCCCCGCGTTGTAGGCCGCCAGCGCCAGATCCAGCCGGCCCGGATACTGGTCGATCAGGCGGCGCAGATGGCGCGAACCCGCGTTCACATTGGTCGCCGGATCCACCAGCGCGGTTTCCACGTCCGCCACCGACAATAACGGCGCCGCCGTGGCTGGCATCAGCTGCATCAGGCCCAGCGCACCCTTGGGCGAGCGCGCATCGCTGCGGAAGCCCGATTCGATCGCGATCACTGCCGTCAGCAAAGCCTGGTCCACGCCCGACTCACGGGCTGCGCGTGCAATCAGTCCGTCATGCGCGGCGGGCACCTTGAGTTCGCCCCAGCGCTGCGCGCGCGTAGCGGACGCAAGCGTCACCAGGCGAGCGCCGTCGCCGGACTTGGGCTCGCATTCCAGACAGACCTTTATGCCGGCCCCGCGCCAGACGGTCCTGGCCTGCGCCCGCTTGTAGTACTTCGCGTAACCCGTGGGTACCTTCATGGACCGCCAGACGCCGTAAGGATCCTTGTAGCGGTAGATGTCGGCCGCCTGGGCGGGACTGGCGGGCGCCAGCGCCAGAACGCCCGCCACGATGGCCGCCAGCGCCGCCATGCCACCGGCGCGCGCCAGGAGGGCGCGCAGGGCCGGCAGGACGGAACGGGGATGGCGGTGCATGGATAGGGCTCCAAAATCGAGTTCCTATGCTGCTGCGGCAACGCCGTTTTGTCGCTAGTACCGACGCCCTAGTCCTGGACGGACGGTCGCCATCCCAGGAGAAACCAGGGGCAAACAGGGCCAGAACTAGGGCATGCGGCGGAATTTGCCCTACCTACTTTCCAGTAGCCTCAAGACCTTGCGCTAGAATATGACTTAATATTTCCTATGATTACCAAATAATTTCACCTGGCGAGCAACGCCGGGCTGGAGAGGCAAGATGGACGCAGAAAACACGCTCCAGTTGACGCTGGACGCCACGACCAACGTCCTGACGGCGGTCTACACGCCGCCCGCGCGTCCCGATGCAACGGATTCCGCCCTTGCGCCCGTCTCGCCAGCCGCCGCAGCCGCGGCCGCACCGCAGACCGACGGCGCAGCCGCCCTCGTTGCCGAAGCCGGTGCCGAAGCCGATGCGGATGCCGGCATTGCCGTCGCCGACGATGACGCCGAGCCGCGCCCCGCCGCCAACGCCGACCTGCCCAGCTGGGACACCCTGGCGGCCGCGGCAGTCGCTCAAGGCTGGGGCGCCGAAGCGCTGGACAGCCAGGCCGTCCTGACCTTCATCGACCTGTGCCGCCACGCCACTGAAACCGTGCAGGGCCCGGTCGGCCAGGTCATCGACGGCTCGCTCGAGCTGGAGCTGGACGCCGCGCGCATGTCCGCCCTGCTGACCCTGCTCCCACCCAAGGGCGGCAAGCCAGTCACGCTGGAAGCCGTACGCCAGGTACTGGCCGAACGCGGCATCGTCCACGGCATCCTGGAACAGGAACTGATCGACGCCGTCACCCAGGGCCGCCGCGAAACCACGCAGATCGCTCGCGGCACGCCGCCCACCCGCGGCACCCCGACGCGCTTCGAGAGCCTGCTGGACCGCCTGAAGCCGCGCGGCCAGGATATCGACGAACTGGCCCAGGTTGACTACCGCGACCTGGGCAGCCTGCTGCTGGTAACGCCCGGCATGCCCCTGATGCGGCGCACGCCGCCCCTGCCCGGCGTGGACGGCACCACGGTGCTGGGCGAACCTATCCTGCCGGAAGAACTGCCCGACACGCCGTTCGCCAGCGACCTGCCCGGCGCCGCGGTCGATCCCGAAGATCCGCTGCTGCTGCGCGCAGCCATCGCCGGCACGCCCACCCTGGTCAGCCACGGCGTGCAGGTCAACCCCATGGTTGAGGTGGACGCCGTCAACCTGAGCACCGGCAACATCCATTTCGAAGGCTCGCTGCTGGTGCGCGGCGACATCGCCGCCACCATGGAAGTCCACGTGACGGGCGATGTGGTCGTCAACGGCACCATGGAGGCGGCGCTGGTCGAGGCCGGCGGCAACGTGACGGTCAAGGGCGGCATCATCGGCCTGGGCGAAGCCCTCCAGGACGCCGCGGCCGCCGCGCGCACCGCCCGCATCGTCTGCGGCGGCGCATTGCGCGCCAAGTTCATCGAGAACGCCGTCATCAGCGCGGGCAAGGACGTGGACGTCGAGCGCGAGGTCCGCCAGAGCAGCATCGCGGCCGGCGGCGGCGTCAACGTCGGCCCTCCCAACACCCAGCAAAGCGCCATCACCGGCGGCCAGACCCGCGCCATGCAGGCCGTGCGCGCCGGCACCATAGGCTCGCCCTCGGGCATTCCGACGCTGGTGCAGGCCGGCCTGGACCCGCACGCGGACATCAAGCGCGCGGCCCTGGCGCGCAAGCGCCAGAAGATGCACGAAGAAAAATCCAAGCTGGAACAGCTGCTGATGTTCCTGAAGGCCAATCCCCAGCGCGCCCCCGGCGACGTGGCCGACCGCGCCCGCAATACCCACGTCAAGCTCAGCCAGGACCTGCTGGCGCTGGACGCCGAAGAAGCCCAGCTGGTGCTGGATCTGCAGCCCCTGGCCAGCGCCACCATCCAGGCCGCGCGCCGCTTCTGCAGCGGCGTGACGATTCAGGTGGGCAACAAGGTGCAGGAATTCCTGGAAGACCAGATCGGCGGCAAGGCCGCCGTGGAAGAAGGGCAGATCGTCATCCGCTGACGCCGCCCGCCGGCGCCCTCAGGGCGCCAGCTCCTTGAACCAGGCGCGCGGCGAGATGCCGCGGTCTGGCCCCAGGATGGAAAAGCCGCCGTCCACGGGTATGTCCACACCCGTCATCCAGGACGCCGCGTCGGAACAGGCGAAGCACACCGCCGCCGCAATCTCCTCGCCCGAGCCGACCCGCCCCAGCGGATGGAAATGCGCGCCCACCGCGTCCGCCGCCGGGCGCGAGCCGCCCGACAACTGCTCCACCGATGGCGACCAGGTCCAGGCCGGCGACACCGCCAGCACCCGCACGCCGGCCGGCGCCAGCTCGACCGCGAAGTTCTTGGTGATCTGCAGCAGCGCCGCCTTGGACGCCGGATAAAGCGCGCGTCCGGCCGCGCCGAACTTGCCGCCCGTGCTGCCCATGTTCACCACCACGCCGCCGCGCGGCAGCAGCGGCGCGGCCAACTGCGTGAAGATGGCGGCTGACACCAGGTTGGTGTCCAGCGTGCTGTGCCATTCCTCGCGCGACGAGGCCAGGCCGCGGTCCGCGTATTGGCAGGCGTTGTTGACCAGGATGTCCAGCCGGCCGAAGCGCGCCACGGCCGCGTCGATGCAGCGCTGTATCTGTTCGTCCTGCCCGATGTCGGTCTCGCAGTACAGCGCGCGGCCGTCCAGTTCATTTTCCAGCGCGCGGCCGGCCTCGGCATTGCGCCCGACCAGCGCCACGTTGACGCCAGCCGCGGCCAATCCGCGCGCGATGTCCGCGCCCAGCCCCTGGGTGCTGCCGGTGACGATGGCGGTCTTGCCGGCCAGCCCGGGAAAGCCTGTGAAATCCATGATGAATCCTTGATCAATGCGGCGCGGCGGCCCAGCGCACAGCTTCCGCCACCGGACCGGTTTGCGCAATCAGGCGCATGCTGGCCAGCGACGCGTCATGCACCGCCGGATCCGCCGACGCACAAGCGTCCTGCGCCACCATGACCTCGAAGCCGATGTCGGCGGCGTGGCGCACCGTGCCTTCCACCACCGAATGCGTGGCGACTCCCGCCACCACCAGCCGGCGCGCGCCCAAGAGCCGCAACGTCTCTTCCAGCGGCGTGCCGTAGAAGGCGCTGATGCGGGTGTGCTTCACCACGAACTCGCGCGCGCTGCCGGCCAGCGGCTGCAGCCCTTCATAGAAGGCGCTGCCCCACTGCCCCTCCGGCACCGCGCCAATGGCGGCGACGTTGCGGAAGATGGGGCAGTTGGCCATCAGGTCGGCGTAGTCCGGTCTGAACGCGATGCGCACGTGCACGATGGGCAAATCGTGAGCCCGCGCGCCCGCCAGCAGGGCGGCCGCGTTGTCCAGCAGACGCTGGCGCGCCCCGCCGTCCGCGTCCAGGCCGACTCGGATCTTGCCCTCGGGGTGCAGCACGTCGTTCTGGAAGTGCAGCGCCAGCACCGCGGCATCGTTCGCCGTCACACGAACACCTCGAACACGTCATGCACGTCGTCGCAATTGACCAGGTCCACCCGCTTCATGCGGATGCGCCAGCTGTCGCCCTCGGCGGCCAGCTTGTGGGTGGTGCGGCCCGCCAGCTGGCGCGGCTGGCGCTTGCGCCATTCCGTCATCTGGAAGGTGGAGTGCACCACCAGGTTGCCGGCGACGTCCACGCCCTCGATTTCCACCGCGCCCACCAACCGCGCGCTACGCGTCGGCGGCTGCTGCGACCAGTTGCGCGGATGCTCCAGCCGGCGGATGCGCACGTCGCGCAGCATGCGGTCTTCCCAGAACAGCGAGATATGGTCGTAAGGGCTTTGCTGGCCCGGCACGCGCGGCATCCAGTACATGCCGTCCGCCGTCCACAGCGCCTGCCAATCATCGTAGCGGCGCTCATCCAGCAAGCGCGCCTCGCGGTACAGGAACTGCGCGATGCGGTGGTAGGCGTCGGCCGGCGCCTCGGCTGGCGACAGGCCTTCGGTGCTCACGTCGAAATCAAGGTCTAGCAGCATGAGCGGTCTCCGGTGGCAGCTGCCGCTTCCGTGGCGGCGGGGCCGGCTTCCATATAGGTCTTCCAGGCGTCGAACTGGTTGCGCATGGGCAGTTCGCTGGTGCCGTTGACCGACACCATGCCGTCGGCGTCGCTGCGGTCGCTGCCGTGGTAGCGGTGCATGCTGACCCACTCGCCGCCGCGCGTGGCGTTGCCTTCCTGGCAGCGGTTGTAGAGCTCGATGTCATCCGGCATGACGTTGGACGAGGGCGAATTGATGACGTTGGCGTACAGCATGGCGCGCTTGAACACGCCGTCCGGCGCGCCCTTGCAGCGGAAGGTCTGGATCTCGATCATGGTGCGGTCCACGGCGATGGGCCGGATCACGCGGAACTGCTGGAACACCGTGTGGGGCGAACCGCTGCCGTAGATCACCGTGTTGTGGCGGTTCATGCCCAGGATCTCGCGGGCGCGCGTCTCGCCATAGGCCGCGGTCAACGTTTCGAAATGCGCGCGCGACACCGGGTCGCGCTCGGCCGCGCCCGGATTGAAGATGCCTTCCATGTAGCCGTGGCCATTGGCGTAGGCGCGCAGCTCCAGCTTTTCCCAGAACTCGTAGGGCTCGCCGTTGCCGTCCATAATGTGCAGCTCCAGCGGCATCTCGCCCATTTCCTTGGCCTCGTCGCGCGCCGCGGCGTAGGAGGATTCGTGCGTGACCCTTGCGTGCATGGTGTCGTGCAGGTTCTCGTAGAAGACCTTCCAGTTCGAGCGCTGCATCACGCGGAAGATGCCGCCGGCCACTTCCACCTCGCCCACCGGCGAACGGTCGCAGAGGTTGTCGATCGACGAACGCACGCCGCCCAGGAAGTCCTCCAGAGCCAGCCCTTCCTTGGCCTGGCTGGCGAACACGAAGCCGCGATAGCTTTCCACGCGCGCCAGGCGGCGCATAGAGAATGCCGGATCGGCGGGATCGTAGGACGTGCCCTCCAGCCCCTGCTTCAACGGCACGCCCAGATGGCTGCCGTCCAGCTTGAAGGTCCAGGCGTGATAGGGGCAGCGGAAGAACTTGCCGACACAGCCTTCGCCATCGGCCACCACCTTGGCGCCCTTGTGCGGGCAGCGGTTGTACAGCACGTGCACGCGGCCGTCGGTAGCCCGCACCATCAGCACGTCCTGGTCGCCCAGGCGCGTGGTGTGATAGTCGCCCGTCTTGGGCACCTGGCTTTCATGGCCCACGTAGATCCAGGCGCGGCCATAGATCCGCTGCATCTCCAGATCGAAGATGGCGGGGTCGGTGTAGACGCCGCGGTGCACGCTGTCGCCGCGCACCATCGCGGCCAATTGATCTTCGGTGTATGACATGTCGGGCTCCTACTTGTTCTCGCTTTCTTTCCAGCGCGCCATCAACGTGTTCGACGGCAGGGTCTCGTCCAGCAGCTTGGCAGCGGTCTCGCGGCCCGCCACGGGCAAGCCCTTGGGGTCCAGCAAGCCCACCTGCACCAGCACGCTGGCCTGGTCCCAATAGATGTGCTCGTGATAAAGCTTGTCGCCGCGGAACTTGACGATGGCGATCAGCGGAATTTCCACGCACTTGCCGGTGGGCTTCACGCCCGGCAGCAGCCAATCGATCTCGGTGGTGTGCGTGAAGCAGAACAGCAGCTCGTCCACGATCTGCGTGGCGCCCACCGTGCGCGACAGCGGCACCAGGCGCGTGTCCGGCGGATTGCTGTTGACGAAATGGTGCTGATAGAAGCGGCTCAGTTCCTTGTGGCCCACGCCCCCGGTCATGGTGGGGATATGGTTCACATAGGGCTCGGCCACCATGGTCGCCATCGTCGCCGCCACGTCGCGCGTGCCGAATTCGTACTCGCAGTGCTTGTCCCACAGGTACGAATAGTCGAACTCCGGACCGATGGCGCGCTGCAAGGCCGCCATGCTGCGCTGATGCGCCATCAGCGCCGACGGCTTGTCGTAGTGGTCGCCGCCAGTGCGCGCGAACGCATGATCCATGCCCGGATAGACGTAGATCTGCACTCCAGGCTTGTTGCCCAGCGCCTCAAGGATGCGCTGGCGCGCTTCCGGGGGACAGAAGCCGTCCTGCTCGGCGATATGCAGCACCAGGCGGCCGCGCAATTCGGACGCCTCGTCCAGGCTGTTCTCGATGCCCACGCCGTAGTAGCCGATGGCCACGTCCACGTCGGTGCGGCAGGCGGCCAGATACGCCAGCTTGCCGCCCAGGCAATAGCCCAGCACGCCCACCCCGCCCTGCCTCTCGGGCAACCCGCGCAGCGCTGCGATGCTGGACGCGATGTCCTGCAAGCCCAGTTCCACGTCAAAGCCCTGGTAGAGCTCAAAGGCGCGCGGCATGTCGGCCGGGCCGTCGGTCAGCTGGATGCCCGGCTGCTGACGCCAGAACAGGTCCGGCACCAGCACCACATAGCCTTCCTCGGCCAACAGCTGCGCCGCGCGGCGCATGAAGTCATTCACGCCGAAGATTTCCTGGCACAGCACCAGGCCCGGGCCCTGCCCGGACGCCGGCACGGCCAGATAGGCGCCGAAGGACTTGCCGTCATGCGAATCTATCGTCACTTCGCGCGTCGTGATGTTCTGGGTCATGCGTATCTCCTTGTTGCGGGTGTCCGCCCTACTTCATCTGGCAGGCTGCGGCGAAAGGGTCCTGGTATTGGGTCAGCACCGTGCCCGACAGCTTATTGGACAGCTTGCCTCCCGCCCCCGCCTCGACGATGCGCAGGTAGTAGTTCTGCACCGGATACTGGTTGCGGTTGAACTTGAAATCCCCCCGCACCGACTTGAAGTCCGCGCGCCGCAGCGCCGGACGCAGCGCGTCCGCCTCCAGCTTGCCGCCGGTCTGGCGCACCGCGCTGTCCAGCAACATGGCAGCGTCATAGCCCTGCGAGGCGTACAGCGTGGGGCTGCGGTTGTAGGTCTTCTTGAAATCCTCGACGAACTTGCGGTTGGCCGGGTTGTCCAGCTCCAGCGCCCACTGCGAGGTATTGCGCATGCCCTCGATCGGCGCGCCCACCGCCGCGATCGTGTCCTCGTCACCGGAGAAGCCGGGCGCCAGCAACGCGATCTCCTTGGACAGGCCGGCGCCATTGAACTGCTTGATGAAGTTCACGCCCATGCCGCCCGGCAGGAAGAAGAACACCGCATCCGGCTTGCTGGCCCGCAGCCGCGTGATCTCCACGCCGTAATCCAGCTGCCCCAGCTGGGTATAGATCTCTTCCGACAGCCCGCCCTTGTACAGCCGCTTGAAGCCATTGAGCGATTCCCGCCCGCCCGGATAGTCCGGCGCGATCAGCGCCACGCTCTTGTAGCCCTGGTCGCTGGCGTACTTGCCCATCGCGGCCGGAATATCCTCGTTCTGCCAGGCGACCGCGAAGAAATTCGGATTACAGCCCGCGCCCGCATAGTTCTCCGGCCCGGTATTGGTGCTCAGGTAGATGGTCCCCGACTGCAAGATGGCCGGCATCACCGGCAGCAGCACGTTCGAGAACACGATGCCCGTCATCACGTCCACCCGGTCGCGCTTCAACAGCCGCTCCACCGCCTGGCGGCCGGTGTCCGCCTTCTGCTGGTCGTCCGCCACCACCACTTCGGCCGGCAGCCCGCCGAGCTTGCCGCCCGTATGCTGCAGCGCCAGATTGAAGCCGTCGCGGATCTCGTTGCCCAGCGCCGCTCCCGGCCCCGACAAGGTGGTCAACAAACCGACCTTGACCTTGTCCGCCGCCGCGGCGCCCGTCGCCGCCGTCATGCACACCAGCGCAGCCAGCGCGCGCCGGCTCCATAGCTTTCGATTCATGAGCCACCCCGTTATCCCCGCCCGGCCACGCCGGCGGAAAGCTGACAGAACCCGTCTGCCGTCGGTCTACGCATGCTGCCGAACAACGCCGCCAGCTTACGCGCCGCGGCGGCGCCCTCCAACCAACACGGGAAGGGCCTACCGGCTAGATTAGGCCGCCCCAGGGCAGCGCTCTATCCGGATTCCGTCAGCCTTATCCGGGAATCACTTAATTCCAAGTGCTTGACGTTTAAATTACCCTCGGCAGTAACACGGGAGCGTTCCCGTCCCGGAGGCATCCATGCACGGCTGGTCCCGACTCACGCTAGCGCCCCTGCTCAAAAGGCGCGTCTTCAGCTCCACCCAGCAGGACGAGACGCGCACCCTGGTCTCCGAAGCCCTCAAAGAACACCGCCTGACCTGGAAAGGCGGCCGCGTCGACGCCGAACTGAACCGCGGCCGCTTCGGCTCGCTGACCGTCTGTACGCTGCGCTACGGCGCCGAAGTCCACATCGAACCCGACCGCCTGCAGGACTTCATGCTGGTCCAGGTCCCCCTGCGCGGCCGCGCCTGTATCGAATGCGGCAACGACCGCGTCGACGCCGACCCCGACTGCGCCGCCGTCATCGCCCCCAACCGCCCCCTGAAGCTGCACTGGGAAGCCGGCTGCGAACAACTGCTGCTCAAGATCCCCCGCGGCAAACTCGAAGCCATCGGCCAGCGCGCCTTCGGCGAGGCCGCCACCCGCCCGCTCGACTTCAGCCCCGCCCTGCGCCTGGACAACCCCGTCGGCGCCGTCTGGCGCAGCATGGTCGAAAGCCTGATCCACCTGCTGCCCACCCTGGACGACGGCGCCCCGCGCCCGCCCGCCGCCTGGCTCGAACACCTGGAAGACACGCTGGTGCTGCACCTGCTCTACAACCAGCCCAACAGCTGGCAGACACAAGCCGGCATCGCCCCCACCGTCCCGCGGCGGCTAAGCGCCGCCGAAACCTATATGCGCGACCACCTCGCCGCCGCCCTCACCCTGACCGACATCGCCCGCCACGCCGGCGCCAGCGCCAGCGCCCTGACGCGCTTGTTCCAGGAACACCGCAACACCACGCCAATGAACGCGCTGCGCGCGCTGCGGCTGGACGAGGCCAGGAACCGGTTAAGGACGGGCACAGGCGCCAGCGTCACGGAAGTGGCGTTAGGCGTGGGGTTCGGACATTTGGGACGGTTCTCGGAGTACTACCGGGAACGCTTCGGGGAATTGCCGCGCGAGACGCGGCGAGTGATGGGATAAAGCAGCATCAGACGCAAAGCATCACGCCGCGCGCCAAAGGCACCAACGGCATCAACGGCATCAACGCCGCCAACGGACAACCAGCATCACAACGCAAGAAGCCGCGCAAGCCCCAAGAGGCCGCCCGCGCGGCCGGCATGGGGCGAACCCCGCAAGATCTTCGACGCCAAACCACCGCCGAGCAGAACCCCAAGAACCCCGCCCGCCCCAGCTGCCGTCAACTGCACTTGCCAGAGCCCGGCGCGGCGGCGGCCCGGCGTGTGCGGGGCGTCGATAAGCCCGACGGAATCCGTAGGGAAGGCCGCAGGCCTGGACGAGGATGAGGCAGGGGAAGTCCGGAGCGAACGCTCCGGACCGCAATCGCAGCCCCGCACACGCCGGGCCGCCGCCGCGCCGGGCGTCTCAAGAACCAGCAACCGCCCCCGAACGCGACAGTGCCGAAGAGCCGATCGTCTCAAGAACGCAATGCCCACAAAAAAAGCACCGAAGGTCAGCAATCAACCAACCCTCGGCGCCCAGGAGCATCCGGCAATTACTGCGCCGGCACCACAGCAGTAACCTCGATCTCAACCTTGGCCCGATCCTCAACCAGATCCGCCACTTCCACCGCCGTCATCGCCGGAAAATGCCGGCCGATGTACTCGCGGTAATGCTTGCCGATAGCCGGATAAGCCGCCACGTACTCGTCCTTATCCGTCACGTACCACGTCATCCGGACGATATGCTCAGGCTTCGCGCCGCCCTCGGCCAGAATCGCGACGATGTTCGCCAGCGTCTGCCGCACCTGGTCGGCCAGATCGTCCGACTCGAACTGCTGCTGGCCATTCCACCCCACCTGCCCGCCCACGAACACGAGCTTGCTGCCCACCTGCATCTCGGTGAGCACGCCATTCGAATAGCCCCGAGGCGCCATCCAATCCGGCGGTTGCAGAATCTTCATAACGTCATCCTATATTTAAGAAAAGCAAACGATCCCCGCCGCTTACGCCGCGGGAACCAGATAAGCCTGCATGCGTTCCCGCAGATCCGCAGGCAGCGGCATGGACTTCATCGTCCGCAAATCCACCGTCACGATCGTCAGCGTCGCCGACAACCGCAACTGGCCATCCGGCCCCTCGAAACGCACCAGCGCCTTGAACGACGCGCCGCCAATGCGCTGCACTTCCAGCACCTGGCGCAAACGTTCGTGCCAGCGGCTGGGCGCGCTGAAATCGCACTGCACCGACGCCATCGGCGTGCCGATGTGCCGCTCCACGTGCAGCGCATGAAACGGCAACCCCATGCCCTTGTCGAACCACTCCTCGACAAAGTCATTGATCATCTCGAAATAGCGAGGGTAGAAAACAATGCCCGCCGGATCGCAATGACGGAAGCGGACTTCGACCTGGCTGATGAAAGGGGCTGCCATGGAATTTCCTTGTTGCCGGTTCAGGCCATCTTGCGCAGCGCGAAACGCTGCAGCTTGCCGGTCTCGGTGCGCGGCAGCGCCTCGACAAACTCGATGGCACGGGGATACTTGTAGGGCGCGATATTGGCCTTCACGAACTGCTGCAGCGCCACGACCAGCTCATTGCCGGCCTCGTAGCCCGGCTTCAGCACCACGAACGCCTTGACCACCTGGCCGCGCTCGTCGTCCGCCGCGCCCACCACACCGCACTCCGCCACGGCTTCGTGACGCAACAGCGCGTCCTCGACCTCGGGTCCGGCAATGTTGTAGCCCGCCGAAACGATCATGTCGTCATTGCGTGCCTGATAAAAGAGGTAGCCCTCGTCGTCCTGCAGGAAGGTATCGCCCGGCAGGTTCCAACCCTGCTGCACGAAACGCAGCTGGCGCTCGTCCGCCAGATAACGGCAGCCGGTCGGACCCTTGATCGCCAGCCGGCCCACCGTGCCATTGGGCACAGGCTTCATGTCGTCATCCACGATCTGCGCCACATAACCCGGCACCACGCGGCCGATCGCGCCGGCCTTGACCGACTCCGGCGGGCTGGACACGAACACGTGGATCATTTCCGTGCCGCCGATGCCGTCGATCATCTCGATGCCGCTGGCCTGCTTCCACAGCTGGCGCGTGGCATCCGGCAGCGCCTCGCCCGCCGACACGCTCTTCTTCAGCGACGACAGGTCGAACTTGCCGACCAGCGCCGCCATCTGACGGTAGAACGTGGGCGCCGTGAACACGATGGTGGCGCGGAAATCCTGGATCAGCTGCAACAGGCTTTCCGGCGACAGCTTCTCGGCCAGCACCGTGCTGGCGCCCACGCGCAGCGGGAAGCACAGCAGGCCGCCCAGGCCGAAGGTGAAGGCCAGCGGCGGCGTGCCGCAGAAAATATCCTCCGGCCCCGGCTTGATGACATGCTTGGGGAACAGGTCGCACATCGCCAGCACGTCGCGGTGGAAGTGCATGCAGCCCTTGGGCGCGCCGGTGGTGCCGCTGGTGAAGGCGATCAGGCAGACGTCGTCAGCGGCCGTATCGCAGGCCTTGAAATCATCCGGTTTGGCCGCGGCCAACGAATCCAGCGCATCCGGCGCCTTGTCGTTGAAGTACATGACCTTCGTCAGCCCCGGGCAATGATGCTCATGACTGGGCTGCGTGCAGAATTCCGCCTCGTCCTTCAGGCGGGCATCGCACAGCACCGCCTGGATCTGCGCCTTGTCGATGATCTGCTTGAGCTCCTTGGCGCGCAGCAGCGGCATCGTCGGCACGGTGACCAAGCCCGCCTTGATCGCCGCCAGCCACGAGGCCGCCATCATCGGATTGTTCGGTCCGCGCAGCAGCAAGCGGTTGCCCGGCACCAGGCCCATGTCCTCGGCCAGCACGCGGGCGATGCGGTTGGTCAGCGCAGCCAACTCGCGATAGGTCATCGTGGCTGGCTTGCCGTCCTGGCTCCAGCGCAGCGCGACGCGCTCGCCGTGGCCGCGCTCGACCATGGCGTCCACCAGTTCGACCGCGCAATTGAAGCGCTGCGGATAGGCCACGTCGGGACCGTCGAGCAAGAACTCTGGCCATTGTTCGCCCGGGGGCAGATTGTCCCGGGCGAAAGTGTCGATGTGGGCGGATGCTTCCATGGAATTCCCCTTGCTATTGCGGTGTTTTTGCTGTGCCGGGACGACGGAGCTCGATGGCTGCCTTACGCCTTCAGCAGTTCACGGGCAATGATCAACTTCTGCACTTCTGTCGCGCCTTCGTAAATCCGCAGCGCGCGTATTTCCCTGTAGAGCTTTTCCACCGGCATCCCCGACACCACGCCCGCGCCGCCGAACATCTGCAGCGCGCGGTCGATCACGGTCTGCGCCGATTCCGTGGCCGTCATCTTGGCCATGGCCGCTTCGCGCGTGGTGCGCTGTTTCAGCACGTCGCGCATCCAGGCGGCGCGGTAGGTCAACAGCGCCGAGGCATCGATGGCAGTCGCCATGTCGCCCAGCGCGGCCTGCGTCAATTGCAGGTCTGCCAGGGTCTGGCCGAACATGCGGCGCGACTTGGACCGGGCCAGCCCCTCGTCCAGCGCCCGGCGCGCAAAGCCCAGCGCCGCCGCCGCCACCGAGGCGCGGAAGATGTCCAGCGTCATCATGGCCAGCTTGAAGCCCTGGCCCGCGTCGCCCAGCCGGTGCGATACCGGAATGCGGCAGTTGTCGAACGTAATGGTGGCCAGCGGGTGCGGCGCGATCAGTTCGATGCGTTCGCTGACCTCGAAGCCCGGCGTATCGGCATCCACCACGAAGGCACTGATGCCGCGCGCGCCGGGGGCTTCGCCGGTGCGCGCGAACACGCAATAGAAGTCCGCGATGCCGCCATTGGAAATCCAGGTCTTGGCGCCGTTCAGCACGTAGTGGTCGCCGTCCAGCGTGGCCTCGCAGGCCAGCGCGGCCACGTCCGAGCCGGCGTCGGGTTCCGACAGCGCAAAGGCCGCGATGGCTTCGCCGCGAGCCACGCGCGGCAGGTAGCGCTGGCGCAGCTCGTCCGAGCCCATCAGCGAAATCGCGCCGCTGCCCAGGCCCTGCATGGCGAAGGCGAAGTCGGCCAGCCCTTCGTGGCGGGCCAGCGTTTCGCGCAGGATGCAGACAGCGCGGGAATCCACTTCCGGCAGCGCGCCGCCCCAGGCGCCGCCAGGGCCGCCCGCGACCGCATAGCGCAGCCAGCCGGCCTCGCCCATGGCGCGCACCAGTTTCTTGCAGGCGCCGTCGGCGTCATGGTGATCCACGTCCCCCAGGGACGCCTCGCACCAGGCGTCGACCTCGTGCGCCAGCTTGCGGTGCGCATCGTCGAAAAACGGCCAATCCAGCCAGCTTGCGTCGCGCATGCTCAATCCCCTTGGAAAACGGGCTTTTGCTTGGCCACGAAGGCATCGTAGGCGCGGCGGAAATCACGCGTCTGCATGCAGATGGCCTGGGCCTCGGCTTCGGCCTCGATGGCCTCGTCCACACCCATGTTCCATTCCTGGTGCAACAGCTTCTTGGTGACGCCGTGGGCGAAGGTCGGACCCGCGGCCAATTGCGCGGCCAGCGTCTGCGCGGCATCAGCCAGCGCGCCCGGTTCATGCAGGGCGTTGAAGAAACCCCAGTTGGCGCCCTCTTCCGCCGTCATGGCGCGGCCCGTGTAAAGCAGTTCGGAAGCCCGGCCCTGGCCGATCATGCGCGGCAGCAGCGTGCAGGCGCCCATGTCGGCGCCGGCCAGGCCCACGCGCGTGAACAGGAAGGCGGTGCGCGCCGCGGGCGTGCCCAGACGCATGTCCGAGGCCAGCGCCACCATCGCGCCGGCGCCGGCGCAGATGCCGTCGACCGCCGCCACGATGGGCTGCGGGCAGGCGCGCATGGCCTTGACCAGATCGCCCGTCATGCGGGTGAAGTCGAGCAGCTCGGGCATGCTCATCTTGGTCAGCGGCCCGATGATCTCGTGCACGTCGCCGCCGGAGCAGAAGTTGCCGCCCGCGCCCGTCACCACCACGACCTTGATGTCGGTGGCGTACACCAGCGCGCGGAACAGGTCGCGCAGTTCGGCGTAGGAGTCGAACGTCAGCGGATTCTTGCGCTCGGGGCGGTTCAGCGTCACCGTGCCGATCTTGCCGTCGGCCGACACCTGCCACAGGAACGTCTTGGCCTGGTAGCCGGCAAACGGACGCTTGTGGTGCTTCATGGTGTGCTCTTCGGGCTGGGTGCTCATGGTGTCTCCGTTCGTGAATTGGGGGTGGATGGGGCGCCGGCTTCAGCCGGTCATCACTTCGCCGCCGTCTACGGCGATGGCCTGGCCGTTGACCGAGGCCGAGGCCGGCAGGGCCAGCCAGGCGACCGTCTCGGCCACTTCCTCGGGCTGCACCAGGCGGCCCTGGGGATTGCGTTCGGCCAGCTTGGCGCGGGCGGCGTCCGCCGTCATGCCGGTCTTGTCGACGATGTTCGAGACCGCGCCGCGCACGATGTCGGTTTCCGTGTAGCCGGGGCAGACGGCATTGACCGTGACGCCCTTCTGCGCGGTTTCCAGCGCCAGCGAGCGGGTCAGCCCGATCACGCCATGCTTGGCGGCGCAATAGGCGCTGACGTAGCCATAGCCGATCAGGCCGGCCGTGCTGGCCACGTTGATTACCCGGCCCCATTTTTCCTGCAGCATGCCCGGCAAGACGGCCTGGATGCAATGGAAGGTGCCCGTCAGGTTGACGTCCAGCATGGACTGCCACAGCGCCGCATCGGTGCGGTCAAAGCGCTGGCTGACCGCCTGGCCGGCGTTGTTCACCAGCACCAGCACCGGACCGAACTCGGCCTCGGCCTGGGCGAAGGCCGCCCGCACCGAAGCTTCGTTGGCGATGTCGGCGCTGACGGCCTGCACCTGGCCCAGGCTGGCCAGGCTGTCGGCCGCGGCGTCCAGCGCCGCGCCATCGCGGCCCAGCAGCGTGACG
>NZ_JBARYB010000107.1:0-21465 GCF_049647645.1 Achromobacter sp.
GCGCAGGTTGCGGGCGGTGTCGGGCGCGGCGTCGCTGCGCACGAAGGCGGTGCCGCCTTCGGACAGCAGATGCGTGATTTCGCCGCCATCGGAGACGCCGGCGTCGGCGCGCGTCGGCGTTTCACCCAAGGCATTGGCGCGGCGCAGGGCGGGCGCGGGTTCCGCCACGGGCTTGTGTTCCACCCGGGCGGCCTGCTTGATCGGCGTGACCGACTTCATGGTGCGCTTGAACGCCACCATGTCGTCCACGGGGGCGGTGTCGGGCTTTTTCAGCACCGCCACCCGCTGGGCGAGGGCGGCGCGCTCGCGCTCGGCCTGCAGGTCTTTCTTCAGGCGTTTCAGGTCGGCCAGGCCGACCTTACTGCCCCGCATTCTCCAGCCACCGTTGTGCGTCCAGCGCGGCCATGCAGCCGGTGCCGGCGCTGGTGATGGCCTGGCGGTAGACGTGGTCCTGGACGTCGCCGGCGGCGAACACGCCCGGGACCGAGGTCATCGTGGCCATGCCGGACAGGCCGCTCTTGGTGACGATGTAGCCATCCTTCATTTCCAGCTGGCCCTGGAAGATCTCGGTGTTGGGCTGGTGGCCGATGGCGATGAAGGCGCCAGTGACCGTCATGTCTTCGGTGGCGCCGGTGTCCACGTGGCGTACGCGGACGCCTGTAACACCGCTGTCGTCGCCCAGCACTTCTTCCAGGGTATGGAACAGCTTCAGTTCCATATTGCCGTTCTCGACCTTGCTCATGAGCTTGTCGACCAGGATGGGTTCGGCGCGGAACTTGTCGCGGCGGTGGATCAGGGTGACCTTGCGGCAGATGTTCGACAGGTACAGCGCTTCTTCCACGGCGGTATTGCCGCCGCCGACCACGACCACGTCCTGGTTGCGGTAGAAGAAGCCGTCGCAGGTGGCGCAGCCGGACACGCCGCGGCCCATGAAGGCCTCTTCCGACGGCAGGCCGAGGTACTTGGCCGAGGCGCCGGTGGCGATGATGAGGGCGTCGCAGGTGTAGATCTTGCCGGTGTCGCCCGTGAGGGTGAACGGGCGCTTGGACAGGTCGACCTTGGCAATATGGTCGAAGAGCATTTCGGTGTTGAAGCGTTCCGCATGCTTCTGGAAGCGCTGCATCAGGTCCGGACCCTGCACGCCATCGGCGTCGGCCGGCCAGTTGTCGACGTCCGTGGTGGTCATGAGCTGGCCGCCTTGGGCCAGACCTGTAACAAGAACAGGGCTCAGATTGGCGCGTGCCGCATAGACGGCCGCCGTGTAACCGGCAGGGCCGGAACCGAGTATCAAAACTTTAGCGTGCGTAGGCGTGGACATGGGCGGGTATCTTTAGGTTAACGCCCAATTATAATGAGCCGCATGCCGCGTATCTCGACTGCTTCTCCGCGCGCCTCGCGCAACACCCGTAACGGGCCTTCCCCCCTGCAGACGCGCTTGTCCGCGCTGCTGCGTGAAGCCCGCTGGATCCTCTTCGCCGCCCTGGCGGCCTGGCTGACGCTGGTGCTGGCCACCTGGAACGCCGCCGACCCGGGCTGGTCGCATTCCGTCCCCGCCGGTGCCATCCACAACCGGGGCGGGACCCTGGGCGCCTATCTGGCGGACATCCTGCTCTATCTGTTCGGTTTCTCCGCCTGGTGGTGGGTGATCCTGCTGCTGCACCGGGTGCGGGCGGGCTACCGCCGCCTGGCCAGCCACCTTCGCGTTACCAATAGTAAACAGCCGGAAGTATTGCCCCGCGTCCATTGGGAAGAGGGCATCGGTTTCTTCCTGCTGTTGGTGGGGTCGCTGGGCATGGAAGCCCTGCGCCTGGCCAGCCGTGGCACGCATCTGCCCGGCGCCTCGGAAAACACCAGCGGCGCGGGCGGCGTGATCGGCCAGACGCTGGCCGACCTGATCGGCCGCAGCATCGGCTTCACCGGCAGCACGCTCGCCTTCCTGGTCATGCTAGCCATTGGCCTGAGCCTCTTTTTCTCGTTCTCGTGGCTGGCCATCGCCGAACGCGTGGGCTCCTGGCTGGAAGGCCTGGTGCGCCGCGTGCGCGATTCCTATGCCGCGCGCGAAGACCGTAAGGTCGGCGAAGTCGCCAAGGCCGTGCGCACCGAGCAGGTCGTGGCCAAGCAGGAAAAACTGGTCCATGAGCAGCCGGTCCGGATCGAACCGGCGATTACCGTGGTGCCCAAGTCCGAACGGGTCGAAAAGGAAAAGCAGCAGTCGCTGTTCTTCGCGCCCTCGGGCGGCGCCGAAGGCGACCTGCCGGCGATCAGCCTGCTGGATCCCCCCCTGACCAACCAGGAAACGGTGTCGGCCGAAACCATTGAATTCACCTCGCGCCTGATCGAAAAGAAATTGGCCGACTTCGGCGTGTCGGTCACCGTGGTGGCGGCGCAGGCCGGCCCGGTCATCACGCGCTACGAAATCGAGCCCGCCACGGGCGTGAAGGGCAGCCAGATCGTCAACCTGGCCAAGGACCTGGCGCGCGCGCTGAGCCTGGTCAGCATCCGGGTGGTGGAAACCATTCCGGGCAAGAACCTGATGGGCCTGGAACTGCCCAACCCGCGCCGCCAGATGGTGCGCCTGTCCGAGATCCTGGGCTCGCAGACCTACCACGCCAGCCATTCGGTGGTGACGATGGCGCTGGGCAAGGACATCGCCGGCAACCCGGTGGTGGCCGACCTGGCCAAGATGCCTCACCTGCTGGTGGCGGGCACGACCGGTTCAGGTAAGTCCGTGGGGATCAACGCCATGATCCTGTCGCTGCTGTACAAGGCGGACGCGTCCCACACCCGGCTGATCCTGATCGATCCGAAGATGCTCGAAATGAGCGTCTACGAAGGTATTCCGCACCTGTTGGCGCCCGTGGTCACCGACATGCGCCATGCCTCCAACGCGCTGAACTGGTGCGTGGGCGAAATGGAAAAGCGCTACCGCCTGATGAGCAAGATGGGCGTGCGCAACCTGGCGGGCTACAACACCAAGATCCGCGACGCGATCAAGCGCGAGGAACCCATCCCGAATCCGTTCTCGCTGACCCCGGATCAGCCCGAACCGCTGGCGCCGCTGCCCACCATTGTGGTGGTCATCGACGAACTCGCCGACCTGATGATGGTGGTGGGCAAGAAGATCGAAGAACTGATCGCCCGCTTGGCGCAGAAGGCGCGCGCCGCCGGCATCCACCTCATTTTGGCCACCCAGCGTCCCAGCGTGGACGTGATCACCGGCCTGATCAAGGCCAACATCCCGACGCGCATCGCGTTCCAGGTGTCGTCCAAAATCGACTCGCGCACCATTCTTGACCAGATGGGCGCCGAGACCCTGCTGGGCCAGGGCGACATGCTCTATATGCCGCCGGGCACCGGCCTGCCGGTGCGCGTGCACGGAGCGTTCTGCAGCGACGACGAAGTGCACCGCGTGGTGGAAAGCCTCAAGGCCCAGGGCGAACCCAATTACATCGAAGGCCTGCTGGAAGGCGGCTTGGACGGCGACGGCGGCGAAGGCGCCAGCAGCGTCACCGGCATAGGCGGTGATGCCGAATCGGACCCGATGTACGACCAGGCGTGCGAAGTGGTGCTCAAGCACCGCCGCGCGTCCATCTCGCTGGTGCAGCGCCACCTGCGCATTGGTTACAACCGTGCTGCCCGGTTACTGGAGCAGATGGAGCAATCGGGTATGGTGTCGGCGATGCAGTCCAACGGCAACCGCGAGATCCTCGTTCCCGCGGCCGCCGCCGCCCGAGAGGAAGCGTAATGATGATGTTCCGCCGACTGGCCGCCGTCGCGGCCCTGAGCCTGGCGCCCGCCATGGTGTACGCCGCCAGCGCGCAGGAGCAACTGCGCGCCTTCGTGGCCACGGTGACTTCGGCCACCGGTTCGTTCTCGCAGTACACGGTGAACAACCAGGGCCGCACGCAACCCGCCCAGACCGGCGTGTTCTCGTTCCAGCGCCCCGGCAAGTTCAAGTGGGCGGTGCAGAAGCCCTATGAACAACTGGTGGTGTCGGACGGCCGCCAGGTGTTCCAGTTCGATCCCGACCTGGCCCAGGTGACCGAACGCAAGGTCGACGCCGCCATCGGCACCTCGCCCGCCGCCATCCTGTTCGGCTCGGGTTCGCTGGAGCAGTCGTTCGACGTTTCGGCCCTGCCGTCCAAGGATGGGATCGATTGGCTGCGCGCCAAGCCGCGCACCGCCGACGCGGGCTTCTCGCGCGTCGACATTGGCATGAAGGACAACCTGCCCGTGCGCGTGGAACTGCTGGATTCGTTTGGCCAGACCACCCGCGTGGACCTGTCCGGCATCGCCGCCAACCCGCAGCTGCCGGCCAAGGAATTCCAGTTCGTTGCGCCCAAGGGTGTGGATGTGGTGAAGATGTGATGTGAAAAAGCCTGGCAACGCCAGGCTTTTTGATTAGATACACCCTTTTCCAAGGGGAAAAGCCTCCTCGGGGCAGCTAGCCCGCGTTAGCGGGCGCGGCGTGGGGGCGCTTGTACGCGATGCAGTCCACCTCGACCTTGGCGTCGACCACCAGTGACGACTGCACGCAGGCCCGGGCCGGCGGATTCTCCCCGAAGTACTCCTTGAATACTTTGTTGAACGACGCGAAGTCGCGCGCGTCGTCCAGCCATACGCCGCAGCGCACGACGTGTTCGGGGCCGTAGCCGGCTTCCTGCAGGATGGCCAGCACCTGCTGGATGGCCTTGTGCGATTGGGTCACGATGCCACCTTCGACGACTTCGCCGTTGTCCATCGGCACCTGGCCGGACACGTGCAGCCAGCCGTCGGCCGCGACCGCGCGGGCGAAGGGCATGTGCGAGCCGCCCTGGCCGGTGCCGCCGGCGACGCCGTAGCGGGTGATGCCGTTGCTGTCGGCGGTGGGAGCATTGTTCATGGTTCTCTCCTTGAAATGATGGCCTGTCTGGCGCCGGGCGTACGCCTGGCGCCTATTGGAAGTTCTTGCGCAGGTCGCCGCTGCGCGGCAGCCAGCGGCCGGCGCGGTCGCCGGTGGCTACGCCCTGGCGATAGGACAGGGCGCCATTGACCCAGACTGCCTCGATGCCGGCCGCGGTCTGCACCGGCTCGGCGAAGGTGGCGCGGTCGATGACCGTGGCCGGGTCGAACAGCACCAGGTCCGCGTGGTAGCCCTCGCGCACCAGGCCGCGCTCGGCCAGCCCGAAGCGGGAGGCGGACAGGCCGGTCATCTTGTGCACGGCCTCGGTCAGCGGGAACAGGCCCACGTCGCGGCTGTAGTGCCCCAGCACGCGCGGGAACGCGCCCCACAGTCGGGGATGCGGCATGGGATCGTTGGGCAGGCCGTCGGACCCCACCATGGTGAGCCGATGCGACAGCACGCGGCGCACGTCGTCTTCGTGCATGTTGTGGTACACCGCGCCCGCCGGCTGCAGGCGCGCGGCCGCTTCCAGCAGGGGCACGCCCCAGTCGGCGGCGATCTCGGCCAGCTTGCGGCGGGCCTGTTCCGGATGCGGCACGGACCAGGTGATATCGATGTCGAACTCGTCCGTGACCTGCTTCAGGTCCAGCGTGGACGAGCTGGCCGAATAGGGATAGCAGTCGCAGCCCACGTGCTGCAGGCGGCCAGCGGTCTCCAGCGCGGCCAGGACTTCCTTCGTGCGGCCCCAGTTGCCGGCCCCGGCGCACTTCAGGTGCGAGACCACCACGGGCACGCGGGCATGCTGGGCGATGTCGAAGGCTTCCTGCATGGCTTCCAGGATGGTGGCGAATTCCGAGCGCAGGTGGGTGGTGTAGAGCGCGCCGAATTCGTCCAGGGCCTCGGCCAGCAGCTTGACCTCTTCGGTGTCCGCGTCGAAGGCGGAGGCATAGGCCAGCCCGGTGCTCAGGCCGACGGCGCCGTGCGCCAGCGCATCGCGCAGCTGTGCGCGCATGGCCAGGACTTCGTCGCGCGTGGCGGCGCGGTCCAGCCGGTCCATGTGGTTGCTGCGCAAGGCGGTGTGGCCGACCAGCGCCGCCACGTTCACGGCAGGCTGCGCAGCCTCGATGGCGCGGGTGTAGTCGGCAAAGGTGGGGTAGCTGAAGTCCGCGCGGGACCCCAACAGGTTCATCGGATCCGGCGGCTCGCCGCGCAGGGCTACCGGCGAGGCGCTGATGCCGCAATTGCCCACCACCACGGTGGTGACGCCCTGGGAAAGTTTGGGCAGCATGTCCGGCGTGCGGATGACGTTGGTGTCGTCATGCGTGTGCACGTCGATGAAGCCGGGGGCCAGCGCCAGGCCTGAGCCGTCGATGATCTGCTGGGCCGCGGCGCCGGGCAGGTCGCCGATGGCGGCGATGCGGCCGTCGGCCAGCGCCACGCTGGCGCGGTAGGCGGCCTCGCCGGTGCCGTCCAGGACCAGCACATTGCCTATTAGGGTGTCGTACATCTTGTGTTCCAGTTCAATCGCCCAGCGGCAGGCGGTTCGGGCCGCCGCGGTGTTCGTCCAGCGCCAGCTTGATGCGGCGCAGGCGCTCTCGGTTTTCTTCTTGGTTCAGCATGGCCAGCTCGGTCGAGAGCAGGTCTATGGCCAGCATCATCGCGTAGCGCGATGCCGAGGGCTTGTAGATGAAGTCGGTCTCGTCGGTGCGGATGGGCAGCACCACATCGGCCAGCTCGGCGAGCGCGGAGGTCGCGTCGGTGATGGCGACGATGCGCGCCTGGTACTGCTTGACGATGCGGGCCGCGCCGACGATCTCCGGCGTGAGGCCCGAGGCCGACAGGATCAGCACGGCATCGCGTTCGTCCAGGGTGGCCGCGACCATGCGCAGCAGCACCGCGTCGCTGTAGACGGCGATGGGGTAGCCCAGCCGCACCAGGCGCGACTGCACTTCCTGCGCCAGCACGGCCGACGCGCCGCCCATGCCGAACACGTAGATCATGCGGGCGCCGTCGACGATGGCGGCAGCGGCTTCGAACAGCTGCTCGGTGAAGTTGGGCAGATGCGCGCGCAGCGTGCTTTCGATGTCGGCGTAGATGCGGGCGTAGAAGGTGCTTTCCTCGGCCGGTGCGCTGGGGTCGAGGAAGCGGCTGCCCACGGTGCTGGCCTGGGCCAGCTTGAGCTTCAGGTCGCGCGTGTCGTCGCAGCCGACGGTGCGCGCGAAGCGCGAGATGGTGGCGATGCTGACGCCAGCCTTGGCGGCCAGTTGGTCGACGGTGGCGCTGGCGCCCCAGATGATGTCGTCCAGGATGGCGTCGGCGACCTTGCGTTCGGTCACGCTCAGCGAGTCCCGCCGACTGCGTATCTGGAAGACGATGTCGCGGATGATGTTCATGTGGGCTTCCTGGGTCTCTGGTCTGGGCAGGGCGGCTATCAGGCGGCCAGCTCGGCATCGCCGATGCGCGAACAAGCCACGTAGTGGCCCGGGCCGACGCTGACGGCTTGCGCCTCGGTCGTCGCACAGCTGTCGATGGCATGCGGGCAGCGGGTGCGGAACACGCAGCCCGAAGGCGGATTGACCGGGCTGGGGATGTCGCCCTTGAGCAGAATACGCGAACGCGGGGCGCGCGGATCCGGCACCGGCGCGGCGGACAGCAGCGCGCGGGTATAGGGATGGCGGGGGCGGGCGTAGACCTCGCTGGTCGGGCCGCGTTCCATGACGCGGCCCAGGTACATCACCACCACCTCATCGCACAGGTAGTCCACCACCGCCAGGTCGTGGGCCACGAACAGCATGGTCAGGCCGAGGTCGCGCTGCAGGTCCTGCAGCAGGTTCAGCACCTGTGCCTGCACCGACACGTCCAGGGCCGAGACCGGCTCGTCGGCCACGATGAAGTCGGGCTCGACCGCCAGTGCGCGGGCGATGCCGATGCGCTGGCGCTGGCCGCCGGAGAACTCGTGCGGATAGCGGCGGCTGTGGTCGGCGTTCAGTCCCACGCGTTCCAGCAGTTCGCCGATGCGGGCCAGGCGGCGGTTCTGGGCGAGCCGGTGGGTGTCCAGCGCCTCGCCCAGGATCTCGGCCACCGTCATGCGGGGATTGAGGCTGGCGTAGGGGTCCTGGAACACGATCTGCATGCGGCGCCGCCAGGGCAGCATCTGCTTTTCGGACAGTTTGGTGATGTCCTGGCCGTCGAACAGGATGCGTCCGGCGGTGGGCGCGAACAGGCGCAGCAGCGCGCGGCCCGTGGTGGTCTTGCCCGAGCCGGATTCGCCAACCAGGCCGACGATGGTGTTGCGCGGCACGTCGAAGCTGACGCCGTCCACGGCTTTCACCACGGGGGCGTTGCGCGCCTGCGAGGTGGGAAAGTGGACTTTCAAGTCCTGGATCCGCACCAGCGGCTCTTCGGCGCGGACGGGGATGGGGATGCTCGTCATATCGGATTCACCTTGATGCAGCGCGCGCGGTGTTCGGCCTGTGCCGGCATGAGTTCGGGCACGGCCGAGCGGCAATCGTCGGCGGCCAGCGGGCAGCGCGGCGCGAAGGTGCAGCCGGGCGGCAGCGACAGCACGCTGGGCACGTTGCCGGGAATGGCGCGCAGGCGTTCGCCCGAAGCCAGCAGGGCGGCGGTGGGCAGACAGGACAGCAGGCCGCGGGTGTAGGGATGCGTGGGCTTTTCGAACAGGTCGTAGACGCCGGCGTCCTCGACCACGCGCCCGGCGTACATGACCGCCACGCGATGCGCGATTTCGGCCACCACGCCCAGGTTGTGCGTGATGAACAGGATGCTCATGTTCATTTCGGCCTGCAGCCGGCGCAGCAGGTCCAGGATCTGCGCCTGCACCGTCACATCCAGCGCGGTGGTGGGCTCGTCGGCGATCAGCACGGCGGGGTTGCAAGCCAGGGCCAGCGCGATCATCACGCGCTGGCGCATGCCGCCCGACATCTGGTGCGGGTACTCGTTGACGCGGCGGTCGGCCGCCGGGATTTCCACGCGCTCCAGCATTTCGCGGGCGCGCCGGAGCGCGGCGTCATAGGAGCCGCCTTCGTGTTGCAGCACGGCCTCGGCGATCTGGTCGCCCACCGTGTACAGCGGGTTCAGGCTGGTCATCGGCTCCTGGAAGATCATGGCGATTTCGGCGCCGCGGATCTTGCGCAGGGTGGCGGGCGTGGCCTGGGCCAGATCGTGCTGCGCGCCCTGGCGGTCGCGGTACAGGATCCTGCCGGCCTCGATGCGGCCCGCCGGCTTGGGCAGCAGGCCCATGATGGACAGGCTGGTCACGGACTTACCGGAACCGGATTCGCCGACGATGGCCAGCGTTTCGCCGCGGGCCAGGTCGAAGGTCACGCCGTCCACGGACTTGGCGATGCCGTCGCGGCTGTGGAACCAGGTCTTGAGCCCTTCCACGGAAAGCACGACGTCTCGGGTGCTTGCGGTCATGATTACAGCTCCTTGCGCAGGCGCGGATCGAGGACGTCGCGCAGGCCGTCGCCGACCAGTTGCAGCGACAGCACGGACAACACGATGGCGATGCCGGGGAAGATCATGATCCAGTCGGCCGAGCCCATGTATTGCTGGCCGGCGTTGATCATGGTGCCCCAGGTCGGGATGTCGGGCGACACGCCCACGCCCAGGAACGACAGGCCGGCTTCGGCCAGGATCGCGTAGGCGAAGATGAACGTGCCTTGCACCAGGATGGGCGACACCAGGTTGCGCAGCACGTGCACGGTGACGATGCGCCAGGTGGGCACGCCCAGCGCCCGCGCCGCTTCGACGAAGGGCAGTTCGCGGATCACCAGGGTCGAGGCGCGCACGATGCGGGCCAGGCGCGGCGTGTAGACGATGCCCAGCGCGATCACCACGTTGACCAGCGAGGGTCCCAGCGCGGCCACCAGCGAGATCGCCAGCAGGATGTCGGGGAAGGCCATCATGGCGTCGATCAGGCGCGAGACGAACTTGTCCGCGGTGCGGAAGAAGCCGGCGATCAGGCCCAGTGCGATGCCCAGGATGCTGGACACGATCACGACGGAAAAGCCCACCATCAGCGACAGGCGGCCGCCGTAGATGACGCGGCTGAACACGTCGCGCCCGAAGTCATCGGTGCCGAACCAGTGCGCGGCGCCCGGCGCCTTCAGCCGGTTCATGATGGACAGCTTGAACGGATCGTAGGGGCTGAGCCAGGGCGCCAGCAGGGCGGCGGCCACCAGCACGACGATCACGATCAGGCTGATCAGCACCGTCTTGCGCGACACCAGCAGGCGCAGCACCTGCCAGCGGTCGGCGCCTGCGGCGGAGTTGGCGGAAGTTGCGATAGCCATATTAGTAACGCACCCGAGGGTCGACCAAGAGGTACAGCAGGTCGATGAGGAGATTGATCAGGACATAGATGGCCGCGATGATCAGCAGCGCGCCCTGGATGACGGGGTAGTCGCGGCGCAGCACTGCCGACACCACCAGGCTGCCCACGCCGGGCAGGCCGAACACGGTTTCGGTCACGACCGCGCCGCTGATCAGCAGGGCGGTGGTCAGGCCCAGCACCGTCAGGATGGGGATCAGCGCATTGCGCACGGCGTGCTTCAGGATCACCTTGCTTTCCGGCAGGCCCTTGGCGCGCGCGGTACGCACATAGTCGTCGCGCAGCACGTCCAGCATGCTGGCGCGGATGAAGCGGGTGATCAGCGCCGAGTTCACCAGGCCCAGCACCACGGCGGGCAGGATCAGGTGCGACAGCCGGGTCATGAGCGAGGCGTCCGGTCCGCCGTAGCCGGCCACCGGCAACCAGCCCAGCTTGACCGAGAACACTTGCATCAGCAGCAGCCCCAGCCAGAAGCTAGGCACGCTGGAGGTGAACATCGAGAACGACAGCACCGATTGGTCCAGCGTGGTGCCGCGCTTGACCGCGGACAGGATCCCCACGGGGAGCGCGATGGCGCTGGCGATCAGCAGCGACATGAGCGTCAGCAGGATGGTGGGTTCGGCGCGGTCGGCCAGCGCCGACAGCACGGGCTTGTTCATGAAGATGGACTGGCCCAGATCGCCTTGGGCCAGCTTGCCCAGCCACGACAGGTACTGCACGGCAACCGGCTGGTCCAAGCCTAGTTGGGTGCGCAGCGCGGCGATGTCCTGCTGGCTGGCTTGCGGGCCCAGCATCACGGCGGCCGGGTCGCCGGGCGTGACGCGGATGATCACGAACACGATGGTCGCGACGATGAACATCACGGCCACCAGCCCGACCAGCCGGTTTAAGAGATAACGCAACACGATGGGTGTCCTAAAAAAGCGTCGTATCGTGGGGAGGGGGCGGCGCGCGCGATGGGATGCGCGCGCTGTGGGTCACGTGCTTGGTGGGTTGCGCGCGGCAGGCAGTCCGGTTCCGGCTTTTGCGCTGCCGCGTTGCGGCGTCTTACTTGGCGGACTTCCAGGCGTTCCAGAAGTACGGCCACGGCACGGCCTTGGTGCCTTGCAGCGACGGCGAGCGCGCCGCCTGGGCATTGAAGTCGCCGACCTTGATGAAGGGCACTTCGTCGTACACGGCCTGCTGCACGTCAGCCCAGCGCTTGATGCGTTCTTCCTGGCTGCGGGCCTGGTTGAAGGCGTCCAGCGTCTGGTTGCGGCGCGGCGTGTCCCACCAGCCCGGCGCGTCCTTGGACGGGAAGTCGATCAAGGCGGGTTCAGGCAGGAAGGGGCTGTGCGTAATGAAGACGTCCCACAGGGCCGGATCCTGGCGGCGTTGCGTCAGCGTGGCCCAGTCCACCACCTGCATGTCGACGGTGAAGCCGGCGGCCTTCAGGTACTCGGCGGCCACCAGGGCCATCTTGTAGTGGAACTCGTACTGCTGGCTGGTCAGGATGCGGATCTTGCGGTCCTGCACGTTGGCGCCGTCCACCAGTTTCTTGGCGCCGGCGGCGTCGCCCTTGTTGTAGACCTTGCCGCCCAGCGACGTGGCCCAGGGATAGCCCTCGGGATAGAGGTCGCCGTTGAGCTTGTAGAAGTTCTTGTCGCCGAACGCGGCGTACAGCATGTCTTCTTCGTTGAGCGCCAGCTGCACGGCCTGGCGGACCGCCAGGTTCGACATGATGCCCTGCTTGGTATTGAGCACCAGGCGTGGCCAACCGAAGGGCTTGAGCATCACCGGATCGGAGCGGCCGTTCTTGAGCTTGGGCAGCGATTCCACCGGCAGCGAGTCGACGTAGTCGAACTGCCCGGCCACCGCGCTTTCGACGCGGGTGTTGGCATTGCTGACCGGCACGAAGCGGATCTCGTCCAGGTACTGCTTGCGCGCGCCGCCGAAGCCGTCGGGCTCGCCTTCGCGCTGCTTGTAGCCTTCGAAGCGGACCAGCTGGATGTACTGGTCGGGCACGCGCGCCTTCAATTGGTAGGGGCCGGTGCCGACGAATTCGGTCAGGGCCGGAGCGATCTTGCCCTTGGGCATGATGACGGCGGCGCTGTTGTTCATGGCCAGCAGCGCGGTCAAGGGCGCATAGGGCTGCTTGAGCGTGATGCGGATGGTGTTGGCGTCCGGCGCTTCCATGCCGGTGATGATCTTGGCGGCCGTCTTGCCGCGCGTGGCGGTTTCGGTCCAGCGCTTGAGCGAGGCCAGCACGTCGGACGAATCCATCTTGGAACCGTCGTGGAAGGTGATGCCCTGGCGCAGCGGGATCGTGTAGGTCAGGCCGTCAGCCGAGACGTCCGGCAGCTTGTCGGCCAGCAGCGGCGTCAGGTTCCACTTGCCGTCGAAGGTGTACAGCGTTTCGAAGAAATGCTGGGTCAGGATGCCGACCAGGTCGGCCGTGCTGGTCATCGGATCCAGCGTGGGCGGCTCGCCTATGGTGGCAACCGAGATCGTGCCTCCCTTGATCGGCGTGGCACAGAGGGCGGGGGTCGACAATGCGGTCAAGCCAATTGCGCCGGCCAGCAGCAGGCTATTGAGCCCAGCGCCTCGCCGGGAGGTACGGAAGTTCATGATTCTCTCTCCAGAGGGTCAAAAACGGGTTTTGCTTGTAGTTGGATGAGTGCGCCGGGATCCCGCGATGCTTCCTGCCCCCGTTCCGGCACGGCGGGCAGGGACGTTCAGAAGAAGGTTTCGGCCACGTCGGTGACGCGGTATTGCTCGTCCACCAGCAGCACCTGGCGCCACTTGTCGAAGGTCAGGCAGGGGTGGGAGATGTCGAAGGCGATCATGTCGCCGACCTGGATGTCGTCGCCGGCGCCGATCTGCATGAAGGCGTGCTGGTCCATCATCGCGCTCAGCTTCCAGTGCGCGGGCGCCTGGCCGGGCGTGGTGTCGCGGCCCGGGCGGTACAGCGCGGCGGGCGTGGGCAGGCCGGCGTCGAAGGCGGCGTCGCGCTTGCCCATGGCCACGATGGCGCGGCCGGGTTCGGGCAGCGATTGCACATAGGCCCAAACCTGCAAGGCCGGCTGCAGGCCGGGTTCCATTTTCCGGGCCACCGGGTTGTGGGCGTTGATGCGTTCGGCGGCCGAGCGGTAGATGCCGACGTCGTGCGACAGGTAGCAGCCGGGGCGCAACACGATTTCCAGCGGCGCGCCGATGTCCAGCTGCGAGAACTCCTCGGCCACCACGTCGAACCAGGCCGAACCGGCGCCCGAGATCAGGGCCGGGCCGTTCGTGCGCAGGCGGCCGGCGGCGGCGAGGCTGCGCAGGGAGTCAGTGGCGCGGCGCAGGAAGGCGCGGATCGCGTTTTCTTCCTGCAGCACGCCTTCGTAGACTTCAATACCGGCCAGGGCCAGGCCGGGCCATTTGCCGATCTCTTCGGCCAGCGCCTGCAATTGGGCGTCGTCGCGCACGCCAGTGCGGCCGCCTTGCGGGCCCAGTTCGATCAGCACCGGCAGGGTCAGGCCCTGTTCGCCGAAGTAGGCGCCCAGCTGGGCCGCGTTGGCGGGCGTATCGACGATGCAGAAAAAGGTGAAGGCCGGATCGCGCAGCAGGCGGGCGATGATGGCCATGTTGGCGCGGCCCACTAGTTGGTTGGCCATCAGGATCCGGCGGATGCCGTGCTGGTAAGCCGCCTGAACCTGCGGCGCCGTCGCCAGCGTGACGCCCCACGCGCCGCCTTCGATCTGGCGCCGGAACAGCGCCGGGCTCATCGTGGTCTTGCCGTGCGGCGCCAGCTTGACCTTGTACGCTTCCATGAAGCGCTGCATCCATTGCAGGTTGTGGCGCACGCGGGCCTCGTACAGCACCGCCACGGGCAGGCTGACGTCCTCGTTGAGCAGATTCCAGTTCAGCGCCGCCACGCCGGCGGTGGTACAGGATTCCGGAAAGGCGCCCAGGCCTTTGCCGTTCACGTCCAGGGGGGCTGCGGGAGAGAAGGAATTCGTCATGGGGCGCCTGCTGTGGAAAATATTTACGTCAAAACCTGTTTTTTTCATTATCGTGAAAAGAATTTACAAACGGGAGTTAGGAGTTTCCCGTAGTCGGCGTAGTCGGGCGCTTGGCGCGACAATAGGAAAAATCTCCGACACAAGGAAAGCGTCATGCTGAAAGTTGCTTTGGGCCAGTTCGCCGTCAGCCGCGTCTGGGAAGAGAACGCCCAGGTCTGCATAGACCTGATGGAACGCGCCCGCGCCGGGGGCGCTGGCCTGCTGGTCCTGCCTGAAGGCATCCTGGCCCGCGACATCACTGATCCGCAGATCGTCCTGAAGGCCGCCCAGCCGCTGGATGGCCCCTTCATGAGCCGGCTGCTGGAAGCCAGCCGCGGCTCGCAGCTCGCGACCATGATGTGCGTGCACGTGCCGACCGGGGAAGGGCGCGTCTGGAACACGCTGGTGACGCTGCGCGACGGCCAGATCCTGTCGCAGTACCGCAAGCTGCATCTGTACGACGCCTTCAACATGAAGGAATCCACCAACGTCACGCCCGGCGCCGACATCCCGCCGCTGCTGGACATCGGCGGCCTGCGCGTCGGCCTGATGACCTGCTATGACGTGCGTTTCCCCGAACTGGCGCGGCGCCTGGCGCTGGACGGCGCGGATCTCCTGGTGTTGCCGTCCGCCTGGGTCCGCGGCCCTTTGAAAGAGATGCATTGGGAAGTGCTGGTCACTGCGCGGGCGCTGGAAAACACCTGTTATGTAGCGGCCACGGGCGAATGCGGGGAGCGCAACATCGGCTGCAGCATGGTGGTGGACCCGCTGGGCGTGGTGACGGCGCGCGCTGGCGAGGCGCCAGCGCTGGTGTTTGCCGACGTCGACCCCGAGCGCCTGGCCCATGCCCGCAAGGTGCTGCCGGTGCTGGAGAACCGGCGCTTCGGGCTGCCGGGGCTGGCCTAGGGCTGCACCAGGGGCGGGGCAGACTTGCGGCCATGGTGTAATGCTGACTTGAATTACTTGCTGTCTCCCCTCATCTTCTGCCAATGAGCAACGATCTCTTCGCGGCCGATCCTGCGCATCGGCCCTATGTGCCCCTGGCTGAACGGCTGCGCCCGCGTACGCTGTCCGACGTGGTCGGGCAGTCGCACCTGCTGGGGCCGGACAAGCCCCTGCGCGTCGCATTCGAGTCGGGCCGCCCGCACTCCATGATCTTCTGGGGGCCGCCGGGAGTGGGCAAGACCACGCTGGCGCGGTTGATGGCTGACGGCTTCGACGCGCAGTTCATCGCCATCTCGGCGGTGCTGGGCGGGGTCAAGGACATCCGCGACGCGGTCACGGTGGCCCAGATTGCGCAAGGCCAGGGCCGCCGCACCATCCTGTTCGTCGACGAGGTGCACCGCTTCAACAAGGCGCAGCAGGACGCGTTCCTGCCCTATGTGGAAAGCGGGCTGTTCACCTTCATCGGCGCCACCACCGAAAATCCTTCGTTCGAAGTCAATTCGGCATTGCTGTCGCGGGCGCGGGTGTACGTGCTGCAATCGCTCACGGCCGAGGAACTGCAGCAGCTGGTCGATCGCGCCGTGCAGGCCCTGAACGACGGGCTGGAAGAGGGCGAGCGCATCCATGTCGATGCGGACGCGCGCGAACAGCTGGCGGCCTGGGCCGACGGCGACGCGCGGCGCCTGATCAGCGCGGTCGAAGTGGTGGCCGAATCGGCCCAGGCCGCCGGCCGCGACACGGTGGACGCGGCCTGGCTGGAGATTTCGCTGTCGCAGAACCTGCGCCGCTTCGACAAGGGCGGGGACGCGTTCTACGACCAGATCAGCGCCCTGCACAAGTCAGTGCGCGGCTCCAATCCCGACGCCGCGCTGTACTGGTTCTGCCGCATGATCGACGGCGGCGCCGATCCCAAATACCTGTCGCGCCGGCTGGTGCGCATGGCGGTGGAAGACATCGGCCTGGCCGATCCGCGCGCCACCGACCTGGCCGTGAACGGCGCCGATATCTACGAGCGGCTGGGTTCGCCGGAAGGCGAGCTGGCGTTGGCGCAGGCGGTGGTCTACATGGCCTGTGCCGCCAAGTCGAACGCCGTCTACAACGCCTACAACCAGGCGCGCAAGTTCGCGGCCGAGCACGGCAGCGCGCCGGTGCCGATCCACTTGCGCAACGCGCCCACCAAATTGATGAAGCAGCTGGGCCACGGCAAGGCCTACCGCTATGCCCACGACGAGCCGCATGGCTACGCCGCCGCCGAGCAATATTTCCCCGATGGACTCAATCCCTCCTTCTATCGGCCGACCGATCGCGGCCTGGAGGCTAAAATCCAGCAAAAGCTGGCATTCCTGCGCGAGCTGGACGCTCAGGAACGCGCCAAGAAACGGTAACGGGCTGTGCCCGTTGCTTCACGCAACCTCACCGATATCACCATGCTAGACCCGATACTGCTGCGCAAAGACCTGCAAACCGTCGTCGACCGCCTCAAAAGCCGTGGCGTGTCCTTCGACACGGAACGGTTCAATGAGCTGGAATCCCGCCGCAAGGCTGTCCAGACCGAAACCGAGTCCCTGCAAGCCCGCCGCAACGCGCTGGCCAAGCAGATCGGCCAGCTCAAGGCCAAGGGCGAGGACGCCAGCGCCGTCATGGCGGAATCCCAGGCCGTGCCCGAGCGCCTGAAGCAGCTCGAAGAGGAGCTGGCCGCTTTGCAGCAGCCGCTCAACGAATTGCTGATGTCGGTGCCCAATCTGCCGCACGCCAGCGTGCCGCTGGGCGAGTCCGCCGACGAGAACGTCGAGGTGCGCCGTTGGCTGCCCGGCGCGGCCGGCGCCGACGGCAATCCGCCGGCCCTGGCGTTCGAGGCGCGCGACCACGTCGCTATCGGCGAACCCCTGGGGCTGGATTTCGACATGGCCGCCAAGCTGTCCGGCGCCCGCTTCTCGTTCATGCGCGGCCCCATCGCGCGCCTGCACCGCGCGCTGTCGCAGTTCATGCTGGACTTGCAGACCGGCACGCACGGCTATACCGAGTGCTACACGCCGTACATCGTCAATGCCTCGACGCTGTACGGCACGGGCCAGCTGCCGAAGTTCAAGGACGACATGTTCGCCGTGTCCAAGGGCGGCGGCGACGACGATCCCAAGGTCGATGACCAGGGCAAGCCTTATGTGCGTGAAGACCAGTACCTGATCTCCACCTCGGAAATCACCCTGACCAGCGTGGCGCGCGACACCATCCAGGCCGCCGCCGACCTGCCGCTCAAGCTCACCGCGCATACGCCGTGCTTCCGTTCCGAAGCCGGCAGCGGTGGCCGCGATACCCGCGGCATGATCCGCCAGCACCAGTTCGACAAGGTCGAAATGGTGCAGATCACGCAACCCGATCAGTCCTACCAGGCGCTGGAAGACATGGTCGGCCACGCCGAGCGCGTGCTGCAGCTCTTGGGCCTGCCGTACCGCGTGGTGCTGCTGTGCACCGGCGACATGGGTTTCGGCTCGGCCAAGACCTATGACCTGGAAGTCTGGCTGCCGGCGCAGAACACCTGGCGCGAGATTTCCTCGGTGTCGAACTGCGAGACCTTCCAGGCCCGCCGCATGCAGGCGCGTTTCCGCAACGCCCAGGGCAAGCCGGAATATGTACACACGCTGAATGGTTCGGGCTTGGCCGTGGGCCGCGCGCTGGTCGCCGTGCTGGAAAACCATCAGCAAGCCGACGGCAGCGTGCTGATTCCGGAAGCGCTGCAGCCTTATATGGGCGGCCTGACGGTATTGAATCCGACGGCGTAAACCTCAAGCGATACAGCCTGTCGATCCGTCATTTGGCGGAGTAAAAGACGGAGCCTCCAGGGCTCCGTTTTTTTTATTATCTGTACATATTCCTGTCGCCTCAGGCTATTAACCTCCCGGCGAGAATGCTTGATTTTGATGTGAGCAATTGTGTATTCCAATAAAAGGGCCGGATAGTTACGGCACAATACGCCCCGTGTGCTACACGCTTCATTCACTTAAATAACAAGGAGTTGCCCATGACTTCAAGAATGATTGGAGATTTTCGTGTGAGATGCTCCGTGGCTCAGGAGGACGAGCAGGGTTACCGTGTGCAGATATGGACCCGCCGAGTTGGCGGTACCGCGCCGGAAAAATGCTGGACCGTCCCAGGCCAGGCGCCGTTTTCGAGCCTGCACGAAGCCGAGCAGGAAAGCCTGCAGCTGTTTCAGGGCATCAACGGCGTGCGTTTCAACGGTGAACCGGAGTTTGCCCATGCGTCCGCATAATGGTTGGTGGCGGTCGTCGAGCGAGCCCCGCCGTTGGATCGATCTCGTTCAGGAAGCGCCGCGGTGGAGCGATGGCAAGGCCAGCAATACCCCGCAGCAACCGGCCGTGCTGGCCGGCAAACCCGTGCAGGCCCCCGCGGCCTGAGGCACTTTCCGCACGGCACCGGACATTGCCGCGCAGAAAAAAAGGCCACTCGCAGAGTGGCCTTTGTCTTTTCTGGTGCCAGCAGGCTTGCGCCTGGCGGCCGTCGCGCGGCTCAATCGTCGCGATCATGTCCGCGGCCGCGGCCATGATGATGATCGTGCCCGCGGCCGCGTCCATAGTAATAGCCGCGGTCGTAGTAGCGGCCGCCGCCGCGGTAATAAACCGGCGCCGGGTAAACCACCGGAGGCGCAACATAAACGGGCGCAGGGCGGTAATACACGGGAGGCGGGGGCGCCACATATACGGGCTGCGGCGCGACGTAGACCGGCGCGGGGTACATGATGCCCGGCACGCCGATCGAGATACCGACGTCCACGCGAGCCAGGGCGACGCTGGAGATCAGCAGACCAGCGGCGCCAGCACCAGCGATAAGCCATTTTTTCATGTTGCACCTGCCTGCTGCATGACGCAGCAAAGTTGAGTATTCGGTGATGCCATTTTCGGGCTTTTTGGTCAGGCAGAAGTAAGCGGGCCGGCGTCAATCGCGACAATCCGCAACCGTCCCCGCAAAGGCGGCATGCGGCTTGCTGCCCCGCAGCAGCCATTGCCCGCTCTGGAGCCGCCGTGATTGAAATCGATTGAAATCGCCTGGAATCAGGTGAAGTCAGGCGGGCAAGTTACAGGCGGTCACCATCCGCCCCTGTTTCCAGGTAACGGCGTTGCGCCGGCGCACCAGTTTTCCGCGCGGGCAAGGGTAAGCCGCTCTAGGCGTCCTGTTCGCCGTCGGCCTGCTGGCGGCGGAATTCGACTACCCATACCCAGGGGTTGGCGGCCCAGGCATGCGAGCCGTAGCGCTCGCACCAGGTCAAGGCAAACGCCGTTTGCAGCGGCACGCCCGGCAGCAGGGCGGAGCTTTGATACAGGGCAGGCGTGCCTTCGGCGCGGGCATCGGCCTCGGACAGGGTCTGCAGGCGTTGGATGCGCACCCCCACGATGACGGCGGTGGCGAAGGTATTGCCGGCTTCATCGGTCAATTCGATGCTATCGCCGGATTTGCCATAAGGACACCTGACCCAGCTGGAGGTCTTGCGCAGTTCGGACGGGTGATCCAGCGAGGGGCCCATGGCCACCCATCTGCCGGAATCCGCGGCATCGGCATACCAGACCGTGGTCAGCTTGGTGGGCTGCGGCTTCAGGATGCGCCGGCTCTGTACTTTGTGGCCGTCCAAAACAGCTTGTTTAAGCGGCTCGCTGAATTGAAGAGACTGCCTTTTCATACGCTCGCGGTTCCTCTTACGATCAAAGCATATGCGCCAATGCGGCGACAGCCGGGTCGACGCATGCCTACGGTGCGGGCGGTTTGGGCCTGGAATCGGGAAGTATGCCGCCTCGTGCCCATCATGTCAGGCATGGCCTGGATATTTGTGTCTTTTTGAATACGGCGCGGGGATGTTTGTATACTCGAAACATGACTACGAACCTGCATGATCTCAAGCCGGGTTACTACTGGTACACCATGGCAAACGACCCGCTGGCCATCATTCATATCCATGAGGATGGCGGCGCCACGCTGATGGGTACGGATTACCGTATCGGCGCCGAAGGCGTGGCCGACATGGTCCGCCAGGGCGAGCGTTTTTTCTGGATAGAACCGCCTCAAGCCTGATTTGACGGCGCGTGCCGCCTGGTCTGCGCAACGCCGGCCGCCGCGCGCGGCGCCTGGAAGCCTGCCATGACCGATCTGTTGTTGAAAAATGTCCGCACGCCGCAAGGCGCTGCGGTGGACGTGCTGGTGCGCGATGGGCGCATCCAGAATATAGAGTCCGGACGCCGCGCCGAGCCCGGCGTGCCTGTCGAGGACGGCGCGGGCGCCTTGCTGCTGCCAGGCCTGGTCGAAGGCCATACGCACCTGGACAAGACCACCTGGGACTCGCCCTGGTACGTGAACCAGGTGGGGCCGGCGTTGACCGACCGCATCGAGAACGAGCGCGCCTGGCGCGCCCGCAGCGGCCATGACGCGGCCAGCCATTCGCGCGCGCTGGCGCTGGCCTTCCTGCGCGAAGGCACGACCCGCATCCGCACCCACGTAGACATCGATACCGACGCCGGGCTGCGTCACCTGGAAGGCGTGCATGCCACGCGCCAGGAACTGGCCGGACGCGTCCAGATCCAGACCGTAGCCTTTCCCCAGTCGGGTCTCCTGATCCGGCCCGGCACCGCCGAGCTGCTGGACCAGGCCCTGGCGCAGGGCGCGGACGTGTTGGGCGGACTGGATCCATCGGCCATAGACCGCGATCCGGCGAAATCGCTCGACGTGTTGTTCGGTATTGCCAGCAAGCACGGCAAGCCCATCGATATCCATCTGCACGAGCCGGGAGAACTGGGCGCGTTCACGCTGGACCTGATCCTGGACCGGGTGCAGGCGCTGGGTATGCAGGGCAAGGTCGTCATCAGCCACGCCTTCTGTCTGGGCGGGGTGGACGCGAAGCGGCTGGACGGCCTGTTGCGGCGGCTGGCCGCGTTGGATGTGGCCTTGCTGACCACCGCGCCGCCGTCGCGGCCCGTACCCGCCGTGCGCGCCTGCCGCGAGGCAGGAGTGACGATCTTCGGCGGCAACGACGGCATCCGCGACACCTGGACTCCCTACGGCAGCCCCGACATGCTGGCGCGCGCCATGCTGATCGGCCTGCGCAACGACTTGCGGCGCGACGACGAGGTCGAGTGGGCTTTCGACTGCGTGGCCGCGGCAGCGGCCCGCGCCTGTGGGTTTACGGACTATGGCCTGGCGCCGGGCGCGCGCGCCGACCTGGTGCTGGTCGACGCCAGCTGCATCGCGCAGGCCGTGGC
>NZ_JBARYB010000108.1:0-83989 GCF_049647645.1 Achromobacter sp.
CGCCCGCGCCGCGTCCTCAAGCCCAGTCGCAAGCTCCGGCTCCGGCACCCGCGCCGCAAGCCTGCCAGACCTGCGGCGTGGTGGAATCGGTCCGACAAATGCAGGTACCCGCCAAGGACAATAGCGACCACCTCATCGGCACCATCGGCGGCGGCGTGGTCGGGGGCGTCGTCGGCAACCAGTTCGGCGGCGGCAGCGGCAAGACGGCCCTGACCGTGCTGGGCGCGGTGGGCGGCGCTTTGGCAGGCCGTGAAGTTGAGCGTAATATCAGACAGCAACAAACGGTGACGCACTATGAACTCACAGTGCGCATGAGCGACGGCAGCACGCGCCAATTCCGCAGCGCGCAGCCCTTCGCTTTTGCGTCAGGCGATCATGTGCGGGTGGAAAACAATCAGCTGCTGCGGGGATGATCCCGGCTGCCGGCGACCATCATCTGTCTTTGGGGAGACCAGGAATGAGCGACCAACACACGAACCCGTTCGTCCTACCCGGCATGGGCCAGAATTCCGACCTGTCGGGCAACCCGCTTCTGGCCAGCATGGAAATGATGCGCCAGGCCTGGGCGGGTCTGACCGGACCCGGGGGCCTGGCCAGCAGCCTGCCCATGGCTCCGCCGATGAACCTGGAAGACCTGGACCGTCGGATCGCCGAGCTCCGCTCGGTGGAAAGCTGGCTGCGCATGAACCTGTCCATGCTGTCCGGCACGATCCAGGGCATGGAAGTGCAGCGCTCAACGATCAGCACGCTGCGCGCCTTCGTGGACAGCGCGGCCAATATGGACATGGGCGCCTTCCAGGACAGCGGTGCGGCGTCGCCGCTGGAAGTGGTGCTGGGCCTGAAGCCTGGGCCCAAGTCCGCTGCAAAGGCGGCGGCTACCGGTCCTGCCGCCGAAGACGCCAAGGCCAAGGGCGGGGATGCCGCGGGACAGCAGCAAGCCGCCGCGCCGGGCATGAGCGAGCAGATGGGCGCCGCGGCGCAATCGGCCTCCAAGGCCTGGTGGGATCTGCTGCAGCAACAATTCAACCAGATCGCCGCCGCCACCGCGGCCTCCATGCCGGCGGCGCCCGCCGCTTCCGGCGCCGATGCCGCGGCCAAGCCCGGGCCCAAGCCGGGCGAGGCCAAGGCCGCAGCCGCGTCCACAGCCAAGGCCTCCAAACCCGCGGCCCGCAAGTCCGCGGCGCCCCGCAAGGCCGCCAAGAAAACCGGACCGGACGCCAACTAGCGGCGGTCCTCTCTTTAAATCGTCGGGCGAGACGGCCGCAAGGCCTCTCGCCCGCTACTCAACATACTGGAACCTATGCTTAACGTAGTAATTCTTGCCGCCGGACTGGGTAAACGCATGCAGTCCGACCTCCCCAAAGTTCTGCACACGCTGGCCGGCAAACCAATGCTGGGCCACGTGCTGGACAGCGCGCGCCAACTCAAGCCGGCGCGCATCGTCGTCGTGGTCGGCCATGGCGCGGACCGCGTCAAACAGGCCTACGAAGGCCAGTCGGACCTGCACTTCGTGTTGCAGCAGCCGCAGCAAGGCACCGGCCACGCCGTGCAGCAGGCCGTGCCGCTGCTGGAAGGCGATGGCAAGGATGACGTGACCCTGGTGCTGTATGGCGACGTGCCGCTGGTGCAGCCCGAAACCCTGCAACGCCTGCTGGACGCCCGTGGCGCCGGCGCCGCCGTGCTGACCGAGGTGCTGGCGGATTCCACCGGCTACGGCCGCATCGTGCGCGACGCCAGCGGCAACGTATGCCGCATCGTCGAACACAAGGACGCCTCGGACGCAGAGCGCGAGATCCGGGAAGTGAACACCGGCATCCTTACCGCGCCGACCGCGAAGCTGAAGGATTGGCTGTCCCGCATCGACAACAACAACGCCCAGGGCGAGTACTACCTGACCGACGTGGTCGGGCTGGCGGTGGTCGATGGCGTGCCGGTGGGCGCAGCCCAGCCGGGAGCCTCCTGGGAAACGCTGGGCGTGAACAGCCGCGTGCAGCAGGCCGAACTGGAGCGTCGCTGGCAGGCCGAGCAGGCCCGCCGCCAACTGGAAGCCGGCGTCACGCTGGCCGACCCGGCGCGCTTCGATGTGCGCGGTTCGCTCACCTGCGGACGCGACGTGTTCATCGACGTGGGTTGCGTGTTCGAAGGCCAGGTGTCGCTGGCCGACGGCGTGCGGGTGGGCCCGCATTGCGTGCTGCGCGACGTCAGCGTCGGCGCGGGCACGCATATCGAGGCCTACAGCCATCTGCAACAAGCGCAGGTTGGCAGCGACGCGCGCGTCGGCCCCTATGCGCGCCTGCGTCCCGGCGCTGAACTCGGCGACCGCAGCCATGTCGGCAACTTCGTCGAGATCAAGAAGAGCGTGCTGGGCGCGGACAGCAAGGCCAACCATCTGGCCTATATCGGCGACGCCGACATAGGCGCCCGCGTGAACGTGGGCGCGGGCACCATCACCTGCAACTATGACGGCGTGAACAAGCACCGCACCGTCATCGAGGACGATGCCTTCATCGGCTCCGACACGCAGCTGGTGGCGCCGGTGCGCGTCGGCCGCGGCGCCACGCTGGGCGCGGGCACCACCCTGACTCGCGATGCGCCGGCCGAGAAACTGACGGTGTCGCGCGCCAAGCAGGTCACTGTCGACGGATGGCAGCGCCCGGTCAAGAAATCGTGACAGGGCAGAGCGAGCAGGCGCCCGCAAGCGGCGCCAAGCCCGCCCCGCCCGACGGTCTGCCCACGCCGCGCCGCTACTGGGCGGCGGCAACAGTGATGACAGGCATCAGCCTGTCTGTCCTGGACACCACCATCGCCAACGTGGCGCTGCCCACGATCGCCGTCGACCTCAATGCGTCGCCGGCCCAGGCGGTCTGGATCGTGAACGCCTACAACCTGGCGGTGGTGATGATGCTGCTGCCCTTGTCGGCGCTGGCCGAGCGCATCGGCTTTCGCCGCATGTTCACCTTCGGCCTGATGCTGTTCACCCTGGCGTCGCTGGGCTGCGCCCTGGCCGGCACGCTCTGGCAGCTGACGGCGGCGCGTGTGTTCCAGGGCATAGGCGCGGCCTCGCTCATGTGCATGTTCGGCGGACTGGTGCGCAACATCTATCCGCTGAAACTGCTGGGACGCGGCATCAGCCTGAACGCCACCACGGTGGCCATCATGTCGGTGCTGGGGCCGACCATAGGCTCGGCCATCCTGTCGGTGGCGCCCTGGCCCTGGATCTTCGCTGTCAACCTGCCGATCTGCGCGTTGACGATGCTGGGCCTGCGCCATCTGCCGGAAGTGCCGCGCAACGATGTGAAGCTCGACTGGATCAGCGCCCTGCTGTGCATGCTGACTCTGGGCGTCTTCATTTCAGGCGTGGACATGATGGGCATGGACCTCTTGCGCGGCATCGGCCTGGTGGCGATCGCCACGGTCATCGGCTTCGTGCTGGTGCGCCGCGTCGGCAAGCAGCCAGCGCCGTTGGTCCCCGTGGATCTGCTGCGCATTCGTCCGCTGGCCTTCGCGGTGGGCGCTTCTGCTTGCACCTTCGCCGCGCAGATGGCGTCCTACGTGTCGCTGCCGTTCTATTTCCAGCAGGTGCTGGGCCGGCCCTATCTGGAAGTAGGCATGCTGATGGGCGCCTGGCCCGTGGGCACCGCCCTGATCGCCCCGCTTGCCGGCCGGCTGTCCGACCGCTATTCGGCCGCCACGCTCAGCGGCATAGGCGCGGCCGCCATGGTGGTCGGCATGCTGTGGCTGGCGGCGCTGCCGGCCACGGTCTCGAACTGGCCCATTGTTGCTGGCATGTTCGTGGCGGGGATGGGCTTCGGCTTCTTCCAGACGCCCAACAACCGCGCCATGCTGTCGGCCGCGCCCCGCTCGCGCAGCGGCGCGGCGGGCGGCCTGCAGGCCACCACCCGGGTGTTCGGCCAGAGCTTCGGCACGGCGCTGGTCGCAATCGCGTTCAGCATCAGCCTGGCGCACGGCCCCGGCCTGGCGCTGGTGCTGGGGACCATCTGCGCCGGGCTGGCGGTGGTGGTCAATACGGTCCGCTTCAGCAAGCTGCGGACCTGACGGTCCGTTCCGTGGCCCGCGCAGCGTCCTTTGCCGGCGCTGGCGGGCCCGGTCCTGCGGCGGCTTCTATAATGACGGCCGGCGCTGGATGTCGGTTATCCGGCGCGACAATCACCTATTTGAAGGCGTTCAGGCATGAAGATCACGGTCGTGGGTACCGGTTACGTGGGGTTGGTGTCGGGGGCGTGCCTGGCCGACATGGGCAACGACGTCATGTGTCTGGACGTGGACGCGGCGAAGATCGCCCTGCTGCGCCAGGGCGGCATCCCCATCTACGAGCCGGGCCTCGAAGACCTGGTGCGCCGCAACGTGCAGGCCGGCCGGCTGCATTTCACCGATGACATTGCGCAAAGCGTGGCCTTCGGCGACGTGCAGTTCATCGCCGTAGGCACCCCGCCTGGCGAAGACGGTTCCGCCGACCTGAAGTACGTGCTGGCCGCGGCCCAGAACATCGCGCGCCATATGACGGCGCGCAAACTGATCGTGGACAAATCCACCGTTCCCGTCGGCACTGCCGACAAGGTGCGGGACGTGGTGACGCGCGAATTGGCAGCGCGCGGCGTGGATATCCCCTTCAGCGTGGCGTCCAATCCCGAGTTCCTGAAGGAAGGCGCCGCCATCAACGACTTCATGAGCCCGGACCGGGTCGTGGTCGGCGCGGACGACGACTACACCGTCGGCGTCATGCGCCGCATCTACGAGCCCTTCCAGCGCACCCACGACCGCCTGATGGTGATGGACGTGCGTTCGGCGGAACTGACCAAGTACGCCGCCAATGCCATGCTGGCCACGCGCATTTCCTTCATGAACGAAATGGCGAACCTGGCCGAAGCGCTGGGCGCCGACATCGAGCAGGTGCGGCGCGGCATCGGCGCCGATCCGCGCATCGGCTATCACTTCCTGTATCCCGGCGCGGGCTACGGCGGTTCCTGCTTCCCCAAGGACGTGCAGGCGCTGGTCAACACCGCCGCCGAGAACGCCCTGCCCATGCGCGTCATCGAGGCCGCCGAGGCCGCGAATCATGCGCAGAAATTCCGCCTGTCCGAAAAAGTGGTCGCACGTTTCGGCGAAGACCTGAAGGGCCGCAAGATTGCGCTGTGGGGGCTGTCCTTCAAGCCCAACACCGACGACATGCGCGAAGCGCCCAGCCTGACCGTCATCGCCGAACTGACGCGCCGCGGCGCCGAGGTGCGCGCCTATGATCCCGTCGCCATGCACGAGGCCGGCCGGGTGCTGGCCGGCAAGCCCGGCATCAGCTTCGCCACCGACATGTACGACGCCCTGAATGGCGCCGACGCGCTCTTGATCGCGACCGAATGGAAGGTCTTCCGCGCGCCCGACTTCGACCGCGTCAAGGCCCTGCTCAAGACGCCGCTCATCATCGACGGCCGCAACCTCTACACGCCCGCCGACGTGCGCGGCCTGGGCTTCGAGTATTCGGGCATCGGCCGCGCATGAAGATTCTGCAGCTGAACTTCGAGAAGGGCTGGCGCGGCGGCGAACGGCAGACGCTCTATTGCATGCGCGCATTCCGCAAGGCCGGCCACGACGTCGAAGTGATGTGCCGCGAAGGCGCGCCGCTGGCCGAGCGCGCGCGCCAGGAGGGATTCGTGGCCCATACCTGCCGCAACGTGCCCGGGCAGCTGGCTTTCCTGGCTGGCGCCGGCCGCTACGACATCGTCCACGCCCAGACCGCCAACACCATTACCTGGGCGGTGTTGACCAAATGGCTGCACCGCCGCCCGGTGGTCTTTTCCCGCCGCACTTCCTTCGTGGTCAAGCCCGGCGACGAATGGAAGACCGGCTTCAAGTGGCGCCGCGCCGACTTGTTCGTGGCGATCAGCGAGATGGCCGCCAGCGAGCCGCGGCGCCTGGGGATCGAGCCCGTCATCATCCGCAGCGCGGTCGAGCCGCACCAGATCAACGCAGAGAACGTCGCCAGCCTGGTGCGCGAATTCGATCTGACCGGCAAGAAGGTCATGGCCACCTCCGCCGCGCTGATCCGCGACAAGGATCCGGTCACGCTGGTGCGCGCCGTGGGCGAACTGGCCAAGACGCGCCGCGACTTCGTGTTCCTGCATTTCGGCGCGGGTGGCGATCGTGAGCAGCAGGCCAAGGACGAGGCGCGCAAGCTGGGCATCGAAGACGTCTACCGCTTTGCCGGCTTTCGCAAAGGCGTGGAAGATTTCTACAGCATTCTCGACGTGTTTGTCATGAGCTCCGAGGAAGAGGCCCTGGGCAGCAGCGTGCTGGATGCTTTCCTGCAACGCGTGCCGGTGGTGTCCACCGATGCCGGCGGTTTGAAGGAAAGCCTGGCCGACGGGCGCGGCGTGCTGTGCGCCGTGGGCGATTTCCACGCCATGGCGCAAGGCATGGCGCGTTGCCTGGACGACGCCGCCTTCCGCCAGGACGTCACCGAGCGCGCCTACGAATACGTGCGCAACGAGCACGACGTGCAGAAAATGGGCAACCGCTATCTGGCGCAATTCGAGCGCCTGATCGCCCGCCGCTGATCGACGTGCGCCTCAGGCGCGCACGTCGATCCGAGTCTCGAACTTGGCGCGATGCACCGAAAAGAACGTGCGCACGTTGCGCACGTTGGCCTGCGCGGTGAAGGCCCGGTGCACCAGCGCGTGATAGGCCGGCATGTCCTTCACCTGCGCGATCACCACGAAATCCGGCCCGGGCGACACCCGGTAGCACTGCAGCACGGCGGGCTCGGTCAGCATGCTCTGCTCGAACGCGTCCAGGCTTTCCGCCGCCTGCACGTCCAGCGTGATCTCGACGATGGCGGTCAGCGTGCTGCCCAGCTTTTCCGCCGCCAGGATGGCCACCTGCCTGTCTATCACCCCTTCGTCCACCAGCCGCCGGACCCGCCGCAGGCAGGTCGGGGGCGAGGCATGCACCCGCTGCGCCAGATCTTGATTGGTCAGCGAGCTATCTTGTTGTAACTGTTCAAGAATGCGCCGGTCCAGATCATCCAGCTCAGGCAGGGGAATCTGTGCGTTTTGCATGATAAATTTCACAAATGTGGATTTGAAGAAATATTATTTAATCACATTCATGTAAGGGAATTAACTTCCATTTATTGTCCTATAAAGAAATCAAATTTCTTGCAGGGACGAGCACAATGCGTCGGTACACGAACTTACCGGAGCACTCTCCTATGTGCGGCATTGTTGGCGCCGTCGCCCAGCGCGACATCACCCCGATCCTCGTTGAAGGCCTCAAGCGCCTTGAATACCGTGGCTACGACTCTTGCGGCGTCGCCGTCTACGCCGACGGCCACCTGCGCCGCACGCGCAGCACGCAACGCGTGGCCGAACTGGCCGAGCAGGTCGCGCAGGACAAGGTGCAGGGTTTCACCGGCATCGCCCACACCCGCTGGGCCACCCACGGCGTGCCGGCCACGCACAACGCCCACCCGCACTTCTCGCACCTGGGCAACGACGAGCCGCGCATCGCCCTGGTCCACAACGGCATCATCGAGAACCACGACGAACTGCGCGCCGAGCTGCAGGCCGTGGGTTATGTCTTTGAAAGCCAGACCGATACCGAAGTCATCGCCCACCTGGTCAACCACCTGTACGCCGGCGACCTGTTCGAAGCCGTGCAGAACGCCGTGCGCCGCCTGCATGGCGCCTACGCCATCGCCGTGTTCTGCCGCGACGAACCGCACCGCGTGGTCGGCGCGCGCCAAGGCTCGCCGCTGGTGGTGGGGGTGGGCCAGAATGAGAACTTCCTGGCTTCCGACGCGCTGGCCCTGGCCGGCACCACCGACCAGATCATCTACCTGGAAGACGGCGACGTCGTCGACCTGCAGCTCTCGCGCGTCTGGATCGTGGACGCCAACGGCAAGAATGTGGACCGCGAAGTCCATACCGTGCACGTGCATACCGGCGCGGCCGAACTCGGCCCCTACCGCCACTACATGCAGAAGGAAATCTTCGAACAGCCCCGTGCCGTCGGCGATACGCTGCAAGACATCGAATCCATCACGCCCGAACTATTCGGCGACCAGGCCTACAAGATCTTCAAGGACATCGATTCCCTGCTGATCCTGGCCTGCGGCACCAGCTACTACGCCGGCCTGACCGCCAAGTACTGGATCGAATCCGTCGCCAAGATCCCCGTGGCGGTGGAAATCGCCAGCGAATACCGCTACCGTGACAGCGTGCCCAACCCGCGCTCGCTGGTGGTCACCATTTCGCAGTCCGGCGAAACCGCCGACACCCTGGCCGCGCTCAAGCACGCCCGTTCGCTGGGCATGGAAAACACGCTGACCATCTGCAACGTGTCCACCAGCGCCATGGTGCGCGAGTGCAAGCTGTCGTACATCACGCGCGCCGGCGTTGAAATCGGCGTGGCCTCCACCAAGGCCTTCACCACCCAGCTCACCGCCCTGTTCCTGCTGACGCTGACCTTGGCCCAGGTGCGCGGCCACCTGAGCGACGAGCAGGAAGCCGAACACCTGAAGGCGCTGCGCCACCTGCCCGTGGCCATCGGCTCGGTGCTGGCCCTGGAGCCGCAGATCATGGCCTGGGCCGACCGCTTCGCCTCCAAGGAAAACGCCCTGTTCCTGGGTCGCGGCATGCACTACCCGATCGCCCTGGAAGGCGCGCTCAAGCTCAAGGAAATCAGCTACATCCACGCCGAAGCCTATCCGGCCGGCGAACTCAAGCACGGCCCGCTGGCCCTGGTGACCGAGCACATGCCCGTCGTCACCATCGCGCCCAAGGACGAGCTGCTGGAAAAGCTGAAGTCCAACATGCAGGAAGTGCGCGCCCGCGGCGGCGAGCTGTACGTCTTCGCCGACGCCGACAGCAAGATCCAGAGCGCCGAAGGCATGCACGTGATCCGCATGCCCGAGAACTACGGCAAGCTCTCGCCCATCCTGCACACCATCCCGCTGCAGCTGCTGTCGTATCACACGGCATGCGCGCGGGGCACGGACGTGGACAAGCCGCGTAATCTGGCCAAGAGCGTGACGGTCGAGTAAGGCCGGTGGACGAGCCACAACGGTGAAGAGCATGAATAAAGTTCGCTTTCGAGGAATAAAGTTCGCTTGAGATAAAAGTTCTTAAATTAAGTCCTTCTTCGCTAAATAGACCGCTAACAGCGGTCTATTTTTCATCGGACTGAAGAGCAGGATAGGGTTCGCACGGAACACTTACAGTCACCTGCTTTTCGGTTGCCGGAATCTACTGCTCTCCACCTTATGGAGTGGCAGCATGCGGCCCATTGCGTGTCAACTCCTTGAGCACGCGAGAGTGTGCTGCCCTCGGCGATTAGTGCTTGTTGTACAAACCTAGCGACACGCAGCTATGGCAGGAAATGATTCTGCATGGCATGAAAAGGCTATTCCTGCCACCTCACAAACAACCGGCAAGCGACGCAATTCTTCTCGCGATGCGGTTTGCGTTAAGCGATAGGGAGAGCCAAAGGCGTTCAGAAAAAGCTATTGACACAGGGGACTCTCCGCCCTGAAAATTGTGCTCAATTAACATTAATTGATGCTCAACTAACAAAAAGTCGATTGTAGTGAAATCAGGAATAGTCGAACAAAGCTTGCGTGAGCTGGCTTCCGTTGGTGCCATTTCTAAGGTGTGCCTCCTTGGGCGTGCGGGAGGCTTCGTCGTTGTCGTCTCCATAGGCGATGCAAGTAGGACACTATTGACCACAAGGGGAATAGAACGGCTGTTTTCTTTAGACAGCGCTTCGAAATACCTCTCGGGGATGAGGATTCAACGCTTTGAGGTTGACGTCGCCGAGTTCGTTCCCGGTCTTATCCGAAAAGCTCGCCCAGATAGGGCTGAGGCACTAAAGAGAACAAAATCCAAGCCCATTCAGGGTTTGCTTGTTTAAATACAGTAAGAATCAATCATGACCCAGACACCTACCTGCGTTGATCTATTCTGCGGGGCCGGGGGCCTCAGCCTTGGCTTAAAAATGGCCGGTTGGACTGCAATTGCTGCAGCGGACTACGATTCAGCCGCTTGTGCGACGTTCCGACACAATTTTCCAGAAGCTATGGTAATGGAGGGGGATGCTCGGCACGTGGACTGGACTTCGTTGCGAGGCAAGGTTGATCTCGTCGCCGGAGGGCCTCCATGTCAACCGTTCTCTGTCGCTGGACATCAACGATCACATAATGATTCGCGAGACATGCTTCCTGAGTTCGTGAGAGCAGTCAAAGAGATTCGACCAAAGCTTTTGCTGATGGAGAACGTCGCCGGATTAACTACCGCTCGGAACTTGCCATATCTCCAGGAAAAGCTTGATCAGCTTACTGCTCTTGGCTACGACCTGCATTTCAAGGTTCTAAATGCAGCAGATTATGGTGTTGCCCAAGACCGTTTGAGAGTTATTGTTTTGGGAGGGAATAAGGGGCGGCCCGCTTTCCCACGGCGGTCTCATGGGACGGCTTCTCGTGCTTATCGCACTGTACGAGAGGCGTTAGAAGGGGTGCCAGAAGACGAACCAAATCGCGCAATTGTCACGTACGCTAAGAATCCTATCTTAAGGCCTAGCCCTTGGGCAGGAATGTTGGTGAATGGTGGAGGTCGCCCCATAAACCTTGCGGAGCCATCGCAGACCATTCCTGCGTCTGCTGGCGGAAACCGAACTCACATCGTAGATGAGACGGGAGTACTGCTGAACTACCATGCACACCTGGTTGCGGGGGGGCGGCCTCGCTCTGGCATAGTCCAAGGAGTACGGCGTTTGACCGTTTGTGAGTCTGCACGCATACAGTCGTTTCCTGATTCCTTTCAATTTATAGGGGGGCGAAGTACTCGCTATCGCCAGGTAGGCAATGCAGTTCCCCCGCTTTTAGCACGGGCGGTCGGCCGTTCCTTGCTTTCTGCCATGTAACCCAGGTATGTGACTCATAGTCCGTGGACCGATAGTCTGCAGCGCCATGATGATCCTCGTCATGGTGAATCCAGCACAATCGCTCGACAATCGAGTGGCTTTTGGCCTCAGGCTGCGCGAGCTTCGGACGAATGCAGGTCTCTCTCAGGAGGAACTCGCGCATAGGTCTGGGCTTGATCGCACCTACGTAAGCAGTTGCGAACGGGGTAGGCGGAATGTCAGTCTAGACTCTATCGTTTCCTTAGCCATTGGCCTAGGTATAGCACCCGCGGAGCTGCTTGTTGACATTCGGCGACAAGGAGCAAAATGACTGTAGCCAATATCCGGCAGCCGCTGCGGATGCTGCTATTGCCTATGCGGACTGGCACGGAGGGGGCATGTGGCCGAGCACTAAAGAGTTCGCTCGCTGCTTTGGGCGTTTCCCCAGAAGATTACCTTAATTGGGTTTCTGTCAACCTGGAAAACTGGCGAACTTTAGGAAACCCACAACCTGATTTTCAAAAAGTCGTTAGACGCTTGATTGAGGTCACTGCCGAGCAAGCGCCTGTCGCTACCAGGACGCAAAGTGCTCTTCTGGCGCGAGAGTACTTTAATATCCACTCAAGTTTGGTCTCGCGTCATTTCATGACGCATGAGGAGGCAATCGCCTTTCTTAGCCATGCATATCTTATGGGATATCTGGCAGACTCCGAGAAACTAACGGCTGCACAAATTGCGAATATTTTAGGGAAGCGCGATTTACGTGTGAAATTCAACCGCCAATCGGTGGGCGAGCTGTTGAGCGAGATGGGTCTATCTCCGGGTCTATCTCGCCAACATATTCAATCTCTCTATCAAAGAGACACGTCTCGAGAAGCCATAGAATTTGCGGATGCAGACCTCCTGGGCGCGGCGGAAATAATTGCAGAGGTGGGAGTTGCTCTTGGATTTCCGGGAGACCTCCTTCGCTCCTTAAAAGCTCTAATGCCTTTTGAGCATGATCGGCAAATAATCTCGCCTTTTACCCCATACTTGCAAATGCTGCATTATCAGTGTTCGATTGCCGAATACTTCGATCATGCACTTACGGACGTATACGAGTTCTCCCCGAGGGGCGAGGCATGCTTACATTTGCTGACTCTATATCCAGCAAATATAGCGGGGGCAGGCAATCCATTCTTGAATAATGCCAAGTCCGTAGACGCCGTAGATTTTAGCTGGGTTAGAAGCAAAAAGAATCGGGAGCGCCCTGGAGCTATGGCCCTCTTTGAGCTGCTCAATGGGCTTCAATCCATGAGCTTTTCATCTCGGAGAGAATTGGCATGGTGGATAAGGCTGTGGCTTTGCCGCATTATCCGAATCGCATCTGCCGACCCGATTCCGTTCCCAATCTCACTAACGAATCTCCATTGCGAGCAATTACTGGAAGCGGTAAAACGAGGCAATACGGAAACACTTGGAATTATAGAGCAGCGCATTGTGGATGCCATTTCTCTTACTCGCCATAAAGACTGGCGAAGTCGAGGTATTGGTGATGCGGTTAACGCCACGAATATTAGCAGATCGAAACTTGGAGACTGCGATTTTTTAGATCCTGATAGCAAAGAGATCATTGCGTACGAGTCTCACGGGGGCATGCTTTCGGAAATCTATGTCAACCAACATTTGGCGACACTTGAGAAATCTATTCCAAGGAGAATAGAAGAACTCAGCGCAATAGCAGATCTGGATCAATGGAAAGTAAGCATAGTCTTTGTGGCTCACTCAATTAAAGGTCCTATTAAAAATCGGACTAAAATTCACGGCTTGGAGATAGAGATTGCAACTCTTGAATTTCGCGATTTCATTGCAATGCACGCTCCTGCGCCAAATCAAGAAATTATAGATAACATCAATAATATTCTTCTAAAGCCATTTCTAGAACGAAAAATCCCCAACGTTGCCAAGAGAAAATTGCTGAAAATAATTGGCATGTAGGCCTCGTTTCAGCAACTCCTTCGATATTTGGCGGACTTATAATCACAGCTCCAGCAACGGGCTTTATTCATACTGCAAATTAAGGCAAGTGTTCGTTGGTGTAATCTTCCCAGCTTAGAGCTAGTGGGGCTTGCGCTGACGTCCACAAGCAGCGAAGAGGGCTATAACTTGGACCCTCGCTTTGCGAATGCGCTTCTGATAACGATTGTCGTTCGATTGGGTGGGCGCGTCTCGTTGCTTACTACGCCAACGTAAGGCCGGGGAAGCTCGATTCGTCAGCTCGGGTCGTGGCGGCCAAAATGAGCGCTACGAGCTTCCCCGGTGCCCTGCCGCGCATTAGTGCGTCGAACGAGCAGCGGAGGTGTCGAACTGCCTCCGCACCCATAAGGTGCGGAAAATACCGCTCAGCCCATATCGACGGCACTAGGTGTGTGATTAGGTCGAGCAAGGAGGGCGAAGAACTACAGTCTTGCCGAATATTCCGCAGACGGTCGCGCACGCCTCGACTCATAGATGAGGGGGAACCCTCGATAGCCATTCCTAGGATGGCTTGTGCAATGAAGTGGTATCTTCTGATCACCTCATGCTCTGTCGCCTGGATCAATGCTGACTCTATGGCCTCCGAGGTGGGCAGATGATCTGCTGGTTGGAGTGTGAAGTCGTTCGTGACGCGACTCGTCCGCAATGGATTTTCGTGCTCAAGGCACATGTCCACGCCGCAGATCTGATGAAACCTCCGCCAGTATGAAAATCCATAGGCCTCAAGGTCCTCGCTTATGCACTTCGGGCAGAGCCTAGGAGCGGAGGAAGCGCAGCATTCTCGGCTCGGAAAACGGGCTGTGGCACCTTGCTCCCATTGATCTTCTCCGCCGACTGTCTTTACACGGCATAGCTCGACCAGTGGATGCAGGGTATGTTGACGCCAATAGGTTTCCGGAGACATCTGCGAATGCTCTGCGACGACTTGCAGATGATCATTAAGGAACGCCACCTTCTTCCCGGGGTGGGCTCGCGGCATTGCGCGAGGCAGGCACTTACCGTTAGTCAATGGTCGGTTGAGGCGCGCGAACCGCGCATAGTGACCAGCAAAGAACTCACCGGGCATAGGTATCACAGCGATCATCGCTTCCGCTCCTTCTTTGTTTCGCCAGCTTTGAGCAAAGACAGGCTCCGTATCACCGCGGCTAAGGCGTTTGCGTGGGCGACCGTTCCGTCCCACACCTCCTCAATCGCTGCGCGAAGGTCTGTGTCTTCGATGGCCATGAATTTGCTGCGTCTGTCCAAGTTTAGGATTGCATAATTGCATAGCTCTAAAAAAACAAGATTGGGCTTTACGAGATTTCCAGATAGTGCTCGGCTTATTTGGCTTTGGGGCACTTTCAGTGCTATGGATAGCTTGAGCTGCGTGATGCCTGCTTCTCGGAAGCGCGCTGAGAGACTCTGGGCTTGGGTTCGAAGATTGGTGTGTTCCATGATTTAATTATGCATAAATGCATAATTTGGAGCAAGCAAACTGCACTTTTCGATGTGGCAGCTAGAGAAGGGGTGGGTCCCGATTTTCGAGACGGGCCCTGGCAGTCACACGATCGATTCTGGATCGGGTAAGGGGCAGGTATCTGAGTTGACCCAAACGGCGCTTTAGCTCCGGTATCGCTTGATAGAGCTGTTGAAGCGTGATCCGCCTGAGAGGATCGCTGTGGTACAGCTCAAGCGCTGTTCGTTCGATGCAGCACGCAAGGGCTTTGTCGCGACTATCCCAGTCTACGATTTGGCCTTTGCGTGGTGCCGAAGGGCGGGCTAGGAGTTGTTGATCTATGAGCCAGTCGCGGTCATTTCTGTATAACCATGCAAAGGCTCTGGGCGCGATCGCACGCAACATTTTCCGTGACGCATCGCCATTCTGCTGCATTGCTGTAGTCCATTCTTGACGGGCAGCGAGTTGACGCTTTCGCATTACGACCTCATGCCACTGCTCCTGTAGCCCGATCTCGCTTAGAAGGATGCGAGTGACGGTCTGCACTGTGACTTCATGACGAGAGGCAATCTTGCACTTGCTTTCACCATTCTTCAGGGCTTGGATGATCAGCTTTCGTGTGTGTTCTTGTGTTCGTTTGGGCCGTCGGGGTGTTGTAATCGCCGCCTTGGTAGCCCATGCGATGGCAGTATTGACTGTGACGCCCACCATCTTGGCGGCTGATGTAACCGACGCGCCGCGAGAAAGTGCTGCGGCCAACTCTGCTTGGCGTCTGTCAATGATCGTTGCGGAAGTTGCTCCCTGGATAGGCTGATCGCTCTCAATCGGAAAATCGCACGCTAAAGAGTAGGCTGCGTTGAACGTCTTCCAGTCGGAGAAAAGCCAAAGAATTAGTGCGAAGTGGCGCAACGGATGCGTGATCCAACGCTGACCGCTCAGGACAGGTTGGATCTGAGAGATGCCTTGTTTTGCGTCTCGGGCAAGCGGCTCAAGCTCCGGAATCGCTCGCAAAGGTGCGACGCAGTGGGCATATTCGGCGCCCAACTCCCGCATGAGGTGAGAACGCACGATCGAATCTCCGCCGGTGGTGGCCGTGGAATAGGCACGCGTCAAGACTTCGGGCTGCAATCCTCCGGAAGGCATGGCTGTGATCGCGTCATTGGTCAGCTTGGCTAAAGCCAGTAACGAGCGCGATGTTGCTTCAGGCGGGCGCGGGGTCGGACCCAGCACTTGGTCTGTTGGAAGGACCCAAAGGAATCGCCCTACGCCAGTGGATTTGACTTGCGATTCACGCAGTGGGCGCGAGTGCGTTACGCACATCCATACGCCAGGGTACTGATGTTGTAGATGCCAACATGCGACACCGAAAGTGCTGAGATCTTGTGCCATACACTCGTCACAAGCCTTCAGGGGGAAGTGCGCACGGAAGCGGCTCGACGTTATTCCCAGGCGAAACTTCATTGCGCCGACACCGCCGCTATAGGTTTGGCTAATTGCCCGTTCCGCAATGGAGGGAGGCTTCCAAGAAAGAAAGTATGGAAGCAGGGTCCGGCCGACTAGCTCAAAGGCGTTGCCCAACTGCCCCCGTGTCACCTGCTCAAAGTAGCTGAGGTGAGTTGGGAAGTCATGTTGGGTACCGCGCTTCGGATGGCCAAACAGGACTTGAGATGTTGCATGCGAAAACACGTTCCCAGTCAAAACGTGAATCCGGCTGCATAGACTGAATAGAGTTTCGTCCTCGATCCAGTCAGAAATTGGCAATGGCCATAAATCGTCCATGACTCGCCCGGTGGTCAATCATGGCGATTTTATATGCGGCTTGCTTTGCTAGCACTGCGTAGTGAAATATTTTATTTTAACCCAGGCGCTTGATATTATTTTAACCCATGTCCCATTTGAAAGTCGGATTGCATAATAATAAACGAAAAACGCGCAATGAGGAAAACCCTATTTAGAAAATAATAAATTGTTGAAAGTTTCCGTCCGCCGCGCTGTGGAATATTTGTGGCAGAATTTCAACGATACTTACGCCGGCGCCATGTCTAGTGGCTACGCTGGTGCGCGTCACAACTCCTTCCGACTCTAGTCCGCTCGGAGAGTCCGGGTCCATCCCTAGCGTTTTGGGGATTGGGGGCGCGACGCATTGAGCCTATCAGAGGTATTTTTTGCCGCGCGCCCGTATCAAGCGCGGGAGGGGCACCTATTGCTCCGTGCAAGAAAAACCAACCAATCGCCGGAGGAATTAATCACGTAAGAAATAGAGAAATCGGAGAACTTGCACAAAGGCCAGTTGCTCCTGCAAGAGCAACTGGCCTGAAAAGATGTGCGTACGTGTGGAACGTAGGCCCATCTTGATCGATGGGCTGCACTTTGTCAAGTGTGGCTCCGGGTACATTCGTCCCTACGAATATGTGCATTTTCTCCATTGATTATGACTTCATCGTCAGAGATATGGAGAAACTATATGAGTCGAAACGCCCTGGTTAGCGCACAGCGGCTAGCCATCATCAATTCACGTCAGGATCCTCCCGGATGGGGGCCTGGCTATATGCCGTCGATGCGGGCAACTAGGGACGAGGCGCCCACACGAAGCCGTCCCTCCATGGTTCGGGCTACTGCATTGGGGCGTGCAATCCACTGCATGTCTCGCGCAGAATTCCATGCGACGATCCTGGCGCTGTATCAGCCAAGATTGTTCGATCTACACGAGCAGCACGCTTTATCGACAGTCCCGACCGAGCATCCGTTGGCTGGTCACCCTGAAGGTAATGGACTTTCACTTCCGTGCATTGATGGAACTGTCTTGATCGCCGAGCGATTGGGACTGCTGATGCGCCATCCGGTGGTTCTCATGACCGTGCCAAGTACGGATGGAGGCTCGACTTTCGAGCGGGTTCCATTCCCCTACATTGGTGATCTCCTGCTGTTCCTCAGAGATCAAGAAGGCCCTTACTGCGTGAACTGGACCGTCAAGAAGACGAGTGAAGACTTCAAGCGCACGTCCTTTCAAACGTGTCGAAAACCGGATAGGGCCGAGGTGCACGCAGCTCGTGCGGAGGACCGGCATCGTCTGGAGGAGATGTATTTCGCGTGCGCGGGTATCAAGACCGTTCGCGTCAGTGAGGACCTGCTGAATGAAACGGTGAAGTTCAACTTGGCCATGCTCATTCGAGCTGATCACTTGCCGGTTGATTTATCGTCAGAGGTACGAGCTGAGCTGGTCGACCGCTTCAAGCTGTGCGTGCTGTCTCGTGAGGCAATCTTGCACCATATCCCTAAGATGGTGAGCGCCTTTTCCTGCTCGCAGGAGGAGGTGCTGACGGTGCTGTATCAGGCCATCTGGCGGCGAGAGCTTCGTGTTGATTTGTACCGTCCGATCATGGTTGACAAGCCCATCCATCCCGAGCGTATGGATGTGTTGGATATGTATGCATCTTGGTTCGAGAGGTGAGCCATGCAAATCGGTTCAGAACTGCTGATCCCGGAAGGCTTCGCAGGCTTAGTCTCCACGGTGTCGTATCACTTCCTGCGAAGTTCTACCCTAGATGATCGGGTCTGGCTCGCATTCTTCCGAAAGCAAGGGAGGGAATGGTGCGGAGAGCTGGTCTCGTTGCCTAGGGGCGAATTTGAACGAGGTCTCCTAAATGGAAAAATCTCGGTAAAGAAAGATGGGCATACATTACCGCCGGGACTTTGGGGCAGCGAGGGATTGAACTTACTTCAGATTGATAAGGATAGATTAGAGAAAAAGCGCAGCAACCTGGAGCGTGCGCAAAAAAGGTTACTGCATATCCAGCCTCTGCTGCGCCCAGAAATGTTGGTCAAGATTTTTTCCGCAGCGTCGCCGCACCAGGTCCTTAACGCGCATGCCGTCGAGATCGGCCAGACGCAGCGCCGTATACGCTTTTGGTTCCTGGCCTACCTGTGCTTCGGTCAGACTGTTTACGCATTGTTCCCGAATTACCAACAAAATGGACGCTGGGATAGGCTGAGTAGATCCGGAGACATCCCCTACGGGCGTCGATCCTTGACTGCGGGTCTTCACGACAGGATTAGGATTGACAAAGAAACGAGGGCAAGGATTGCATACTCCTACCAGGCACTACGGTCTCCAGGGAAGCCACTAGCGAAGATATACAGGGAAGCCGCTACGCGATATTTTGAATGTACGGTGGTCGAGCGCTCCAAAGGTAGCAAGATCTTAGTCCCGAAGCCAGGCATCCCTTTCCCCTCTCTGGATCAATACACCCGTTGGGTAAAGAAAGTTTTCGGAACGGAGGCGCTTGACATACAACGCTATGGCAACAATCGTGCGCGCAGAGCCCACCAGCCATCGAAGGGCAAGTTTTCCCAACAGTTACGAAATTTCATGGAGGTTGTCGAAGCTGACGCCTATCAATGCGCCGACCGACCTCAATCCTATTTTGGCCAAAAGGTGCTCGATCGTGTTTGTGTGGTGAGGGGGGTATGCGGGACGACTGGCTATGTTTGCGGCATTGGGTTTTCTTACGGCGCCGAAAGAGGATTAGCCTACAACGCGATGCTATTCAGCATGGCGATTGGCAAGAGGAAATTCTGCAGCCTATTCGGGATTGAGATTGACGACGAAGTGTGGCCCGGCTGCGGACTTCCCGGCGGGATCATCGTTGATCGGGGACCTGGCGCAGCTGTTTTCAGTCTGGAACCACTTAGCAAAGAGCAGGGTGAACATATCTCATGGGCGTTCAGCGAACTTACTCCATCAGGTGCAGGCCAATCAAAGGCAACGGTGGAATCGTCGCATCCTCGGTCTCTGCCGTCCGAGGAGTCGAACCAAATCGTTCAGGGCGAACTGGATCCGGTGCAAATCGCCGTGCGGGAAATTCGCAGAGCAATCGCCGACAACGAAGCCTCCTCTGCCGAGGACAGAATCACGCCTGAAATGATTCGAGAGCAAGTTCGACTGACACCAAGAGCAATGGCTAGGTTCCTCATCGGGCGCGCACGGACCGACGCAAAGCAAGTTCGCTTCGAAGATGCGGTAAGGGCGTATTTGCAGAAAGTGAAGGTGAAAGTGAATCGTGACGGGTTGAGCTACAACGAGTTGCGCTATGACTCGCCGGCTCTCCAACTGAGTGATGTTCTTGGTCGGAAGACTGGCTCAACCGACCTTCTGGGTTACGTGCTGCCGTTTTGCATTCGTCACATGTGGGTCGAGACTCCGAGCGGATTGGTCGAGGTCGATGCAACCCTACCCATTCAAGATGATCCCGGTCAGCTTTATCTCTCGCAGGTTGATCTCTTCGAGTTCAAACGATTGAAGGACGAGGGACGACGGATTCAGAAGATGAATGCATCCGCCGTCATAGCAGAGCAGCACACCGAATACGAACGGCAAACTGGTAAGCGTTGGTCGGATGGCATGATCAAGACCGGCCGACGTAAGGTAGGCGAGCGAGCGTCACGTGCGGAATCAAGGCAAATGAAAGCGATACTTGAAGGGAAGAATCGTGGGCATCGTTGACAACCCGTGGCAAAGGCGATTTAGGGGCCTAAACTCCCCGGACAACATAAGGGCTAGAGTGGAGGTACGGCCCGATGTGATTGGCGGGTTGGAAAGGGAACCGGGCGGTGTGGTCGAAGTGGAGGTAGGTATGGCGCTGAGCCGAATTTACCGACCGTCTGCGCAGGAGCTATGGATCCTGCAGTACCTACTTGAACGATCAATGGGACATGCCAAGCTTGCCTATCCGGACCGCGAAAAGTACGCCGGACGCCTGTACTCGCCGGTCTACGAGACGGTCTCTTCAAGTCCGGCAGTCTGCTTGCTAGGTCCGGCCGGAGTCGGGAAGTCTCAGCTAGCCAAGGCCTTTCTTCGCCTCATGCCAGACGATTGCACGATCGACGTGGACCACCATAAAAACATACCGCTGCAAGGAGCCTGGCTCGTCACCGCCAACCCGCACGAAAGCGTGATTCAGTCATTGGTTCCCTTCCTGGGGCAGGACGAGGCCGATATGCGTAAGGCTGGACATGCTGTTGTGATCAAAGCGGCAACGGCGATCGCCTATCGAAACGGACTGTCTCATATCTTAGTCGATGAGATGCAATTTATGGCCGGAAGCGATCGCACGACCCGCATCACGAAGACGTTACTCGACCTAGGACGGCTCGGAGTCCCTTTCGTCTACGTTGCAAATCACAGCCTTTGGCGGGCGTTGAGTAAAACGCATGCGCAGATCGCACAGCGTCTCTCGGCGAATCCGCTACAGCTCCGTCCAGATCCGCCTGAATCGGAAGACTGGACGGGTTACCTGATGGAATGCTCTCGCGTGCTAGGCAGCTATCTGGAGGATGACCTTGCCCTAAAAGCAACGCCGATATTTGACATGACGGCAGGCCTTAAGAGATTCGTTGTGCTGTTGCTGCAGGGCGCCTTTAGAATTGCTTGGGGGCAGCGTAAACGGCAGGTAGCGTGGCCTCACATCATTGCTTCATACCGCTCATCGGGATACAGCATCCCTCGAGAGCAAGTGGAGATGGCCCTCAACAAGTACGAAAAAAGCAAGCGGCAAATTGACTACGAAAGCCCAGTTGAGATGGCTGGCGAGCAAGCCCAAGGCGTAGAGGATGCCAGAATGAGATACACCGCGCGGATTGCGGCGACCCGCGCCTTAGCATCGGCTGTGCCGATAGGCGAACAATGTGCTTCGCCTGAGGTAGACCTTCAATCTTCACCAAAGCGGGTGCTGCGGCCAAAGGCCCCTCCACGGACAGTCCATGCTCTGATCGACAGTGCATCTCGGTTGAGGGGTGGAACTTAGCCGGACCAAGTATTGCTATGGGTGGCCAGAGCGCAGTCCCTCTGGAAGAAGAAATGCCGTGGGTGAGTCCAAGGAGCTAACCCGCGAGGTCTCGGTCTGGACGCCCAATCTGCGATTCCAGTGGCTGCATCTCCGAAGAGATGCCCCGTGTGAGCTTGCATAACTACAGTGCAACATTGGAGCAATGCGATGAAAAAAAATGGTAGCCCGAAACCGAAACGGGCGAGGCGCATGCCACAAGGTGAACCGATAGCGCTCACACGTCATGATGCGGAAACGCTCGCTGCGGCATTGCTTCATCCCCCAGAGCCAAACGCAGCTTTAAAAAGAGCCTTTCGCAATTTGAAGGCACTGACGAAAAAGTCGTAGACCAATCCCACTGGGCGGTCACTTTTCTTCCAGCGAGACGGTTTGAACGATTCGTTCGAACTCGGTCAGCATGCCTTGCTGATGTTTGCCCAAGTAGCGGCGAATTGCGTCGTTGCCAAGTAGTTTCGTTAAAAATCCTTTGGCGAGAACTAAGTTAAGGATGTCTTGCCCATACGATTGTTCGAACAACTTGAACTGGCCGAACACGTTGCTCATTTCTCGCTCCATCCTGTCGGCTTGCTCTGGTGTAAGGCCTGTAATCTTCTTGGGCTTTGCCTCTGCGACAAGCATCTCTTTCGGAGTGGCGGCGAGTAGCGCTTGGGCATAGGCGACAGTCATGTTGTTCGCCGCTAGCATCAGTTCCACGCATTCGATCTGGCGTGTTGGCTTCATCTTACGTAGAACGGCGCTAAGGTTGGCAGAGAAGTGTTGATCCTTGAGGAGTTCCGCAACCTCTTTACAGACGCCATCAAGCAGGTTCATTTTCTTGACGATTGACGTGATGTCGACGCTCAGTGCCTTTGCTAGCCGCTCCTTAGGGACACCGCGATCAACAGCTCGTCGGATCATCACATGCTCTTGAACGGACGATATGCGATTAACTCGGTTGTTGTACGTGTAGGTCTCTTCGTCTGTCGCAACAAGACATGGGGCAGTCGTGAAGCCGAGGTGCCGGAGTGCAAGAACTCGGATGTGCCCGTCCAGGAGGATGTGCATATCACCCGGGGGTACTGCCCGGCCAACCGTAAGTGGTTCGATCAGTCCGATCTCTTCGATTGAGGAGACAATCTGCCTAAATTTTCGCGTTTCGAGAATTCCTTCCGAAACCTTGTGTGATGGCAGAATTCTCTCTAAGGGAAGTTCTATGGGCTCTGGGACGAAACCAAGGCTACTCATGCCGTATGCCCTCCGGGCCAGACCCGCTCTGCAAGGTATTTGGGTAGCGTATCTAGATTCTCAGCTCGAAGAAGATTTATAAAGTTCTCATCGACCAGAAGTTCGCGAAGAGCTTCGACAATGAAAAGCAATCGTTGCTGAGAGAATTCTGCTTTCCTTATCATTAGCTTTTGACGTTCCACTTCGCGCTGATAGTTGCGGACGATACTTGAGGACGTCACTGTGCTTTTGGACTGAGAGCGCCCATGTGAGATAGCGCGGCCGAAGGTACGACGTCGATCAATGACGCGTCGGGCCTGAATCAGTTGATTGCCGCGCAGCTGGCCGGACTCGTACGCATCTTGTAAGGCTGCTTGAATCGCCTTGTCGTCATTGCCCGCGCCGGCAATCGTGATGGCCGCATTGAGTGGAATGCGGCCGGTTTCTACAGCTGCCAATAGCCGTTCTTCACCGTTTTTTAAGAGATAAAGAACTCCTTTGATGTAATCGACCCCGAGTCCTGTCTTCTCGGCGATAGCGCGCTTGTCGTAGCCCTGATCTTGCAAGCGTTCTATCCCTTTCAATAGTTCAAGTGGATGGTACTTGCGGCGAGCGATGTTCTCAGTCAGGCTCATGATGAAAGCATCTTCGTCGTTTACGTCGACCACCAGCGAGGGGATCGTGTGCTCTCCTAAAGTTCGAAACGCTTTCAAACGACCTTCGCCACAAATCAATAGGTAGCGCGGAGTGCCATCAGCTCCAATGCGCGGCGTGATGGTAATGGGCTTTTTTAGGCCGATGTTTCGAATGTTTGTCACAATCTCTTGAAAGACGCGACCGTCGCGTTCCCGTGGGTTGAGGACATCGATGAGTTCTACCGGAATCATCCGCAGGTCGGGCAAGGGGTGCGCTTTTATCATGCGGCCCTCCGTAGGCGGCTACGCTCTGCCATGCGGTAGAGGTAGTCGAGATCGTCAAATCGATAGCTCTCAAATTCGATTCGGTTGTGGTCGGCGAGGTTGAGTGTTGGCCAGCAGAAATCTAAGCGAGGTAATAGGTAATAATCCTGCGTATGCTGATTTGTGTCATTGAGGCGTACGGCCACCGTAATGTCTGGGGCGAGACTCGTGTCGAACCGAACCTTCCAGCGCCTATGGCCCGTCCCAAGCGTTTGACAACGGGCCAGCACTAGAGAGACAGTGAACTCACCGTTCACATCTAGCATATCCGTCGCGGAATCTCGTCGGACGACTCCGCCCAAGGCGCCGATCATGCTTTCAGTGTGGCTGACAATGTCCGGATGGAATCGCCTCAAGAACTGATTCACTTCGAGGTACTCATAGTTTCGATCGGGAGTGAAGCCAACGGCCTTGTACGCACGAAGTAGGCTGCCAAAGCGATGCGCGTAAGCAGCGGAGGACGGCATTCCATCAGTCTCGTCAATGATCAGGCCGGAGAGATATCCCCACCGTTGGTAGAGCCGGCTCAGCTTTTCGAGCAGTTCTTCGTTACTGTACCGATGCGCTCGTGCACGAAGAATTCCTTGGGCCGTATAGAAGAGTTCGCTGGGAACGATGGGCTCGAACGCCCTATTCTTGCGGATCCACATGTCGGGCTCGTTGGAGACCCGAATTTTTCTCAACTTGAATGAGACCCTGTTATAGACGTTGTTGCCTATGTACTTCTCGTTGCTGAGGACCTGGCGCACTGTTGCCCTTGTCCAGTTGCGTCCTAAATCAGTTGGAATCCCTCGCTCGTTGAGACGAGTTGCGATTTCCAATTCAGAGACCCCGTCATTGACAAACCAGTCGTAGATTTGATTCACGGTCGCAACCGTTGTGGGGGGGGCGGGCATGAGTATGACCCTATCAGTCTGGAGGCTCTTGTGTTCGCCGCGAGCTAACTCTCCTTTCACTGAACCCACTTGGTCAATCAACATGCGCCTCAAACCGAATCCTGCTGGCCCTCCCTGCCGGTAACCTAGCTCGATGAGGCGGCATTGACCCGCGAAGACTTTGGAAGATAGCTCCCGACTGTATTCTCCGGCCATCGCGCGCTTCACGCCCTTGACGATGGTGGATACAGGCGAGCCGTCGTTTTCGAATTGCTCCGCACAGTATTCAACCTGGATGCCCGCGCGCCGGCAAACGTATTCGTAGTAGGCGCTTTCATCAGCATCCTGGAATCTTCCCCATCTGCTTACGTCGTAAACGAGGATGATTTGGAAGTCGGCATTGCGTGATTCAACGTCGTTGATAAGCTGTTGGAGCGCTTGTCGGCCGTCCATGCGAAGGCCACTTTTTCCTTCATCCGCATAGGTTCGTATGATCTCCATGCGATGCTGCTTTGCATACTCTCGAATTTTCTCTGACTGGTTCTCGGTCGAGTACTTTTGGTGATCGGTCGACATGCGGACGTACTCGGCCGCCCGCACGTTGGCCGGCGGTTGTGGGGTACTGATGTCGGGCGTTGCCGCTTGCATGTGATTCGGCATTTGAAGCGATTGGAGGCTTTAATCAGGATTCGAGAGAAGAGATCCTGAAGCCGACAAGTCACAACGGTCTGAAGGAACTCGTTGAACTTCTACTGCTGATGGTCTGTCAGGCCCTTAGCTCTCTCGTCATCACGACGGTAAAGAGTCGTTAGCTGCCTGTCGATCAAGTCATCTATTTGCAAGCGTCTTTTTTGCGAGAGCGTTGCTCACCAGCAGGAACGAGTTCAACGATCCAAAAGACACTGTCTGATAGGAAATGCGAGGTAAGGATCCGGAGTTGATAAATGCCAGAGGGAGGCGTCGACGAGTCCATCTTTGCAACCTTCGACGTCGATTGATCGGATTGCTTCAGTCGTTGGCGGTCTCGGTTACGTTCGGCATAAGCAGGATGGGAGTCGCGATAGTCTCTCCAGTAATCTGGATGGCGCTCCAGCCATGCGCGTTGGGCGTCGCGCTGATTGGCCCTATAGGCGGCATCGTTTCGAAGCTTCTCTTGCTGCCATCTGTGCTTTCGGGCTCGTTGGCATGCCTTGGCGGAACAGTACGTTTGATCGGGAACTTGAGGTCGAGCCTGGAATAGCCCGCCACAATGGGCGCAACGTTTGGTTGTCATTGGCGATCTCTCCCGCCCCCACCTCTGGATCGGCATAGGCTCCGCGAAGCTTCTCGACTGAAACACGTGCTCGCCATCGTCGAAACTCCCTGTGGTTGCGAGGTCGCGTAACCTATGCCTCAGATCTTGTGCTTCTGAGGTACACAACTGTTCGAGTGATCGCTTTCGGCTTTTGGAAGCGAATGTTGTGAGCCGCAGCCATTCGGATGGCCATGCTTTTGTATATCGTCGAGGCCAAAAAACGGCCGCGCGTTGTTGGTTCGCTGGGAAAAGTGCTCGCGTGGGGCAATTCGGATGCTGTCTGAGCGTGAGGTCCGAGCGACCAGAGTTGTCATCGCATTACCGATCAAATGGACCAGCAGCTATAGCCATAATGCGGCCACCGGAAAAGAGAAAGCCCCGCATCGAAAAAAGCGGGGCTTTGCGACAAACCACGAGCGCTATGCTCATTCCTATCAGAGCGGCTGGGGCATCTAACGCTCCAACTCTCCGGCTTCAATCAGGCGCTCTTTCACGTTGACATAGCCAATTAACGAGGCGAGTGTAGCGATGACGATGACGGCACTGATAAAGGCAATGCTCATGACGTGCTCCTTCGATTCGTCTGCAAGTTGCGTTTCGGTGCGTACTCAGTATGGGTCATAATAACATTGATGCTTCTTGCTCGCGGGTCGAAAAAAGCGAATGCGGCGGCGAGTTTCCGCCAGCCGTTGTTGCTGTACCGTGGCCATATGCAGGTCCGGCAACGGTTTATTGCCCTCGATTGCCAAGCATTTGCGCGCATAGTCATCGACTATGGTCAAGCGTCGGAATCGGCGACCATAGGCCCCACCGTCGGCCACAAGGTCCATTGACCAACTCTGATTCGACGCGTGCGATGCTGGGTGACGTAAAAAGTGAAACGCGTTGCGCTTTCGGTCTTCCATCCGGAAGGTGAAGGACTTCTAGCGAATCAGTGCCTCTGGCGAACCCAAGCGAAGAGAACGATAGCCTGGCTCCGATGTAGCCGTTGAGTGTGTTCCCCGGGAGTCGGTGGTAACGCCAGTATGTCCCTAAAGGCCACCTCGGCTAATGGTCGTCAATGGCTATTTATGAGAGCCGCTCGCGCGGCACGCATCACTACGCGACATCAATGAACACCTTGAAAAAACGGGGTCAATTTACCAGTATCGTCAAGGATTCCGGCGCGCTTGGCGATCTCGATGGCCCTCTCTCGCGAACCGACTAAGTAGGTATTCGGCTGATTGTTGATCCGAAGTGCGACATAAGTACCGGCGTTTGGCTTTGACTTCCCCTCTCGCGTCGCAGACTTCGCGTTTCGCTCGCTGACCACGTGAGCGTGCTCGCCTCCGGTCAACGTCTTGAGGCTTGGACGATTCGTATCGATTACAAAGGTGACGACCTTTGTACCGTTTGGTTTGCGCGTGGTGCGCGTGCGTAGGGTGGCCATGCCCTCATTTTGGCACGATTAGCCTCAATCGCTTTCGGCGTGTTGTTGGCACTCCCTTAAGTTTCCAAGATCGTCTTCCGCCCAGCTTACGTCTGCCGTCGACCGCTATCGCGCCGGGCAAAAATGCTCCTGGAGGTATGGCGCTCGGGAGGTCCACAAGCGCGTGCAGCCGCTATCTCTACAAGCGCTTGCAACGTCGATGATGCTTCCTCTTGCCGATGGCCCGCCTCGTCGCCTACAGGACGCACTTCGCAAGACTCATTGAAATAATGATACAAAGCGTAGTGAACAGAATATGTAAGTGACGACGGCAGAGACAATGAGGCAAATAACAGTCGATCTTTATGATGTGGCGGCGGTGGATGGGACACCAGATTTGGACACAATCCTTCGAGCACAACACGGTATGCCGTTTGGACAGCGACATAGGGTGTGTGGGGCAGTTACGGTGCAGCTAGAGCACATCATCCCGGTCTTAGCGAACGGCGCCCTCACACATTGGCGCCTTGCGTTTTCTAGATTCCGGGAGGAGCATTGGCCGGCGAGTGGCAGCACTGACGCTCCCGCCGTCGACTTAAATTTGCCACAAGGAACTCTGCTTGTAGAGGAGACGTACGCCTTGTTCGTCCCTGCGACGTCAAGGTTAGTCCTTCAGTACAGTCATGCTGGGGTTCGGTCATCAAAAATTGCCGATTATCTCTCGCAATGTACTGGTGTGGGCGCCCAAGGATATCGATTCTCGCCCGTTGTAAATAGAAGCATCTTGGACGAGTATCGTCAGAAGCGCGAAGTGGCCAAGATGCACGTCGTAGTTGACAACATTTCGGATGCGGACATCGCCAGGTTCGAGGGAACTCGGATTTCGCAAATGATCAACTCGTGTGTCGAATCCAACGCTAAGCGAATGGAACTGAAGTTTTCAGTTGAGCTTCGGAGCAAAGATCAAGCGCTCAGTGGTGGGCTGGTTGGAGCGATCTCGAACCGTCTACGTCGGCGCCGAAACCCTGGGGATAGCTTGCTTCTAGAGGCGCGACATGACGAATTTGATCGTCTTCATCACATTGATCTTCTCGCCGCAACGAAGTCGAAGACGTATAGTGAGTCGCAAGTGATTCGAACAGCGGGGAAGCGCTATGAGATTCAGAGCATGTTCCGGTTGCTAGAACGAGCCCTTCAAGAGCTTGGATAAGGATTGTGGAGAAGCGCTCCTTTGCTCAGTGGTTGGAGTGTGCATGGCCATTCCTATTTGGGTTGGCCGCAGGCCTAGCTGCGTGGCATTCCGACATGACCTTTTCCTCGAGCCGGCTAGATGGCCAGTTGACCGCCACTATTAGCATCTCGTCCATTTTGACCGGTTTCCTAGGTACGGCCCAGGCGATCATGCTCACAGTCACGACTAGGAGGATGGAGTGGGTAACGGCCAACAAAGACGTTTGGAGCCAAGTCCTATCATTCTTTCGTGTGGCCCTACTTGCAAATCTTGTGCTGTGTGTGTGGTCACTAACGCTGTCTGCGATTGGAATCGATGGATGGCCTGCACGCGCGACCCCACTTTTGTTTCCCCTTTGGGTCGCCGCCATAGTTGTCGCATTGGTCTCGTTCTACAAAGCACTCACGTTACTCTTTAATTTGCTGCGCCGATGATCGACCCCGCAGCGGACAACTGCTTGGTCACTTTCGCGGCGCTGTTCCAGTAGTGTTGCTATGTACACTGCTGAGAGAGCGGTGACACTGTTTCAGCGGCGCTGCAAGATGTTGAGGGACTCCGAGTTGCGCTGAAATGGCAATACTGGCCGTTCCGTATACGCGGAGACACTGTGCGATGAGTCAACCGTGCAGCAATGTATCGACGGTTGATATGGAACGGTCCCGGCGTCGTGTTGGCCGTCGTTTCAGATCGGCGTCTGGCGCTTGGCATCCCATCGGGTACGGCGCTCCGAACGGATCTGCGAGTCGCGGGTAGCGCGTCGTTCGACGAACTCGCGTCGGACTGTGCGATGAGCCTAGCGTGATTAGCTCGCAACGAGCGTTGTAGGCGACGGGCGAGGCGATCGGGGCTCGGGAGATCAGTGATCGGCGACGCATCGCTGGCCGTGCTGCGCCCTCTCGATGTCGTAATGTACAAAATGGCAATGGCCCCGCTAAGTGCGTGGTGCTATTGTCGACCGACACGTGGATCTGGATCGAGGCCGGATTGACTAACATCCGCTCCCGCCCAACGGGCTGGCTGCCGGAGTACAGCTATTTGCAATCTGATGCCTTTGGCCTCCATGCATTCGTGCTCCGTAGCCGGACTGGCTGTCCCCATCAAAGCCCAGTGGTTCGACGGCGATGGATGCGGCAGTTTCTGCGAACGGCTAGAGGCGTGCCGCCTCATGTGGCCAGCGGTCGACGACTAGCGGGTGGTGGCGGTACCAGAGGCAGGCGGGTGGGAGATCGTTTGAGGGGCCAAGCGAACTTTGATTCAAAAAATTTCCGCGCTGTTGGCATCGAAGCCTGTGCATCGAACTGTGCTAAGGGGAGACGTTTTTGGGGGAATGCTTTAAAATCAATAGGTTAGAAATTGTCGATCAGGCGAACTTTATTCCTTCCCTTCAACGGTGAAGACTCTAAATAGACCGCTGATTGCGGTCTATTTTTTTGTCGAGCTTTTTATTCGGCTCTACGTGTTTTCACGGCGTTGCTTTCTCTTCCGCTTGGAGATCGAAGGGAACCTCGATCCGCAGATCGTAGATTCGTGCCGTTTGGCAGACAATTTCGTGCTGCAATAGGCGTGCTTCCTTGACCGCGGACTTTTCGGGGAAATCGGCAAACCGGTCGTTGCTGAGCACAAAGGTGTAGCGGTCATCGCCGGCAATGTCCAGGATGAGTTCGTCGGCCGAGCGCCTGCTCGCGACAACGTGCACCAGGGCGGCGTCCGGAAAGGCTGCCTCTATGTCCTTGTTGCGCAACTGCAGTTTGCCGCGGATGCCCGAATCGAAAATCAGTGTCACCTTGTAGGCTTCGGCGAGAATCGGGACGATGGCTTTAAGCGCCGCCAGGCCGACGAATCCAATCCCCCCCGCGTTGCACAGGTTGTTGCCGTCGATAATGATGTGCCGGACATCCCGGCTGGCGATTTTGACGAGTTCGGCGATTCGAGCGCGAAGCTTCGTAATGTTCGCCTCAACACGACGCAGGGCGTTGCGGCTTTCCCGTATGACGACTGCCGGCCTCTCGTTCCCCAACCGGCTGTCGCACCTTGAATGTATCTGTCTCCGCTCATAGCTTGCGGCCTTGCCGAGTTCGTCCTCGAATTTCGCAGCGAGCTCGATCCGGCCCTGCAGCTGGGGGCGCTGCCACTCTTCCTCGCTCAACCGTTGCTGTGGCTCCAGCAAGGCCTCGTCCAGCTTGTCGCTGCGATGACGCAAAGCGGCCATCTGTGGAGCAATCTGTTCAATGGTGGTTTGAAGCGCGGCGATTGCCGACTGGGCAAGCAAGGGATCGAAGACCCGCGCCTTTTCGATTCTGCTTTGGATATCTCGACCGGCTACGGCGGCGCTCGAGATGACGGCTTCCATGCTTGAAATCGACGCTTGCCCGTCGACCAGCTTCTGTTGCATCGCTGTGAGTTGCCTCTTTGCGATCGCACGCTCCGACGAAAACCAGTGGCGCGGATCTATCCCCATGCCGGCCTCTTCCTCCAGGCGCTGCACCGTCGCCGCCAGGTCGACAAGACCTAGGCGCATGGCTCCAAGCCGTGCCTGGGTTTCGGTTTGCATGCGCTGAGTACGCATGAGTTCGCCGGTGGCTTGGTCGAGGTTGACGTCTTCGAACCAGGTGAGCTTCGCCTTCCAGCTGTCCAACTCGTTTCGGGCAGCCTCATGGTTGCGCTCCAGCGCTTCGATTTCTTCGGTAAAGGGATTGGTGTTCATTCTTTTCTACGAGACGGGATAGGGGATATTGCCGATATCAGTGCCTGCGTTCTTGAAGCCGGCGTCGCTAGTCAACCGCGTTCTGACTTTCCAAAGCATGGCGCGCCAGCAGGGCGCCGATCGCCATGGCAATCGCGTAGGACGCGACAATACGCAACGGTGTAGTGATGATGACCAACATGATGTGCGCTCTTGTCTCAGGTTGCTTGGGCCGGGGCCGGGAGGAGTTGAGTGAGGGGGCTGCCACATTCGGCGCAGAACTTCTTGCCAATATCGACCATGGCCGAGCAGGCCGGGCAACTGCGATATGCGGCCTTCTGGCGCATGTAGGCGATTTGCACTACGCAGGGCACCGTCACGCGGTAGGCGGGGCTGCCAAGATCGAACAAGGTCCAGATCGCGGTGATGGCCCAGCCGATCGGCCCGGCGAACACGCTAATTCCCCGCATTAGTCCGCCCGCGGCTCCAAAGGCCAAGCCTCGTCCTAGAATGGCTTTGGCAATGGCGTTGGCCACAACTGCGGCAAGCTTGTATGCGCCGAAGCCGGAAGCTTTGATCGCGACTTGTAGCGCCGCCATTACTGTTGGTCCAGAGCCCGGAATATAGGTGCTGCCGAATTCGGCGAACAGACGCTGTTTGTCCTGCTCGCTCATCTTGTCCAGCGACTGCTCCAGTATCGCTTCCAGGATGGCGATTTCGATCTTCGCGCAATCGCTTTTGGAGGAGTAGCGGGCGTTGACGTGACTCGCCACGTCGCAAAGCACTTCCTTGTAGGGAACTCCTGCGCCGCCGCGCATCAGATTGAATAGCGAGTTGCCGCCAAAACGCTGCAGTTCTTCGGCTATCAAGGCTCGGCTAGCATCGTCCACGCGTCCTGACGATTGCGCGTCGACGAGTTTCTTGCAAGCTGTCGATGAAAGCGAGATGCGTCCTTCGCCTTTGTCGGTGATGTGATCGATCAGTACCGCGAGGTCGTCGACGTCCGCGCTGTCCAGTACCTGCGCGAGATCGGGATCGGAGATCAGAGTAGTCATAGAAAGGTCTTAGTTGTCATTAGTTGGGGTTGAACCGTTGGGATTGAACGGCGTCATTTCGTTGGCCAGCGCTGCAGCCAGTGCCGTCAAGTCGGCAAACTTGCGGTGATCCCCTCGTGCCGCCGGCTGGGCCAGCGCGGCCATCACAAGGCTGGTTCTGCGCCGCCACTCATTACGGGCGTCGAGGCGCTGATTTTCCTGGGCGTTATAGGTCGCGCCAAAAGGGGGGTATTCAGGGTGGACCTTGCAGCGCTTCAGCACGGTTTCCGCAAACGCCGGGCCGCCCAGAGCGTCGCTTACCAAGCTGTGCGCTGCGGCTTGGTAGTCCGCGAGGGTTCCAATTGCCTTGATCAGGCTGCGCCAATCGTCGGGCGTCATCAGAAGGAACGCCAGCGGCACGCCCATCGCCTCGGCCAATTTTTGGAGCGTCGCCAGGTCCGGGTTGCGCTGGCTCGAATCGGTCATGTCGAGGAGCGGCTTGAGCGTGGTCCGTGACATCCCGGTGCGGCGCATGACGTCGATCTGACGCAGCTTGTGCGGTTTGCCGTCGCGATTGGGGCCGGCGACGCGCAGCGCCGCCGTAACGCTTAGTGTGAGTTGTTTCTTGGGTGTGTGCTTCGGGCCATTGGAGGTCGGAGACGCGGTCATGTCGATGGGTTACGTAATGTGACCGACAAAGAATATCTGTAATTGATGCGCGTTGTGCCGCATAAACGACCGAAGACAGTCGCTTATTCTAAAAATCGGATCGTTTGCACTACGTTATTGACCGAACCGCCTTGGTGGCACGTCTCCGGGCAGCGGCGGCGCGATAAGGATGAGCGGTGCCGATGGGGCCACCGGCCTCGAGGTTCCGGTTAGACATGAGCAGGCCGAGGTGTGCGGTGTGCGCTATCGAAATGGTCTACGCCGGGCGCCTGCGCATGTCCGAGACAAATTTTCCTGTTAAGGACTGGTTGGAGCCCAGAAGCGTCAGTCTTTGTTATTTCTAAATAATGACGGTATCCAGGCTGTTTTTGAATATGACATTTCTGCGAGAAATTAATACCTGACCGCTGGTACCGCATTATGTTTTTTCACTTTGGTTAAACCAGACCAAGAAAAACTCTTTTATATATTTGCTAACAATCTAGCGACTGGCTCATGTTGCGGTTCATGTAATGAATGTAATTGTTTGAGGGATTTCCCTGGGTTTGTTGCGGCGAAGCTGATTTATTTCAACAGCGATAAAAATATTTAGAAAGAAATTCGCTGTCTGCGCCCCTTACGATTCGTTGGCTCGTCGCTTGACCCGTTTAAGCGCGTATCGAGCTGTAAATATTCTTAAGCAATACGCCCGCCCGAGCCGGGGCAAACATATTCGATTCCGCATCGATTTCGTGCCCCCCGGGTGTCAATTTCTAGTGTCTCCGACACGACGAAAACAGTGAGGTCCCCCGTGGTAAAGAGAATCGCAGTGTGTGGCCTTGGATATGTCGGCCTGCCCGTAGCCGTCGCATTTTCCAAGCGCTTTGATGTCATCGGCTTTGATGTGGACAAGCGCAGAATCGCACGGCTGAAAGAGGGTGATGACTGGACCGGCGAGATCGAACGCGACGTGTTGCTTGCCTCCCCCATGCAGTTCACCGATCAGGTATCGGAACTGGAAAACTGCGATTTCTTCGTCGTGGCCGTTCCGACCCCCGTGGACGAAAAGAACAACCCGGATTTCTCCTTGCTGGTACGTGCCTGCCGTTCGATCGGCCCGGTGCTGCGTCCCGGTTGCATCGTCGTTTTCGAATCCACCGTCCATCCCGGCGCCACCGAGGAAATCTGCGGACCGGAACTGGAGAAAATCTCCGGCCTGCGCTGCGGCGTCGATTTCAAGCTGGGCTACAGCCCCGAGCGGATCAATCCGGGCGACCGCGAGCATCCGCTGGAGAAGATCGTCAAGATCGTGTCCGGGCAGGACGAGGAATCGCTGGAAATCATCGCTGGCGTGTACGAGAAGATCATCGATGCGGGCGTGCATCGCGCGTCCTGCATCAAGGTCGCCGAGGCTGCCAAGGTGCTGGAAAACACGCAGCGCGACATCAACATCGCGCTGATGAACGAAATGTCGAAGATCTGCGATCTGGTCGGCATCCGCACCTCGGAAGTGCTGGCGGCCGCCGGCACCAAGTGGAACTTCCTGAAGTTCTCGCCGGGCCTGGTGGGCGGCCACTGCATTGGCGTCGATCCGTACTACCTGACGTCCAAGGCGCAGGAACTCGGCTATCACCCCGAAGTCATCCTGTCGGGCCGCCGCATCAATGACGGCATGGCCAGCCACGTGGCTTCGCGCGTGGTCCAGACGCTGGCCCGCAACGGCCGCCTCAACGCCACCACCCGCGTCGGCATCCTGGGCATGACGTTCAAGGAAAACGTGCCCGATATCCGCAACTCCAAGGTGGTCGATCTCTACAACGCCCTGGGCGAGTACGGCATCACTCCGGTCGCGTGCGATCCGATGGTCGATCCGGAGCAGATGGAGCACGAGTACGGCATCAAGCTAGTGGAACGCGACCAGTTCCGCGACATGGACGTGCTGATCCTGGCGGTGCCGCACCGTGAAACCATGGCCTCCATCTGGGACGACATGCCGACTCTGGTCAAGAGCGGCGGCATGGTGTGCGACCTGAAGTCCGTGCTGGACAGCAAACGGCTTCAGTCCGACCTTCTGTACTGGACTCTTTAAGTTCAGGCTCACTATCGATCACTAGAGGAGAGCCTCCGAATGGCTGCTTTTACCACCGCTCCGATTGGAACCTGCCGCATCCATACGCCGCTGCGCGATGCCGTGGGCCGCTACCCGATCAAGCTGCAACTCGGGCGCAACTACGGCTTCGTGCACACCAGCGCCGAGGCGCTGCAGCAGGCGCGATTCATGTTCGGCCAGGGCGACATCCCCGCCGACGTACAGCGTGTGATTTTCCGGCCCTCGAATGGCGAACAGGCGCGCAAAGGCGCCCACAAGCCGGCTGACCTCTACGTGGTCGAACTGTCCTCGCGCAAGCTGCTGGCGATAGACGGCTACCCCATCCAGTCCAACTACCTGGTGCGCTACTTCAGCGAGTTCTTCGCCGACCGCACGCGAACCCGGATGTTCTGGTCCATGGCCCACGCCGACCGCCTGGCCGAACGGCGCGCGCTGCTGGATCAGGATCCGGTCTTCAAGGCGCTCACGTCGGACGACCGCGACCTGCTGTCCCGCATCGTCAAGCGCGATCAGACGGACGAAGAGATCGAGCAGGAAATGAACCAGCTGGTCGATCTGCTGGGCCGCGACAAGGTGGTATTCGTCACCCACGTCAATGCCATGACGCCGGACAATGCGCCCATCGAACAGCGTCAGCAGCTGATCGCCGCGGTGACCGCCAGCGCGCAGCGCCTCGGCGTGCCTTGCTACGACCCGACGCCGCTGATGAACAAGATAGGCCAGGCCGACGCGATGGAAAACGGCGGCCTCGACCTGACCCACTACTCGCCGGCATTCGCCGAGCGCCTGTGCGCCGAGTGGTTCAAAACCTACATGCGTCCGCGGATGGACGCGTCCACGACGCAGCCTTCCGCGCCCAAGCTTGCCGCCTACGACAGCGCCGACCGCATCGAGAAGCTGTGGGACTCGGGCGATCTGCGCGAAGCCTCGCGCCGTGTGCGCGATGTGCTGCGGCGCCACCCCGGCCTGCCCGAACACACGCTGCTGTTTGCGCGCATCCAGGAAGAACTGGGCGACTACGAAGGATCGCTGGCGCTTCTGGGCAGCGCCGACGGCGCATTGGCGTCCGGCAGCAAGGCCGAGCAGATCCTGATGCGCAACCAGTTCAAGCTGGGGCGCCATGACGTGGCGTACTCGCTTGCCGCCGGCTTGCTGGGCGATGAAATCGAAACGCCGGAAATCGTGCGGATCGCGGCGGTTTCCGCCGGGCAGCTCGGCTATGTGGACGAGACCCTGGGCAACTGGAAGCAGCTGTTCCGCATTTCCTCGCCGCAAGACGCGGTAGCGGTGGAAGCGGCCGACACGGTGCTCGCATTGCTGCAGGCTGGAGGCGACATGGCAGCCGCCATACGCTGGGTCCATGAAGTCCGTGCCGCCGTGCCCACGCACGGCCGGGGCTTCGCCACGCTGTGGCGCGACCGGCTGCTGGCCGGGGATCGCGCGGGACTGCGCAACCTGGCGTCCGAATCCCCCGCGCTCAATGATGTCGAGGCGCTGGAGCTCGTCAAGGAAGCCTCGTGGCGTGGCTGCATCATGGCAGCCGCCACGTTGGCGGTCTCGTGCAAGCTGGCCAGCAGCGAGCAGGAGGACATCGCCGCCTGGCTGAATTCGCAGTCGCAGGCATGGGCCGAAGAAGGTAATCGCGCGCTGGAGGAAGGGCGCCTGCGCGACGCGGCGGAGCGTATCTGCGCGCACCGTCTGCTCACGCCCGATGCGCTGGCCGGTGTGCGTGCGCAGCGTGCGTTCGAGCGCGCGATGCGCCTGGGCGTGCGGGCCGCGCTCGTGGCGGGCAACCACAAGGAAGTGATCGACCTCACGGACATCGCTCTCGACACGCAGATCGATTTTCCCGAGCTGCATGCGATGCGTGGCCGGGCGGCGGACGCGCTGGGAGACAAGCAGACCGCCATGCGGCATCTGGAGCAGGCCGCGGCTGGCGAATCCGCCCCGTTCAGCACGAAGCTGCATTTTGCGCGGGTGGCCTTTAACGGCGGCTGGTACGGCGAAGCCATCGACGCCTACAAGACGGTGCTCGACCATACGGCGGCCGACCAGGGCGCCAAGGACGAAGCGCAGCGTCAGCTTGGCAGGCTCGGACCGCGCGCCATCCGTGGCGCCCGCGAGATCCTGTCCGCAGGCGATCATCAGGCGGCCTGGAACCTGCTGGACCGCGTCGCGCAGTCGTGGCCGGGGATGACGGAAGTCGACCACGAGAAGCGCCGGATCCTCGCCGTGCTGTACGCCGAATCGCGCGCGCTGGATCCGGCGAGCACGACCGAGCGTCTGGCCCTGGGCGAGCGCATCGTGAAGCTGGTGCCGGATGATCCCATCGGCCTGCGTCTGGCCGCCGTGGGCGCCATGCGCCTGCACCGCTTCGAGCAAGCCTTGCCGTACTGGCGCAAGCTGCAGGAACGTTCCGACAACCCGTCGCAGTTCGATCACTACATCCAGCGCTGCCAGGTGTGGATCGAAAAGATCAACCGGAGGAAGGCAGCATGAATCCGCCCCTGACTACCGAGCTAGCGGAGGCCGCGTCCGATCTTCAAGCGGTGCAAGCCCAATTGGAAGAGATCGTCACGGCGTCGGTGCGGGTTCAAGTGGCGCAGCAAAACCTGGCTGGCGCTCAGGCGCTGGCCCGAGATCACCTGGCAGACTCCAAGGTTCGTTTCCTGCTGCTCAGGCTGAAGGAGTCGGCCGGCCTGAACGAAGGCATGGCCGAGCAGTGGGCCACGCTGCTGGAAGAGTGCCCGGACGACTTCCTGATCGTCCGCTACTGCGCGACCCGCCTGGTGAAGGAGCGGAAGATCGACGAGGCATTGTCCCTGGTCGATCGCCATCTGCCGCCCTCGACGCAGAACCCCGACCGCCTGTTCGCCCGGGCCAAGCTGCTTAGCGATATCCGTGCGCACAAACAGTCCGACGAGTTGTTCCGCCGGCTGATATTGGAGAACACCGATCGCAACATGCGGATCGAGTTCGCCAAGCGCCTGCGCAAGCGCGGGCTGCTGGCCGAGGCGTTCGACGCCATCGCGCCGGTGATGAAGCACCTGACTCCCGGCAGCAAGGCGGCGGAATTGGCCAACGACCTGGCCAGCGACTATGCCTTCTACCAGCGCTTCGAAACCGAGGAAGGGCTGGCCGGAAAGGACGTCAGGATCGTATCGATGAAGCATGCGATCCTGCACTTCCGTGACCGGAAAATCGTGGAGCAGTCGGCGGAGAAGCCGGTGTCGGTGGCGCTCGTGACGGGAAGCCTCGGACCTGGCGGCGCCGAGCGCCAGCTGACGCGGCTTGCCGGCGAACTGACCCGCCTGGCGGAGTCTCCCGAGCGCCGGCCGGCCGACGTCATCATGTTGCCGAAGAAAGTCGAAGTCATGGTGAAGCAGCACACCGAACCCGCGGGCTCCACCAAGAAGCAGGGGCTGGATTTTTTCCTGCCCGTGCTGGTGAAGGCGCAGATCCAGGTCACGGAAATCAACAAGCTACCGGCAGTGTCGGTCGCGCATCAAGCCGTTCCCGAGGGCAGCCTGAGCCGCTTGCTGGAGCAATTGCCGCCGCCAGTTCACTACGGTGTGACGCGGCTCGCGCCGGTGCTGCGGGCCAATCCGTTCGACGTGGTGAGCTTGTGGCAAGACGGGACCTGCCTGTTCGGCGCGCTGGCCGCGCTGCTGGCTGGCGCTCCGACCATACATCTGGTCTTCCGGGGATTGCCGCCGAACATCCGCAAGGACCGCTTCCGCGAAGAATATCCCGAGCTGTACCAGGCCCTGGCCCAGGTTCCCGGCGTGGTGTTCGTCAGCAATAGCTGCAAGGCCGCGGAAGCCTATGCGGAATGGCTGGGCATCCCGATCACGCGCTTCCACATCCTGTACAACGGCGTGCCGGATCTGGCGACCGACGCCTCGGCGGCGGACGAGGAAAAGTGGAAGGATTTTCACGAAAGCACCACCGATGCCACGGAGACCATCGGCGGCGTGTTCCGGCTGGAGCCGGACAAGCGGCCTCAGTTGTGGATCAAGCTGGCGGCGATGTACCTGAAGGATCGTCCGCAAGCGCGTTTTGTGATCGTGGGCGATGGACGCCTGCGCGAGAACATCGAGGCGCTGGCGGAGGAGCTGCAAGTGATGGACAGGCTATTGCTGGTCGGCCTTTCCAACCACGTGGGCTATTGGTATTCGCAAATGGACGCCAGCGTCCTGCTGTCGCGCTACGAAGGCCTGCCCAACGTGCTGATCGAAGCTCAGTTGGTGGGCGTGCCGGTAATCTCGACGCCTGCGGGCGGCGCCGGCGAGTGCTTTGTCGAGAACGAGACCGGCCATCTGCTCAGCTGCGTCGATCACCCGGATTTGCACGAGGCATGCGAGAAAGTCGCCTCCATGGTGGATCAGGTGCGCGACAACGAGCAATTGAGGGAGCACAGCCGCCACCGCGCGCAGAAGCTGTTCTCGCTCGATGCCATGCTGACCAAGTTCATGGGCTTGTGCATGCCCGTGGTGTCCGAGAACGACGAACGCATGGATATCGAACCCATGCGCCTGATGCAAGCTTGATTGGCGTTCATCCATTCAAGCTGCTGAAACGAAAGGATCCTATGCATATGTACGTCCCGGGTTCAGGGCTGCGTCGCAAAGCAGCCCTGACCATGGTGGTTCTTGCCACGCTGACTCTCGCGGGGTGCCAGCTGCCCCGTTCCGGCCCGATGTTGAGCGAGATGACGGGCGCGCACGATGACAAGGACGTCATCGTGATGCCCGCGTCGCGCGAGCTGGTGCAGGCCAGCCGGGTGCCTGACGTGGCCGACTTTCCGGTGCGCTACCGCGATCTCACGCAGGCCGGATTCGACCGCCTGGTTCCCGGCGATGGCATCAACGTAAAGGTATGGGAGCGCGGCGGGCTGGGTGTGTTCGCGGCGGATCCGTCCGGCGTGAGCGACCTGGGTAACCAGGAGATCAACTCGGCGGGGAACGTGACATTCCCCATCCTCGGAAAATTCCATGCCGACGGCATGACCCTGGCGCAGCTGCACGACGCCGTCGTGGCGCGCCTGGCCAGGCTCGTCGTCGGCGCGGACGTCAGCGTGACGCGCGCCGCGGATGCGCGCGGGCAGATGGTGACCGTGCAAGGCAACCTGACCAAGCCCGGCATGTATGCCATCACCCAGACATCCCAGCGTCTGAGCAGCGCGCTGGCGCAGGCCGCGCCGGTGCAGACGAACCCCGAGCAGTTAGTCATCAGCCTGCGTCGGGACAACCAGGTCGCGTCGGTGCGGCTGGCGGATATCTACCGCAACCAGAACAACGACATCCTGCTGCGCGCGGGCGATGTCATCACCGCCTATGACTCGAAGGAGTATCTGACCGTGCTGGGCGCGGCTGGAAACCAGGGGCGCGTGGCCATCAGCAAGCGCAACTACAGCGTGCTGGACGCGCTGGCGGATTCCAAGGGCCTGGATGACAAGCTGGCGGATCCGCGTTCCGTGTTCCTGTTCACGCCGGCCAAGGCCGGTGTCGAGGGCAAGCCGGATCTGCTGCCGGTGGTCTACCAGTTCGACCTGACGCGTCCGGAGCAGGTGGCGCTGGCGCGCGAGTTCACCGTGCATGAAGGCCAGGCCATCTACATCTCCGATGCGCCATTCACGCAGGTGCAGAAGGTCTTGTCGGCGTTCCGCGTCACTATGAGTGCAGGCTTCAGCGCCACGCGTGCCATCGACAGCGATTCGGGCGGTTCGTCCGGTGTAAGCCAATAGCGTGTCGATGAGCAACGAGGACAGGATCAAGGGCTGGCGCTCGCGCCGAAAGGACAGCAGTTACGCAGTAGGATCCGGCGTCGCGGCCTGGCGCCTGGATCCGGCGGCATTGTTTGAAGCAAAGGCCCCGCCGGCCGTTCTGCTCAAGCCGCTCGTCGCGCGCCTGGAGGGCGAGCCGCACGATTCCGTGGCTGCCCGGCGGGCAGTGTACGAGGCGGTGCAGGCGGAGCTGGATGCGGAAATCGTGCGCAGCGACGTCGACGAGACGCTGGCTGATTTTTCGCGGCGGCGTCTACGCGTCATCGTGCGCCTGCTTGAAATGGACATCCGCGCTGGCGTCGAGGTGTTCGCGCCTGGATACATGCCGGCCAAGCTGGTGGCGGAGGACGAACGCCTGGCCGCGGCGCATGCGCGGCGCGTGGATCGCAGGAAGCAGGACGAGGCGCGTGAAGCGCGCCGCCATGCCTCGCGCAATGACATCGCGCTGGAAGTCGAGGTGCCGCAGGACGAGGCCGGCGATCTCGCGATACTTCGAAATCGCCTGCTGGGCCTGCATGAGGGGCATGATCCGAGCCACTCCGTGAAGGTCCGGCCGGTCGGGCGTACCTTGCTGGCGATGTTCATCTATCAGCTGCGCGTGATGCACGGCGAGAGCCGGATCGCGCTGGTCTGGGCGCTGGTAGGCCCGGTCGTGCTGCTGACGCTGATCTCGTCGCTGTACATCCTGATGGGCACCCACTACATCATGGGCATGGATGTGCAGACGTTTTCGCTGCTGGGCGCAACCACCTGGATCATGTTCCGCCAGATTGTCTTCCGCAGCAGTACGGCCTATGTGTCGGCGCGCGGCTTGCTGAACTTCCAGGGCGTCACGCCATTGATGTGCGCGCTGGTGCAGGCTTTCATCTACGTGTCGGTGTATCTGGTGGTGTTCCTGGTGCTGATCAGCGCAGGCCACGCGCTGGAGCTCATCACGCTACCGAAGAGTTGGCCGGGCTTCCTGCTTTACGTGGCGCTGATGGGGTGCTTCGGGGTGGCGCTGGGCGTGCTGTTCGGATCGATCGCGACCTACTGGCATTTCTTTCTCAGGCTGGCGCCGATCATTGAACGCTTTCTGCAGATCTTCGCGGCCGTGTTCTTTGTCTCGGAGCAGTTGCCGGAGAATCTGCGGCCCTGGATGCTGTGGCTGCCGTTGGCGCATGGCATGCAGCTGCTGCGTTCGGCCTATTTCGAGGCCTACACCTCGCACGATGCGAGCTTGGGGTATTTCCTGACCTCTTTGGTTTTCTTGATGGTGCTTGCATTGGCGGCCGAGCGTCTGGCCCGTCCCAATGTCCAGCCGATGTGAGGGAAGTGGATGATCCATTTCAATGGCGTCACTGACGAGCCCTATGCATTCGGAAGCAGGCAAGCGCTGCTTTCCAATGTCGATCTCGCTATTCCGGTCGGGCGCTATGCCTTGCTGTCGCCCGCGCCCGAGCTGCATCGCCAGATCGTCGACGTGCTGTGCGGGCTGCGGCCTCCGCGCCAGGGCTTCGTCAAGCACGACGGCAACGTGTCGTGGGCGATAGGCCGGCAAGGTTTCATCCGCGGCAAGGCGAACGGCCTGAGCATGATCGACTTCGTCAGCGAGATGTACGAGATCGACGCGGATGCCACGCACGAACTGGTCGCCGACCTGGTCAGCGATCCCAGGACTCTGGCCAAGCCCATGGAGCATTGGCCGCTCTACGCGCGGCAGGAGTTCTCCTTTGCGCTGGCGCTGGCGCCGGCGTTCGACGTCTATGTGATCGAAGGGGCCATCCCCTTCGAGCCTTGCCGTTTCACCCGTCTCTGGCTGGCTCTTTTCGAAGAGCGGCTGGTCGGCCGGACACTCATTCTTTCCAGTTATCGCCAGAATCAGTTGGCGGACTATTGCTTCAAGGGTTTGATTTATGAACGAAGCGCGCTCAGCATCGAAGACGACCTCGACCAGTGCATCCGCAGGTTCCCCCCGCGACGATCAAGAAGTGAACCAGGCACAGGCGACGACGTCCTCGGAGGCGGCTTCGATGAGGGCGGAATCGGCCTCTGAAGGCAGGTCCGAGATCGAACGCCGCCGCGGCGAGCGGCAGTCGGCGCTGCGCGAGCGGCGGCGCCACCGCTGGATCAACACGCTCATCGTGCTGGCGCCGGTCGTGTGCGCCCTGATCTATGTGTCTCTGTTTGCCACGCCCCGCTACGAGGCCGAGTCGCGCTTCTTCGTGCAGTCGGCCTCGGGCCAGCAAGGTGGCGGCGGCGCGGCGGCCAGCCTCCTGACCACGGGCAACGCGGGCGGCATGTTGGGCGGCTTCGTGGACGGATGGGCGGTCGCCGATTTTCTCAAATCGCGCGATGCCATGCAGCAGCTCGACAAGAAGGTCGGCCTGCGCCAGTACCTGATCCGCGCGGGCATGGATCCGATGAACCATCTGGCCGAGGATTCCAGCGAAGACGATCTTTTCCGCGCCTACCAGGCTTCGGTCAAGGTCTCGTTCAACGCGTTGGAGCAGATCGACGTGCTGCGCGTGAGCGCGTTCTCTTCGGAGGATGCCGCGATTCTGTCCCGGGCGCTCATCGAGCTGGCCGAGAGCTTCGTCAGCTCCATGAACGAGAAGGGCGTGGCCGACAAACTGAAAGTGAGTGAGGAAGCGGTAAAGCTCGCGGAGCAGAAGGCGTTGGCCGCCAGAGAGACGCTGACCGCGTGGCGGACCACCCACGGCAACATCGATCCCACGGCCACGGTGACGATGCTGCTGAACCTTTCCAGCCAGCTGGAAGGAGAGCTCAACACCGCGCAGATCAATCTCGACAAGATCCGCGCGTTGGGCAACAAGGACCATTTCATGCTGCGGCCCGCCGAGATGCAGGTGACGTCGCTGAAGAAGCGGATTGCGGCGTTGCGCCAGCGCCTGAGCGGCGGTGGCAACACGGAAGCGAAGCAGCTCAAATCCTACGAAGCGCTGAGGAATGCCCAGGTGTTCGCGGATTCGAACCTGACCCTGGCGCAGCAGACCTACCAGCAGGCCATGACGGACACCCTGCGCCTGCAGCGCTATCTGTCCATCATTGCGCAGCCGGTGCCGACGGACCGCCCGAGCAGTCCGCGCACGGGGATCCTGCTGCTGCAGGCGCTGGCGCTGGGCTTTGTGCTGATGTTCATCGCGCGTGTGGCGATAGCTTTGTTGAGGGGGTTGCGTCATGGTTGATATGGCAATTGCGGACCGTCCCGCCGGGACCGACGCCACCGCGAGCTTGCGCGATGTGATCAAGCAGATTCATTCCTCGGCCGAGCCCCTGAATGAAATGCCCATGCTGGAACCGGCGCTGCGGCAGGCCGCCGACGGCTGGCGCGATGCGCGCCGCCTGCTGGTTTCTCCCTTGGTGCGGGAGGGCCGGCTCGGCCCGGCCATCGCCGCGCTGGAGATCATGGTTGCGGTCTATCCCGCGCGCGCCGACGAGCGCCGCCTGCTAGCCAGCCTGTTCGGACGCACCGAGCAGTGGGATCGCGCCATTGTCGAGGCGGACGCCGCCGCCGGCATCGAACCGGGCGCGGCGGCGCTGCATGCGGCCCGCATCCAGCTGCGTGTGCAGGCTGGCCGAACGGCCGAGGCTGCCGAGGTCGCCCGCGCGACCAGGAGCATGGCGGAAAGCGAGCCCGGCGAAGCCTATCCCTGGCTGATGGCCTTCGTGCGCAACGGCGACGCGGCAGAGGCGGCGGACATGGCGGCGGCGCTGGACCCGTGCGAACTGCCCAACGAGCGCGTGGCGACGATGGCCGTGCGCGCCCTGCTCGAGGATGGCAGGGTGGAAGCGGCAATCCGGTTCGGCGATGCCGCCTTGGGCGCGGGCCACGACTGCGCGGTGCTGCGCTCGTCCCTGGGACTGGCGCATTTGCGGCGTGGCAACGAGGACGACCGCAAGGTGCATGCCCTGGCGCATTTCGCGGCCGGCCTGGGCGCGGCGCCCGCGGACGTCCGGCTGCTGACGCTGCATGGCGAGACCCTGCTGCGCGCCGGACGCTACAAGGAAGCCCTGGCGCCACTGAAGCAGGCCATCGATCTGGCGCCGGACCTGGAGCAGACGCGGGCCTTTTACGCACGCGCGCTGCGCTACACGCTGCAGTACGACGCCGCGGCCGACCAGATGATGCATCTGCTGGAGAAGTCGCCCGAGAAGCAGCTCTGGCAACGCGCGGCCATCAGCGCGCTGTCCCAGGCCGGGCGCAAGCAGGAGGCCGAGACGCTGTTCGGGCAATACGTGGGACAACGCGCCCAGCGACTGCCGGCGACATTCCAGGAAGCCATGGCGCAGCTGGAGGAACGGCTGCATACCGCCCCGATTCCGCAGGCGCGCCTGGACTGGGCCTGGTCGATGCGCGGCGACGCCACCATCGACCGCGCGCAATGGGAGCGCCGCGCGCGCTGGGGCCACCTGGTGGACCACCTGCTGTTCGACTGGCTCGAATGCCGCGAGGAAAGCGTCGAAGAAGCCATGCAGGTGCTGGGCGAGCTCGACACCGGCGAGCGCTTCTTCGCGCCGCTGCTGGCGGGGGGCAAGGGGGTGGTGGTCGCCACGGCGCACGTCGGCCCCATGTATGCCGGGCTGATGGCGCTGGAACTGGTGGGCATTCCGTCGCGCTGGCTGGCGACAGCTCCCAGCATTGCGCAGAGCAGTTACTCCGCGGCCTTGATCTCCACCGCGGACCAGACCGAGGCGCAGGTCGCCAAGGCCTGCATGCGCGCGTTGACCTCGGGTTACGTGCTGTGCCTGGCCATAGACGGCGCGGCCAATCCGGCGGCGCCGCGTACCACCTTCGAGGGGCAGGAAGTGACGTATTCCAGCTTCGCATCCCATCTGGCGCATCGCATGGGGGTGCCCTCGGTGTTCTACGCGCCCCGCTGGGAGAACGGCCACGTCGCCTATACGCTGGAGATGCTGCCCGCACCCCTGCCCGGGGAGGACGCCGATGTCTATTCCCTGCGCTGGCAGCAAGCCTATTTCGAGCGGCTCAGGGAGCACGTGGCCGGTCCCCCGGAAAACCTGCGCCTGAGCGGGGGCATCTGGCGTCACGTCACGGCCGCGGACCGGTCCGCGCAGCAATAGGAGCGAATGCCGATGAAGGCTGCAATCAAAACCGCGCGTTGGCTGTTCGTCCTGGCCGTGCTGTACGGCGGGGCGGCGGCGGCCGACGTAGCGTGCAAGAACCCGGACGAACACTGCCCGTCCGTCGCGGCGCTGCTACAGCAGCGCGAGGGCTACGGCGCCCAGGCCACGGGCGGCCTGGGCGGAAAATTCATCGAAGTCACTTCCGACCAGGACACGGGGCCAGGGACGCTGCGCGCCGCGCTGGCGCAGGCCAAGAAAGGCCCCGCGTGGATCCGCTTCGCGTCCGACATGACCATCGTCCTGGATACGCAGCTGCGCGTGCCGTCGAACACGACAATAGACGGGCGCGGCAGGCGCGTCACGCTGATCGACGACGGGCTGGGCGTGTATGGCAGCAAGAACGTCATCCTTACGCATCTGACGATAGACGGACGCCTGTCGCGGCTGACGCAAGCCGTGAACGTGGCCAACAACAGCCGCGACGTCTGGGTCGACCACATGGATCTTTCGCGGATGTCGGATCGGCTGCTGAACGTGAAGAACGGTTCGACCGACGTCACGATTTCCTGGACCAAGTTCCATAACTCGAACAAGGTCATGTTGCTCAACAACATTACCTCGAAGAACCTCTACGCCAACTATGACCGCGATTCGATCGCGCGAGTGACGCTGCACCACAATTACTTCCTCAACACGGTGCAGCGCAATCCACGCGGGCAGTTCGGCACGTTCCATCTCTTCAACAACCTGCTGGAAGACTGGGACTTCTATGGCATGAGTTTCAGCCTGGAGGCCAAGGCCCTGGTCGAAGGCAATATCTTCAAAAACTCCACGCAACGCAAATGCGTGGAACCCGAGTTCTTTCCCACGGTGGAAGGAATCAACGTGAACTACTGCCACTACATTCCCATCGCGGCTAAACGCAGCGCGCTGGAGAACGGCGAATCCGACCGCGGCGCCTACGAGAAACTGAAGTCCCAGCATGGCTACACGCGCGACTACAAGGCCTTCCTGCGCCTGAAGGACAATCTGTACCTGGGCGATGCCAAGCCGGTGCTGGAGGATTACCGCCCCGAGTCGGCGCCGACGCCGCCGTATTGCTACGGCTATGAAAAGCCGACGCCGGAGCTGGCGGAGAAGATCCGCAAGTTCGCGGGGAATACGGGCGGGGATACGCCGTTGCCGGTGTCCAGGATCGGATCGGGTTGCCCTGGCTGAGCTTGCCTGGATTGCGCGCCCGTGCGGATCGGCGATGAATACAGCCTGGGATTTGTATTATCGAAATACAGCCTGTGGTTTGTACGCCGGGGCAAGATACCGCCCCGGCGTCTCTCCCGTCATCTGACGGAAGTACGCGATGAAAGCGCTGTCGCTGGCAAAGCCCAGATCGAACGCCACCGCGGTCACGCTCTGGCCCGCGGCCAGCAGGTCCACGGCGCGCAGCAGGCGCCAGAGCTGGCGCCAGGCCTGATAGCTCATACCGGTTTCACGCTGGAATATCCGGGTGATGGTGCGTGCGCTGGCGCCGACGCGCCGGGATAGCGCGTCGAGTTCGGGCGGAAGCTCCTCCAGGTCCAGGCCGGCCAGGCGGCGGTCCACGGGCACGGGCAGCAGCATGGGTTCCTGCCGCGCCAGGCGCAGTTCGTCCATGCAGACGGCCAGCAGGTTGCGCGGCGTACCCGCGGACCAGTCGCTATCGAAGGGTTCCAGGCTGATGCGCTCGAATACCTCGCGCAATAGCGGGGTCATGGAAAGTATGGCGGGGCCGCAGGCGGGCGCGGCGATGCGCGCCAGGTCCAGATAGATCGAACGGTATTCGACTTCGCCGCGGATCAGGACGCGGTGCTCGGTTCCCGGCGGGATCCAGGCCACGCGGATGGGAGGCAGCACCGCGATCAGCCCCGGCATCGCAAGGCGGATGGATCCCGCATGGGCGAACAAGAGCTGGCCCCGGCCGTGGCTATGCAGTCCGGAGTCGTGCTGTATCAGGCGCGACGCGATGCCCGTCACGGGCTGCGCCATGGCGTCGGGGTTGAACGCGTCGGTGGGGGCAAGCCTGGCCATATGTCCGAGTTCCGATGTTTTTTGTCTTCCGGGCTACAACGGCGGTGGGGGCGCCCGGCTAAAAATGCGGACTCCCTGTTTACCGATGCTGCCATGTTCCGCCGCCCGCCCCTTCCGCTTGTCATCCTGCTGCTGAGCTTTCCGCAGATAGTCGAGACGATATACAGCCCCGCTTTGCCGCTGATCGCGGCAGCCTATCAGGCCGCGCCCGAGGACGCGGCGCAGACGCTGTCGTTGTGGTTCGTGGCTTTCGCCTTCGGCGTGGTGGCGTGGGGACGGCTATGCGATTCCTGGGGCCGCAGGCCGGCATTGCTGGCTGGGCTGGCAATTTATGCGCTGGGCGCGGGCTGGGCCATGGCGGCGGGTGATTTCACACAGTTGATCGCCGCCAGGTTGATCTCCGCCTTCGGCGCGGCCGTGGGCTCAATCGTAACGCAGACCGCTCTGCGCGATAGCTATCGGGGCTTGGAGCTGGCCCGGGTCTTTTCGATTCTGGGAATGGCATTGGCGGTGAGTCCTGCCGTTGGCATGTATGCCGGGCAGGAGATCGCGGCGGCAGGCGGGGTCCAGGGCGTCTTCTTCGCGCTTGCCCTGCTCGCCGTCGCGCTGCTCGGCGCCAGCGCGTTCCGCTGGCCCGAAACCCGGCCTCAACCGCCTTCGACGCCGCCCTTCTGGCCGACGCTGCGCGCCATGTTGCAGGACCGGGAAATCTGGCGCAGCGCGGCGCTGATCGCCATCTTCAACCTTGCGATCTTCGGCTACTACCAGCTGGGGCCCTTCCTTTTCACCCGCCTGGAGCATTCATGGATTGGCTTCGGCGCAAGCGGCCTGGCGCTGGCCGCGGCTTCGCTATGCGGCGCGTTCCTGAACTCGGCGCTGCTGCGGCGCGGGTGCGGATCCGAACGCCTCGTCCTGCTGGGCATCGTGCTGCTGGCGCTAGGGGCCGGGCTGGTGGCGGCGCTTAGCCAGAGTTCCGCGTTCCTCGTCGGCATGGCATTGATTGCGGCGGCGTACGCGATTGCGATTCCCAACATCCTGGCCCACGCGTTGCGGGCCTATGCGAACGCAGCCGGTACGGCAGGCGCGATCCTGAGCCTGATCTACTACAACTTGCTGGGGGCTGGGCTGGTTCTTGCCGGGTTGGGGCAAAGGCTGGATCTGCTGCTGGGATGCTGTGGCGCGCTTGCGGCAGTTGCATATGCCATGAAGGCGCGGCGAATCTGAGAGCACACGCGAGACCGCCGCCATTGGAGCATACGGTCCCGGCCCTACAAGTCCATCGGCGCTTTAACTGAGATGCACCGACGACGCGATGCCCTGATCCGCCATCTTGGAATACGGGCAGATCGACTCGGTCTCGTGGACCAGCGCCAATGCCATTTCCTTGGCCAATCCCGGCAAGGAAACCTCCAGCCTGGCCCTGATGGAGAACAGGCCGTCAAACGCATCGCGTGCGAAGGTGGTGGTGCAGTGCACGGCGAAATCGGTCGGCAGCGGGATGCGGTTCTTCATCGCGACCAGCTTCATGGCGCCATGGAAGCACGCGGCGAAGCCGGCCGCGAACAATTGCTCGGGATTGGTGCCGCCGCCATTGCCGCCCAGCTCCTTGGGCAACCTGAGCTCGAGCTCGAGTTCGCCGTCATTGGAGATGGCCCTGCCGGACGAGCGGCCGTGTCCGGACGCGCCTCCGGTCACGGAGACGGTAGTGGTGTACAGGGGCAGGTCCTCGGTGCCGACATAGAGATCCAGGAGCGAAACGGGCGGCGCGGACGGGGCTTTCATGGTGGAATCCTCAGGTGCGGAAAGGCGGTTTGTTGTTTTTTGCCGCGGCAACTATAGAGTTGTCCCTGTCACGCGAAAAGACAGAATTTCTGTTCTGCGCGGCATTTTTTCTTGTACCGCTGGGTGCGGCTTCCTAAGCGCCCTGCTTGACGTCGGCCAGCCTGTACAGCTCGCTCACGTCGAGGATGGCCAGCCCGCCATAGTAGGTTTCCAGCACGCCCGCTCGGGCGAGCCTGGCAAGCGCTGCATTGCAGCGCTGCCGCGAAATGCCGCACAAACCCGCGATTTCCTCTTGGGAAACCTTCAGGCGTCCATTCGTGCCCGAATGCCTTTCCGCGTTGAATTGCGCCGCAACGGCGCGCGCGACCGTGGTGTCGACGTCCAGCAGCACGTTGGAGGTGAAGCTGCTCATCAGCCAGTCCACCCGCTGCGCCAGGTGCGTCATCAGCGCCTTGGTGAATTCGATGTTGTTGTTCCACAGGCGTTCACAGGTCTCGCGCGGCAGGATCACGATCTGGCTTGGCCTGAGGGCGACAACTTCGTATTCGAACCGCTCGCGGCGGATCATGGTGGCTTCGCCGAACCAACTGCCGGTGCTGAACCCGGCCAGGGACAGGGTCTTGCCGTCGGCGCCGGGCGAGGACCATTTCACCAGGCCCTGCACCACGCCATACCATCCGGGCGAGCGGCTGCCCGCCCGGAACAGGAACTCGCCCGCGGTCAGCGATACGACGCGTAATTCCGCGCGGATCAGATTGCGTTCAAGCTCCGGCAGGCCCTTGTACCAAGGGACGACGTCGAGCATCTTGTCCACCGCGCCTTGCGCGCGCCGCCGCCGCGCGCTCAAGGGTTCGTCGCCGGCGTCGGCAAGCCGATCGCGCATGTGTGCCTCCTTCGTTGCCGTTGTGGTGCCGCTCAGGTAAACCCTAGGGTGCTTTGTCACCATGATGACTGTCCGGGGCCGGGGCCCCGCACCAGAATAGCCGAGGTTCCAGACGCCAAAACCCACAAGAGGAGACAAGCATGTTGCCCATGCAAGGCATGATGTCCCGCAGCGCCCTGGCCTGCGGCCTGGCCGTTACGCTGCTGCACGCCCCTGCTGCGCAGGCGCAGATTTCAGACGATGTTATTCGAATCGGCTTCATCACCGACATGTCCGGCGTGTACTCGGGGCCGGATGGCCCAGGCGGCGCCGAGGCCATCAAGATGGCGATCCAGGAAATGGGTGGCGAGATCAACGGCAAGAAGATCGAGCTGCTGACGGCCGACCATCAGAACAAGGCGGACATCGCCTCGGCCAAGGCGCGCGAATGGTTCGACCAGGCGGGCCTGGATATGCTGATCGGCGGCACCAATTCCAGCACGGCGCTGGCCATGTCCAAAGTGGCTGCCGACAAGAAGCGGCCCATCATCGTGGTGGGCGCGGGCGCGCCGGCGCTGACCAACGAGCAGTGCACGCCCTATACATTGAACTACGCCTACGACACCGTGGCCCAGGCGCGCGGCACCGGCGCGGCGGTGGTCAAGGCGGGCGGCAAGAAATGGTACTTCCTGACCGCGGATTACGCATTCGGCAATGCCTTGCAGGCGGACACGACGAAGGTCGTCGAGGCTGGCGGCGGGACCGTCGTCGGATCGGTCAGGCACCCACTGGCGGCCAGCGACTTTTCGTCCTTCCTGCTGCAAGCGCAAAGCAGCAAGGCGGACATCCTCGCCTTGGCCAACGCTGGCGCGGACGCGACGAATTCGATCAAGGCCGCCAATGAATTCGGCATCACCAAGACCATGCGCCTGGCCGGCCTGATCATGTTCATCAACGACATCCACGCCATGGGGCTGCCGGCTTCGCAAGGCATGTACCTGACGGACAGCTGGTACTGGAATACGTCGGACGAAACCCGCGCCTGGGGCCGCGCCTTCTTTGAGCGGCGTAAAGCCATGCCTTCCTCATTGCAGGCGGCAGATTATTCCGCGGCGCTGCAATACCTGCGGGCGGTCAAGGCCACGGGCACCGACGACGCCGATCGCGTGCTGGCCTATCTGCGCGAAAACAAGCTGAACGACGTCTACATCAAGAACGGGGTGGTCCGGCCGGATGGGCGGGTCGTGCACGACATGTACCTGCTGCAGGTCAAGACGCCGGAACAGTCCAAGGAGCCCTGGGACTATTTCAACGTCGTGCAGACCATCGACGGCAACCAGGCCTTCACCACCAAGGAAGAGAGCCGCTGCGCGCTCTGGAAGTGAACCTCATGAGCAAACGCAAAGTCATCGTCACCATCGCCCCAACCGGGGGCATGGCATTCAAAAGCCAGAATCCGCACCTGCCCACGCAGCCGCTGGAGATCGCGGAGGACGTATACCGCTGCTACAACGCCGGCGCCAGCGTGGTGGCGCTGCACGCGCGCCGTCCCGACGACCAGGCGACTTGCGACGCCTCGGTCTACCGGGAAATGAACCGGCTCATTCGCGACCGTTGCGACATCGTGCTGAACAACTCCACCGGCGGCGGGGTGCACGGCGACATGGTCAAGGAGACCACGCCGGGCACCTGGGAGATCCTGTGGGAAGAGCGGCTCAAGGGCATGGACGCCGGCGCCGAGATGTGCACGCTGGACGCCACGACCTTGAACCTCGCGTTCGGCGACCGCGAGTACCTGATGAACACCCCGCTTTCCAAGGCCCGCGAGCTGGCCGTCGGCATGCAGGCGCGCGGCATCAAGCCCGAATGGGAGGTCTTCAGCCCCACGCACATCCTGCAAGACGCCACCACGCTGATCGAAGAGGGGCTGGATGAAGGCCCGCATTTCATCAACCTGGTCATGAACGTGCACCGCAACTTCCAGAACGCCATGCCGTTTTCGGTGCGGCACCTGCAGATGATGGTGGACCTGCTGCCCAGGAACAGCATCTTTTGCGTCAGCGGCATCGGACCGGCGCAGCTGGAGGCCAACATCGCCGCCCTGTTGCTGGGCGGCCATGCGCGGGTCGGCCTGGAGGACAACCTGTACTACCGCCACGGAGAGCTGGCCACCAACGTCCAGCTGACCGAGCGTGTCGTACGCATCATCCGCGAAATGGACATGGAGCCTGCCACGCCCGCGGAAGCGCGCGAGATCCTGGGCCTGCCGCTCAAAAGCGGCATCCGACCCGAGTTCGCACTCTGACAAGGAAACTCCATGAGCAATTCACTGCAAGGCAAACGCGTCCTCATCACGGCGGGCGCGCAAGGGATAGGCCTGGCGATCGCGCGCAGGTTTCTGGAGGCGGGCGCCGAGGTGCATGTCTGCGACGTGGATGAGGCCGCATGCAAGGCTGCCGCCGCCGAACATCCCCGTCTGGGCGTCAGCCTGACGGACGTGTCCAGCGAAGCGCAAGTCCAGGCCATGTTCGGCGAGTTGACGAAAAAATGGGGCAAGCTCGATGCCCTCGTCAACAATGCGGGGGTGTCCGGTCCGACCAACCGGCTGGAGGAAACCACGCTGGACGCGTGGCAACGCACGCTGGACGTCAATCTGACCGGAACCTTCCTGTGCGCGCGCAGCGCGGTGCCGCTGCTGCGGGCGGCAGGCGGCGGCGCCATCGTCAATATCTCGTCTGTTGCGGGGCGCCTGGGCTTTTCGCTGCGCACGCCCTACAGCGCCAGCAAATTCGGCTTGGCCGGCTTGACGCAGACCTGGGCCATGGAGCTGGGGCCGTCGAACATCCGCGTCAATTCCGTGCTGCCGGGCGTCGTCTCGGGCGACCGGGTCGAACGGATCATCGCCGCCCGCGCCGCCGCCAGTGGCGTGAGCAACGATGCGATGCGCGAGCAGCTGGTGGACAAGGTGTCGCTGCGCCGCATGACCAGTCCGCAGGATATTGCCAATCAGGTGGCCTACCTGTGTTCCGACGAGGGCGCCATCATCAGCGGCCAGAGCATCTCCGTCTGCGGCAATGTGGAGTATCTGGGCTGAGGCGTCTGCGCCGGGGAACCGTTGGCGGCGGTTCCGAAAAACCTGAGCGTCGGTTCGATCCAGGCGAATTGTTCGCCGTGTCCGGAAGTTCTAGACTGGATTCGTACATGCATTGTGTACCGCTGGCCGTCGCATAGCGGTCTTGCAGCGACGGCGGGAGGTCCTGATGACTCAGGTCGAGACCTTTGCCACCCTGCCGATGTGGGCGGGGTTCGTAGGCTTTGTGCTGGTCGTGCTGGCGCTGGATCTGTACGTGCTGGGCGGCCGCCATGCGCATCGCGTGCGGCCCCGGGAAGCGCTGTTCTGGGTGGGCGTATGGATGGCGCTCGCCGTCCTGTTCGGCGCCCTGATGTGGTGGTATCTTGATGCCACCCTGGGGCGGGCTATCGCGCACCGCAAGACGCTGGAGTTCTACACCGGCTATCTGATCGAACTGTCCCTGTCCGTGGACAATATGTTCGTGTTTTCGCTGATCTTCGGCTATTTCGTGGTGCCGCTGGAATTGCAGCGCCGGGTGCTGCTGTATGGCGTGCTGGGCGCCATCGTGATGCGGGTCGGCATGATTCTGGCGGGTGTCTGGCTGTTGTCGAAGTTCGACTGGCTGTTCTACGTGTTCGGCCTGTTGCTGGTGGCGACGGGAGCGAGGATGCTGGCCCGCGCGGATCATCAGCCTGACATTGCCCGCAATCCGCTGGTGCGCCTATTGCGGTCTTCCATGCGCATCACCAAGGATTATCACGGCGAGTCGTTCTTCGTGCGCATCGGCGGCCTGCGGCATGCCACGCCCATGTTCGTCGTGTTGCTGATGATAGAGGCGAGCGACGTGGTGTTCGCGGTCGACAGCATCCCCGCCATCTTCGCCGTCACCACCGACCCGTTCCTGGTGTTTACTTCCAATATCTTTGCCATCATGGGCCTGCGGGCGCTGTACTTCCTGCTGGCCGACATGCGGGAGCGTTTCCGCTACCTCAAGCACGGACTTGCCGCGGTGCTCATCATCATCGGCGGCAAGATGCTGGCCGCGCCATGGTTCCATGTGCCGGTGCAGTGGTCGCTTGGGGCGGTAGGCCTGATCTTGCTGGCATCCGTGGGCGCCAGCATGTTCCTGCCCAGACGGGCCGCGGCCAAGGCCGCGGGCCCCAAGGGCTGAGTCCCACGATCCGGAGATCTGTCATGAACACGATCATTCTTGCCACCGATGGGTCCAGCCACAGCGACGCCGCTGCGCGCTATCTGGTCGAAAGCCCGTTGCTGAACCGGAATTTCACGGTGCATGTATTGCATTGCGAGGCCGACGTGACCGGCGATGTCAAAACCTTCATCGGCCAGGCCGACATCGACGCCTGGCATCACGAGGAGAGCGGCAAGGCGATGAAGTCCGTGATCGACATCCTGAGCGCGGGCAATGTCAGTTTCGAACGCCATGAGCTCACGGGCCACACGCCCGACAAGATCGTGGCGCATGCGATCAAGGTCGGCGCATCGGTCATCGTGATGGGCTCGCACCATCGGGCGCCCTTTCTGGATGCCCTGCTGGGGTCGGTGTGCGCGCGGGTAGTCGCCCATGCGCCCTGCCCGGTGCTGTTGGTCTGAGTGTCGGCGGACGAGGCGCTAGCAGGTGAGCTTGAGCTGATAACGGCCATCGGCAGTGCGTGCCAGGCGAACCCGGTCGAAACGATAGGTTCGCCCCTTCAGTGCATAGGTGGCGTCGGTCTCGTCATCGTCGCGGCCCTGCCAGACGATCTTCTGGTCGAGCGATTCGGCGTAGTAGTAGAAGATGGTGTTGGTGGATTCGATCAGTCCCAGGTCGCCGCGCAGGCCGGTGGAACTGTTGGCGTCCACGTTCCACCAGCCTTCGGTGCGCCATGCGGCTCCGTCGGGAAGATAATGGACGGCGAGCCTCAGGTCCCGGCCGCAGGCGTTCTCGACCGTCAGGGAAGCGGGCTTGGCCGGCGACGGCTTCGCCTCGCCGGGCTTGGCGGCCTGGAGCTGATCCTGCCGCACATTCCAGCCCATCCCGTAGTAGGCCACCAGGCCGCCGATCACCAGTACGGCCGCGACGCCGATGACAACCTGCCTGACGGTCTTCTGCCGCATATGCTCCGTGTAGCGCTGCTCAAGAATGCGGGTTTCGTGCTGTTGCAGCAATTGCGCACGGTGCTTGTCCTTGAGGGAAGACGTCACGGCGGATGCGCCGGCGAGCAGGACCAGCAGGGTGATGATGCGGTATTCCTTCAGCCGCTCGCTCAGCGAGGGCGAGATGCTGAAGATGACGCCCAGCAGGATGAGGCAGCCAATGAAGGCCAGCGGCCATATCCAGAAGTTGCGGCCCTTGGCGATTTCGGTGGCGTAGTAGTCTCGCAGCGTGTCGGCGGACCCGGAATCCGGGGGCGCGCTCCCGCCAGCCGCGCCTCCGCTGCCGCCCGCTGCTGCGCGTTGCTGGGTGATCCACGCGTCATGCTCCTGGCGCCGTTTCGGGTCGGAAAGCACCGCGTAGGCTTCGTTCAGGCGCGCCATGACGCGCTTGGCTTCCTCGAGCTTGTCGGGATTCTTGTCGGGATGCCATTTTTGCGAAAGATAGCGGTATGCGCCGCGGATGACTTCATCGCTGGCGCTTTCCGAGATCTGGAGCGTGTCGTAATGGGTATGTAAGCCAGCCATTGCCATGAATCCGCGTTCCGAAGCCTCGGGAGCTCAGCTTCGTGCACGCCGAGCATACGCGTCGTCCCCTGGGGCCGGCATCAGCCAAACGGACTACAGCATCGGGGAGGTAAGGCGGCGCAGTGGTATCTTTCCCTCTTTTCCCCGCAATCCAGCTCGCTTCATGCCTGACGACGTCACTACCTCTTCTCATACACCGCCTTCCGGCGCGCCCGCGGCAGCTCCGAGGCCCTTCGTCCAGAATTCCGGCACGCGGCGCACTTTGCATTTCACGCAGCAGGAAATCCAGAGCAGCATGTCCACGCTCAATCCTGACGCGCTTGAGCTGGAGTACACGCGGATGATGATGGGCTTCGTGCTCTTCAATCCGGATCCCGCCCGCATCCTGATGGTGGGGCTGGGCGGCGGCTCGCTGCCCAAGTTCTGCTATCGCTACCTGTCGGGCAGCGCGGTCGAAGTGGTGGAAATCGATCCTGCGGTCATCGCTTTGCGCGACGCCTTCATGGTGCCCCGCGACGACGAACGGTTCCGCGTGATTCAGGCCGACGCGGCCGACTACATGCGCGGCCTGTCCGACCACGCGGATGTGATCTTCCTGGATGGGTTCGGCGTCGGCGGGATACCCGGCCCGCTATGTTCGGCCGAGTTCTACGCCGACTGCTTCCGCGCCCTGCGCGAGGGCGGCATTCTGGTGATCAACTTCCATGTGAACCACCCGGACCACCATGAATACATGGAGCGCGTGCGGGCATCGTTCGGAGCGTCCCTGTTCGAAGTGGTGGACGACGACATGACCAACAGCATTGTGTTCGCCTGCAAGGGCGATCTGCTGGACGATCCCGCCGCGGCGCTGCTGCGGCGGCCGGCGTCCATGCCCAAGGACGCCTGGCGCCAGTTGATGCCGACGATGAAGGTCATCGGCGCGACGCTGGTGCTGAGGTAGCGTCCTAGCTGGACCAGCACTCGTCGGGAAAGGCGTCTATGCTGGAACCGCCTTCGCTGATGGCCTGTCGCAAGGCGCCGGATTGAACCAGAAGATTGCCGGCATAGAACAGCGCGCTGGCCTGGATGGCTTGCAGCGCGGCGCCATCGGCCGCGCCGTCCAGCGCTGCGCGCAGACGCAGTCCCTGCATCCAGGCGCCCACCACCAGCCCCCAGAGCTCGAGATACGACACGGCGCCGGCATGGGTGGCGCGCGGATCGGCGGCATGGCGTTCCAGCAGCCATGCGATGGTTTCGCGCAAATGCGCGCAACCCTGCAGCAGGCTGCCGCTGAACTCGCGGGCCGGCGCCGCACCTGCATGCATGGCCTCGGCCAGTTGGGAAATTTCATCCAGCAGCAGCATGGCTTGCGCGCCGCCATCCCGGACCGTCTTGCGGCCCAGCAGGTCGTTCGCCTGGATCGCGGTGGTGCCTTCGTAGATGGTCAGGATGCGCGCATCCCGGTAGTACTGGGCCGCGCCGGTTTCCTCGATGAAGCCCATGCCGCCGAAGACCTGGACCGCGTCATAGGTGACGCGTTGAGCGGTTTCGGTGAACCAGCCTTTCATGATGGGGATCAGCAGGTCGACGCGCGCCTGGGCGCGGCTGCGGGCTGCGGGGTCCGCGCCGGCATGGGCCAGGTCTCTCTGGATCGATAGGTACATGCCCAGCGCGCGCATCGATTCGATGCGGCTCTTCATGGAAAGCAGCAGGCGCCGTACGTCCGGGTGGCGCAGTATGGCGAGCGATGCGCCTTCTTCCCCGACGACCTTGCCTTGGCGGCGTTCCCGCGCGTACCAGACCGCATGCTGGAAGGCGCGTTCGGCAAGGGCCAGGCCCTGGTTGCCGACGGAGCAGCGGGCCTCGTTCATCATCACGAACATGTTCTTCAGCCCGTCGTTCAACTCGCCGACCAGGTAGCCCGTGGCGCCCTGTCCGGCGCCGAACTGCATGACCGCGGTGGGGCTGGCATGGATGCCGAGCTTGTGCTCCAAGGCCGAGCAGTGCACATCGTTGCGCACGCCCGGTGATCCGTCCTCCCGGATCAGGTGCTTGGGTACGGCGAAGAGCGACAGGCCTTTCGCGCCAGCCGGCGCATCCGGGGTGCGGGCCAGCACCAGATGGATGACGTTGGACGCGAAATCGTGGTCGCCATAGGTGATGAAGATCTTCTGGCCGGATATCGCATAGGAGCCGTCCTCCGCCGGGACCGCGCGGGTACGCACGGCGCCCAGGTCGGAGCCCGCCGCCGGTTCCGTCAGGTTCATGGTGCCGGTCCATTCACCGCTGATCAGCCGCGGCAACAGCAGGTCCTTCAAGGCCGGGGATGCCGAATGCAGGAGGGTTTCGATGGCGCCGCTGGTCAGCATGGAGCAGAGGGCGAAGCCGGGGTTGCAGGCGTGCCAGATTTCCTCGGTCAGGGTGGACAGGACGCAGGAAAGCCCTTGGCCGCCGTACTGCTCGGGATGACGCAAGCCATTCCATCCGCCTTCGCAGAAGGCGCGGTAGGCCTGTTGAAATCCCGCGGGCGTGGAAACAGCGCCTTCATGCAAGCGGCAGCCTTGCTGATCGCCGATGCGGTTGAGGGGATCCAGCAAGCCCTGCGCGAATTTCTCGGCTTCGAGCACGACGGAGCGCGCGAGTCCGGCATCCAGGGCGGATCCGCATTGTTGCAAATGCGGATCCAGGGGAAATACCGCTGTCGTAAGAAAGTCGATGTCATGCAGTGGCGCTTGGTACTGGCTCATGGAGTGCCTATTCAGAAGTGGAGAGTGACTGCGCCGGGCCGGCCGTGGCGATTCAACCCTCGTTCATGTGGTCCAGCCGTACCGGATAGCGTACGTATCGGGCCTCGGCATGGCTGCCGAACAGCCCGCGGGCGCGCGCATGCGGAGTGCTGCGCAGCGCCAGGGGCTCTTCCAGCAGCGAGACAGGCACGTCCGCGGCCTCCAGGAGAGCGACGATGTCCGGCGCATCCCGGCTCGCCACATGCGCGGCAATCGCCTGGTTGATGTCCGCGGCCAGCGCTGCACGCTGGTGATAGGAGGAGGTTTCCGCGCGATCCATATCCAAGGCGAAAGCCTGCAGCAGCCGCAGCCAGAAGTGGTCCTCAAGCGCGGCAATGGCGATGCAGGCGCCATCGTTCGTGCTGAACACGCCGTAGGCCGGCTTGTTCAACACGTCTTGGCGCTGCGCGGCCAGGCTGGCCAGTCCGGCCGAAGAGAACTGGCCCAGGCGCGGGTTCATCCAGTGGGCGACGCAATCCGTCAGCGACACGTCCAGATGCTGACCGCGGCCGGTGTGCTGGCGCTGCATCAGCGCCGCCAGGATGCTGGACAAGGCATACATGGCGCCGCAAAGGTCGGCGACGGGCAGGCCGGCGCCCGGCGCAGGCATGGCGGGATCGCTGCCCGCAAGCGCCAACGCGCCCGCCGTGGCGAGATAGTTGATGTCATGGCCCGGCCGCTGTGCATTGGGGCCGTGCTGGCCATAGCCGCTGAGGGACGCGTAGACCAGCCCGGGATTGATGGCGGCGGCCTCGTCGTAGCCCAGGCCCAGGCGCGCCATTGCGCCTGGACGGAATCCTTCGACCAGGACATCGCTGCGCGCGATGATGTCGCGCGCCGCCCGCAGGCCGTCGGGATGCTTGAGATCAAGCATGACGCATTGCTTGCCGCGGTTGACGGAATCGAACACGCCGGGATAGAGCTGGCGCGCGTTGTCGCCGTGCGGAGGACGCTCGATCTTCGTGACGGCGGCGCCCAGTTCCAGGAGGTTCTGAGTCAGGAATGGGCCTGGCAGCAGTTCGGAAAAGTCGGCAACGGCGATGCCGGACAGGGGAAGCGAGTGCGGGTGCGGCATGGCAAGGGTCCGTGCGGAAGGAGGAGTGAGGCGCGCCGGGAGCGCGCCTCGTTCAAGCAGGCCGCGGCCTAGTCGAGCTGGACGTTGGCTTCCTTGACTACATTGCCCCATTTGACGGATTCATCCTTCACGAAGGCGGTGAAATCCGCGCCCGATTTCTTCAGCGGAACACCGCCGAAGGCGATCAGGCGGGCAGCAATCTGCGGGTCGCCGATGGCCTGGGCGAACGCCTGTTCGAGCTTGGCGTTTACTTGCGCGGGCGTGTCGGCGGGCACGAAGATGCCCATCCAGGAAACGGAGGTGGCGCCCGGATAGCCGAGCTCCGCGAGCGTGGGCACCTCGGGGAAGGACGGCAACCTGGCATCTCCCGTGACGGCGAGCGCGCGGATCTTGCCGGTCTTGATGAAGGATTCGGTCGACACCGGATAGTCGAAGGAGATGTCGACCTGGCCGCCGATCAGCGCGGTGATCGAAGGCGCGCTGCCCTTGAACGGGATGTGGCTGAATTTCACGCCAGCGATGGACTGGAACAGCTCGGCCGCAAGGTGCGTGCCGGTGCCGGCGCCGGCGCTGGACGTGTTCAGCTTGCCCGGATTGGCCTTGGCATAGGCGACGAGCTTGTCCAGCGTGTTGTACGGCCGGGATTCGTTGACGACGAGGATATTGGGAATGGCCGTGAGCCCCTGCACGGCGACCAGTGCCTTGTCGGGCTTGCTGGCGTTCTTGTAGATCAGGGGGTTGGTGACCTGGGTGCCTTGCGTGCCGAGAAAGATCGTATAGCCGTCCGGCTTGCTGTTGGCCGCGTACTCCGCGCCGATGTTGCCGCCCGCGCCGGCGCGGTTCTCGACGATGATGGGCTGCCCCAGCAGCTCGGAGGCGCGGGCGCCCACCGTGCGCGCCACGTTGTCCGTGATGCCGCCGGCCGTGAACGGAACGATGAAGCGTATCGGGCGGTCGGGGAAGGCGGCGTCCGCCGACGCGCTGAGCGGCGCGAGCGCCATGGCGGCGGCGAGCGCGGCCGCTGCGGGTCCGAAGAGCTTGTTGCACATGGGAAGTCTCCTGTTGTATGGGTCCGCCATCTGGAGCGGCGGATGGTGAAACGCGCTATCGCGCGGATGCGATCAGCACGGCGTCCAGCGCGACTGCGCCGTCCGGGCTGACGAGCACGGGATTCAAGTCCAGCTCCTGGACCTCATAGGGGCCGCGCGTCACGAAGTCGGACACGGCCAGCAGCAGTTTTTCCAGGGCGCCGATATCGGCCGGCGCCTGGCCGCGGCACCCTGCAAGCAGTTGATGGCAACGGGTCTCCGCGATCATGGCGCGCGCCTCGGCGGGCGTCAGCGGCAAGAGGCGGCGGCTCACGTCCCTGAAGACCTCGACATAGACGCCGCCCAGGCCGAAGGTCAGGACATGGCCGAACAGCTCGTCCCGGTGCACGCCGACCAGGGTCTCGACGCCGCGTTGCGCCATCATTTGTTCGATCAGGATGCCTTCGATGTCGGCCTGCGGATACGCCTCGCGCGACCGCGCCATGATCAGCTCCCATGCGTCGCGGACCTCATCGGGCGTGCGCAGTCCGACGATGACGCCGCCGATGTCCGATTTGTGGAGGATCTGCGGGCTGACGATCTTGGCCACTACCGGGCCGTCGCATTGCGCAGCCGCGGCCACGGCGTCTTCGGCCGTCCGGCAGACGCGGCCGAAGGGCACGGCCACGCCGGCCTCGCTCAGCAGCTGCTTGGCGGCGCGCTCGGCATAGGCTTGCGGGGCCTGCGCGCCAGGAAGGGGCGCCGCATGCATGATCGAGGGCTCCCATGCCGGATCGAAGACGCGGGCGGACATGCCATAACCGTTCCATCGCGATAGCGCCTTGATGGCCTTGCCCAGCGTCCGGATGGGCGCAATGCCGGCGTCGACCAGGCATTGGTAGCCTGTACCCAGTTTGTCGCTCATCCAGACCGGCACGATGGGGATATCGACCTCGGCCTGCACCTTGACCAAGTTCTGGCAGGCGGCCAGGGTCGTGTCGCCGTATTCCATGGGGATGGGATAGAGCACGACGTCCACGTTCGGGTCCTGGGCGACGCGCAGCAGCGAACCATAGCTGATGTCGCTCTGGACCAGGATCTCCGCGGTCGTGTCGACGGGATTGTCGATGGCCGCATAGCTGGGAAGCAACTCGGCCAGGGCCTGGCGGGTCCGCGGCTCGAACTCGGCGAGCGCCAGGTCCGCGCTGCCCAGCATGTCCGCAGCCAGCGCGACGGTGCCGCCCGAGAACGAGTACACGGCGGTGCGGATGGCGCGCGCAGGCACGCCGCGCGCCAGCAGCGCGGCGGTATCGATCAGTTCGTCGATGTCGTCGACCTCCACGATCCCCAATTGCCGGAAGGCGGCGCTGTTGATGTCGGCGCTGCCCGAGAGTGCGGCAGTATGGGATTGCGTGGCCTTGACGCCATAGGCGGACTTGCCGACCTTCAGGGCCACGATGGGTTTGCCCTGGCGCGCGGCATTGAGGGCTGCGGCGGCGAAGCGGGGCGCGTCGTTGATGCCTTCCAGCAGCGCGACGATGACCTTGATTTCGGGCATCGCGACCATGTGGTTGATGTAGTCGCTGGCGGTCAGGTCGACCTCGTTGCCGCTGGAGCACCACAGGCCGATGCCGATGCCGCGGCCGCTGGCCTGCAGGAACGTGCGGCCCAGCCCGCCGCCCTGCGTGACCAGGCCGATCGGGCCGGGCATGCGGTCGTGCTGGAAGGCCGGCGAGAACGTGAAGCCCAGGCCGCGGTTGTTGTTGTTCATGCCGGGGCAGTTCGGCCCGTAGATCCGGATGCCGGTTTCGCGGACGATGGCGCGCATCTGTTCTTCAAGCTGGCGGCCCGCCTCGCCGGTCTCGCCGAAGCCGGAGGTCAGGACGATGGCGAACTTGACGCCCTTGCGGCCGCAGTCCGCCAGCACGCTGACCGCCGCCGGCGCCGGCACGACCACGATCGCGGTCTGCGGCGCATAGGGCAGATCCATTACCGAGCGATAGGCGCGCCTGCCCATGACCGTGTCCTTGGTGGCGTTGACCAGGAACAGTTCGCCGGTGTAGCTGGAATGTTCGACGATATTCGTCAGGGCGCGCTGGCCGATGCTGGCGGGCCGGTCCGAGGCGCCGATCAGGACGAGTGAGCTGGGGTCGAACAGGGGGGCAAGGTCTGAAAACATTCGAGGTCCTCCGGGCATGTCGCGCATGCCCGCCTGGCAGGGGTTGATGGTGCAATTAATACGATAGGCCGGATACTAATTCGACATATTGCATTGGTCAATCGGAAATAAATTCGACATATCGTTGTTTCATACGATATTATGAATTTAGCAAGCCCTTCAGCAGGGGCTGCCGCCGCCCCGGAACGGGGTGGCATGCCCCGGGGGATTGCGTGATGGCACGCATGGCCGCCGGCTGTTCCATACAGAAAAGACATAGCCATGGATTTGAGAATTGCGGGGAAGGTGGCGTTGGTGACCGGATCGGGTCGCGGCATTGGCGCCCAGACGGCGCGGCTGCTGGCCGAGGAAGGGGCGCGCGTCGTCATCACGGACATCGACGGCCAGAGCGCCGCCGCGACGGCGCAGCAGCTGCGCGATGAAGGCCACGAGGCCATAGGCGTCCAATGCGACGTCTGCGAGCGCGACGCGGTCGCCGCCATGGTGGACGCTGCGGCTACTGCCTTCGGCGGCGTCGACATCCTGGTCAACAACGCGGGCTTCACGCGCGACAAGTATCTGGGCAAGATGGCCGAATCCGATTGGGACTCGGTGGTCGACACCATCCTCAAGGGCGCCTTCCATTGCACCCGCGCCGTGCTGCCGGGCATGATGGAGCGCAAGTGGGGGCGAATCATCAACATCGCCTCGCGTTCGGTGTTCGGCAATCCCGGCCAGACCAACTACACCACCGCCAAGCTGGGCCTGGTGGGCTTCACCCGCGCGCTGTCGCTGGAGCAAGCCAAGTTCGGCATCACCGTCAACGCCATCGCGCCCGGCTTCGTCGAGACCGAACTCATCCAGTCCCTGCCGTCCTATCCGGCATTGCGGGACGCTGCGCTGGCCAAGAACCCGGTCGGCTTCCTGGGCCAACCAGACGATATCGCGTCGTCCGTCGCCTTCATCGCTTCGGAGCGCGCGCGCTACATCACCGGCGTCACGCTGTACGTGACGGGCGGACGCTTTTCGTCTTGAGACGCACACCCCAGATTTTGAGAATGGCCGCTTAGAGGACAACATGGATTTTGATTTCGATACGGATCAACTGGCCCTGCGCGACAGCATCAGGCGCTACATGAAGGCCGAGGTCGGCCCGCGCATCGCCGCCTGCGAGGCCGACAGGCGCATCCCTTCTGACGTGCTGGAGGGACTGGCGCCATTCGGCTACATCGGCGGACTGCTCCCGGAGGACGACGGCGGCTTCGGCCTGGACTTCGTCACGTGGGCGATGATGGTCGAAGAGGCCGGCTATTGCTGGGGATCGTTGCGCACCATACTCAATATCACGAACATCTTCCTGCGCCTCGTCAATGCCTACGGCACGCCGGCCCAGAAAGAGAAATTCCTGCGGCCCGTGCTGGCGTCCGCCAAGAACGTCTGCGTGGCGATCAGCGAGCCCAACCACGGCTCCAATGTGGCGGGCATCGAACTCAAGGCGGAAGACCAGGGCGACCACTATGTGCTCAACGGCAGCAAGCTGTGGATCACCAACGGGGTGAACGCCGATTACGCGATCGTCCTGGCGCGTACCTTCAGCGCCGGCTGTGACGGCAAGCTGTCGTTGTTCCTGGTCGAACGCGAGCAGTCGACCTACGAGGCGCGCCTGGTCGACAAGATGGTCCTGAAGGCGTCCGGCACTGCCGAGCTGCGCTTCGACGGGGTGCGCGTGCCCAAGGAGAACCTGCTGGGTACCGAGGGCACCGCGCTCAAGACCATGCTGACGGGCCTGAACTATGGCCGCTTGAATATTGCAATGGGCGCCGTGGGCGCGGCGCAGGCCGCGCTGGACTTGTCCATCGAATACGCCAAGACCCGGCGTCAATTCGGCCGCCCCATCGGTGAATTCCAGCTCGTGCAAAAGCATATCGTCGACATGATGGTCCGCACCGAAGCGGCGCGGGCGCTGGGCTACAAGGCGGCCGTGGCCGTGCAAAAGGGCCTGCCCGCGCGCGTCGAATGCTCCATCGCCAAACTGTATGGCGCCGAAGCCGCGCACGAAGTCGCCAAGATTGCGCTGAGCGTCCATGGCGGCCTGGGCTATTCGACCGAATATCCGTTGGAGCGCATCTTCCGCGATACCAGCGGCGGCACGATACCCGAAGGCACGGCGGAAGTGCAGACGCTGATCGTGGGCCGCGAGGTGCTGGGCCTGTCCGCGATCAACGCGGCGGAGGCGGCGAAGTGACGGCAGTTCAGATTGCAGCCGAGACGCCAGCGCCCGGCGCGCTGGCGGACATGCGGTACTACTGGGATGACCTGCCGCCGGGCCTGGAGGTCGAGACCGCGGCGCGCACCATCACCGAAGCCGACGTCGTTGCCTTCGCCGGCCTGAGCGGCGATTACAACCGCCTGCACACGGACGCGGTCTATGCGGGCCAAAGCAAATTCGGCCAGCGTATCGCGCACGGCATGCTGGTCGGCTCCATCATGTCCGGCCTGAATACGCGCACGGTGCTGAACCAGTGCCTGGAACCATCGATCCTCGGCCTGCTGGAGATGTCCTATCGCTTCGCCAAGCCCACCTTCGTCGGCGACACGATCAAGGTCAGGATCCTGGTGGCCGGCCGGCGCCTGGGCAGCGACGCCAGCCGGGGCGTGGTCGAGTTCGAACGGCAAGGCATCAATCAGCATGGGGAAACGGTATGCGTCTGCAGCGTGAAGATGCTGGTCGCCTGCCGCGCGTCGCAGTCCATTCAACAATAGCGGAGAAATGAATTGATCAAGACCGAGATCGGGTACACCACCCCGGAAGTCATTACCGTGCGCGGCAAGAACCTGGCCACCGAGCTGCTGGGGAAAGTCGACTTCGTGGACATGATGCTGCTGGTGATCTTCAACCGCACGCCCAGCGCGGCCGAGAAGACCATGATCAACCATATCCTGGTGACCGCCTGCGACCACGGCCTGACGCCCAGCGCCATGAGCGCCCGGCTGACCTACCTGGGCGCGCCGGAAGCGATGCAGGCCGCCGTGGCCGCGGGCCTGCTGGGCGCCGGCAGCGTCTTCCTGGGTACCACCCAGAACTGTGCCGAGATGCTGGCCGCAGGCGCTGCCGGCCTGTCCGATGATCCGGACGAAGCCGAGTGCGACGCCGCGGCACGCGCCATGCTCAGCGCCAGCAGGGAAAAGAAGCAGCCTGTCTACGGTATCGGCCATCCCATACATGTGGATGGCGACCCGCGCGTGCCGACGCTGCGCCGGCTGGCGCAGGAGCTGGGCTTTCACGGCAAGCACTGGCGCCTGATGGATGCCGTGCACCGCGTGCTGCTGCAAGACCGGAACAAGAACCTGCCCATGAACGTGGTCGGCGCGATCGGCGCCATCATCTGCGACATGGATCTGGATCCGATGATCGCGCGCGGCCTCATGCTGGTCGGACGCGCGGGCGGCTTGTTGGCGCATCTATACGAAGAACGCGAGCATCCCATCGGCCAGCACATATGGGATCTGGTGCTGGCGCAGGACGAGCGCAATGTTGCCCCTGTTCGTTGACATGGACTACACTTCCGACGCCGTTTAACCACGCCTTTTCAACTTGCTGCGCTTGTGTCGCAGGCCGATGGCAAACTCCAGGTAATTGAGCGTCATATGCCGACCTTTGTTAGCGCCGCCGCCCGTGCCATGGCGGTATTTGAAGTCTTCGCGCGAGAGAAAAGAGAACTCTCCAACTCGGATCTGGCCCGGCTGCTGGATCTGGCCGACAGCAGCTGCCTGGACCTGCTGCACACCTTGCATCAATTGGGCTACCTGTTCCGCACGCAGTCGCGGCGCTACTACCCGACCGGCAAACTGCTGCTTGCCGTCCAGCAGATAAGCACGGTCGATCCCATCATCCATGCCACGCGCGAAGCGCTGGAGCAGTTGTCCGAGCGTACCGGGGAAACCGCCTACATCGGGCGCATCGACGGCGCCGCGGTCAAGATCGTCGCCGTGCGTGACGGCAAGTATCCGCTGCGCTACATCCTGGGCCTGGGCGAGCGCATTGCGCTGCATGCGTCCGCCATGGGCAAGTCCCTGCTGGGCGGCTTGCCGCCAGAGGCGGCGCGCAAGCTGCTGGCCGCCAAGCCGCTGCGCAAAGTGACGCCGGCGACGGTCACCGAGCCCGACGCGCTCCTGGCCGAAATCGACAAGAGCCGCGAACGTGGCTGGTATCACACGCACGGTGAAGGCGGGGATGGCGCGGATGCGCTGGCCGTGTCGGGCTGGTTGGGCGAAGAATGCGTCGCCATGGCCATCTCGGGCCCTTCCGACCGCTTCCAAAGCAAGCGTGACGAGTACGTCGAAGTCCTGCGAGACGTCGCCGAGAAAGTCTTCACGCGCGAACCGTAAGCGGCGCACGCGGCCGCGGCCCGGCTTGTCCAGGCCCGACTGGCCGCTAGGACGATTCTCCCAGTATCGCCGACAACATTTCCCGGGATGCCCCGGACAAGGCGGCAGGCGGCGCGCCGGGCTTGCCGTTTGCGCCGGGTTGCAGCGTATCCAGCAGTGTGGAAAGCGCCTGCGTCAGCGAAGCATCGTCTTGCCCGGCGGTGGGCGTGCCGGCGCCTGCCGCCGCTGATTTCGCCAGCAGCAGCCTTGCGGCGTCGAGCGGTTGCGCAATGGGGCTGTTCCTGGCGGCGGCGGCCTTTTGCCTGTCCGCCACGGCGGACGTGATGTTCTGGCTCTTGCCGTCGCCGCCAGCGGATTTCAGGGACTTCTTCCTGGCTTTCCACTTTTCCCTTTCGCTCGAATAGGCCGCCAGCAGGGCGAAGCGGTCGCGCTCGATCAGCAGCGGCGAACCCGCGATGTCGACCGCCAGCGACTGAAACGCGGCGCGGGCGGCCACGGCGTTGTCGCTCAGCAGCGCCGTAGTGGTCTCGGTCCATTTGCGGTGGAACGGCAGGGCCGCGGCGGCGCTGAACATGTCCTCTCCCAGCGTGGCGCGCTGCTCGAAGGCCAGCACCAGGTAGTCCACGTCGTTCACGGGCTCCAGGCCGCCGCTTCCATTCTGCCGGTGCAGCACGCCGTCCGCCAATTGCAGTCCCTGCAGCCTGTCCTGCGAGTCCGCGCCTGCCAGCACGCGATAGCCGCTGCGGCGCAGCGCCAATCCGTCGAAGATGCCGAAACGGATGCTGACGCCATCGGTGCCGAAAAGCTTGCTCAGGGGCTTGAGCAGGCCTTCGCCGGCCTTGACGACGGCGCCGCCTACCGCGCCGCCGAACATGCTGACCGTGGTTGCGACGAAGTCGAGTATGCCGCGGGTGAGGCTGCTGTCGCTGAAGCGGCACAGCGCGGCGAACATCTCCAGCCCGTCGCTGTTGTAGGGCACGTTGCGGGCGATGTAGACGTCGCGGAACACTACCCTGCCCGCGCCCGATTGCGGCGCCGCCGTGCCCATCGCCTGCTGGATCGCGTCATAGCCCACGACATATGGAATCTCGCGCTGCGCGCCGGCCTCGGTGTAGCGCAGGAAAAAGGCGCACAGGGGCAGAAAGGCGGCGATGTAGTTGCCGGCATCGGTCAGGCGCATTTCGACCATGCGGACGCTGAAATAACACTGTCCGGGAATGAAGGCCTCTCCGTTCAGTCCTGGTTCGCCCGAAGCCGCGCCGGCGGGCGGGGGATCGATCTCCGCATAGTAGTTGCGGCCCGTGGGCACGGTCGCCATCAGGGCGCCGACGCCATCCGCCGAGGTTCCCAGGTCGCCTATCTTGCGCAGCATGCCGAATAACGAAGCCATGATGTCGGTTCCTCATTGCGGCGTCAGTCGCGTACGACCGCCAGCGCGGAAGCCCAGGTGGGCGAGCCCCGGGATTCGTCATGCGAACCGGCGCAGGCGCGCCGGTAGGCTTCCGCGAATCCCTGGGTATTGGCGGGATCGAAATAGGCGGCGTAGAAGCGCCGGATGAAGCGCGCGCAGGTTTTTTCCTCGACCTGCCAGCGGAAGGCCAGCACGCCCATGGCGCCGGCCCGCATGACCTCCAGCGCGGTGCGCACCGAGGCGCCGCTGCATGAGGACAGCACCAGCAGCTTGCAATTGCCGGCCTTCATCCAGCGGCCCACCAGGCGTATGGACAGTTGCAGGCCTTCGCCTTCCCTGCTGCCCGGCAATACCAGCATGGTGCTGTCGCGCACCGAATGGGCGTGGCCGGAGAAATGCAGGATGTCGTAGCCGCCGCCGGTCACCTTTTCTTCCAGATAGTCCTGCAGCGCGTATCCGGTCAGGGGCGGCACGTCCTCGACCACCAGGCGGCCGTCCAGGCGCTTGGCCAGGGCCTGCAGGTTCGCGAGTTCGTCGGCGACCGACTCCAGCGGCGCCAGCGTGACGCTCGGGATGTCGTCGCCGCCATCCTCTGGCTGGAACGAAATGGTGCCGCTGAAGTTCGCGCCGATGAAAAGCAGGCGCAGTGGGCCAGCCGGCCGGGACGCCGCCTGCTCCCAGTCGCTGGCCGAGTCCATGCCTTCCATGTGCAGGCGGCGGGCCATGGGAATGCGCTGGCACAGGTAGCGTCTGTCATTGGCCTTGAAATCGGCATTGCAGCTCAACTCGAATGGCAGGCTGAAGAAGGCCGCGCTTTGATGGTCCGACACATTGAAATCGAATCGCAGGTCCATCCAGGCCAGGCCGTCGCCGGACGAGACGCCTTCCTGGTCGCGGGCGCGCTGGATCAGCGTGGCGATGGGCGGCCCCACGGTTTCGGCCACCATCACGTCGAACGCCTGCCTGCCCATGTCGCTGAGCGACTCCAGCCAATCGGTCACTCGCTGGTTGTCGAGATAGGGCGAGAACTTCTCGACGCGCATCAGCAGCGCGGCGATATCCGGTTGCCGCTTGTAGGGAATCTCCGGCGACCTGAAATCGTGCGGACCGAACTGGATCCGGTAGCGGACCGATTTTTCGGCGACCTCTATGACCAGCCGGCGGCGTTGCGTGGCGGCCGCCACGCTGTCCAGCACCAAGGCGAGGTCTGCGCCGCCGTCTCGCTTCTTGCCGATCTCGTTGCTCCACATCAGCCTTTCGGGCCGTTCCAGCACGCAACGCTGCACGGCCTCGGAGGGATCCTCGGTCACGACCAGCACCGGCACGGGCGCATGCTCGGCCAGCCAGTTAAGTAGCTCTACGGCCGCCGTGCCGCTCTTTTTCTTGCCGGTTTGGGGCGCCGGTTTGGCGTCGATGATCATCAGGCCCGGCAGCGTCCCGCAACGCTCGATCTCCTGCCGCGCGTTCTCCAGATTGAAGACGTGCCGGAAAGGGGCGCCGATGAAGGGCTTGATGCGAGGGTACTTCTGCTCATGCCGCTGCAATTGCTGGATGCGGTCCGCCCAGCATTCCTCGTCGACATCGTCGCCGCCAGCAAGCAGGATCCAGTTGTTGTTCTGTGCGGGCTGTTCCATCGCCGCCTCCATCAACCCGACCGGGCAGGAAAGCGCAGGGTGAACGAACGCCATGGCGGCAGGACCGATTCATAGGCCTCCGAGGGCTGCATCGCCGACTCGGCCAGGGGCGGCTGCGTCGCCAGGGTGCCGCCGTGGGCCTGCATGGTGCGCACGATCTGGGCGATGGCCAGTCCGGCGCCATCATGGGCCGCGCGCTCCGCGTTCAGCAGCGCATCGTCCGGCACCGCGTGCATGCGCAGGTCCGTGTCCCAGCTTTGCCCGGCGCTCAACCCCAGATGCACCGAGCAGCCGTCGGGATCGTCGCTGATGGCGATTTCCACCCGGGCGTCGGCGGAGCGGCAGCGCAGCAGATAGGCAAGAATGGACCGGAAGGCCGCGGACAAGGCTTCAGCGTCGGCATGCACCATGGGCCCGCCGGCGGCGCCCGCCTGGGCCAATGGCGCGATGCGGCCCTGGTCCCGCTGCGGCAAGGCGGCGATGACCCCGGCCAGCAACTCGTGCAGCGCCACGCGGGCATGCTCGGGCGGAGCTTGCCGGCGCGCTTCGCTGGCGCTGGCCAGCCGCTCGAAGGTAATGTCCGCCTTGCCGATTTCCGCCACGATGCGTTGGCTGAGGGCATGGGCCCGGGTGACGATGGCCTCGGGCTGTTCGCCGCGCGCCGCGTCCTCGTGCAGCAATGCGGTCTGCGTGGTGAGGCTGCAGGCCAGCGCCAGCGACGTCCGGGTCTGGTCGGCGATCTCGGCCACGGTTTCGCGCAGGAAGCGCATGTCGCGCGCCCATTTCATGTCGGCGATGTCGGTGAAGAACCAGATTGCCATGTCCAGGCTGGGATCCAGGTCCGTTCGGGTAGCCAGCACCGAGCGCGGCTGTCCGCCCGCGCCGCGCAATTCGATGCGTTCGCGTCTGACGCCAGCATCCGAACTCAGCAGCGCGTGCGCCGACGCGTCGTCGGGCAGCGCGAACGCCGTGATCGACACCGGGGTTTCGCCTTCGAGGCAGCGGCCGGGCTCCGTGCCCAGCATGTCGGCGGCGACGCGGTTCATCTCGATGATGGAACCCTCGCGGCCCACGAACACGACCGCTTGTTCGGTCTCGGCCATCAGGCTTTGCTTGGTCTGCCTGAGCAGATGCTGGTCCAGCCCTTCCTCCAGCGACTCGATGATCTCCAGCAGGTCGTCGGCGTCGGGTCCCTTGAACGCGTGCGATACCGAGGACTCCACGTCCAGCAGCCAGCGGATGCGGCCGTTCAGGCGGATCGGCACCGTCATGGCCGAGCGCAGCGGCCGCGGCGGGCCGGTGTAGTCGTTCCGGGGATCCGCGGGGTCGCCCACGTCGTCCAGCGACAGCAGCTGGCGTTGGCGCAGTGTCTGGCCGAGCATGCCGCGCTCAATGGGCTGCAGGTAGTCCGCAGGCAGGGCATATTCGGGCGCAAGGCTGTGCTGGGTCACGATCTCGTAGCGGCTTTCCTTGCGGTTGACGCGGAACAGGGCCACGTAGTCCCAGGAGAAGAACTGCGCCAGCCTGGGCACGATGTCCTCCGCCGCCTTGCGCAAGGAGGCGGCCGTCATGATTGTTTCCCGCAATGATTCGGCGAAGGCGGCGCGTTCGTCGTCACGCTCCTTCTCGAAGCGCATCAGTACCGGCTCCAGGTCCAGGGCGCGCAGGATCTCCAGGTGGCGTTGCCCATATTGCGCCGGTTGGCGCGAACACAGGCTCAGCGCCGAGCTGTAGCCGCCCGGACGCGTGACGGGCAGCGTGACGCTGGCCTGCATGCCCATGTCGCGGTAGCAGCGCACGACCTCGTCGCCTGGCTCGAAGCGCTGATCGCTGACGAAGCGGTCCATCTCCTCGATCCAGGTCTGGCCGGAATCCAGGAACGGCCGGATCGCGGGCGGCAGCTCCATCCAGCGCGCTGGCCACAGTTCCACCCCTTCGGGCCGGACCGCGATCGCGCGGAACAGCGCTACCTGCCTGTCGTAGATGCCGAACACCGCATGTTCGAACGGCACCAATGGCCGGATCTGTTCCAGGATGGCGTCGAGCTTGAGGCGCCAGCCGCTGATGGACGGATCCAGCGCGATGCGCCGGATCTCGTCGCGGGCGGACTCCAGCGCCCGCGACTGGATGACCGCGATCACGCCCAGCAGCTCGCCGTTGGGCGCGGGGTCGGGCGTCATTACCAGCTGGAACAGCTTTTCTGTGCCATCGCGCCCGCGCATGGTGACGATCACGGCCACCATGGAATCGCCCTCCTGGTTGCGGGCGCAGCAGCGGATGGCGTCGGCGATGCGGGGCGCGTCGCTTTTGCGGAAATGGCGGGCCAGGGGCTCGCCGCAGACCTCGTCGAGCTTCTGCCCCAGTGCGCGCGCGGCCTCCCTGTTGGCGAAGCGCACCACGCCGTCCAGGTCCAGGCGGAACACGGCATAGGGCGTGCGTTCAAAGCGGCGCGATTCGGCTTTCCTGAATGGCGTGCCGTCGTTGACCAGCACGACGATTTCGCCGCCTTCCAATTCGCACAGCGGCGCCAGTTGCGCGGGCACCGGCGCGCCGTCCCTGGCCTGGTAGATGCCGCCGACCGCGCCGCCGCCCATGGTCAAGGGTTCGCCCAGGCCGTAGGCCTCGGCGGCGCCGCGGCCGCGGAACTCTTGGGCGCTGGGCGCCAGCGCATCGCTGACGTCGATGATGACGCCGTCCCGGTCCAGCAACAGGCAGGGCACGCCCGCCCGCGACATCACTCGCAGCATTGCCGCGGGATCGCCCGGGATCGAACCGGATGCGGGCAAGCGTACTTGCGCGCCATCGTCCAGGTCCGTCTGCGCCTGAGGAATCTCAAACATATCGAAGCCCTCCCTGCCTGCCGCCTGGCTGGCGCGGCTGCCGGCTCAACGCTTGATGAACGCAATGATCTGCTGCTGGGTGCCCTGGTCGTTGTCGAAACCGCCGTGCGTGCTGGCCGCCACGGGCGGGTTGGCGGAGCCGGGCGCCGGACTGCCGGCGGGCGAGACGTGCACGGCGTCGCAAGCAATGCCGGCATCGCGGAAATAGCGCTCCATGCCCAGCAGCGGCGTGGTGGTGCCGCCCTCGAAGGATTCGCTCACCAGGTAGAGCAGCGAGCGACGGTACGGGCCGCAGGTGGGATCGTCCTCCTCGGCGCGGTCGGAAAGATGGAACTGCTGGTAGCGCTTTACCCGCGTCTTCAGATTCGGCACGACCAGCTTGCGGAAGGTGTCCAGCGTGACCGCCGGGGCCATCAGGTTGAGCGATTCCAGTTCGCCGCCGTCGGCCGCCAGCCGGTGCACGAAGTGGCTGGCGACGATGGCGCCGGCCGAGTGGCCGACGATGTGCAGGCGCACGCGTCCTTGGCTGACATGCGTCTTGAAATGCTTGTACAGCATGATCATCGCGGCCTCTTCCTGCGCCATGCCCTTGGGGGCCGGTGCGCTCATGGCCTGGGCGTTCTGCTTCATTTCGCCCCAGATCACCGTGCCTGGCCGAGCCAGCCAGCGTTCCAGGCGCTGGTTCCACCAACGCTCCAGGCGTTCGCCCAGGCCGCCGGTGGTGCGCGGCACGCTGTGGGCGGCATCCTGGATGATGTTCTTCACGGTGGTGATGAAGTCCGTCTCCCACATCAGGAAGACCGGGAAGATCTGCTTGTCGTAGAGCAGCGGTATCCATTCGGCGGCGGCCTCCGCCGCATCCTCTTCGCCGACCAGGCCGCCGTGCGCATACACGCATACGTCCATGGGCTTGTCCTTCAAGCCCCATTTCTCGCGCGCGGCGTTCATGTGCACGTCGACGATGGCGCGCAGATCGTCGGGCGTGGTCCGGAACGCGCCGCTGTTGCTGAGCTTGCCGTTGTTGCCCACGTTGACAATGAAGGGCGAGATCTCGCGGTTGCGCAGCACCGTGCCCGCGGCCAGCGTGACCCGCTTTCCTTCGGTGCGCAGCGTGATGCTGTTCGAGATCTTGGTGTGCTCATGCGTGACCACGCCCAGCTGCACCACCCAGCAATCCATGGCGTTGCGCATCCAGTCGTCGTAGGTCAGCACCGCCATCCCGTGGGTGCCCCACTCCTCGCCCCAGGAGTTTTGGATCAGGAAGCCGTCCTGGGTATAGCCGACGATGACGAAGGCGTGGCCGTCGGTCGCGGAATTCTGCTGGTCGGGCGGGATGATCCAGAACGGCTGGGCTCCGGGCGTGGACGGCGCCTTCAGCGGGGTGACGCCATGGCCATCGTCCCAGCCGGCGTGGCAGCCCGCGCTGGCGTACAGAATGCCGACCTCGTTGAGCGCCGCGTGCATTTCGACGATGTTGCGCGTGTCGATGCGGTAGTAGGCGCCCAGCGGACGCTTGACGGCATCCAGCCACCAGTCGTCGGCGGTCTCGTTGGCCGCCGCAGGCATGTTCAGGGTAGGAAACAGATCCTGGGCGCAGGCGCCGTGCTTGAACCAGCCTTTGAGCGCGCCGCGCAGGCTCGATCCGGTGTCGTCGACGGAACCCGGGAACTCGTCATAGCGCCTGGCCATGGAATACAGCATGAACGGCGAGATGGCCGGGCGCGGTTCGCGCTCCGATTTGCGCAGCAGGTATTCGACCACGGTGGACAGGGCGAACCCGGTGCAGGCCGAGGTGTCTTCCTGATGCTTCACCATCAAACCCATGGCGGGAATCATCTCGGTCTTGGGGGTGACCGAGATATTGGGGCGGAACGGAATGTCGCGGGCATCGAAGGCGTCGGGCTTGGCCGTGCGGCGAAACGGCAGCGCCGGCGGCAAGGCGCGGCCCTTGCGGGCCCGGGCGGGCCGAGGAGTCTTGGCGGCGAGCGGCGCCGATGCCGCCGCCGGGCGCTTTGCCGACGTCTTGCGTGCCGGGGCGGCACGCCCTGCTTGCTTTTTTGCAGCCATGGCGTACTCCGTTGGGGGCGGGTTTTCAGCGCGGCGGCGCCTTGGGACGGGAGCGGTGTTCAGGCGCGTCCGCCGGCAGCTTGGCGGCGACGTCCGCCTCTACGTGCGCGTGGTCCGGCATGGTGGAGGCGGGCGCGGCGGATTTGGCGGCGCGCTTGCGGGCCGGCCTTGACGGGACCGGCGGCGACAGCAGCTCGCCGTCGGGAGAGAAGGTCGCGGCCAGCAGGAAGTCCGCTTCCGCAGCCGAGTACGCCGGGTCCCAATGGGTGTTCTCCGGCACGTGGCAATGGCCATAATGGCCGCCGCGCGTGTCCCAGGTCGTGGGGTCGCGGTTGTGCCCACCTGGATCCCTGCCATTCCTGGCGGGCAGGGGCGGGCCGGAAGGCCAGACGCGGGGCACGCCATGCTCCGCTTCGATCCAGCGGCATAACCGCGCCAGGTTGGTCAGCGCACGCCCTTCCTTGGGCAAGTGCGCGAACCCGACCATTTCGATCTGCACGGCCGAATCCCGGTTGGTCTGCACGCCGCCGGCATCATTGCGCAGCGCTCTTGCACCTTCGGCGGTATCGATATGCTGGTAGATGTCGCTGCCGTCGACGGTGAAGTGCGGATCGGAGCGGTTCTGCCGGAAGGCGGCCATCGCGCCCTGCGCGCTGCTGCCTTCCGTGGTGTGATGGACGATCTTGTAGGGACCGCCCAGATGCGGTCCGGAAGATCCGGAAATGGGTCGCCAAGTCGCGAACGGACACCGTGCCATTGCTTGTCTCCTCGAAACGGGCGGCGCTTTCCAGGCAAGACGACATGACGACAGTGATGATTGCGCCCGTAGCTGGGATATATAGGCGCGCCTAAGCCAGTTCGCTAGTATCCGAAAGAATTACTCCTTTGATTTGCAATAGTCAATTTTCACTATTCAGGGCCTAATCCCACCGTGCCGCCAGGCCTTCCGGGCTGACTTCACGGCCGTTGCGCTCCAGCGCCGCGATCTGCGCCATGTCCATCTCCGTCAGCCGCAGATCCTGGGCCAGCAGGTTGCTGGCCAGGTTTTCGCGCTTGGTCGACGATGGGATGACGGCGTAGCCCAGTTGCAGGGCCCAGGCCAGCGCCACCTGCGCGGGCGTGGCGTCGTGGCGTTGGGCGATCTGGCCGATGACCGGATCCTTCAGCACCTTGCCATAGGCCAGCGTCATGTACGAGGTGACCGGGATGTCTTGTTCCCGCAGGAAGGCGGCGAGCTTGCGGTTCTGCAGGTAGGGGCTTAGTTCGATCTGGTTGGTGGCGATCTGCTCCCGGCCCACGGCGGCGATGGCGGCGCGGGTTTCGGCGATGGGGAAGTTGGAGATGCCGATCCGGCGGGTCAGGCCCTGCGCCTTGGCCTCGGCCAGCGCAGTCATGAATTCCTCGATGGCGACGCCGTTGCCGGGCGCGGGCCAATGGATCAAGGTCAGATCCGCGTAGTCGCTGCGCAGCTTGGCCAGGCTGTCCTGCAGGCTGGGGATGAGCTTCCCGCGGGCGTAGTTGGGGACCCAGATCTTGGTGGTGACGAACAGCGCGTCGCGCGGTACGCCGGATTCGGCGATGGCTTGGCCGACCTCGGCTTCGTTTTCGTAGATCTGCGCGGTGTCGATGGCGCGGTAGCCGAGGTCCAGCGCGTTGCGCACGGAATCGATGACGGCCTGGCCTTGCAAGCGGAAGGTGCCGGCGCCGAAGGCGGGAATGCTCATGGGTAACTCCTTTTGGGGGTATTGGGAGCCGGACTCAGGCGTCCGGGAATGCATGCAGTGTGCCCGTCGGATACTTGCGGAAAAAGTCCGGTATGCATGAAAGACTTTTGATATAAATGCAAGAATGAAGACGACGCTAGACGAAATGCAGGTCTTTATCGCCATCGTGGACAGCGGCTCCATCACCGCTGCCGCGGATGTGCTGGGACAGACCGTTTCCGCCGCCAGCCGGACCATGAGCCGGCTGGAAGAGAAGCTGCAGACCACGCTGATGCGCCGGACCACGCGGCGGCTGGAGCTGACCGAGGAAGGCCGGGCCTATCTGGAGCAGGCGCGCAAGATCGTGGCCGCGGTGGAGGAAAGCGAGGAACTGATGAGCCTGCGCCGCAACCAGCCGGCGGGACTCTTGCGGGTGGATGCGGCATCGCCCTTCATGCTGCACGTGATCGCGCCGCTGGTGCCGGGCTATCGCAAGCGCTATCCCCAGGTGGAGCTGGAGCTGAACAGCAACGAAGGCAATATCGACCTGCTGGAGCGCCGCACCGATCTGGCCATCCGTATCGGACGCCTGAAGGACTCGTCGCTGCACGCGGTGGCGCTGGGGCATAGTCGCGTGCGCGTGCTGGCCAGCCCCGGCTATCTGGCCGCGCATGGCACGCCCAGGCGCGTGGCCGACCTGGCCTCGCACGTCCTGCTGGGCTTCAGCCAGCTGGAAGCGCTGAACGAATGGCCGCTGCTGGAGGCCGACGGCCAGGCCCTGCACATCAAGCCGCAGGTGCGCGCGTTCAGCGGCGAGACCTTGCGGCAGCTGGCCTTGAACGACGGGGGCGTGGTCTGCCTGTCGGATTTCATGACGCGCGGCGACCGTGAAAGCGGCGCCTTGCAGCAACTGCTGGTGAAGCAGACGCAGGACGTGCGGCAGCCGATCAACGCGGTGTACTACCGCAACACCGCGATCTCTTCGCGCATCAAATCCTTCATCGACTACATGGTTCAGGCGCTGGGCCGGGGCGGCTTCGAATAGCGGCGCAGGCGCCGCTGGTTCAAGCGCGTTCGCCGCTGGTCGATTCGTACACCAGCGTCGCCAGCGTCAGGTCTTCGAGCGCGCTGCCCACGGCCTTGAATACGGTGATTTCCTGGGCGTCGCGGCGGCCCGGCAGTTCGCCGGCGGCCAGTTGGTGCAGGTCGCCGCGGATGTCCTCGCGCTTGAGCGCGCCGGCCTCGAAGGCGGCCAGCAGGTCGCCGGATTTGGTGGGCGCTTCGCTGGTGTCCACGTAGACCGAGGTGCCGTCGAAGCAGGCCGCGTCCGTCTCGCGCATTTCGGGCTTGAAACTGCCGATCAGGTCCAGGTGCACGCCTGGGCGCAGCCAGGCGCCGTGGATCAGCGGCACGGTGGACAGGGTGGCGCAGCTGATGATGTCGGCCTGGCGCGCGGCGCTTTCCAGGTCGGCGGCGGCCTCGGCATCGAAGCCCTGCGCGCGCAGCTCGCCGGCCAGCTTCTCGGCGCCGGCCGCGCGCACGTTCCACACCAGCACGCGCTGTATCGGACGCACGCTGCGCATGGCTTGCGCCACCAGGCCAGCGATGCGGCCGGAGCCCACGATCAGCAGCGTGCTGGCGTCGGCGCGCGCCAGATAATCCGCGCCCAGCGCGGCCGCGCCCGCCGTGCGGTAGGCGGTGACGATGTCGCCGTCCACCTGGGCGATGGGTACGCCGGTGGTGGCGCTGTACAGGTTGTAGGTGGCATGCAGGCCGGGCAGGCCCAGATGCGTGTTCTCGGGGAAGATGTTGATGATCTTCACGCCGAAGTAGCCGCGGTCGCTCCAGGCCGGCATGATCAGCGAGGTGCCGTGCGCATTGCCCGACTGGATGGCGTGGACATGCCGCGGCGGCACGGTGGCGCTGCCCCGGAAGGCCTCTCGCAGGGCGGGAATGACGGCGTCGAAGGACAGGGCGTTGCGGGTCTGTTCGGTGTCGATAAAGCGCATGGGATTCTTGCCTGCTGCGGGTCGGTCGGTCTGAGGGCCAGCAGGCAGTCTAGCAGCGCAGGCGGCGTCCGCCCGCGCCGTGTCGCGGGCGGACGCGGTTGCTAGTCGATGGCAGCCGTGGGCAGCGGATCGCCCGCGCCAGTGCGTTCGACGATGAGCTTGTAGTGCTGCGGGTTGCGGTGCTTGGCGAAATTGAACACGTGGTCGCGGAAGGCCTGGCCCATGGCCAGGTCGATGCTTGCGGTGATCACTTCGTCGTCTTCGCCGCTTGCGCGCGCCACGATCTCGCCGGATGGCGCGACGATCATGGAGCTGCCTATCATGTGGTGGCCGTCTTCATGACCGCATTTCGCGGCGGCGCCGACCCAGACCGCGTTCTGGTAGGCGCTGGCCTGCAATACGATCTCGTGCGTGGTGGTGCGCAGATGCGCGGGCTCGTTCCAGTGGATGTTCAGGGATGGCGTGTTGTAGCCCAGCACGATCAGCTCGGCGCTTTGCAGCGACATGACGCGATAGGTCTCGGGCCAGCGGCGGTCATTGCACAGGCACATGCCGATCTTCACGTCATTGGTTTCCCAGACGCCAAAGCCCAGGTCGCCGACTTCGAAGAACTTCTTTTCCAGGTGCTGGAACGGCGCGCCGATCTTGTGGTCGGAGTGGCCTGGCAGGTGGATCTTGCGGTACTTGCCGATGATCTTGGCGCTGCGGTCCACCAGGATGGCGGTGTTGAACTGGCGGCCTTCGGGCGTGAGTTCGGCATAGCCCAGATAGAAGCCTATGCCCAGTTCGCGCGCGGTGTCGAACAGCGGCTGCACGTCGGCGTTGGGCATGCTTTTTTCAAAGTAGCGCTCGACGGCTTCGGCGTCTTCCATCCAGTAGCGCGGGAAGAACGTGGTCAGCGCCAGCTCGGGGAAGACGACGAACTCCGCCTTGCGGGCGGCGGCCTCGCGCATCATGTCGACCAGGCGGCGGACCACGGCCGCGCGGGAGTCGGCAAGGTTTACTGCGCCCATCTGGGCGACCGCCAGGCCCATCTTGCGGGCGGGGTATGCATTACTCACGATGTGGATCTCCAGGCTGAAGGCGCCAGCATGCATGCGCGGGCGGAAATCGGGAACCGCCGCACGGGCTGGCGGCGCGCGTCGCCAAATGCGTTCGGTCTTTTCCTAAAGCCCTGATTCAACGGAGAATTTCACCGCGCGGACAGCGTTCGTCCCGACGTCATGCATAACGCGGCGTCATGGAGTCCATGCAAAGTCTTATATCGGGTTTCCCCGTATGCCAGTGCTCAAAGGGCCTTGAAGGTCTTGAGATGGATGCTGGTTTCGGTGGCGGCGATGCCCTTGAGCGTGCGCAGGCGGTCCAGCACTTCGGACAGCTGGTCGATGGTAGGCACACGCAATTCGGCCAGGAGGTCCCAGCGGCCGTTGGTGTCATGCAGGCCCGCCACGCTGGGCTCGCCCATCAGCAGGCTGACGATCTTGCGGGTTTCGTGACCTTCGACGGCGATGCTCATCCAGGCGACGATATCCTCGGTCTCCACTTCCGGCCGCAGCCGCACGGTATAGCCCCGGATGATGCCCCGTTCTTCCAGTTTTCGGATGCGGTTGTCGACGGTGCCGCGCGAGACGTCCAGCTTCTTCGCGAGGGTGGCGACCGACATGCGGGCGTCGGCGCGCAACAGGCCGAGCAGGTTCTGATCTAGCGTGTCCATTGTGAAAATTGCTATTTATGCCTGTCAGAATGGCAGAATCTTAGCGTTTTGTGTGGATTGTTGTCACTATTAATTGGTTTGCCCATCCCCCAGAATTTCTATTCCATAACTCGGGGAGAACAAATTGACGACGCTGCTTTCAACTTCCGACGTGGCCAGGATCGTGGCCCTGCAAGGCCCGCGACAGGTCTTTGCCGGCCTCCTGGACTATCTGCTGGCGGACTTTCTTCGATGGCAGGAATTCGACAAAAGCGCGCGGGTGGCCAGCCATTCGGCGACCGGCGTGATCGAATTGATGCCCACCGCTGACAGCGAGTACTACACCTTCAAGTACGTGAACGGCCACCCGGGCAATCCGCAGGCCGGCCTGTCCACCGTGATGGCATTTGGCGCGCTGGCGCAGGTCAGCACGGGCGAGCCGCTGCTGATCAGCGAACTGACCCTGACCACCGCCTTGCGCACGGCCGTGACCTCCGCCTTGGCGGCGCGCGCGCTGGCCCGGCCGGACTCGCGCAAGATGGCGCTGATCGGCAACGGCGCGCAAAGCGAGTTCCAGGCGCTGGCCTTCCACTACCTTTTGGGCATCGACACCCTGCACGTCTATGACGTGGACGCAGGCGCCACACGCAAGCTTGAAAGCAATCTGGCTTCAGTGCCCGGCTTGCGCGTGGTGCGCTTCGATAGTGCGGCAGAGGCGGTCCAGGGCACGGACATCGTCACCACGGTGACGGCGGACAAGGCCTACGCCACTATCCTGACCGCGGACATGGTCGAGCCCGGCATGCACCTCAACGCCGTCGGCGGCGACTGCCCGGGCAAGACGGAGCTGCACGCGGACGTGCTGCGCGCGGGGCCGGTGTTCGTGGAATACGAGCCGCAGACGCGCATCGAGGGCGACCTGCAGCAGATGCCGGCCGATTTCGCGGTGACGGAGCTGTGGCGGGTGCTGACGGGCCAATCCGTCGGCCGCAAGAGCCCGGCGGAAGTGACCATCTTCGATTCGGTGGGTTTTGCGCTGGAGGACTTTTCAGCGCTGCGCTGGCTGCGCGATGCCGCCATCCGCCATGGCGTGGGCGCCCGCATCGAGGTCGCGCCGCAATCACCGGATCCGAAGAACCTGTTCGAAGTGGTGCGGGCGGCCATGCCGGTTCTGGCCCGGGCTTAGCGCTCAAGCGCGCGGTGGCGCCCACGCAAGCCGTGAGGCATTCGCGGCGCATCGTGGGCTCCAGCGCTGGCGTGGCGGACCACGCCAGCGCTGGCCCGATGGGGGCCGTGGAACCGGCCATGGCATCGTCAGGCGCGGCGCGGCATTTCAGCCGGCGGCGTGCCATCGTGGAACAGCGATTTCAGCTGCGTGCGCAGTTCGGGGGTATCGGTGTGCTTGTGTACCGTGGTCGCATGCTGCACCGCGGCTTCCAGCAATTCGCTTTCGGAATCCGCCGCCAAGGCTACCGAGCAGTTCATTTCGCTGGGGTACTCGCGGCAATCGATGTATTTGCGTGTCATGAACGTCTCCCTGCGCGCAGGCTGCCTGGGCCTGCGCAAGAGCATCCGGCGCGCGGCGCGGGACGTCCAGGCCGCTGGCGCGTCGCAGCGGCGGGGGCGGTTTGAAAAGTATAGATCTGGCGGCTCGCAAGCGGCGCAATTCGCAACGACGCGCTGCGCACGGCAGGGCCGCGTTAGTGCGCAGGCACTGGTGCGGCCGCGGCTCAGAAGGTGACGCGCTGCTTCAGGCCCTTGGCAATCATCGCGATGTCGATGTCCTTGCCCGGATTCTTCAGGCAGAAGTCGTACAGCACGGCCACGTAGGCATTGCCCAGCAGCTTGGTGATGGCGCCGGCGGTGGTGGCGGCGATGGTGCCGCCTATCGCGCTGCCCGCGCCGGGGATGAACTTCAGCAGGCCTGATACGACCGAGCGTCCGATGAGCGTGGCGGCGGAAGCGCCCAGCGTGGAGGTGACCAAGGTGGTGATGGCGGCGGTGTCCAGTTCCATGCCGAAGGTGATGCCGATCTTGGCAATCATGCCGACCTGGATAGGCACCAGCGCGAAGGCGTCCGAGAACGGAATGGGGGCGGCGGCGGCCGACGCGGCCAGGCCGGCGGCTACGTTGACCTCTATCTCAGCCCGCTTTTTTTTTACTTCCAGCGCCTTCTTGTTGCGGGTGGACAGGGCGTTGGCATAGGCCCGCTGCTGCGCCTCGGGGATGTGCAGGGCCGTGGCCTCGATCAGATTGTCCAGGCCCATGGGCGGCAGTTCGGCGTCCAGCTCCTCGATCCATTCCGGCAGCGCGCGCACCGCCACCACCTGCTTGGCGCGCGGCAGCAATGAGCGCGCTTCGTCGACGAAGGGGCTGTTCTTGCGCGCCTTGGTGAGTACCGCCACCACGGGGATGCCGGCATTGGACAGCATGTCGCAGAGCTCGATCTCCGCGTCTTCGACGCGGTGGCTGCTGTCCTGGATGCAGAGCCAGGCCACGTGCAGGTGCCTGTCCTGGTCGTCGGAGGCGGAGCGTTCCCGGATCAGGTCCGCCAACTGCTGGCGCGAGCGCTCGTAGTCGCCGACTTCCAGCCCGCGCGTGTCGATGATGGTGAGCGGATGGCCGGCCCGGGTGAATTCCTGGGTGGACTGGGTGACGGGCTTGCCCGCGCCCGTCTTGGCCAGGTCGCCCCGGAACACGGCGTTGATCAGCGTGCTCTTACCCACGCCGGTCTTACCCGCGACCAGGATGTTCACGCGCCCGGCGCCGCGCGTGGCGGTGCTGATGGCGTCCGCGATGGCGTCCTGCAATTGGGGCGTGTCCATGCGGGGCGTGCTCATGAGGTGTGTGCGTAGAAAGGCATGGGGATGATTCTATCGAGAAACGCGCGCCGCCATCAGACGCCGCCGGGCGCGCCGTAAAGATGCGCCGATTCGGGGAACGTGCGCGTGCGCACTTCGCCCGCATAGGTCTGCGCCGCCTGCTGGATGCGGCCAGCCAGGTCGTCGTAGCGCTTCACGAAGCGCGCGGTGCGGTCGAACATGCCCAGCATGTCGTCCACCACCAGCACCTGGCCGTCGCAGCGGCCGGACGCGCCTATGCCTATGGTCGGGCAGGCGACGGCTTCGGTGATCGACGCCGCCAGCGGCTCGACCACGCCTTCGATCACCAGCGCGAACGCGCCGGCGTCCGCCACCGCGGCGGCGTCGGCGGCGATGCGGGCGTACTC
>NZ_JBARYB010000109.1:0-5970 GCF_049647645.1 Achromobacter sp.
GCCGGCGTACTTGCGTTCCATGCCGCTGGAGAAGCCGCGCACGCCCATGTCGCCGTCCAGTTGGCCGACGTACAGGCCGGCCCTGAGGTTGCGGCTGGTGTACACGTCCACGCCGGCCTGGAAGCCGGTCAGGTGGCCGCTGCTCTCGGGGTTGACCGTGCCTTGCTGCGTGATGGTGGGGGCCGTGCGCAGCACGCGGGCCCAGGCGCGGTGGCTGGGGTCCTGGTCGATGGCGCCTTGAGCCGCTTCATCGCCCATGCGCTTGCGCATGTCGCCCAGCATGGCCATGTCGGCCTGGCGCAGTTGCGCGGGCAGGGAGGACAGCAGCGGCACTTCTTCGCGGTAGGCGGGGCCGGGTTGGGTGTTGGTGGAATGCAGCGCGGCGCCTTGCGCCGTCTGGGCCAGGCGGTACTCGTAGGCGCCGGCATCGATATGGCCGCCCGCCAGGGTGAAGCTGCCGGGCTGCAGGCTGGCGCCGTTTTCGGTGGCGATGACTTGGATGCCTTGGCTGCCGGTCTGCGCGCCCAGGCCGCCGGCATTGGTGATCTGCACCGTGGTGTTGCCGCTGGCGACTGCGGTCGCGCCGCTGAGCAGCAGCTTGTCGGTGGCGCTGCCGTCCGCGCCCAGCACGGTGGACACTCCCAGCTTGCCATTGTTGCCGACGTAAGGCCCGGTGATCTTGAGCACCGCACCCGGCGTGCTGCCGGCGAGGTTGACCGCGCCGCTGTTGTTCAGGCTGGCCACGGTCTGGCTGTAGCCCACCAGGTCCAGCAGGGCGCCGTTGGCCACCGTATGAGCCGAGGCGCTGCTGAACGTGTTCGCAGCGCCGGCCTTGAGCGTGCCCTGCGCGACATCGGTCGCGCCGGTGTAGCTGTTGCCCGCGCTGGTCAGGGTCAGGACGCCGCTACCCTGCTTGGTGAGGAAGCCGCCGCCCGTGATCGCGCCGGCCCAGGTGGCATTGTTGGCGCCGGTGTCGATCACCGGATCGTTCGTACCGGTCATGGCCAGGTTGTTGGCGATGGTCAGGCCGTTGGCGATCAGGCTGATGGTGGTGCCATCGTCCATGAACAGCGTGCCGGTACCCAGGCCTAGCGCATGGCCCAGGCCGATGTTGCCCTGCTTGAGCTGCACGCCGCCCGTAAAGGCGCTGCCGCCGGTCAGCGCCAGCACGCCGGCGCCGGTTTTGACCAGGCCGCCGTCGCCCACGACGAGGCCGGAGTAGTAGGACACGCTGCCAGCCGTGGAATTGACGGTCAAGGTTCCTGCGCCCAGCGCCACGGTGCCGCCGCCGCTCAGGCTGCTGGCTTGCAGCGCATTCCCGTTCAGGTCCAGGGTGGCGCCCGGTTGCACCTGATAGGCGGTGTTCTGCGCCAGCGCCGTCGCGGAACCTGCACGCAGCGTGCCTTCGGCCACCAGCGTGCCGCCGGCATAGCTGTTGGCGCCGATTAGCGTTTGCGAGCCCGCGCCTTGCTTGATCAGGGCGCCCGAGCCGTTGATGGACCCGTCGAAACTGCCGTCGGTGGCACCGCCCACGATCAGCGAGTTGGATCCCATCAGTACGGTGCCGCTGCCGGTAAGGGTGCCGAAGACTTGCGTGCCCCGGCCGGAAGACAGGTCGAAGGTGGCGCCGCTGGCGATGTTCACGATGCCGGTCGCCGCGAGGCTGCCGGCGGGACCGAGCACTAGTCGGCCGCTATTGACATAGGTGCCGCCGGTATAGGCGCTCACGCCATTGAGCGTCAGCGTGCTGGCGCCGTTCTTGGTGAGGCTGCCCGGGCCCGAGATGTTGCCATTGAGGGTGAGGTCCCGGCTGCCCTGCACGGTAAGGCCGGCATTGAGCGCAACATTGTTCGCCAGCGAGAGCGCCTGGCTGACATCCAGCGTGGCGGCGCCGCCCACCATCAGCGTGCCGCTGCCCAGCGCGCTGTTGTTGCCGACGATCAGGCTGCCGGCGCTGAGCAGGGTGCCGCCGCTGTAGGTGTTGCTGCCGTTGAGGCTAAGACTGGATGTGCCGGCTTTGACCAGGCCGCCGCCGCCGCTGATTGAGCCGTTGAGGGCCAGGGCCTTGGAGCCTGCGATGGTCAGCGCGCCATTGAGCACGACGTTGTTGTTGACCGCAATATCCGCATTGCTGTAGAGCGTGGTGCCACCGGCGGCGGTCAGGGTGCCGCTGCCCAGGGATAGGCCGGTCCCAAGCACCAATGTGCCACCGTGTAGCGCGGTGCCGCCTTCGTAGGTATTCATGTCGTTCAGCACCAAGGTTCCCGCATCGTACTTGCCCAGTGTGCCGCTGCCGAAGAGCCCTGCGTCGATGGTTGTGGTCACGCCGGGATCTACCCGGATCGGGGTATCGTCGAGAGGACCGTTGACCAGCTCGATGCCTCCTAGCGAAAACGGGTAGAGTTTATAGCCATCGGTGAGGAACTGCATGCCAGTAATGCGTTGTACGCCTAGGACGAATACCACGCCCGCAGTGCCTTGGAATACGGCAAAACCGCTGTCCCAGCGCCGATTCGACGTGCCGTTGACGTCTGTCCAGTTGGTCTGTTCAGGAAAGAAGCTGCGGGTCCCCCAGACGCCGCTGCCACCGGCGATCACGCCATCGTCTCTGCCGGCGTCGTCGGCATCCCAGAACTGCACGCTGGTGTCTGGCTTTGTATACAGCAGATTGATCTGATTGTTCACGGCAGTCTGCAGCTGGAGATCGGCGGGCACCACGATGCCCGGCAGCTTGGCCAGCTTCAGGCCATTGTCGGTCAGGTTGCCGGTGTAATTGATCAGCCGATACACGCCAGTGCCGAAGCCGCCCGCATTGCTGATGTCGAGCGTGCCGTCCAGGATAAGATCGCCGTTGACGTTGAGCAGGGCATTGCCGCCGCCTGCCGTGGGTGCGCCCAGCGCGGCATAGAGGTAGCTGTTGGGGGCGAGCGCCAGCGCCCCGACCGATAGGAGGCGGCCGCTGGCCAGGGTCATGCTGCCTCCCCCGGCAAACGTCACCTTCCCCCCGATACTGCCGCTGCCGCCCAGTCTACCGGTGTTCTCGACCAGGACATTGGAGCGGGTCAGCGACCCGTCGATCAGCAAGGTGCCGGACTTGAGGGTGGTCTGGCCCGTGAAATCGTTCTCGCCGGACAAGGTCTGGATGGTGCTGCCCCCATGTGTCAGCGCGCCGGCACCGGTAATGCGGCCGTTGAAGACCTGTGGCAGGCCGCCCGGGGCGAGAGTCAGCGTATGGCCGGCGCCGATGATCAGGGTGCCGGCGCCAGCAAGGCCGCTCAGGCTGGCCGAGTTGGCCAATTGAAGATCGGCGTTGGCCGCAATGATCGCCTTGGCGCTGGTGTACTGCGTACTCTGGTCCGAAAGAATCAGGCTACCGCTCGACACGTCGAAAGTGCCTCTGAACGCGTTGCTACCGAGCATCACGCTGCCCGAACCACTTTTTACCAGGGTGCCCGCGCCGTGGACTGTGCCGTTCAGACTCAGGTGGTTGTCGCCCGCGATCTCCAGCGTGTCGTTGATGTAGAGCTGATTGCCGATGCTCAGCGGACCATTGGCCGTCAACCGCGACGCGCCCTCGACGGACAGTGTGCCGGTGCCAAGCGCCGAGGAGTTGCCCAGCGTCAATTCACCGCCGTAGAGCAAAGTGTTGCCGCGATGGAGGTTGGCGCCATTGAGGGTCAGCCCACCGGGACCGTTCTTGGTCAGGCCGCTGGAGCCGCTTAGCACGCCATTGAGATTCAGGTTGCCAACGCCATTCACGATGAGCCTGGCATTCATCTGCACGTTGTTGGCCAAGGCCAGTGCGCCGCTGGTATTCAGCAATGCGGCGGTGCCTACCGTCAACGTGCCGCTGCCCAGCGCGGCGGCGTTGCCCAGGCTCAGACTGCCACCCATCAGGTTGACGCCGCCCGCGAAGGCATTGGCACCGTTCAGGGCCAGCGTGCCGCTACCCACCTTGGTCAGGCTGCCCGCGCCGTTGATCTGGCCGTTCAGGCTCAGGTCGGAGGCGCCGTTGACGGCCAGATTGGCATTGAGCGCAATGGCGTTGGTCAGGGCTGTGGCGCGATTGGCGGTCAGGGTCGAGTTGCCCCCGACCGTCAGGCCGCCGGCGCCCAGCGCCTGATTGTGGCCCACGGCCAGGGCGCCGCCGTTCAGCGTGGTGCCGCTCTGATAGAGGTTGGCGCCGTTCAGGGTTAGGGTGGCCGGGCCATTCTTGATCAGCGAGCCGATGCCGGCGATGTTGCCGTTCAAGGTCAGGTCGGCGCTGCCGCCTATCCCCATGGCGCCCAGCAGTTGCACATTGTTGGCCAGGGTGACGGTGCGGTTGGCGTCGAGCACGGTGTTGTTCATCGCGGTCAGGTCGCCGCTCCCTAGCGCCGTATTGCTGCCTGCCACCAGCCGGCCCGCGCTGAGCCGCGTGCCGCCGGCATAGCCATTGTTCCCGTTGAGCGCCAGGGTGCCGCTGCCGAGCTTTTCCAGGGTGCCGATGTCGCCTATGGTCACGCCGATGGTCGCGGTCATATTGGGGGCGACCCGCAAGGCCGCCGTTCCACCCAGGCCGTTGATCGCGTTCAAGCGGCTGGTTGCGCCACCGACCAGGTTGTAGCCGTCCGTGAGGAACTCCAAACCTGTGAAGTTCTGCTGTCCACTTATCGATACCGTACCCGCGGCACCCGAAAATACCGCGTCGCCACCATTCCAGGCCCGGTTGGGCTGCGCGCCGGCGGAAGCCCAGTTGGTATTGGCGGCATCCCAGATTCCGGCGCCGCCGTCCACCGAGCCGTTCGCGACGGAATGGCTGCCGTCCCAGAGCAGTTGAGCATGAACGCCTGCAGGAATCGCCAGGGCTGCGCCGAACGCCAGCGCGGTTTGCGCTGCCTTGCGACGCGCACGCCGCGCGGGGCGGTTGCTCTTTGCCGGCCCGCGGGCGATTTCACTGACGGCTTGCCATGCACCGGTGGTGGCGTTGAACACAACTCGATAGACGTGATTCATTGAGGCCTTCAAATGTTCGAGCGATTGCTAGGTAGACAAGAGTCCGGATTTGGCCGTACCCGAACAGCAATAAACAGGAGGGGGCAGACGATTGCCATCAGGACAGAGAGACGCTCGCAGCACCCTGAGCGGCGTGTTTGTGCGATTAACATCTAATTACAGGGTGTAAATGTAAGGCAAAACCTCGGTTGGGGTAATCACTGGTTCTGGTGAGGCGCAACGTCAGGCCGGGTTCGATTGCTGCGGATGGCACACAGGACTACCACCGGCACGTAGCGGGAATAGGTGGGAGGTGCGCCTGGCGGAAGCAAAAAAAAGCCCGCGGCGGACAGACCGCTGCGGGCTTGGTCAGGCTAGCTGCCGGTTACCCGGCCCATGCCATGAGGCTTACCAGAGCACCTTCAAACCGATGGAACCCTGCGCGCCGCTCTTGACGCGGCTGTCGCCGCTGTTGGCCCAGAGCTTGCCCACGTCGCCGTAGAGGCTGGTGTTCTTGGTCAACTGCAGCATGGCGCCGACCGCCAGTTCGGTCGAGGTGTAGCCGCCCTTGGCGCGGATGTCGGTGGTGCCGGCGGGAGCGCTGAAGCTGGCCACATCGGTGGTGTTGCTGGCCTTGTAGAGATTGACGCGCGCAAAGGGCTGCAGCACGGTGCCGCCGATGCTGTAGCTGCCCTTGACGCGGGCGCCCAGGCGCAGGGTCCAGTCGTCGTCCGCATCGTTCTTCACCTTGGCCAGGCTAATCGTGGTGTCGTCCAGGTTGAGCTTGCGGTAGATGATCTGAGCTTGCGGCTCGAGCTGCCAGCTGCTGCCCAGGGCGATGGGCTTGCCCACTTCGAGCGAGGCCAGCCAGCCGTGGCCCTTGGTGGTGGCGCCGGCGCCGGTGTCGGCCGTGCGCAGGCTGCTGCGGTAGTCGGCGCCCTGGATCACGGCGTCGGCGTACAGGCCGGAGTCGTGTTGCCAGGTGCCGTACAGGCC
>NZ_JBARYB010000110.1:0-45113 GCF_049647645.1 Achromobacter sp.
AGGCCGCGATCGCCGGCCAGGCCAGCCTGGCCCTGGCCTGGACCGAAAGCGACCGCGGTTTCGCGCCGCTGCAGGCCGACGCCCGCGCCGAACGCGATGGCCAGGGCTGGCGCGTAAGCGGCCGCAAGACGCTGGTGGACAACGGCGCGGACGCCGACTGGCTGGTGGTGACGGCAAACGGCGAAGCCGGCCTGGCGCTGCTGCTGGTGGAAGGCAACGCGGCGGGACTGACCCGCGCCGGCGCCCCGCTGGCAGACGGCACCCGCAGCGCCGACCTGCTGTTCGAGAACACGCCGGCCGCGGCCTGCCTGGCCAGCGGCCAGGAAGCAGAAACCCTGCTGCTGCGCGCCGTCTACCGCGGCCTGGCGGCCAGCTGCGCGGCGGCGCTGGGCGCCATGGAGCGTTCGCTGGAGATCTGCCGCGACTATCTGCACGAACGCAGCCAGTTCGGCAAGCCGCTGGCCGCGCTGCAAGTCCTGCAGCACCGCTACGTCGACATGCTGATTGCGGCCGAGCGGGCGCGTTCCATGACCCTGCTGGCCGCCCTGCGCGCGGACGAAGCCGCCGCCGGCGACGCCGAGGCGCGCCGCGACCTCAGCCTGGCCAAGCTGACCGTGGGCCGCAGCGCGCGCCACGTGGGCGGCCAAGCCATCCAACTGCATGGCGGCATGGGCATGGCCTACGAATATCCCATCGGCCACTACTACCGCAAGCTGCTGTGCTGCGACGCGGCCTTTGGCTCGCAGGACGACCATCAGACCCTGCTGTCCGACAGTCTGGCCGCCCCCGCCGACGCCTGATCTCCGCCTTTACTCATCCAGACCCCGCCATGGCAACCACCGCAACAGACCGTATCCAGGCCACCCAACAGGACGGCGTCCTGCTGCTGGGCCTGAACCACCCTCCCCTCAACACGCTGGACCACCCGCTGCGCCAGCAACTGCATGAAGCCTTGCAGGCCGCCGCCCAGGACACATCCGTGCTGGCCATCGTGCTGCACGGCGCGCAGGGCAACTTCAGCGCCGGCGCCGACATCCGGGAATTCGACCAGCCCAGGCAGGCGCCCTGGGCCGGCGACGTGGCCAGCCTCATCGCCGCCAGCAGCAAGCCGATAGTCGCGGCCCTGCAAGGCGTGGCCCTGGGCGGCGGCCTGGAACTGGCGCTGGCGGCCCATGCCCGCGTCGGCGCCGCCGGCGCCAGGCTCGGACTGCCCGAGGTCAAGATCGGCCTGCTGCCCGGTGGTGGCGGCACGCAGCGCCTGCCGCGCCTGATCGGCGCAGCGGCTGCCCTGCCCCTGATCCTGGAAGGCCGTAGCGTGGACGGCAATGTCGCGCTGGCGCTGGGCCTGCTGGACGAGGTTTGCGACGAAGCCGAACTGCTGGACTGCGCGGTACGCAAGGCCCGGGCGCTGTGCAGGGGCAATGCCATGGTGCGCCGCGACGCCTCTGCCGCCAACGACCAACAGGCTGGACTGGCCGCCCTGGCGGCGCAACGCGAGCGCCTGGCCGCCAAGCCCCATTCCCTGCCGGCCCAGCGCCTGCTGCTGGATTGCCTGCAGGCCGCGCTTGAACTGCCGTTGGCAGAGGGCCTGAAGCTCGAGCGCGAGGCCTTTCTGCAATGCGTGGCCAGCCCTGAGCACAAAGGCCTGGCGCATGCCTTCTTCGCCGAAAGGCAGGCCGGAAAATCGCCGGCCGGCGCGGTCCGGCCGCGCCCCGTGCAACAGGCCGGCGTCATCGGCGGCGGCACCATGGGCGCCGGCATTGCCGTGGCCATGCTGGATGCCGGCCTGGACGTGGTGCTGATCGAACGCGACGCCGCCTCGCTGCAGGCCGGCCAGGAGCGGATCGATAGCGTCTACCAGCGGCAGGTCAGTTCCGGCAGGCTCGACGCAGCCACGCGCGAGCGGCGCCTATCGCGCCTGAGCGCGGCAACCGACTACGCGGCGCTTGCCTCGGTCGACCTGGTGGTCGAAGCGGTGTTCGAGGACATGGACGTGAAGACGCAGGTGTTCGCGGAACTGGACCGGGCCTGCAAGCCTGGCGCCATCCTGGCCACCAATACCTCCTACCTGGACATCAACCAGATTGCGCGCAGCGTTTCTCGCCCGCAGGACGTGATCGGGCTGCATTTCTTCTCGCCCGCCAACATCATGAAGCTGCTGGAGATCGTGGTGCCCGAGCAGGTCGCCGACGACGTGGTGGCGACGGGCTTCGCGCTGGCGCGGCGCCTGGGCAAGGTGCCGGTGCGCGCCGGCGTGTGCGACGGCTTCATCGGCAACCGCATCCTCTACGTATACCGCGAGGCCGCCAACCACATGATGGAAGACGGCGCCTCGCCCTACCAGATCGACCAGGCGCTGGAACGCTTCGGCTACGCCATGGGTCCGTTCCGTACCGCCGACCTGACCGGCGGCGACATCGGCTGGGCGACGCGCAAGCGCAAGGCCGCCACCCGCCCGCCCGAAACCCGCTACGTGCGCGTGGCCGACCGGCTGTGCGAGCGCGGCTGGTTCGGCCAGAAGACCGGCCGGGGCTATTACCTCTACCCCGAACGCGGCCAGCGCGGCAGGCCCGACGCCGAAGTGCTGGCGCTGATCGATCAGGAACGGGCCGCGCGCGGCATCGAAGCCCGCCCTTTCAGCGACGAGGACATCGTGCGGCGTTACATGGCTGCCCTGGTCAACGAAGCCGCCAAGGTGGTGGACGACGGCATCGCCCTGCGGCCCGCCGACATCGACGCCGCGCTGGTCAACGGCTACGGCTTTCCGCGCTGGCGCGGCGGCCCCATGAAGTACGCCGACGACGTCGGCCTGGCGGCCGTCCTGGCCGACATCGAATCCTATGCCGAGGAAGACGCGGCGTTCTGGGCCCCCTCGGAACTGCTGCGGCGCCTGGCGCGCGAAGGCGCCACCTTCGGCAAGCTGAACCAACCCAAATAAGGAATCGCTGCACCATGCGAGAAGCCGTCATCGTCGCCACCGCGCGCACCCCGCTCACCAAGTCCAAGCGTGGCGAGTTCAACATCACCCAGGGGCCGACCCTGGCCTCCTACGCCATCCAGGCCGCCGTGGAACGTGCTGGCGTGGATCCGCACAGCATCGAGGACGTGGTGCTGGGCTGCGGCTACCCAGAAGGCACCACCGGCCGCAACGTGGCCCGCCAGGCGGCGTTGCGTGCGGGTCTGCCGCAAAGCGTTGCCGGCGCCACCGTCAACCGCTTCTGCGCCTCCGGCCTGCAGGCCGTGGCCGACGCGGCGGCGCGCGTGGTCATGGGCCAGTCCGGCCCGGTCGTGGCTGGCGGCGTGGAAAGCTGCTCGCTGCTGCGCACCCGCGACGACGGCGTCAGCGGCATCGACAGCTGGCTGCAGGACCAGATCCCCGGGCTCTACCTGCCCATGATCGCCACCGCCGACGTCGTGGCGCAGCGCTACGGCATCAGCCGCGAAGACCAGGACGCCTTTGCCTTGCGCAGCCAGCAGCTCACCGCCGCGGCACAGCGCGAAGGCCGCTACGCGGACGAGATCATCTCCGTGCGCGCCACCATGGAAATCACCGACAAGGCCACGGGCGCCACCCGCCGCGAGGAAGTCACCGTCAGCGCCGACAACTGCAACCGCGCGTCCACCACGGCCGAAGGCCTGGCGGGACTGGTTCCCGTCATGGGTCCGGACCGCTACGTGACCGCCGGCAATGCCTCGCAACTGGCCGACGGCGCCTCGGCCTGCGTGCTGATGGAAGCCCGCGACGCCGAACGCGCCAACCTCGAACCGCTGGGCGCTTTCCGCGGCCTGGCCGTGGCCGGCTGCGCTCCTGACGAAATGGGCATAGGCCCGGTCTACGCCGTACCCCGCCTGCTGGAACGCCATGGCCTCAAGGTCGAGGACATCGATCTGTGGGAACTGAACGAGGCCTTCGCCTCGCAGGCGCTGTATTGCCAGCGCCGCCTGGGCATCCCGATGGAGCGGCTCAACGTCAACGGCGGCTCGATCTCGCTGGGCCATCCCTTCGGCGTGACCGGCGCGCGGCTGACCGGCCATGTGCTGCTGGAGGGCCGCCGCCGCGGCGCCAAGTACGCGGTCGTCACCATGTGCGTGGGCGGCGGCATGGGTGCGGCGGGACTGTTCGAGATCTTCTGAACGCGCAAAGAAAATCGGGGTGGCCCCAGCCGCCCCGCCCCCCCGCCGCGGCCCTCAGACAGAAAGATAGGCCTCGGCCAGACGTGCCCAATACGTGGCGCCCAGGGGAATGATGCCGTCGTTGAAATCGTAGCTGGCGTTGTGGGTCACGCATGGCCCCGCGCCATGGTCGGGCTCGCGGTGATCGCCGCACCCATTGCCGATGAACACGTAGGCGCCCGGAATGCGCTGCTGATAGAACGCGAAGTCCTCGGACCCGGTCAAAGGGGGCAACGCCAGCACATGCTCGTCGCCCACGATATCCCGCATGACGCGGCGGGCCAGCCTGGCGGCCTCCGGATCGTTGATGGTGGCGGGATAGCCTCTTTCGAACGACACCTCGCATTCGCAATCATGGGCGGCGGCCACGTGCCCGGCAATCGCCTTGATGCGGCGCTCTATCAGCTCCAGCGTCGCCGCCGAAAAAATTCTTATCGTTCCGCTGAACTCGGTATGGTCTGGAATGACGTTGTTGGCCTCGCCCGCGCGCAACCGCGTCACCGACACTACCCCAGGATCGTGGGGATCGAGATTGCGGGCAACGATGGATTGGATGCCCAGCACGATCTCGCACGTCGGCGGCACCGGATCCACGCACAGCTGAGGCCGGCCGCCATGCCCGCCCCGCCCTTGGACCACGACACGGAAGGTGCAGCTGGATGCCATCACCGCACCTTCGTTGACGCCGAACTTTCCCACCGGCAAGCCGGACCGGTTATGCATGCCAAAGATGGCCTGCATCGGAAATCGCTCGAACAGGCCATCTTCGATCATGGCCTTGGCGCCCGCGCCGGACTCCTCGGCCGGCTGGAACACAAAGTGGACAGTGCCATCGTAGTGGCCTTCGCGCGCCAGGTAACGGGCCGCACCCAGCAGCATGGCGGAATGCCCGTCGTGGCCGCAGGCGTGCATGACGCCCTCATGGCGGCTGGCGTGCGCGAACTGGTTCAATTCCTGTATCGGCAACGCGTCCATATCGGCGCGGAGTCCGATGCTGCGCGCGCCCGAACCCTTTTTCAGCACCCCGACGACACCTGTCTTGCCAATGCCGGTGTGGACTTCCAGGCCTGCATCCCTGAGCAGCTGCGCGATCATGGATGCCGTACGCTCTTCCGTATATCCCAGCTCCGGATGAGCATGGATGTCGCGCCGAATGCGCGTGAGTTCCGCCAGATCCGATTGCACCGAGGAAATGATATTCACGACTCCACCTTTTTTGATTGCGTTGTCTGCTGCGGCAACGTAGAGCCGTCAGCCATGTCACGATAGAGCCGGATGTCCTCGGCGTGAAACGCCAGCGCCTCTTCCGCGGACAGGGACGGCATCACGGCGCGGCCGATTGCTTCCGGCGCTGCGCGGAATGCCGGATCTCCCAAGGCCCGCCCCGTCGCGTCGCGCAAGCGCTGCGTCACCGCGTCGGGAACGTCCTTGCTGGGCTGGTAGGGAAGGTGAGAGCGGCGCGACAATGGTGATGGGCTTGCGGGATGCGCGCCCTGGGCCAGCGCCATCAGGACAATGAGGCTGACTGCGGCCAGCAGGCGACGACGGGCACTGAACGGTCGGATCATGCTCGTCTCCTGTCAGGGCCGCAGGTCGGCCTCCTGAACTCGGACCGTATGATGGTTGCGACCCGCTTATCCCAACAAGCGACTATTTTTCATACCTATTCCAAACCTGGATCATTTGCTTTCAGACTGCCGCAGGCGCAGATAGTCCTCGGTGGTCTGCAAAAAGGCCGTGGCCGCCAGCGACAGCCGCGCATTGCGGCGCTGGATCAACCAGAGCTCATGCCCGTGCTTGCGCGCACCATCGATGGCCAGGATGCGCAGGCCCAGTTGCCGCGCCAGGTCGCAGGCATAGCCGGGCACCACCGTGATGCCGAGCCCGGCGCCGACCAGCTTCAGTGCCGACACCAGCATGCCGGCCTCGATGCGGTAGCGGAATTCCAGGTTCAGATCGGCCGCCACGCGGTCCAGGCTGCGCCGCACGCTGTACACGTTGCGCAGCATGATGTGATCGTGGGCGGCCACGTCGGCCCACGACACGGAACGCTTGCGCGTCAACGCATGGCGCGGCGCGCACACCGCGTACATGGTGTCGCGGTAGATGACCCGCGTGGCCAGCTCTTCCGAGGGGGTTTCGACCGAGACGATGCCGAAGTCTGCGCGGCCATTGCGCACGTGCTCGATGGTGTCGTCGGTGGACAGCTCGAACAGGTCCAGCTTCACGCTGGGATGGGCGCGGTGATAGTCGGCCACCACCTCGCCCAGCAGGCCGACCATCATCAGGGGCGAGGTAGCCACGCCCACGGTGCCGCGTTCCAGCGTGCGCAGGCCCGACATGCTGCGTTCGGCGGCACGCACCGTGCCCAGGATTTCCTGGGCATAGGCATAGAAATCCGCCGCGCCGTCGCAGGGCGTGACGCTGCGGGTGGACCGCTCGAACAGTGGTTGGCCAACCTCGGCCTCCAGTTCGGCGCAGAGCTTGCTGACGGCCGATTGGGTCACGAAGGCCGCGCGCGCGGCCGCCGTGAAACTGCGCAGTTCGTAAAGCGCGCAAAACACGCGCAATTGCTTAAGAGTGATGTTCATGGTCGAAGTCGCCGCCAGGCGCCGCCGGCCATGCCGGCCTCAGCGCGCAGGCTCGAGCATATCGCGATCGGCGTCCTGGCGCGGCGCCTGGCGCTTGATCTCGCCCGGCGTGCGCGAGAAGCGCACCGGGATGCCCGCGGCCATCAATGGTCCTTCGGTCGGGTGCTCCACCTGCTGGAAAAATCCCGTCGCCTTCAGGTGCGGATCCTCGAACAAGGATTCCGGCGTATTCACGCGTGAATGCGGAATGTCCGCGTCCGCCAGCAGCGCCAGCCATTCCCCGGTGCCGCGCAACGCGACGATGTCCGCCAGGTCCTGGTAAAGCTCGTCGAAGTGCCGTGCGCGCGAGGCCGCGTCGACGTAGCGCGCATCCGCCGCCAGATCGGCGCGTTCGGCCAGGGCGAAGAAGCGCCGCCATTGCGCGTCGGTATAGGGCAGCAAGGCCAGGTAGCCGTCGCGAGTGCGGTAGGGACGCCGCTGCGGCGACAGCACGCGGCTGTAGCCCATGGGTCCCAGCGGCGGCACGAAGCTGTGCCCGCTCATATGCTCGACCAGGGTGAAGGAGACCAGGGTTTCGAACATGGGGACTTCGACCGCCTGCCCCTGGCCGGAACGCTCACGCTCGTATAAAGCCATGGGAATCGCGTACGCCAGCGTCAGCCCCGCCACCTTGTCGGCGATGATGGTGTTGACGTAGGCCGGCGCGCCGCTGTTGCGGCCTTGCAGGTCCGCCATTCCGCTCATCGCCTGGATGATGTCGTCGAAAGCCGGACGCGCGGCGTAGGGGCCGTCCTGGCCAAAGCCCACCGCCGAGCAATGGATCAGGCGCGGATTGCGCGCGCGCAGCGTGTCCGCGTCCAGGCCCAGGCGCGCCAGGGCCGCCGGACGCACGTTGGACACGAATACGTCGGCGCCGTCGATCAGGCGCAGCAGGCGGTCGCGGTCGGCCGGCGTCTTGGCGTCCAGCGTCACGCTGTACTTGTTGCGGTTGAGGTTCAGGTAGGCCGGCCCCATGCCCGGGCTCGCCGCCGGGGCCGAGGTACGGAACACATCGCCTTCGGGCGCCTCGACCTTGATCACTTCGGCCCCCATGTCGGCCAGGATCTGCGTGCCGTACGGTCCCATGGCCACCGAAGTCATGTCGATGACCCGCACGCCCGCAAGCGGGCCAGCCATTACTTGGCCTCCTGCTGCTTCTTGCGGTTGACGAAGGGGGCCATGTAGCGGCGCGGCTCGTCGGTGGTGAAGGCCTCGCCGAACGCGGCCACGCTGCGGTCCAGGCCGGCTTCCACGGTGGACTCGCTCCAGTAGCGCAGCAGCGCCTTCTGCGAGCGCACGGCGATCGGGCCGCTTTCGGCGATGGGCGCCACCGTCCGTTCGACCAGCGCGTCCAGCGCGCCGGTTTCGCTGACGAATTCCAGGAAGCCCCACTGCCGCGCCTGCGCCGCGTCCACCGTCTCGCCGGTCAGCAGCAGCCAGTTGGTGGGGCCAGGACCGATGATGGCCGGCAGCAGCACCGCATGGATCACCGACGGGATGCCCACGCGCACCTCGGGCATGCCGAAGACCGCGTCCTTCGATCCCAGGCGGATGTCGCAGGCCGCGGCCAGCTCCATGCCGGCGCCCAGGCAGAAGCCCGGAATGCGGGCGATGGTGGGCGCCGGAATCGCGGCGACCGCATCGCACAGGTCGCGCAGCCGCGTGATGAATTCGCGCGCGCCCTGCGGATCGAGCTCGGCCATTTCATATATGTTGGCGCCGCCCACGAAGGCGCGCTCGCCCGAACCGCGGATGACCACCGCGCGGGCGTCGTCCTGGGACGCGATCCAGCGGGCGGCCTCGGTCAGGCTCAGCGTGACCGCCGAGGCCAGGATGTTCAAGCTCTTGGCATCGTGGATCTGCAAGGTGTATACGCCGCGCTCGTCGCGGGTCACGAGGGCATGGGCGAAAGCAGGGATAGGCGCAGTCATGGAAACTCCAGCTAGGGTTATGGCCATCGATGCTAAGGGTATGGTTTCATCACAACAAACGAGTAATTTTCATGAAATAAGTCTTGAATGGAATAAATGCATGAACCCGGGCGGCTTGGGTACGATAGCCGCCTCTTGCGGGAGTCTCACCATGGGTATCACGCTGCGCCAGCTTCGGGCCTTCTGCGCCGTGTACGAGCTGAAGAACTTCACCCGCGCCGCCGAGGCGCTCAACCTGACGCAGTCCACCGTCAGCAAGCTCTGCTCCGAACTGGAGAAGACGATAGGCATGGCGCTGTTCGAGCGCTCGGCGCGCGGCGTCGAACTGCTGGAAGGCGCGGCCGAGTTGTACGCCTACGCGCAGGAAACCTTTGGTTCCTTGCGCGCGGCCGAACGCAGCCTGAGCAGCCTGGCCGGCCTGGAACGCGGCGAGGTCTCCATCGCGGCCTCGCCCATCATGATGCACACGCTGATCGCGCCGGTGGTGGCGCAGTTCCATGCGCGGCATCCCAACATCGTTTTCGACCTGCATGAACTCACCGGCGACGAAGCCACCGAACACGTCCTGCACGGCAAGGCCGACCTGGGGCTGGTGGCGATGGAAAGCCAGGACCCCAGGCTGGACAGCCGCGTGGTCTACCGCGGCCCCATGTATGCCGTGGTGCCGGCCGGCCATCCCTTGGCGCGGCACGACGAGGCGCGCTGGCGCGAGCTGGCCCGCTACCCCCACATCCTGCTGCGCGGCACCTACACCGTGCGCCGCAAGATGGACCAGATCCTGCACGACCAGGGCTTGACGGTGCGCAGCGTGGCGCAGACCGGCAGCCTGACCACCGCCTTCGCCATGATCCGCGGAGGCATGGGCATTACGGTCATGCCGGGCTACGTGCGCAACGTCTGCCAGGAAATGGGCCTGAAAGCGCTGTGCATCGCCGACCGCCCCCAAGCCCTGCACGAACTGTCGGTCCTGCGCCGGGCCGACTACCGGCTGTCGCGCGCCGCGGCCGCATTTCTCGCCGCCTTCGAAGCGCATCTGGCTGAACAGGGACAGCCCGCCGCCGCCGGCGATTCATCGCTTTTCTGAATGCCTTCATGATAATTAATCAATTGTTTGCATGATGGACCGCTTCCATCATTAGCGCGTCGAGGTCCCACCCCACGCGCTATCCGGACGGTCACCTCGGCGCCATAACCAAGCAGGGCAATCCAGCCCGCAGCCCGAGGAGACCCCGACATGAAACTCAAGCCTGGCCTGAAGCAGTTGTTGACGCTGCTTGCCGTTGTTCCCGCCATCGCCGCCGCCGACACCTATCCGGCCAAGCCCGTCACCCTGGTGGTGGCCTATGCCCCCGGCGGCATGACCGACATCCTGACGCGGCGCATCGCGGCCGATCTGCAGACCCGCCTGGGCAAACCCTTCGTGGTCGAGAACAAGCCGGGCGCCACCGGCCAGATCGCCACCGAGTACGTGTCGCGGCAGAAGCCGGACGGCTACACCATCCTGGTGGGCGCGACCAGCCACGTGATCAATCCCGTGCTGAAGAAGCTGCCCTATGACGCCCGCAAGGATTTCGCCCCGGTAGCGCTGCTGGCCGTCAGCCCGAACTTCCTGCTGGTCAACGCCAACCTGGGCCTCAAGACTTTCGCGGACTTCAAGAGCTATGCGCAAAAGCAGCCCTCGGTGCCCTACGGCACGGCCGGCGCCGGCGGCGCGCCCCACATCGTCGGCGAACTGCTGCGGGCGCAAAGCGGCCTGCCGCTGATGCATGTGTCCTATCGCGGCGCGGGTCCGGCCATGACGGATCTGGTGTCGGGGCAGGTTCCCGTCGGCATGGCCGAATCGGTCACCGCCAATGCCTATCTGCAAGCCGGCAAGATCGTGCCCCTGGCCATCGCCTCGGCGCAGCGCCAGTCCCGCTATCCCGACGTGCCCACGCTCAATGAACTGGGCTACAAGGGCTTCGACCTGAGCACCTGGGTCGGCGTCTACGCTCCGGCCGGCACGCCCGCCGACATCGTGCAGACGCTGAACAGCGAAATCCGCAAGTCGGTGATGCAGCCGGCCACGCAGGAGTACATCCGCTCCACCGGTTCCGAGCCCGGCGACATGGATCTGGCCCAATACCAGAAGTTTGTCAGCGACGAAATGGACAAGTGGCAGGCCGTCATCACCCAGGCCGGGGTCAAGGATGAGTGAGGTCCGCATCGGCTCGCTGTCGCCGGAAGCCTATTTTGCCGAAGCGCTGCGCGCGGGACGCCTGGAGGTCCAGGTGTGCCGCAGCTGCGGGCTCTCGTTCTTCTTCCCGCGCACGCACTGCACCCACTGCCGCTCGCAGGAATATGCCTGGCGGCCCATGCGCGCCGGCGCCACGCTCTATTCCTATTCGGAAATCCCCGCCACGCCGCAGACGCCCGCGCGCAACGTCATCCTGGCCGACATGGACGAAGGCTTCCGCATGATGTCCACGCTGCTGGACGAAGGCGAACCGCGCATCGGCATGCGGCTGACGGCCCGGCCCGATCCGCAGCGCGCCCGCGTGGTGTTCGGACGGGAGGCGCCATGACGGATTGGAACAAGAGCCTGCGCGGCGCCATCGCCATCACCGGCTGCGCCACCGCAGGCATAGGCGACGCGGGCGGGCTGAACGACCTGGAAATCACCTCGCTGGCGGTGCATGAGGCCGTGCGCGACGCCGGACTGCGCATGGAAGACATCGACGGCCTGATGAGCGCCAGCCTGTCCTCGTCGATGTGGCTGAACAAGCTTTCCGAGTACCTGGGCCTGTTCCCGCGCTTCATGGACAGCACCCAGATCGGCGGCGCCTCCTTCGTCGGCCACCTGCTGATCGCCGCGGCGGCGATCCAGGCCGGCCTGTGCCGCAACATCGTGATCGCCTACGGCGCCGCCCCGCGCGGCGGCAATGGCGTCTCGGCGACCTCCGGCGCCCGCGCCCGGCTGGATCCGTTTCCCTACGAGGAACCGTTCCAGCCCTTCAATCCGCCCACCAGCTACGCGCTGGCGACCCGCCGCCATATGCATGAGTACGGCACCACCCGCGAGCAGCTGGCCGAAGTCGCGGTGGCCGCGCGCGCCTGGGCGCGGCTGAATCCGGAAGCCTATAAGCGCGAACCGCTGTCCATCGCCGACGTGCTGGCCGCGCGCGTGATCTCCTCGCCGCTGACCGCGCGCGACTGCTGCCTGGTGACCGACGGCGCGGGCGCCATCGTGGTCACGGCCGCGGCACGCGCCGATGCCGCGCGGCCCGTTTACGTGCAAGGCACGGCCATGGCGCACTCGCATCGCCAGATCGCCTGCATGGCCGACCTGACCCGCACGGTGGCCGGGCAAAGCGCCGACCTGGCGCGCGAGCGGGCCGGCGTGGCGCTGGCAGACATCGACCTGGTGCAGCTCTATGACGCCTTCACCATCAATCCCATCCTGTTCCTGGAGGACATGGGGTTCTGCGCCAAGGGCGAAGGCGGCGCCTTCGTGTCCGGCGGGCGTATTGCCCCCGGCGGCGAGCTGCCGGTGAACACCAATGGCGGCGGGCTGTCCTGCGTGCACCCCGGCATGTACAGCATGTTCGGCCTGGTGGAAGCGGTACGCCAGCTGCGCGGCGAATGCGGCGAACGGCAAGTCAAGAATGCGCGCACCGCGCTCGTGCACGGCAACGGCGGGGTGCTGAGCGCCCAGGCGAGCACCGTGCTGACCAATTGGATGGACTGAAGGAGATTCGACATGCTGGAAGGAAAAGTAGTGGTCGTCACCGGCGCGGCCAACGGCATCGGCCGCGCCGCGGCCGTGGCTCTGGCGGCGCAGGGCGCCCGCGTGGTGGTCAATGACCTGAACGTGTCGCTGGACGGCACCAGCGCCTCGCAAAGCACGGCCGCGCAAGTGGTCGAGGAAATCCGCGCCGCCGGCGGCGAGGCCATCGCCAATGGCGATTCGGTGGCCGAATACACCAGCGCGCAGCGCATCATCGAAGCCGCCGCCGATACCTATGGCCGGGTGGACGCCGTGGTGAACAACGCCGGCATCGTGCGCGACAAGATGTTCCACAAGCTCACGCCCGAGGACTTCGATGCCGTGGTCAAGGTGCATCTGTACGGCTGCTTCAACCTCAGCCATGCCGCCTCCCGCCACTTCCGCGAACAGGGCGCAGGCAGCCTGATCAACATGACCTCCAACTCGGCGGTCATCGGCAACCGCGGCCAGGCCAACTATTGCGCCGCCAAGCTCGGCATCGTCGGCCTGTCCAAGGCCATGGCGCTGGACATGGCCGCCTTCAACGTGCGCTCGAACTGCATCGCCCCGCTGGCCTGGAGCCGCATGACGGAGACCATCCCGGCCAAAACCGAGGAACAGGCGCGTCACGTCGAGAAAATCCGCCGCATGGGTCCGGAAACCATCGCGCCGCTGATCTGCTACCTGGCTTCGGACGCTTCCGCCGAGGTGTCGGGGCAGGTCTTCGCCATCCGCCTGAACGAGATTTTCCTGATGAGCCAGTCGCGTCCGGTGCGCTCGGTGCATCGCTCGGACGGCTGGACCACGGAGAGCATCGCCGAACACGGCATGGCCGCGCTGCGCGCCTCCTTCATGCCGCTGGACACCTCGGCCCAGGTGTTCGCCTGGGATCCGGTCTGAGGCCGCCATGGCGCTGGATTACCGCAGCCTGAAGTCGCACGTCTTCGCGCCGGAACGCCAGGCCTACGGCGAGGATGACAGCATCCTGTATGCCCTGGGCGTGGGCGCGGGCCTGGCCGAAGATGAGCCCGTCGGCGACGAAACCCGGTTCATCTACGAGCAGGGCCTGCGCGCCCTGCCCGCCATGGCCTGCGTGCTGGCCTATCCCGGCTTCTGGATGCGCGATCCGCGCCACGGCCTGGACTGGAGCCAGGTGGTGCATGGCGAGCAGCGCATGCGTTTCACGCGCCGCCTGCCCGCTACCGGCGAAGTCACCTGCCAGATGGAAGTCGCGCGCATCGCCGACAAGCGCCCCGGCGCCTTCGTCGTGACGCGGCGCGCGTTGAGCGACGCCGCCACGGGGCGGGAAATCGCCGTCATCGAACAACTGAACATCTGCCGCGGCGACGGCGGCTACTCGGGCGGCGACGCCGCGCTCAGCGATGCGCTGGCCGCGCCCATCCCCGCCCCGCCCGCCACGCCACCGGACAGCGTCATCGTCCTGCCCACCAGCCGCAACCAGGGTGCCCTGTACCGCCTGAACGCCGACCGCAATCCGCTGCATGTGGACCCGGCTGCCGCGCGGCGGGCAGGCTATGCACGTCCCATCCTGCACGGCGCGGCGCTGTTGGGCATGGTCAACCGCGCCCTGGAAGCCTGCCTGCGGCAACTGCCCGGCCTGCGCCTGGGCGAACTGGACCTGCGCTTCATGGCGCCGGTCTATCCGGGCCTGGACGTGGCCGTGTCGCTATGGCGCCAGCCGCAAGGCGTGGCCCTGGCCTGCCACCAGGCCGGCGCCCTGTGCGCCCAGGGCCGCGCGGCCTGGGCCGAGGAGGAACAATGAAAGACAAGACTTGCGCAAACGTGGAAGAAGCCCTGCGCGGCGTCGAATCCGGCGCCGTAATCTTCGTGGGCGGCTTCGGCGGTTCGGGCATACCCGCGCGCTTGCTGGCCGGCCTGCTGGCCAAACAAGGCGTGGACGGCCTGACCCTGATCAATAACAACGCCGGCGCCGGCGAAGCCAGCTTCCTGGCCCTGGTGGCGTCGGGCCGCGTCAGCCGCATTGTCTGCTCCTACCCGCGCATGCCGGGCAACGACGTCATCCGCGAGCGCGTGCGGGCCGGCAAGCTGGCGGTGGAAGTCATGCCCCAGGGTACGCTGGTCGAACGCATCCGCGCCGGCGGCGCGGGCATGGGGCCGTTCTACTCGCCGACAGGCTATGGCACGCCGCTGGCCGAGGGCCGCGAGACGCGCGTGTTCGGCGGCCGCGGCTACGTGCTGGAAGAACCGCTGCGCGCGGACTTCGCCTTCATCCGCGCGCACCGGGCCGACCAATCGGGCAATCTGGTCTATCGCCGCGCCCAGCGCAACTTCGGTCCGGTCATGTGCATGGCGGCCCGCAGCACCATCGTCGAAGTCGAAGAGATCCTGCCTTGCGGCGCGCTGGATCCCGACGCCATCGTCACGCCCAGCCTGTTTGTGCACCGCCTGTTGGGGAGCCCGCAATGAAAAGACTGTCACGTGTACAGCTGGCCGCCCTGGTGGCCGACGACCTGCCGGCGCACGCCGTGGTCAACCTGGGCATAGGCATGCCCACCATGGTCACCGACCGCCTGGACCCTGCGCGCGGCGTGCAGCTGCACAGCGAGAACGGCATTCTCGGCATGCGCCTGCTGCAAGACCACGAGACCGCCGACGGCGACCTCATCAACGCCAGCAAGCAGTCGATCGCGCTGACCGAGGGCGCCGCCATCTTCGATCACGTCTATTCGTTTTCCATCATGCGCGGCGGCCACATCGACATCACGGTGCTGGGCGCCTTCGAAGTGTCCTGCCAAGGCGACCTGGCGAACTGGTCGCTGGGCGCGGACGATCCCATGCCATCCGTAGGCGGGGCCATGGACCTGGCGGTGGGCGCGCGCAACGTCTGGGTCATGATGGAAGCGCTGACCCGCGAGGGCGCGCCGCGCCTGCGCGGCCGCTGCACCCTGCCCCTGACCGGCGCGGGCGTGGTCGGGCGCGTCTATGCCGACATCGGCATCTTCGACGTGCGCGACGGAGCCTTCGTGCCCCTGGCCCTGGTGGACGGCCTGCTGCCTTCCGAACTGCACCGCTGGATCGACGCGCCCGTGCGCGTCGAGGACGCGCCGCGCGTCCTGCATCCCGACTCCTGATCGCTCTCAACCATGATACGCACCGAACATTTTCTCGAAGACGCCGAAGCCTGGCTGCGCACCGCGCTGGCCCAGCTGCGCGAGCAGCATCCGGCCACCGCCTCGCACACCCAGGAATGCCGCCAGGCCTGGAACCGCATGCTGTGCAAAGCCGACCTCATCGCGCTGACCTGGCCGCGCGAGTATGGCGGCCGCGAACTCAGCACCGCCGCGCTGATCGCCTTCCACGAACTGTGCGCGCGCCTGCATGCGCCGCAACCCATCAACAGCATCGCGCACGCCATCCTGGCGCCCACCCTGCTGCGCTTCGGCACGCCCGCGCAGAAGGCGCAGTTCCTGCCCGGCATCCGCGACGGCAGCGAGATCTGGTGCCAAGGGTATTCCGAACCCCAGACCGGTTCCGACCTGTCGTCGGTGCGTACCCGCGCCAAACCCGAAGCCGCCGGCTGGAATGTCAGCGGCCGCAAGATCTGGACCACCCAGGCGCATCTGGCCAAGTGGTGCTTCGCGCTGGTGCGCACGGATCCCGACAGCCAGGCCCACCGCGGCCTGAGCTTCATGCTCATCGACATGCAGGCCGAGGGCGTGCGGGTCGAACCGATACGCCAGATGACGGGCGAGGCCGACTACAACGAAGTGCTGTTCGACGCCACGCCGGTACCCGAGGGCCGCATCCTGGGCGCAGCCGGCGAAGGCTGGCGCATCGCCATGGCCGCCGCCGAGTACGAGCGCGGCATCTACTTCATGCCGCGCGTCGTGCTGCTGGAAGACGAGCTGCAGCAACTGACCGCAGCGCTGGCGCAGGCTCCGCTGGCCCCGGACGAGCGCGCCGTGCAGGCGCGGCGCGTGCGCGAGCTGGCGGACCTGTGCCAGGTCATACGCTGGCGCGTGGACCGCGTGCTGCGCGAGGTCGCCGCAGGCAACACGCCTGGCATCGACGGCGCCATGCTCAAACTGCTGTGGAGCGAAACCCGCCAACGGATCTGGGAGCAGCGGGTGGAATTGCTGGGCGAGGCCGCCATCCTCGGCCCGCAGGCTGGCGCGCCCCATGCCGGAGAGGCCAGCGTACTGCGCGAGTTCCTGTGGTCGCGCGCCGAAACCATCGTGGCCGGCACCTCGGAAATCCAACGCAATATCGTGGGCGAACGCCTGCTCGGCCTGCCCAAGGACAGGGGACAACATGCATAGCGAAATCAGGACACTGTTGTCCTCCACCTTCGGCCGCCTGCTGGAACAGCAGCATCCCGCCGCCTACGCCCGCCGCGCGCTGCCGGCGGACGACACCGCCCAGCGCGCCCTATGGAAGGAACTGGCCGAAGGGGGCTGGCTGGAAGCAGGATCGGAAGCCTTCCAGGCCGAGTACGGTCCCGGCACCCAGCTCATGGGCGAATGGGCTGGACGCGCCCTGCTCACCCTGCCATATGGCGCTTCGGCCTTTCTGGCCAGCGCCTTGCTGGAGCAAACGCCCGCCCTGGCGGAAGTCATGCTGGACCTGGCCCTGCATCCGGCCAGCATCCGCTGCGACCGCGCCGGCGACGAACAAGGCTGGATCGACGCCTACGGCCCTGCGGCCCAGTATCTGCGCCTGAGCCGGCAGGACCAGGGCTGGCTGTTGGCGCGTTACGACCCGGCTGTGCTCGAAACCGTGCAGGGCCTGGATCCCACCGTGGCGCTGGCCCGCCTGCGCGGACCCGCCCTCGCGCAGGCCGAACTGCCCGCGGCGCAGGTCTTGCCCGCGCTGCAAAATCATCTGGCCTTCCTGCTGGCGCAACTGGTCGGCACCGCGGCGGCCTCGCTGGACCTAGCCATCGCCTACGCCAAGGAGCGCGAACAGTTCGGCCGGCCCATCGGGCAGTTCCAGGCCATCAAGCACGCCCTGGTCGACGCCTGGAGCGGCCTGGACAACAGCCGCTATGCCGTGGAGGCCTTGCTGGCAACGCGCGCCGCGGCCGATCCCGAGCTTGCGGCGCTGGCCGCCCGCCTGGCCGCCGGCGCATCGCGGCGCGCCGTGAAACTGTCCATCCAGGTGCATGGGGGCATAGGCTTCTCCTGGGAGCACGACGCCCAGCTCTACCTGAAGCGCGCCTACCGGCTGGCGATCGAAGTGGAGCGACTGGCCGCATTGATGCAAGAGTAGCTTTCCGGCCGGCTGGCGCCCACGGCGCGGCCGGCCTTCCCGCCATCAGTTCGTCTGAATCTCGGCGCTCTTGATGATGTTGGTCCAACGCGCCGTTTCTTCATTCGAGAGCTTCATCAGATCCGCGCTGGTTCCGGGGAATGGCACCGCGCCTTGCTCGCCCAGTTGCGCGACCAGCGATTTGTCGTTCGCAATGGCGATGATCGTGTCCTGCAGTTTCTGAATCACCTGCGCATTGGTACCAGCGGGCGCCATGACGCCATACCAGGACTCGACGACGGCATCCTTCACGCCGGCTTCCGCCAAGGTTGGCACGTCCGGAATCGCCGCGCTGCGCGTCTCGCTCGCCACCGCCAACACGCGCACCTGCCCTGTCTTGACGTAGGCCAGCACGTTGGGCAGATTGGCGAACAGGACCTGCACCTGCCCCGACAACAGATCAGCCGTCGCCGGCCCCGCGCCGCGGTACGGAACGTGCTCGAACCTGGCGCCCGACCGGAACATGAACAACTCGCCGGTCATATGGTTGACCGAACCTATGCCCGCCGAAGCCATATTGAGCTTGCCGGGATTTTCCTTGGCATAGGCCACCAGCTCGGCAACGTTCCTGGCCGGTGTGTTGGCGGAAACAGCCAGCACGTTCGGCACGGTGGAAAACAGGGCGACGGGTGCAAAGTCCTTGGCCGCGTCGTAGGGCGGATTCTTGGTCAACAAGGGTTGGATGGACTGCTGTCCCATGGTCGCGAGCAACAGCGTATAACCGTCCGCCGGCGCCTTGGCGACGAAGTTGGCCCCGATGCTGCCTCCGCCTCCGGGCTTGTTTTCGACGATGACGGGCTGGCCCAGCGCCTCGGACATATGGTTGGCGAGCAGGCGCCCCATCAGGTTCACCGTTCCGCCCGGCGCGAAAGGAACAACCAGCGTAACGGGCTTGTTGGGATAGGTTTGGGCCTGGACGCTCGCGCAGACTCCCATTGCAGCCGCCAGCATCACGAAAAATTTCAGCATCATTGAACTCCCTCGTTGGATTGTTCAGGCGCCCTGCACGGCAGGCGCACCGGTTTCAGCTGCCGCAAGCGCCTGGACGCGCTGTTGCAGCAATTCACTGGCATCGCCCAGGCGCTTGGCCGTCGCGGCGATGGTCTTGCGCCTTTTTTCCAGCAGCACGCTCAGATCGCCGATATGCCTGAGCACCAGGCTTGGGGCCGGTCCGCCCTGCGACAGGCGCGCGGCCACATTGCGGACGGGATCCAGGCACGCTTCGATGTCTTCCGGTTGAAGCTGGATCTCCCGTCCCAATTCCTGGACCGCGGCGGCGCGTATCATCTCCGCCGTGATGTCCTTGGCGGGCACGCCCTGGTCGAGCGCATTCCGGACCACCGCGCCAATGACGTGGTGCGCATCGCGAAAGGAAGCGTCGGCCTTGCGGACCAGCAGGTCCGCAAGATCGGTGACCGTCGAAAAATCCTCCGCTGCGCGGGCCGCCATGCGCTTGCGGTTCGGTTCAACCCTTTCCACCAGCAGTTTCATCAGCTCCAGCGATTTCAGCGCCTCTTCGCAGGCCTCCCAGCATGTCCGGGTGCTCTCCCGGCTGCTGTCGCCGGAATGCGTGAAATGCGTGGACTTCACGGTGGCGAAGGCCGCTGTGGTCAGCCCGATCAAATGACCGGCTTTTCCGCGCAAGTACTCCAGCACGGCCGGATTCTTCTTTTGCGGCATGATGCTGGAGGTGCTGGCGATGCTGTCCGGAAAGGACAAATAGCCGAACTCCGGGGTAGACCAGATGTAGAAGTCCTGCACCATCCGGCTGCAGGTAATCATCATGATCGAAAGCGCGGCGCTCAATTCCAGCGCAAAATCCCGCGACGCGACGCCGTCCAGCGAATTCGCCAACGGCTGGCTGAACCCGAGCATCGAACTGGTGGCCGCCCGGTCTATGGGAAAGGACGTGCCCGCCAACGCGCAAGCGCCCAGCGGAGAAGCGTCCGCGGTTTCGAGCGCGTGCAGAATTCTGTCGAGATCCCGGGACCAGGCCTCGGTCAGCGCCGAAAGGTAGTAGCCATAGGTGATGGGCTGGGCGGCCTGCATATGCGTATAGCCAGGCATCACGCAGTCCACGTATCTGCCGGCTTGCACCAGGGCCGATTCCGCGACCTCGATCAAGGCGCGTACGATCCGCAGCGCGTAGTCCCTGGCGCGGATGCGGTCGATGGTGGCGCCGATGTCATTGCGGCTCCGGGCCGTGTGCAACCGTCCGCCCAGTTCCGGGCCCGCCAACTTCATGAGATGCGCTTCATAGTTGAAGTACGCCTCTTCGCGCGCGGGGTCTAGTTCCACGGCATCGGGACCATCGGCCTGCATCCTGAGCAGCGCGGCGGCGAGTCGTGTCGCGGCGCCTTCGTCAAGAATGCCCTGATCGCGCAGCATCAACAAATGCGCGAGGTTGATCTGATTCAACATCTCGAAATTGGCGTGGAACTCGCGGTTCAGGCGCGGTAGAAAAATATGCCGTATCACCTCGGGCGCGAGGGCCTGCTTCAGGCGGGTGCTTACTTTGGATTCCATCTCGGTCGGCTGTCTGCTGGGAAAACCACAGTCTCCGCTTGGGCCAACTTATGCGTCAAATCAGATTATTAAGGCTATTAATACAAAAATGATATGCTTTATCCGAGACTATTCGAGGCCCGTGCATGAACTTCAAACAAGTCGAAGCCTTCCGCGCCGTAATGATGACGCGGTCCATGACCACGGCGGCCGGCCTGCTCCATACGTCACAGCCGAATGTCAGCCGCTGGATAGCGCTGCTTGAAAAAGCGCTGGGCTTTGTTCTGTTCCAGCGAGTCGGCACCCGCCTGGTTCCCACGCCGGAGGCCGAGGCGTTCTATGCCGACGTGGAACGCGCCTTCATCGGCCTGGAATCGCTGAACGACAGCGCCAGTTCGATCCGCCGCAGGGGAACCGGCCTGCTCAGAGTGGGCGCGGTGGGCTCCATCACGCAATGCGTATTGCCAGATGCGATCCGGCTGTTCCGGCAGCAAGTCTCGGACATACCCGTCGTGGTCAACACCGGAGGCTCGGACGTCGTGGCCAAATGGATGGCCACCGGATTCTGCGACATCGGCTTCTGCTCCATCCAGACCGACGTTCCCGGCTTGCGCTATGAGCGGATCAACACCGCCTACGGCGTGGGCATCGTGGCGAAGTCCCACAGGCTCGCCTCCAGGAAGCTCCTCAAACCTGCCGACTTCGCTGAAGAGAACTTCATCTCCTTGCCCTCCGGGAGTTTCAACAGGGCTGCAATCGACCGCCATTTTCCGGATGACTCCAGAGTCATTTCGATCGAAACGCCCTACGCCACAACCATATGCACCATGGTCGACAAGGGACTGGGCGTATCGATCGTCAACCCGGTCGTGGCGCGCGCCTTCCAGCTGCCCGGCCTGCGTGAAATACCTTTCTCGGAGCAGATCCCTTTCCACAGCTATGCCGTGACCTCGGATCATTTCCCGGTCAGCGCCCTGGCCACGCGGATGGCGCAATGCGTGCGGGAAGCGTTCAAATGAAACGCGCCCCGCCGCCGCAACGTCCGTCCGGCCCATTTGTGTCCTACTACTGGAGCGGCGACGCCATCCGCAGCCGCAGCGTCAGCGGCACCGTGCTGACCGGCACGCTGGACCTGCCCGCGCCGCCCCAGCGCGTACTGGCGGACTGGAAACGCGAGATGGCCTCGCGCCTGTGCCTGGAACCCGGGGACGTGGAGCAGATGCCCTTGGCGCGCACTCAGGCGCGGTGGCCCGACTATGGCCTGTGCCTGCAAGCCATGCGCGACTGGACGCAAGGGCAGGGATTGGCCGACGTGCTGGGGTCCGCCGACATCGCCCTCATGGCGTGCCGCGGCGCCCGCTACCACCATGACGGCGGGCAATATGGCGGCGCTGCCTTCTGCAATCTGTTCCTGAGCGAAGACCAGGGCCTGGACGTGCATTTCCCGGCCACCGGCATGCGCATACCCCTGGTCCGCGGCACCGCCATGATCTTCGACACCGGCCAACCGCATGGCGTCATCCTGCGCCGCGGCACGGGCTTTCGCGAGAGTGACTTCGCGGCCGGCCTGGATCTGGCGCAATTGTTCCTGACTTGGGAACTGCCTATCGAAGACGCCCGTGTCGCGGGCGCGCTCGGCATCGAGTTCGACATCGATGCCGCAACAGCGTCGCGGCTGAACGAAGAGCAGCTACGGGCAAACGACGCGCGCGTGGAGCTCAACCCGGAATCGGGAGACTGGTAAACGGCCGATTGAAAAGGCCCCCCAGCATGGCGGCCTATGCCTTCCTTTTTCAAGGTCCGAGTAATTAGTCCAATTAATGGACTCAAATAATCCTGAGCAATTCTCCCGAAATTCCGGCCGGCTGGATATTTCGCACCTGCGTACAGCATATTTTCCATATCCAATACATTGACATCCCGGGGATGGGTTTCTTTCCACCCAAACGATATCAATCAATCTTCTTCGCTACATATCTCAACATATGGACTTAGTTCATTGACCCGAAATTGCGGCCGCCCATACCATTTGTTGCCTGCAGCACTCCCGCGCATCTCGCCTGGCGTGCTCGGAGCCGGCCTGGATGGACGCCTGCATAACCGTCCGGCACCCGAACAACAGACTAGGAGACGACGGTGTTCCCCCAACGGTATTGCCACAAGATATTCGCGCGCATTTCGCTGTGCGCGGCCATGGCCTCGATGGCCTTGGCAGCTCATGCCACGGAGGCCTATCCCTCCGGCCCAATCAAGCTGATCGTTCCCTACGCCGCCGGCGCCAGTACCGACGCTTTGGCCCGGATCGTCGGGAAAGAAATGTCGGAAACGCTCAAGCAGCCGGTCGTCGTCGAAAACAAGGCGGGCTCCGGCGGCGTGCTGGCCGCCGATTTCGTCAAGCGACAGAAGCCCGACGGCTATACCTTCATGTTGACGACGGACGGCATACTCTCGGTCAACCCCGCCATGTACCAATCGCTGGCCTATGACCCGCTCAAGGACTTCAGCCCCTTGTCGGTAGCGGTCGCCGTGCCCCTGGTGCTGGCGGTGACGCTCGACTCGCCCTTCAAGACGGCGGAAGACCTGATCGCCTACGCCCGCGCCAATCCCGGCAAGCTGAGCTATGGCTCCGCGGGCGTGGGCAGTTCGCAGCATATGGCGGGCGCGCTGCTCGCGGATCTCGCCGACGTGAACATCACGCATGTGCCCTATCGAGGCGGCGCTCCCGCCATGGTCGACCTGCTGGGCGGACATATCGACATGATGTTCGTGCAGACCGCCTCCGCCAAGGAGCTGACCGAGAAGGGCAAGCTGCGCCTGCTCGGCATAGGCAGTCCGAAGCGCAGCGACATCCTGCCCGACGTCCGTACGTTCAACGAAATCGGATTGAAGGGCTACGACTCCGACACCTGGTACGGCTTCAACATGCCGGCGCAGGCCGATCCCGCCGTGGTCAAGACGCTCAATGCCGCTATCGTGAAGGCGCTGCAGCAACATCGCGCGAGCCTGGAAGCCCAGGGCTACACCATCGTCGCCAGCAGCCCCGAAGCCATGCAGAAGAGCGTCGAGCTCAACATCCCGAAATGGCGGGAGCTCGCCAAGAAGGCTGGCGTCTATCAGCAGCAATAACGCGTACCGGAGCGGATGCGCGTATCCGCTCCCTCGTAGACCGCGCCCGGACCTCCCCCCAACGCCGGCGCCATCCTGTTGGTTGTTTCATGCACACATCAAATGCTTCAAACCAGGCCGCGCTTGAAGGCCTGACCGTCCTCGACCTCGCCGGTCCGCTGGGCAACTACTGCGGCAAGCTGTACGCCGACATGGGCGCCGAGGTCATCCTGGTCGAACCCTTGGCAGGCGCCCGCACCCGGTGGACAGGCCCGTATGCTGCAGGCAGGCAGGGCCAGCCCGACGCCAGCCTCACGTTCCAATACCAGAACACCGGCAAGCGCAGCATCGCCATCGATCTGGATTCGAGCGCAGGCCAAGCCGTCTTCCGCAGCCTCGCGGGCGTGAGCAATCTCATCATCGAAAGCGAGCAGCCGGGAACCATGCAGCGCCGCGGCCTGGATCATGCATCGCTGACCCGCGTACGCACGGATCTGGTGATGACCAGCATCACCGCCTTCGGACAGGAAGGGCCCTATGCGCACTGGCAGGCGACCGACCTCACGGCCATGGCCATGGGCGGCATGCTGTATCTGGCCGGCTATCCCGACACCGCGCCCATGGTGGCCTGCGGTGAACAGGCCGTCGGCGCGGCCAATCTGTTCGCCGCCGTCGCATCGATGGCCGCTTTGCATGACACAGAGAACGGCGGCACGGGGCAGCACATCGACGTATCGATGCAGGAGTGCGTGGTGCTCGGCATGGAAAACGCCGTGCAGTTCTACGACCTGGAAGGCACCGTGCGCAAGCGCAATGCCGGCACGCAGCGCCTGGCGGGAACCGGCGCCTTCGCCTGCGCCGACGGCTATGTCTACATGATGGCGGGCGGCATCGGCAGCAACCGGTTCTGGTCGGTCACCACCGAATGGCTGATCGGCGAAGGCGTGGCGGGCGCGGAGCAGTTCCGCGAGCCCCGCTGGACCGACCAGGGTTTCCTGGCCACGGACGAGGCCAAGTCGATCTTCGGCCAGGTGTTCACGCCATATGTACGCACCCGAACCAAGGCGCAATTGGAGCAGATGGGCCGCGAGCACCGCATTCCGATCGCGCCCATCTGCGACGCCAGCGACATCGCCGGCAACGTCCAGCGGGAGTACCGGAACTACTTCGTCGACGTAACGTCCATCGACGGCACCCGGCTGCGCATGCCCGGCGCCCCATATCTGTTGAGCGAAACACCATGGCGGTTGTATCGCCGCGCGCCAGGCCTGGGAGAACACACCCGCGAAATCCTGTCTCGGGCAGGCATTGACGCCATCGAGCAGGAACAGCTTTTCGCGCAGGGAGTCGTGCAATGAAGCGCTTGTTGAAGGGTATCCGGGTCATCGATTTTTCCTGGATAGGGGCAGGCTCCTACACCACCAAGATCCTGGCCGACCTGGGCGCCGACGTCATCAAGATCGAGACAGCTGCCCGGCTGGATACCTTGCGGCTCACCAAGCCGTTCAAGGACGGCATTGCCGGCGTCAACCGCAGCGGTTACTTCGCCGACCGGAACTCCAGCAAGCGCAGCATTACGCTGAACGCCAAGCACCCGGAAGGGCTGGCCCTGGCCAAGCGCCTGACGGCCGGCGCGCACCTGGTCACGAACAACTTCACGCCCGGCGTGATGGACAAGCTTGGCCTGAGTTATGAGGCCTTGCGTCGCCTGAACCCCCGGCTGGTCTATGCATCCATGTCCGTGCAAGGCGCTGAAGGCCCCGACAGCAATGCTCTCGGCTACGGCCTGACCATTGCCGCGGTGACGGGACTGCTGCACATGACCGGCCTGCCCGAGCGCGAACCCGCGGGCACCGGCACCAACTATCCCGATCACATCCCCAATCCCGGCCATACGGCGTTCGCCATACTCGCGGCGCTGCGGCACCAGCGGCGCACGGGCCAGGGACAGTCCATCGACCTGGCGCAGGTAGAGTCCACCCAATCCATGATGGGCCCTCACCTGATGAACTATTTCGTCAACGGCGTCGTCGACTCCCGTCGAGGCAACCGCCATCCCGAGCGCGCGCCGCAGGGCGTGTACCGCTGCGCGGGCGCAGACCGCTGGATAGCCCTCAGCATCTGCTCGGACGAGCAATGGCTGGCGCTGGCGGACACGCTGCGCCTGGACGCGCGCCCCCAATGGAGCGCCCTGCCTGGCCGGCTGGCGGAACACGACGCCGTCGACGCAATGATCCAGGCCGCCACCTCCGGCGAGGAGGCCCACGCCCTGGTCGCGGCATTGCAAGCGCGCGGCATTCCGGCGGGCATGGTGCACGACGCGCGCGATGTGCTGGAGCAGGATCCGCAGTTGGCGGCGCGCGGCCACTGGGTCACCCTGGACCATCCCGAAGTCGGCCCCAGCACCTACAACAGCGCTCCCTACCGCTATTCCCGCGCCAGCTCCGCCCCGACCTCGCCGGCTCCGCTGCTGGGACAGCACACGCGCGAGGTGTGTCGAGAACTGCTTGGCCTGGATGACCCCGCCATCGATCAACTGACCCGCGACGGCGTACTAGCCTGACGCATCCCGAACCTGAAATTGCAGGAGAGCCGAAATGGCACTGCTCATTGACGTAGCAAACCACGTGGCGACCATCACACTGAACCGTCCCGAGGCCATGAACAGCATCGACCCGGAGACGCGCGCGGAATTACGCGCCGCCTGGCGCCGGATCAAGGAAGACGACGACATCCGCGTCGCGGTGCTGACCGGCGCGGGCGAGAAGGCCTTTTGCACCGGTTCGGACCTGAAGAAGACCATGCCGCCGAAAGAGAGCTTCGCGCAGCTGGCCTTCGGCCAGGCCAGCTCCGATCACCTGTTGGCGGACCTGGACACCGACAAGCCGCTGATCTGCGCCATCAACGGCTATGCAATGGGCGGCGGCCTGGAGCTGGCCCTGGCCTGTGATATCCGCATCGCGTCCCAGAACGCGCAGTTCGCGCTGTCCGAAGTCCGGCTGGGCAGCATCCCGGGTGCCGGTGGCACGCAACGGCTGCCACGCGCCATCGGCACTTCCAACGCCATGCTCATGCTGCTCACCGGCGATCGCGTCGACGCGGCTGAAGCGCTGCGCATCGGCCTGGTGAGCAAGGTAGTGCCGCAGGCCGACCTGCTACCCACGGCGCTCGAGATTGGAACGCGGATCGCGGACAACGCGCCCCTGTCGGTACGCGCCATCAAGCGCCTGGTCCACAGCGGCCTGGACATGCCGCTGCCTGCTGCCATCGACGCCGAACGCTATGTGTTCGGGCTGCTGCGCGATACGGAAGACCGTATAGAAGGCCGCTTGGCCTTCCAGGAAAAACGCGCACCCATCTATCGCGGCCGCTGAATCCGCCGCAATGCAACAGTGAGTGCGCCGCAACAGGCGCCGCTCCCAATCACGAACGCCGATCACGGCAATCCAGCAAGAAGAGGAACCCATGGATTTCGAGTTGCCCGAAGAGTCCCGCATGGTCCGGGACACCGTCGCCCGCTTCGTCAAGGAAGAACTGATTCCGCACGAAGCGCTGATCATCCGCCGCGAATCCGAGCGCGGCTTCAGCGATACGCCCATCATTCCTCCGGAGCTCGAAGCCGCCTTGCAGGACAAGGCCAAGAGCATCGGCTTGTGGGGTATCGACGTTCCCGAGGAGTTCGGCGGCCAGGATCTCGGCATGCTGACCAAATGCCTGGTCGTGGAACAGCTCAAGCACAGTATCGTGCCTTTCGTCCTCCCTCCGGAGAGCCCCAACCTTTTCTTGCTCAAGGAACTGTGCCGCGGCGATCAGGTCGACCGCTACCTGCTGCCCTATTCTCGCGGCGAGAAGAAGAGCTGCCTGGCCCTGTCGGAGCCGGGCGCCGGATCGGACGCGGCCGCCATCAAGACGCGAGCGGAGCGCAAGAACGGCAAGTGGCTGCTCAATGGCACCAAGCTCTGGATCAGCAACGCGCGCCGTTCGGATTTCATGATTGTGATGGCGCTGACCGATCCCGCTGCGGGCAAAAGCGGCGCCTACACCGCATTTCTGGTCGACAAGGGTACGCCGGGACTGACCATTCCCACCTCCTTTCCCATGATCGGCGAATACCATCCCTATGAAGTGGTGCTGGACAACGTCGAACTCGACGACAGCCAGGTGCTGGGCGAAGTGGGAGGCGGATTCGCCCCGATCTCCAAGCGACTGGGCGTGCGGCGCCTGGAAATCGCCTCGCGTTGCCTGGGCCTGGCCACGCGCTGCCTGGAGATGATGATCGAGCAGGCCAATACGCGCCACACGTTCGGCGCCCCACTGGCCGACCGCCAGGCTGTCCAGTGGTGGATCGCCGACAGCTACCAGGAAATCGAGATGCTGCGGCTGATGGTCTATCGCATGGCATGGAAAATGGATCAGGGGGATGCCGACGTACGCCGCGACGGATCGCTGGTGAAAGTGCAAGGCACGGAGATGATCACGCGCGTGGTCGATCGCGCCATCCAGCTGTTCGGCGGCATGGGCGTGTCCAAGGAACTGCCGCTGGAATATATCTCGCGCATGTGCCGTGTCATGCGCATCGTGGAAGGACCGAGCGAAGTGCACCGGTGGATCATTGCGCGGGACCTGCTGCGCAATGGCCTGCCGTCCGCATGAAGGCCTGCGCAGAGGCCACAGCGACATGGACTCCTACAGCTCGATTTCCCATGCCTTGCGCCTGCACGCGGGCCCCGATGCGTTGGCGCACTTGCCGCGGGAGCTCGGCAGGCTGAACGCCCGGCGCGCCTTCATCCTGTGCGGCCAGAGCGTGGCAACACGCACCTCCTTGTTGCGCAGGCTGCAAGAGCTTCTGGGAGCATCCTGCGCGGGCGCCTACACGCGCATCGGCAAGGATGCGCCGCTGGAGGATGTGCTTGCCGCCGTCACCGCCGCGCGCGCCTGCAAGGCTGATCTGCTGATCGCGGCAGGCGCCGGCAGCGTGCTGAAGGCGGCGCGCGTGGTCGCCATCCTGCTTGCGGAATCCGGCGATCCGCTCGACCTGGCGACGCATTACGCCGAAGGAATGCCGCCCGCGAGTCCGCGGCTGCTCAAGCCCAAGCTTCCGCTCATCAATGTGCTGACGGCGGCCACCTCGGCCCAGAACCGGTCCGGCGCCGCCCTACGGGCCGCCGATGGCGGCGCCCGCCTGGAGTTCTACGACCCCAAGACTCGTCCCGCCGCCATCTTCTGGGACAGCGAGGCGCTGCTGACGGCGCCGCCATCGCTGGCGGTATCCACCGGAGTTGCCGTTTTCTGGCGCGCGCTCATGAACGCAGGCGCGATCCGCGGCGCCAATCCGCTGGTGCAGGCATCGCGGCTGCATGCGTTGGCGCTGGCACGCCAGGCGCTGCCTCGGCTGCGCGATCCGCGCGACGCTGCAGCCCGGCTGGACATGTGCGCCGCCGCCCTGCTGCAAAACCGCGACGAAGACGACGGCGGCCGCCCCTTCGACGCCCATTGGATCGCGCGGGCGGTCTATGCCCTGGGCGCAGCCCTGTTCAACCGCTATTCCCATCTGGACCAAGGCGCCACCCACGCCATCCTGACCGGCCCCGCCATCGCCTGCTTTGGTGACCTGTGCCCGGAGGCCGTGCGGGAAATGAGCGCCATGCTCGGCCTGCCGGCAGCGGCCGCCGCCGATCCCGCGCGGCTGGTCGATGCCATCGGCGTCCTGTTGCGACCATTGGGCCTGCCGGAACGGCTGAGCGAACTCGCCGTGCCGGCCGACGGCATGGCTGCGGTTATCGATGCCGCGATGTTCAACTTCAATGCGGACCGACATCGGGAACTTTCCCGGCACCGGGATCGCCTTGCCGCCGTGCTGCGCCAGGCGCTCTGACCACCGCAGATCCGCGGTTCCCAGAGCTGCCCTATTCCCAGGAAACTTTCATGACTACCGCCGCAATCGCCATTGCCCGCTATGCCGCCGCGCCAGCCGCGGCGGGAACCTATGCCTACCTCTCGCGGGAAGTCGGCCGCGCCCTGATCGATACCGCGGGCGTCGCCATCGCCGGCCGTCTCGAACCGGTGTCCGCCATCGCCCTGAAGTACGGAGCCTCCACCGGCGGCGCGGCCGAGGCGCAAGTCTGGGGCAGGCGGGAAATGCTCTCGCCCGAAGCCGCAGCCTTCTGCAACGGCGTTGCGGGACACGTCCTGGATTACGACGACGTCAGCTCGCCGTTACGCGGCCATCCCAGCATCGCCTTGCTTCCGCCGTTGGTGGCGCTGGCCCAGGCGCGCGGCCTTTCGGGCGCGCAACTGGTCGACGCCTATGCCGTCGGTTTCGAAATCATTGTGAAACTGGCGCGCGCCATGGCGCACGAGCACTACGCCAAGGGCTGGCACGCCACCACCACGCTAGGGACCGTGGCCTCGGGAGTAGCCTGCGCCCGCCTGCTGAATCTGAGCGAAAGGCAGACCGTGCACGCCATTGGCATCGCCGTGGGCCAAGCGGCAGGCACTCGCGGCAATTTCGGCACCATGGCCAAGTCCTTCCAGGCCGGACATTGCGCCGCCTCGGGTTTACGCGCAGCCCTGCTGGCCGAGCTGGGCATGGACGCCGCCATCGACGCGCTGGATGGGCCGCAGGGCTTCATGCGCCTGTACGGCCAGGACGAACCTCTGGCGCCGGTACTGGCGGGGCTGGGCTCCGAGCCGCCCGAACTCGCCAGCAGCGGCATCGAAATCAAAAAATACCCCTTGTGCTATGCCACGCACCGCAGCCTGGACGGCATCCTCGATCTCAGGCGCGAACACCGGCTCACCGCACAGGACGTTGAATCCGTGCATATCGTGTCTAACCATCGGGGCATGGTTCCGCTCATCCATGATCGGCCTGGCACTGGCCTCGAGGCCAAGTTCAGCATGCCTTATGCGATATCCGCTGCGCTACTCGATGGCAAGATCAACTTCGCCAGCTTCACCGACCAGGCGGTGCAGCGACCCGAGATCCAGGACTTGATGCCACGCATTACCCGCCATGAAGACGAGCAGCCCTCCACTGTTCGCTGGAACCGACTGCTGGTGCGCCTGCGCAGCGGGCAGACGCTGAAAAAGGAAGTCCGCCAATTGCGCGGATCCAAGGAACTTCCCTTGAGCGAGGAAGCCTTGCGCGAAAAATGGCGGGACTGCCTGCAGCACGGCGGCGTCCGCCCTGCCGACGGGGAAGCCTTCTTCGACCAAGCCTTGCGGCTGGAGCGGTTGCCCGTCAGGAGATTGATGGCCTTGCTGCCCGGCGCCTGACCGGCGCCCGATCCGAGGCCGGCAGGGTATTCGCCCCACCGGCCTCATCCCGCTCAGGCAGCCAGCTCGAACTTGGGTACCCGATAGCCGTCGGGATGATGGGCATAGACCATGCGCACCTCGGCATCCAGCTTGATGCCGTCCAACTCGCCATGATCCATGTACGAGACCATGATCGGGCCTTCTTCCAGTTGCACCGCCACGACCACGTGGGGCGCTGGATAGGCGGGCAGGTACTTGCGATGGAACACCGTCCATGAAAGGATTTTCGCCTTCCCCGAAATCGGTGCCCACTCGTAGTCCAGGCTTAGCGATTCCGGGCAGGCGGGTCCGGGCGGATAGCGGAAAACGCCGTTTTCGGGACAGCGCTGCAGGCGCATCTGTTCCTGGTTGATGCTCTCCCACATTGGCGCGTCATAGGGCGAATACAGGCGGGGCGTTGCGCTCATGATTTGGTTCCTGGCAAGAATGTTTATCGGCCGTAGATGATCGACATGGCTTTGCCAGCCACGTCAGAGACGTACTGCACATGCCGGCAATCCGGCACCTGGCGTTCGCCCAGGCCTCCGCGCAACTGCCGCACGGCCTCCACCTGGTGATTCCAGCCCTGCATATAGGACTCGGACAAATGCCCGCCGCTGGTATTGACCGGCAGCTTGCCGCCCACCCCGATACCCTGCTCGGCGATGAAGCGTCCCGCCTCTCCCTGTCCGCAAAAGCCGAAACCTTCCAGCGCAAACAGGATGTGCGGGCTGAAGCTGTCGTACACCAGCAAAGCGTCGATATCCTTGGGCCCCACACCCGCGGCTGCGTAGACCTGCTCGGCCGTGCGCTGCTGCGCCGGACGATAGAAGTCCATCAGGCGCGGCCCCAGGCTGGTCGCGTGGTGGTTCAGGTCGGAGCGGCCCATCCCTTCGATGAACACCGGCTGCGCAGCGGTCTTGCGCGCCCGGCTGGCCTCCATCACGATCAGCGCCACCCCGCCGTCATTGATCAGGCAGTAGTCGTTCAGGCGCAGTGGCTGCGCGATGTAGTCGGCCGCCATATAGTCGTCCAGCGTGATCGGCTTGCGCATGATCGCGTTCGGATTGAGGCTGGCCCACTGGCGCTGGCCCACCGCGACCTGGCCCAGATCGCGCTCGCTGGCCTGCCACAGTTCCTTGTAGCGCTGGAACATCAACGCATACAACGCGCCCTGCGAGGTCAGCCCCCAGGGGCTGTGATAAACGTAAGACAGAAAGGCCCCGCCCCCCATGGCCTCCGGACCGCCATACTGCACCGCGGCCGAACGCTGGTCATTGCCGTAGACCAGCGCCACCACCTCTGCCAATCCCGACTTGATCGCCATCACCGCCTGGAACACCGCCTGCACGGCATCCGCCTGCCCGCCCCAGCGCGGATCGATGTTCAGCACTTCACCCATGCGTTCATAGGCGGTCGTCGGTCCGACGATCAGGCCGTCGATATCCTCGCGCCGCAAGCCCGCATCGTCCAAGGCGCGCTTGAAAGCCAGCGTCGCGTAGCCGTAGGAATCGAACGGCTTCTCGCCTTTGCGCACCCGCCGGTAATCCTCGACCCAATCCGTATGGCCCACGCCGGCAATTGCCGCGACCCCAGCCGTGCCCTTTCCGTTCAAATCTGCCACCTCCAAAATCTCCCTATATGTGGACTATCGATGTAGAGTCAGATAAGCTCCCTCCCAGACAAATTATCCGGAATGAGCTGGAAAGACCACACAAAAGGTCCATATAGCGAGATTTTATGAGCGACGATCAGGAAAGTGGCAAGAGCGGCACCCAGACCATCCACCGTTGCGCAACGCTGCTGCGCCTTATCACCACTCACCAGCGTACCGGCATGCGTCTAGTCGACCTGTACCAGAGCGTCGGCCTCACCCGCCCGACCACCCATCGCATTCTCCAGGCGCTGGTAGCCGAAGGCTTCATCCGCCAGGACGAAAAATCAAAGCGCTATTTCCTGGGCGGGCTCGTTTACGAAATGGGCGTGGCGGCATCGCCTCCGCACGATCTGCGCGACATCTGCCAACCCTTTTTGCAGCGCGTCGCCCATGAAACCGGCGATACCATCTTCCTCACCATTCGGTCGGGCCTGGACGGCGTGTGTATCGCTCGGGCCGAGGGCGCCTACCCCATCAAGGTCTTCGTCCTGGATGTTGGCCGCCGCCGCCCACTCAATATCGGCGCCAGTGCGCAGGCTTACCTCAGCGCCTTGCCTGACGATGAGATCGAACGCATCTTGCTCGCCAATCGCGAGCGAACCATGCAGCAGTTCCCGAACTTCAATCTGGAAGGCATGTGGCAACGCATCGGCCGGGCCCGTCAGGACGGCTATCTGCTCAATGACGTGCTGGAAGTCGATGACGTGCGCGCCGTCGCAATGCCCATCCTGGGCGCGATGGGGCGGCCTGTCGGCGCCTTGAGCATTTCCGCCCTGAAGCATCGCCTCAGCGGCACGCCGCTGGACGCGAAGGTGAAGGTTCTGAAAACCGCGGTCCAGGAAATCCAGGCCAGGCTGGAACGAGATGCGGGCAGATAGGCCCGCAGCGCAGATCAAGACCCCGGCAGCGCCGCGCCCATGGCCGCGAACAAGCCGCCGCACACCTTGTTGAAGCGCCGGCCGGAGCGCTCCAGCCAGGGACGCACTCGATGCGCCAGCCGCGCCAGCACGTACTCGACCAGAAACTCCACCACCACGAATGTCCCGGCCATGATCGCGAACTGCGTGTACAGGCTGCGGGCCGGATCGATGAACTGCGGCAGGAAGGCGCCGTAGAACAGCAGCGCCTTGGGATTGGAGATCGCGGACAGGAGACCCTGGCTGAACATGCGCATGCCACGTACGCGCGGCATGTCCGGAGCGGGCTGCAACTGCACGCCCGGCGAGCGCCAGAGTTGGATGCCCAGCCAGATCAGATAGGCCCCGCCCGCCCACTTCAGCACGGTCAGCGCTGGCCCCCAAGCCTTGAGCAGGGCGCTGATTCCCAGCATCGACAAGGCGATCAGCGCGACGAAGCCGACCGCGCCGCCGGCGATGGTGCATAGCGCCTTGCGGTGCCCGTGCAAGGCGCCGTGCGTCAGCGCAAGCAGGGTGTTCGGTCCGGGGGTGACGGACAACCCGATGACCGCGACCAGGTAGATGAGCCAGCTATGCAGCGCCATGGCGAAATGCGTGAGTGTTGGGGAAGCGGCCAGTCTAGTCCGCAGCGGCGGGAAGGCGCAAATGCGGCCGGCATGGAGGACCGGCCCGCGGCTGCATCGCCCCCCTTTCCGTCCCAGTCGGCCCTGCGGCGCCATGCTCAGCGGCGGAATCCTCCCCCATGGAATCCGCCGAAGCCGCCGCCCGCGCCACCCCGTCCGCCCATGCCGCGTCCCTGCCAGCCGCCGCCTTCCGCGCCGCCCATGCCGCGGTCGCGCCAGCCTCCGCCCTGCATGCCGCGATCCTGCCAGCCGCCGCCGTCCATGCCGCCGCTGCGCTCGCTGGAATAGTCGCGCGCCTGGCGTTGGCCGTTGAGGTAGTTGCTGCCGGACTGGGCGCTGGGCTGCACCGGTTGCCAGCCCGAGCTGGTGTGCTGCTGCCAGCCATTGTCGTTGTGCTCGTAGACATTGCCGTTGTGGTCGGCATACACGTTGCCGTTGTTCCATGCCATGCCGCTGTCCGTGTTGCGGTCGTAGGTGGCGCCGCGCCGGTCCACGCTGCTGGCCCCCTCGCCGGCCGTGCCGGTGGCCGTGGCGGAAGAGATAGTGGTGCGGCCGGTGTTGGTATTGGTGCGCGCATCCTGGCGGCCCGCCGCCCATTGGCCGTCATCGTTGGCGACCACGCCCGCGCGGCCCGCGCCCGAGGCGCCCGTCGTGGGGTTGGTGTAGGCGTCGCGGCGCCCGGCGGCCGCATTGCCGGTGTACTCGTTGTAAGCGGCGCCGCGCGTGCCTTCGAAGGCCGCGCCGGTCTGCGGGTTATAGCCCTCGGCGTGGGTGCCTTGCCATTCGGTGCCGGTCCAGCCGTTCCAGCCGGCCGCATGCGTGACCACGCCGGAACCGCCCCAGGCGCCATAGACGTCCACCTGGTTGACGTTGACGCCGCCCCAGTAGGGCGCGCCCCAATAGGGCCCCCAATAGGGCGCGGCGCCACCCCAGGTCTCCCCGGCGACGAAGCCGAATGCAAAACCGGTGGCGGTGGCGAAGGCCGCGTCGTAGCCATAGCTGGGCGGATAGCCGACCCAGGTGTCCTGCACGATGACCGGCGGGTAGGCGTAGCCCGTGCCGTACACCACGGTGCCGTCCGGACTGGCCACCACGCCCATGTAGCCGGGTGTATAGCCGAACACCACGCTCTGCGCGGTGGAGCCGTACACCTGCACATAGGTAACGTAGTGCAGCGGCGAACTCACGGGTATGGCGTAGATGGCGGCCGGCACATGGTCGGCCACGCGCCATGGCCCCCGGGGCGAGTCCGACACGAACCAGACTGCACGCGACAAGGCGTAGTAACGGCCCTCGGCCTGGATCACCGGCACCTGCGAATTGGCGGCGTAGTACAGCGCCGTACCCTCGATGGGTCGCAGCGTCGGCTCGCCGCCGGCATATTCGACCTGCAGCTTCGCCGCGTTGCGCGACACCGTGGCGGTCTGCGGGATCGTCGAGGCGATCAGCGCCTCCTTGGCCTGCGGCGTGCCCGGCACCGAAGCCAGCACGCCCGATTGCGGATCGTGGGCAGGGATCCGCGCAAAGTCGCGGGGCAATTGCTTGCCCGGCACGAAGGACCAGGGGCCGTCCAGGCTGGCGCCGCGGAACCAGCGGCCGGACACCAGCAGGTAGTAGCGGTTGTCGCCGGGATTCATGAACAAGGCGTGATCGGCGTTGGCCACCGACAGCAGCGAGGTCCCCGGCACCGGCCGCATTTCCGGCTGGCCCACGGTCACCAGCAACTCGGCCGGCGCGGTGGACACTGCGATGGCGGGCGCCCGGTGCGGCGCCTTGCCGCCATGCGGCATCAAGGGATCGGGCTCGGTCTGGCGGCGCGCCGCGTCGGCGGCTGCCAGCAATGCGGCAGGCGGCTGCGGGAGGTCCGTCCACGGCCCGGCGGCGTTGCCCGCTTCGTACCAATGGCCGGCGGCCTGCAGGAAATAGCGGCCCGCGCCATTGGCCAGCATCAGCGCGCGCGTGTTGACCACCCGGCGCCAGCCAGCCGCGTCGGGCACCTGGGCCAGGGCGGGTTCACCGTCGATCAGCACCAGCACGGTCGGCACCGTGCGGTAGATGATGCGCGGCGGCGCATTGTTCACGGGGACGGTCTTCGTGGCCGGATTGTTCTGGGACAGGGTGTAGCTGAGTTGCAGCGCATCAAGCCGCGTAACCACGCCCTTGGCTGGCAGGCGCGCTTCGAGTTGCTTGCGCAGCTTGTCGGCTTCCTGCGGCGCGGTGGGCACCTGCACGCGCTCGATCCGGATGTCCGACAGATGCACCAGGCCCGCCGGCTTGTTGACCTCGGCCCGGGCGGAAAAATCAGCCACGCCGTAGGTCGGATTGCCCTTGGCCGCGCCGACTGCCACCGCCATGCGGCCCGAAATACGATCGGCGCTCCAGGTGTCGATCTGCGGTTGATAGAGTTCCACCCGCGTGCCGTCGGCGGCCTCGAAGCTGCGCGGCCACTGCAGCGAACGCGCGGCCTCCGCCTGGGCATCGGATTGGGGCGGCGCCGCCTGGGCCGGGTTCTGTCCCTGCTCTTGCGCTTGGGCCGCGGCGGTCGGCGCCAGGCTTGCGCTGGCGGCCATGCCTGCTAGGGCAAAGGCGAGTGCAAGATGTGAAAGACGCCCGGGCGGGCCTGCGGGCGCTGACCGCGCTGCCGGGAAATCACGCACGCGCCACAGTCGGATCAGGCTATGCATCTTGCGCTCCTCGTTGAGGGCCGCAGCCGCCAGTCGGGCCCCCGGCCACTCGGATTTCCCGCAGCGCCGTCGCCACGGGCCATGCGTATGACGGCCCCCTCCCACGCGTCCTGACAGGGCCGGCTTCTGAATAAGCAACAGAACGTTAACACCGCTGAAAAGCTATTGCCGGCTTTTATCAGACCTTCTATAAAACATCTCATCAGGGCTGCTACTTTTGCCCGATTGCCTTTCCGCTGCAATCCAACTAGAAGCGCGGCGCAACGCCCGCCACACGCCGGCACTCCCGCGCGTTGCGCCCAGGCCCGGACCTCTGTCCGCGGCGTCCCGGCCGTCCCTCGAAGACTTTCCTGCTGCAAGCACACGCCGTCAAGTAGCCGTGGAAAGGAGCTATTCATGGCAACAGCCCTGAATCATCCCGGGGTGTATATCCAGGAAATGCCCGTAGGCGTGCACGCCGTTGCAGGCGTGCCGACCTCGGTTGCCGCGTTTCTGGGCACGGCCATGCGCGGACCGCTCAACCAACCGGTCCGTATCCTGGGTTTTGCCGACTACGAACGCGAGTTCGGCGGCCTGGTTGATGACTGCGAACTCGGCTACGCGGTGCTCCAATTTTTTCTGAACGGCGGCGCCGAGGCCTGGGTCGTGCGCGTGGGCCTGCCTGCTCAGAACGGACCGCAAGACATGCATGCCGCCTTCATCGGCCAGCGCCCTCAACGCCTGGGCCTCTACGCGCTGGACCATGCCCATCCGTTCAACCTGCTATGCCTGCCCGGCGTCACGCACGACGGCGTGCTTGCCGATGCGGTGTCCTACTGCAAGGAGCGGCGCGCCTTCATGATCGTCGATGCGCCGCAGGAGGCAGCAGAGGCAGCCTCCATGGCGGCGGCGGTCATGGGTACGGCGCTGCCCAGGTCAGACCATGCCGCGGTGTATTTCCCCTGGACCCGGACCGCCGATCCGCTGAAAATCGGCCAGCCCCGCCTGACCCCGCCCTGCGGCACCATCGCCGGCCTGTATGCGCGTACCGACGGCAATCGCGGCGTCTGGAAAGCGCCGGCCGGCATCGATGCCGGCCTCACCGGCGTCCTTTCCCTGGCCTCCACGGTCAGCGACGACGAGAGCCGCAACCTGAATACGCTGGGCGTCAATTGCCTGCGCGCCTTCCCCGGACGCGGCGCGGTCTGCTGGGGCGCTCGGACCTTGCAAGGCACGGACCACTTCGCATCGGAATACAAGTACGTGCCGGTGCGCCGGCTGGCGCTGCACCTGGAGCAATCGCTTGCCCGCGGCACGCAGTGGGCCGCGTTCGAACCCAACGACGAACCGCTCTGGGCGCAGATCAGGCTGAGCGTCGGCGCTTTCATGAACGCGCTATTCCGCCAGGGCGCCTTCCAGGGCAGCACGCCGCGCGATGCCTATCTGGTCAAGTGCGATAGGGAAACCACCACCCAGCAAGACATCGATCGTGGCGTAGTCAACATCCTGGTGGGATTCGCGCCGCTCAAGCCGGCCGAGTTCGTGGTCATCCGCGTCCAACAGCGGGCCGGCCAGACGCAAGGACAGCGACCATGAGTGCTCCTGTCGAATCGCGCCTCCTCGCGCTGTGGGACACCGGTAGCCAAAGCCGCCCGCGCGCGCTGGCCCAAGCCGCGGCAGCGGCCGAGGCGCTGGCGCGCGAGACAGGACTGGAGCTACATCGCATCGACTTGTCGAAGATCGTCAGCCGGTACCTCGCCGAGACCGAGAAGAACCTGAACCGCCTGTTCGAATCGGTCGCACAGAGCGGCGCCATCCTGTTCTTCGACGAAGCCGACGCGCTTTTCGGCAAGCGCACCGACGTCAGGGACAGCCACGACCGCTACGCCAATATCGAAGTCAGCTATCTGCTGCAACCCATGGAGTCATACCGCGGCCTGGCGCTACGCGCCGCGGGCCTGAAGTCCAACCTGGACAGCGCATTCCTGAGGCGGCTACGCCTCGTGGTCCAGTTTCCGGCCGCTGCGGCGGACCAGCGCGTGCGCCTCTGGAGCCGCGCGTTCCCGGTTGCCGACACCAGCACCGAAATCACCATGGCGCGCCTGCTGCATGCCGTCCGCGCCGAACCAAGCCAACACGCCCGGCCCTTGCCAGGCGCCAAGACGAGAGAATATCCATGAAACCGGTAATCAACGACTATGTCCGCGAACTCAGCCACCCCGGCTACGACGCGGCCCGACGCAATGCCTTCGTCGCCGCCATGGTCAGCAAGCGGCTGATGCGGCGCTCGGCGGATCAGCGCGAGGCCGGCGAGGCCGACGCCGCGCGGGCGAGCGCCCTCGCCGACAACACTGGCAGCGCCGACGCGCGCGCCGGCAACGCCGAGACCTGAGTTCCGCGCGGCTGCAGGATGGCGTTGCGTCCAGCCCGGACGCAACGCGCGTAGAGGTAGCAGGCCGGCACGGTATCATCAGGCCTGTTGCGCCACATGCTCCGGCATCCCCGCCGAAAGCATACCCGCGTATCCCGTCCACATCCTGCATGACGCGATGAATCCCATTATTTCGGTCGGCATTCTGCTTCTAGGCGTGTTCGCCGCCATTGCTTACCGCTGGAAGCGGCAGCGCGCGGCGGACGCTAGCGGCCGGCGCCTCGGCAGCGATCTGCTCGCCGGCGGCGCCCTCTTTGGCGTGGCCGCTCCCGCCATCGGCGGCGCTGGCGTCATCACGGGTTTGACGCTCGCCACCCGGGATCCGGAAACCCTGCTCATGCTGCTGTACGGATTGCCCTGGTTCTACCTCTTCGGCTTCGTCCCCGCCTTGCTATGCGGCGTGGTGGCCGGGGCGCTACGGCCGGCGCGCTCGTCCTGGCTCGCCTGCGCCGGCATGGCGGCCATCGGCGCGCTCTACGGCTTTGTCTTCCTGCTCGGCTTTGGCATCCACGACAGGCCATGGCAGGAACTCCTCGGATTTCCCTTGACCGTGGGCGCCGCGCCCGGCGCGGTGAGCGCCTTTTTGTGCGCGCGCACCTTCTATGGCAAACCGCGCGGCCGCAGCGCACCGGGCGGCGATGCGCCGCAAGCGGCCTGACACCACGCAAGCATTGCCCCATGGCGCGCATGCGCTGATATCATGGCCATGCGCCGCGGCACGGCTGCCGCACCCAGGGGAGGCAAGTATGTTTAAAAAGCTGCTGGCATTGGTGTTGGGCATGGCATTGATGGGCGCGGCAGGAGCCGCGCTGGCCGCGGACAAGGTCGTTTATCACGTCAACGACTCCGCCTCGCAGGCGCTTTCCGCGCTGCGCAACATGCGCAACCATCTGGATACGGCGCCTGACACCACCATCAAACTGGTGGCCCATGCCGACGGCGTAGACTTCCTGATGACGGATTACAAGGACGCGGCCGTGGTCGGTCCGCTGATCTCCGCGCTGGCCGCGCGCGGCGTGATCTTCGAGGTGTGCGAGATCACGCTCAAGAACCGCAAGCTCGCCAAGGACGCGTTCGTGATGGAAGCGGACTTCACGCCGTCCGGCGTGGTCCGCATCACCCGGCTGCAACAGGAAGGCTATTCCTACATCAAGCCCTGATTTCCGGCCGCGCCCTTGACCTGGGGCTGGTTGGGACTTACCTGCGATATCGTCTTGCGGTCGCGCAGGTAGGCCGCCACCACATCCCATACGGGTTCGCCGGTGGCCCCTTCCGCCACGGGCGCCCACCCTGCCACCTTGTACTGCTTGTCGGCCTGCACAGGCGCGTCGCCCAGGCGCATGTCGCTGATGCGCGCGCCCGCGGCGCCGGCCGGATCGATCGAATACTGCAACCCTCCCACGCGCACCATGTCGCCGCCCTGCTGGTAGTACGGATCCGGGTTGAACAGATTGTCGGCCACGTCTTCCAGGATGGTCTTCAAGGTGGCGCCGCTCATCTGCGTCACGGTGGTATGGGGATAGGTGATGGCGGTCTGGTCCAGCACGTGCTCCATCGTGATGGGCTGACCCGGCAGCAGGCTGGTGCCCCAGCGGAATCCGGGCGAAAAGGCGATCTCCGCGCCCTTGACCTGCATCAGCGCATCCAGGATCACCTGATCGAAGGTGCCGTTGAAATTACCGCGCCGATATAGGGTTTCCTCGGTGGTGGCCAAAGGCTGCGCCAGTTTCTCCGCATAGGGCGCACGGATGCGCTCCAGCAGCCCCGCCATGGCGGGATCTGCCGGCAGGTACTGAGCGAACACCGGCATCAGCGTGTAGCGGAAATCCGCGACCTTGCCGTCCTTCACGTCGAAATCCAGCACGCCCAGGAATTTGCCGTTGCTGCCGGCGTTGGTCACCAGCGTCTTGCCGCCGGCATTCTGCACCGTCACCGGCGCGGGCACGCCATCATGCGTGTGGCCGCCCAGGATCGCGTCCAGCCCGCGCACGCGGGATGCCAGTTTCAGGTCCACGTCCATGCCGTTGTGCGACAGCAGCACCACGGCCTGGGCGCCCTTGCCGCGCACCTCGTCGATGGTTTCCTGCAGCCGCTGCTCCTGGATGCCGAAGGTCCAGTCCGGCACCATGTAGCGCGGGTTGGCGATGGGCGTATACGGAAACGCCTGGCCGATCACGGCCAGCGGCACGCCGTTCATTTCGCGCATGGAATAGGGAGCGAACACCGCGTCGCCGAAGTCGCTGGTCTCGACGTTCTGCGCCAGGAACTCGACCTTGCCCTTCAGGTCCTTCTCCAGCACTTCCTGCACGCGGTCGGCGCCCAGCGTGAACTCCCAATGCGCCGTCATCATGTCCACGCCCAGCAGCAGGCAGGCGTCCACCATGTCCTGCCCGCGGGTCCAGAGCGCGGTGCCCGACCCTTGCCAGGTGTCGCCGCCGTCCAGCAGCAGCGCCCCCGGCCGCGTGGCCTTCAGGCGCTTGATCAGCGTCGCCAGGTGGGCGAAGCCGCCGACCTTGCCATACTGCCCCGCGGCCTGGGCGAAGTCCAGGCAGGTGAATGCATAGGCCTGGGCCGAGCCCGGCGCGATGCCATAGGCCTTGAGCAGATGTTCACCCACCAGATGCGGCGCGCGGCCCGCAGCCTGCCCGATGCCCAGGTTGACGCTGGGCTCGCGGAAGTAAATCGGCATGAGCTGCGCATGGCAATCGGTGAAATGCAGGAAATGCACGTTGCCGAAAGCGGGCGCGTCATAGAAAGCCTGCGCCGCCTGCGCCGCCGCGCGCGGATGGTGCGACAGGCCCATGCCGCCCGCGGAGGCGACCGCCAGCATCTGAAGAAACTCGCGTCGATTGATCATCGGTCCAACCGTGAAAGTGGGAAGGAAGCGCTCAGGAGCGCGGCGTGGCGTAGCGCAGCAGTTCGAGCACGTCCTCCTCGAACATCTCGCCAGGGATGGCTTCAAGCAGCTTGCCGTTCGCGTCCAGCACGAAAATTTCGGGAATAACGCGGCGCTTGCCGAACACTGCGCGCAGGGCCTCGTTGTCCATGGCTACGCCGAAGGTGTAGCCATGTTTGGCGATGTAGTCGCGCGCGGCCTGCTCATCCTTGTCAATGCTGACCGTCAGGATGCGCAGGCCCTTGCCGCTGGCCGCCTCGGTGAGCTTCTGCAGATGCGGATTCTGCCGCGCGCAGTAGGGGCACCAGGAGGCCCAGTACTCCACCACCAGCGGCTTGCCCGCAAAATCGGCGGCGGACAGCCGGGTGCCGTCCAGCAGCTGCACGTCCGGCATCACGAGCTTGTCCCCCACCTTGGGCGGCGCCTGGGCATGCGCCGCCGCCGCGGCCAACATGCCCGCGGCCAGCAGCAGGCGGCCGTATCTGGAAACAGCGTTCATGCGTCCTCCGCGCGCGGTAGCGCTCAAGGCTTGGCCTGGTCGTCATTGACGGCGGACTGCGGATCCAGCAGCAGCGCCATCACGTCCTTGAGCTGCTGTTCCGTCAGGATGCCCGCCGCGCCGAAGCGCGGCATGTTGGAACAGGGCATGGTGGCGTGCGAGTCGTAGATCTTGTTCCAGGTATAGGCGACCATTTCCTTGCCATTGCCGCGCAGCTTGCCGTACTGATAGAGCGACGGGCCGATGTTGCCAAACGAAATCTCGGCCTTGGTCATCTGATGGCAGGCATAGCAGTTGCCGCCGTTGATCGTCTTGGCCGTATCCGAGAACTGCAGGCCGCGGCCGTTCTGCGCCACTTTCTCGCCCTGCTTCCAATCGCCGATGTAGTTGCCGTCGGCGGGCGGCTTGACGTTGGCTGCGGCCTCCTGGGTGATCTTGAGGGCAGTATCCGCCGGCATCTCGCCGCCTGCCTCGGCGATCGAGCAGGCCCGCTGCATGGGCGACTGGTCGATCCGGTCCAGCTTGGCGAGGCCGCGCTCGACGAATGAATCCTTCAGCTCCGCCACCAGCGCCTGGTGGTCGACCGACGCTTTCGGCGCCGGCTGTTGCGCTCCGGCATTCGCCGCCAGGAGCAGGCCCAAGGCCGCCAGGCCGGGCCAGGTCGTGCGTATCTTGCGCATGATTCCCCCTTTACCGCTTGATGGCCGGGGCCATCATCTGGCCGCCGTTGGCGTTGACACCCAGGAATACGGTCAGGTCCACCGACGCGTCCGAACCGTACTTCAGCAACGGCATGCGCTGCTGGCGGAAGCAGTCCTGCAGGCGCCATTGCATGGAGCGCAGCGCGCCCTGCGACACACGGTAGGCCGGCCAGCTGGCAAAGGCCGCGCGCGCGGGCTCCTGCTTGGTCAGGTTGGGCAGGTCCTGCAGCCGGATGCGCTTGTTGTCGCCGGTGTGGCAGGAAGCACAGGAGAAATCGTAGGGGCCGCCGCGGTAGTAGAAGATGTCACGGCCGCGCGCGTATGCGGCCTGCTCCTTGGGATGGCTCTGCGGCACGGCGATATTCATGCCGCGCGACATGCCCGCCACATACGCCACCAGCGCCTCGATATCGGTGGAGTACTGCCCATCGCCCGAGAAGGGCTTCTTGGTGACCTCGGCGGCCTCCAGGCCTTGCAGCTGCACCATGCAATAGACCAGGCGGCTCTCCAGGTCCATGACGCGGCCGGCATCCTCGAAGTAGCGCGGCAATTGCGCATACGCGCCCTTGACCACGCCGGCGCCCTGGCCCAGGTCGCACTTTTCCAGCGTGGCGTTCTTCGGGCCGCGGCTTTCCTTCCAGAGGTCCTCGCCCGCCATCTCGATCAGCTCGGCCGGATTGCCGTCGGCCAGCATTTCGCGGTATTGCGCGATGCCTTGCGCCGTGTCCTGCTCGGTCGCGGCCGCGGCGGGTTGCGCCCCGGCCAGCGCGAAGCCGGCCAGCGCACAGGCGGCAGCCATGCGTTTCCTATCCATGTATGTCTCCTCACGCGGTTGCCCTGCCGGCGATTCGCGCCGGCGGGCGTTTATTGTTTGTCCGCCTTCCTTCACACATCCGAAACGCTAGGTCACCGTGGTGGTGTCCGTGCGGGTTGCGCCTTCGCTGTCCTTCCACGTCACGCTGACTTTGTCGCCCTTGGCGCCGCCCTTGAACTTGAACGACAGGAACGGGTCGCGCGACACGGCCGGCCCCCATTGCGCCGCAAGGACCACCTTGTCGCCGTTCTTCACCACCACGTCCTGGATGAAATGCGCCGGCACCACCTTGCCTTCGGCGTCCTTGCGCTGCCCGGTCTCCATGATGTGGCTCATCAGGACCTTCACCTCGATCACACCGTCTTTTTCCGCGGCGCGGATCCGCATCGGCCTTGCTTCCATGTGCTGTCTCCTTGATTGCTCTTATCGCATCCGCCGCTCAACCGCCGCAGCCGCCCAGGGTCACCTTGATTTCCTTGTGCGCGGTGTAGTACTTGCCGTCGGCCTTGACCAGGGCGTACACGTCCGAGGTCTGGCCCATCTTCACGCGCGTCGCCACCTCGGGCTCGGTGCCCGCGGGCAATGTGAAGCTGGCGGCCAGGGCATTCGGGTTCTTGGTGACCAGGATGGAGATCTGTTCGGTGTTGGGCAGCTTGCTGACGGCCCCCACCGGCACCACCGCGCCGTTCTCGGCGATGTCGGGCGCCACCAGCGTGATCTGGTCGCTGGCGACGGCGTCGCCGCCGCCCAGCGCCTTGATCACGTCCTGCATGCTCTTGGCGTCGAAGGCCTGCTTGTTCCAGTCGACCTGCACCGCCCAGGCCTGGCTGGGCCGCAGCAGGCCCGCCGCGACGGCCAGGCTGAGCACGGTGCCCAGGCCGACCACCTTGCGTCGCTGCCTATCGATGTGTTGTTGCGTCATAGCCGTCTCCTCTCTCCCTAAGGTTTCAACCCGGCGCGGGTGCGCCGGCCAGAATCCAGTCCACGATGCGTTTCAGGTCGTCGTCGCTGACGGCCGGGTTCGGCGGCATAGGCATGGCGCCCCAGACGCCGCCGCCGCCCTTGCGGATCTTCTGCATCAGCAGCGCATGCGCGTCGGCGTTGCCGCCGTACTTGGCCGCCACGTCGCGGTAGCTGGGTCCGATCATCTTGCGATCGGCCGCGTGGCAGGCCACGCAGGCGCCCGACGAGGCCAGGCGCGCGCCCGCCAAATCGTCCGCGCCCGCCGCCTTGGC
>NZ_JBARYB010000111.1:0-4421 GCF_049647645.1 Achromobacter sp.
CGGCAGCAGCGCCTGCACGCGCGCCTGGCGCTCCTGCCATTCCGCGGATTCCGCGCCGGCCGCGACGCGCGGCGGCGCCCAGATCGGATCCGGGAAGTGGCGGTCGCCGCGCCAGCGCGGGATCACGTGCCAGTGCAGATGCGGCACCATGTTGCCCAGCGAGGCCAAGTTGATCTTATCGGGCCCCAGGACCGATTGCTGCGCTTCCTCCACCACGTACACGGCGCGCATCAACAGGTCGCGGCCATGGGTGGACAGGCTGGTCATCTCGGCCAGGTGGCCGTTCCAGACCACGCGCGTGAAGCCCGGATAGTCAGCGTCTTGCACCTCGATGATGCGCAGGTGCGGACCGCGCCACAGCAGCGTGCCGCCGTCTTCCTGGCACAGCGGACAGTTGGGGTCGCGCGCGCTCACGGCATCACCTTGCGGTACTGGATGAAGCCCGAGCGGTCGGCGATGCGGTCGTAGAGCTGGATGGCGGTGGCGTTGGTTTCATGCGTCAGCCAATACACGCGCGAGCTGTTGGCGGCGGCGGCCTGCGCATACACGTGCTCGATCAGCTTGCGGCCGGCGCCGGTGCCGCGCACATCAGGGTCCACATACAGGTCCTGCAGGTAGCAGTAGTCGCCCGCGGTCCAGGTGGAGCGGTGGAAGATCCAGTGCACCATGCCGACGGCCCGGCCGCTTTCATACGCCAGCGCCGCATGCATGGGTTCGGCCGGGTCCAGGAAGCGTGCCCAGGTGTTGCGCGTGACCGCGTCGTCGATGCTGACGCGATAGAACTCCTGGTAGCCCTTCCATAGCGGCAGCCAGGTTTCGAAGTCGGCGGCGACGACGGGACGGATTTCTGCGGTACTCATGGCTTGCGGCCTCCAGGCGGGATTCAGAGTTGGTCTTCCATGGCTTCGACGATGTGTCGCAGCACTTGCAATCGAGCGTAGCGCTTGTCGTTGGCCGACACCAGATGCCAGGGCGCGTGTGTGACGTCGGTGCGCGTCAGCATCTCGTTGGCCGCGGCCGCGTAGTCCTTCCACTTGTCGCGGTTGCGCCAGTCGTCGGCCGTGATCTTGAAATTCTTGAAGGGCGACTTTTCGCGCTCCTGGAAACGCTCCAGCTGCACGTCCGGCGTCACTGCCAGCCAGAACTTCAGCACCAGCGCGCCGCTGGCGGCCAGTTGCCCCTCGAAGTCGTTGATCTCGGCGTAGGCGCGGCGCCAGTTGGCGGGCGTGGTCAGCTTCTCGACGCGCTCGACCAGCACGCGGCCATACCAGGAGCGGTCGAAGATGGCGATGCGGCCATGGCGCGGCACATGACGCCAGAAGCGCCACAGATAGGGCCGGGCCAGTTCCTCGCTATTGGGCGCGGATACGGGCGTGATGTCGAACTGCCGAGCGTCCAGCGCATGCGTCACACGGCGGATCGCACCGCCCTTGCCGGCCGCGTCCTGGCCTTCGAACACCAGTACCAGCGAGCGTTCCTGGAACTTCTTCGAACGCGCCGCCCGCGCCAGCCGGCCTTGCAGCAGGCCCAGTTCGGATTCGTAGTCGTCCTTGTCGGTCTTGGCCTCGTAGTCCAGTTCGCCCAGGCGGTCGACGACACGGGTGGTCCGGGCATGCGCCACGAAGGCGGGCGGGATGCGGGGCACGCCGCGCTGGCGCATGGCGGCCAGCACCGCTTCGGCGGTGCGCGCGGCGCGGATGTCCTCGTCCGCGCTGGGGATCACGACCCAGGGCGCGTGGCCGCTGTCAGTGCGGTTCAGCACCACCTGGCCGGCATTGCGGATGCGGTCGTACTTCTTGTAGACCTTCAGGTCGATCGGGCTGACTTGCCAGGAAGTTTCGGGGCTGGCCAGCAGGCGCTCGGCGCGCGCCTTCTGCGCCTTGGCCGACAAGTGGAACCAGAGCTTGACGATCTGCACGCCTTCGGCGGCAAGCATGGCCTCGAAGTGGCGGATCGCCGCGGCCTGCGCTTCGATGCTGTTCTGGTCGGGCTTCTTGCGCGTCGCTTCGAGCAGCAGCGGCGCGTACCAGGATCCGAAGACGATGCCGGTGCTGCCCTTGGGCGGAAGGTCGTTCCAGTAGCGCCAGAACGGCGGCCGTTGCAGCGCGGCGCCTTCGCGCGGCCCGTAAGCCAACGTCTTGATGTGGCGCGGATCCATCCACTCGTTCAGCAGGTTGACGGTGGCGCCCTTGCCGGCGCCGTCTATGCCCGCTATCACGATCAGCAGCGTCTTGTCGGCCTTCTGCAGGCGCTGGTACTGCGCGTTCAGCAAGGCGACGCGCAGCTTCGCCTCCAGCGGTTTGAATTCTTCCTTGGACAGGCTGGGGTCGGCTTCGGCTTCTGCAAACATGGGAGATCCGTCTGATCGGCAATTCTGCGATCAGACGATCTTGCGGGATAAGCCCGGGGCGCGCAAGCCCGGATCGCGGCGCCTGCCGCCGCCGTCAGAGCGCGTCGACGGGGATCTTCAGATAGCGCACGCCGTTGTCCTCGGGCGGCGGGAAGTGGCCGGCGCGGATGTTCACCTGGATGGCGGGCAGGATGAGGGTAGGCATGGAAAGCGTGGCATCACGCCGGGTGCGCATGGCCACGAATTCCTCTTCGCTGACGCCGTCACGCACGTGGATGTTGGCGCGGCGCTGTTCGGCCACCGTGGTCTGCCAGGAGGCTTCGCGTCCGGCGGGCGGGTAGTCGTGGCACATGTGCAGCCGCGTGTCGGCGGGCAGACTCAGCAGCCGCTGGATGGAGCGGTACAACTGATGGGCGTCGCCGCCGGGGAAGTCGCAGCGCGCGGTGCCGACGTCCGGCATGAACAGCGTGTCGCCGACGAAAGCCGCATCGCCGATCAGGTAGGCCATGTCGGCCGGGGTGTGGCCGGGTACGTGGATGGCCTGCGCCGTCAGCGCGCCGATGCGGAAGGTTTCGCCGTCGGCGAACAGATGGCCGAACTGCGAGCCGTCCAGTTGGAATTCGGGTTCCAGATTGAAGATCTTCTTGAACACGCCCTGCACGGCCTGGATGCTCTGGCCGATGGCGATGACGCCGCCGAGCTGCCGCTGCAGGTAGGGCGCCGCCGACAGGTGGTCGGCATGCGCATGGGTTTCCAGCAGCCACTCGGTCTTCAGGCCATGCTGGCGCACATAGTCCGCTACCCGGTCGGCGCTGGCGGTGCTGCTGCGGCCGGACTTGGGGTCGTAATCCAGCACCGAGTCGATGATGGCGCAGGCGCCGCCCGGCGCGGGCTCATGCACGACGTAGGTGACGGTGGCGGTAACGGAGTCGAAGAAAGCCTGGATCTGGGGTGACATGGACGCTCGTGTCGCAGCGAGTCGCTGCACGATGAAACACTATATATATTTCAATAATATTGTTGGATATTATATTGGTCAATATAATGATCAAACTCCCTCACGCCGATTGATACGCATCAAATGAATGAAGCCCTGACCGAGTGCGAGGTCGCCGTCTTGCGCGAATCCGCCTCCCAGGCCTGCGCGCTCCTCAAGGCGCTGGCCAACGAAGACCGCCTGCTGCTGCTGTGCCAGCTGATCCAGAACGAACGCAACGTAAGTGAACTCGAATCGCTGACCGGAATCCATCAGCCCACGCTGTCCCAGCAACTGGGCGTGCTGCGCGATGAAGGACTGGTCGCAACGCGCCGCGAAGGCAAATACGTCTACTACCAGATGGCCAGTTTCGAGGTCAGCCAGGTCATGAAGACGCTATCGAGTTTGTACTGCGGCCGCGCCATGGAGTCACTCAAGTGAACCTGGACTGGTCCGCCTTCACTCCCTGGTCCGCAGGCGCGGGCGGCCTGCTCATTGGTGCGGCTGCCGTGCTGCTGATGGCGGGCGCGGGACGCATCGCGGGTATCAGCGGCGTTGTGGGCGGCCTGCTTCAGGGCGAGCGCGACGGCATGTGGCGGCTGGCCTTTCTGATCGGCCTGCTGGCTTCACCCTGGCTGTACCGGCTGGGCAGCGCCTTGCCGCCGGTCGTGGTGGAGGCCAGCACCACGCGCCTGATCGTCGCGGGCTTGCTGGTCGGCATAGGCACGCGCTACGCCTCGGGCTGCACCAGCGGCCACGGCGTCTGCGGCGTGTCGCGCGGATCGCGCCGCTCGCTGACCGCCACCGCTTTGTTCATGGCCGCGGGCTTTGCCGTGGTCTACGTCACCCGTCATCTGGGAGCGCTCTGACATGGTTGCGCTGATCGCCTTCGCATCGGGCCTGGTGTTCGGCCTGGGCCTCATCATTTCCGGCATGGCCAATCCAGCCAAGGTGCTGGGCTTCCTGGACCTTGCCGGCGGCTGGGATCCGTCGCTGGCCTTCGTGATGGGCGGCGCCGTGCTGGTCACCGCGGCGGGCTTCGCGCTCTTGCGCCGCCGCCGCGCCAGCCTGTCGGGCGAGCTGCTGCGTTGGCCC
>NZ_JBARYB010000112.1:0-3543 GCF_049647645.1 Achromobacter sp.
AGCGCGCCTTGTCCGGGTCCATCAGCACGGTGCGGCCTTCGTAGACCACGCCTTCGATGTCGGTGACCCAGATGTTTTCCAGCGGCAGGCCCAGGTCCACCATCAGGTCCAGGCAGGCCAGCGCGGCGGCGCCGGCGCCCGAAGTCACCACCTTGACCTGCTTGATGTCCTTGCCCACGACCTTCAGGCCGTTGATGAAGGCGGCCGAAACGGTAATGGCCGTGCCGTGCTGGTCGTCATGGAAGACGGGAATCTTCATGCGCTCGCGCAGCTTGCGCTCGACGGTGAAGCATTCGGGCGCCTTGATGTCTTCGAGGTTGATGCCGCCGAAGGTGGCTTCCAGGCCGGCGATGATCTCGACCAGCTTGTCCGGGTCGGTCTCGTTGATCTCGATGTCGTACACGTCCAGGCCGGCGAACTTCTTGAACAGCACCGCCTTGCCTTCCATCACAGGCTTGGAGGCCAGCGCGCCGATATTGCCCAGGCCCAGCACCGCGGTGCCGTTGGTGATCACGCCCACCAGATTGCCGCGCGCCGTGTAGCGGTACACATTGGCCGGATCGGCCACGATTTCTTCACAGGCTGCCGCCACGCCGGGCGAGTACGCCAGGGCCAGGTCGCGCTGGTTGACCAGCGGTTTGGACGCCACGACGGAGATCTTCCCCGGGGTGGGGAACTCGTGATAGTCCAGTGCTGCCTGGCGGTCCGATTGCGTATTCATGGGGCAGAGCCTCCTTGTCTTGATATAGGAAAAATTCTAGGCTTCAATACATAAGCAGATCATTCATTTTTAATATCGTTCCATAATATTTACCTTATGCATTGCCTATGACAGCCTTTGACCCGGACCTCGTTATCCGGAAACTGACCTCGCGGCTGAAGATGCGCCACCTGGTGTTGCTGCTGCAGATCGAGCAGCACGGCTCGCTGACCCGGGTGGCCGAGCACATGGCCACCAGCCAGCCCGCCGTGACCAATGCCCTGGCGGAACTGGAAAGCATGTTCGACGTGCCTCTGTTCGAACGTTCGGTGCGCGGCATGACGCCCACCCCCCTGGGCGCGGTGGTGCTGGCGCGGGCCCGCGCCCTGGTCCACGACTTGGGCCATCTGGTCCAGGAAATGGAGGCCGTGGCGGCCGGCCACGCCGCCCATCTGCACATCGGCGTGATCCCTTTCGTGTCCGGACAGATGCTGTCGTCCGCCATCAGCCGCACCCTGCCCCAGGGCCGCCGGATCACCGCCACCATCCACGAAGGCCAGGGGCCAGCGCTGCTGCGGCAGTTGCGCGACCACACCCTGGACATGGTGGTGGGCTGGGCCACGCCCTCGGTGGACATGGATAACCTGGGCTTCGAGGTGCTGTACCACCAGCAGCCGCGCCTGATCGCCAGCCGCCGGCTGGCCGCCCGCCTGGGCCGCTCGCGGCTGGAATGGAACCGGCTGGCCGACCTGGACTGGATCCTGGGCACGCCAGACAGCCCGATCCGCGAACAGGTGTCCGAGATCTTCCTGCGCGCCGGGCTGGCGCCCCCGACGCCGTCGGTGCAGAGCGATTCGTCCAAGCTGATCGGCGAAATGATCGTGGCCAGCGACCGCGCCGTCGCCATCCTGCCCGCCGACATCGCCGACGAACTGGTGCGAATTGCGGGCGCGGCCATCGTGCCGTATTCCTTCGACTGGACCCTGCCGCCGATTGCCCTGTTCACGCGCGCCGGAGACTTGCGCCGCAACGTCGACGCGCTGTTCGCCGCCGCGCTGCGCGAGGCCTACACCAAGGGCGCGCGCGCGTCCGCCTGAACCGCGCGCGGCAAGAGAATTGCCAACAAATGCAAATACGCTCGCGCCGCGGCGATGCGCGCTCATATACTTCCCGCGCCAAGCAACAAGCAGGAGGGCATGCAGTTTTGTTCACACTTCCGCCTATCAACCCGGGCCGCGGCGCGATCGCCCTCATCGCTCTGGCCGCGCTCGCCGGACTGTCCGGCTGCAGCTCGCTCCTGAGTGAAGGCACGGGCGCCGCCGCCGGTATCGCCGGCACCGCCATCGCCAACAAGGTCACTGACAACGCCACCGTCGCCACCGGCATCGGCCTGGGCGTGCAGGCCGGCGCCAAGGCCGCGCTGGCCTACGCCCAACGCAAGACCCGCGGCGAAGAGCAGGACGCCATCGCCATGGCCGCCGGCCCGCTGGCAGTGGGCAAGGTCGCCAACTGGCAGGTCAAGCACCAGTTGCCCATCGAAAGCGACGCGCAGGGCCAGGTCACCGTCAGCCGGCTGATCGGCGGCGTGAACCTGGAATGCAAGGAAGTGGTCTTCTCCATCGACACGCCCGCCGACAAGGCCGGCGCCGATCCCCTGCGCGAGTTCTACGTCACCACCGTCTGCCGCGACGGCGAGCACTGGCGCTGGGCCAGCGCCGAGCCCGCCACCGCCCGCTGGGGTTCCCTGCAGTGAGGCGCGCCGCGAGCCTGCTGGCGCTGGCCGCCTGCCTGGGCCTGGCCGGCTGCCAGAGTTCCTCCATCGGCGGCGCCACCGGCGCCGTGGTCGGCACCATCAGCGGCGCCGCCACCGCCAATCCGGTGGCGGGCTATGCCATTGGCGTCACGGTGCAGGCGGCGGTGGACGCCACGGTGAAGTACGTGCTGCGCGAATGGAAGAACGACCAGCAGAACGTCATGGCCAATGCGGCCGGCGCCCTGCCGATCGGCGAGGTGCGGCAATGGGAAATCCGCCAACCGCTGTCCGTGGGCAACGAGCGCGGCGGCATCCAGGTGGTGCGCGACATCGCCACGCCGCTGACCCATTGCCGCGAAGTGCTGTTCACGGTGGAGCAGAAGGACACGCCCGCGCCCGCCTACGCCAGCATGATCTGCCAGCAGCCGGGCGGCCAATGGAAATGGGCCGCCGCCGAACCCGCGGTGGCGCGCTGGAACGGGCTGCAATAACGTGAGCGTTTGAGCGCCGGCGCGGGGACCGTCGACGGCGGGACCGCCTGCCGCAGGACCGCCTGCCGCAGGACCGCCTGCCGCTTGCTCCTCCCAGGGCCGGCGGGCGATACTGCCCGCAAGCCCTTTCCTCCTTACTCCCCATGAGCCCAGGCCAGTTCGTCATGCAACGCAGTGCGCTCGCCGGCGTGCAGGCCGTGGCCGCGCACAGCCGGCACGCGTTCGCGCGCCACACGCACGAACAGTTCGGCATAGGCGTCATGCGCCAGGGCGCGCAGGTTTCGCACAGCGGCCGCGGCCAGGTCGAGGCCGGCCCCGGGCACGTCATCACGGTGAACCCCGGCGAAGTGCATGACGGCGCCCCCATCGGCGACGGCGGACGCGCCTGGCAGATGCTGTACCTGGATCCCGACGTGGTGGCCCAGGCGGCGGCCGAACTGGGCGCAAGCGGACCCAGCTACGAATTCGAGCACCCGGCGCAGGACCGTCCGGCGCTGGCGCGCGACGTGCTGGCCCTGTATGCGCAGGCCACCGCCGGCACGGCGCCCCTGGCCTGCGACGCGCTGCTGCTGGGCATCCTGGCGCAGGCGCGCGACCGC
>NZ_JBARYB010000113.1:0-8118 GCF_049647645.1 Achromobacter sp.
CCGTCGTCCTGCCGGTGGGCGCGGGCGGCGTGCGAGTGCGTCTGGCGGCCCCCGCCGCGCCGCCGGCAGAGGTGTTGGAAACGATGGCGGATGCGCTGGGCCTGCTCGGGCCGGACGTGGCTTTCGACGACCCTGCGCGCGGCCAGATGCGCAGGGTGAGGATGGAGCAAGGCGTCTTGCACGGCTTTCTGCTGGCCGGCGATCTGCGGGCGCAGGATGCGCTGTTGTCCTGGGCCGGCGGCGGCGATGCGCCGGCCAGCGTGGCGGCGCTGCTGACGGGGCGGATCGTGGGGGCGGTCCGCTCGCGCGCGGTCTGTGTCTGCAACGGCGTGAGCGAGGCCGCGATCCTGGCGGGCATCGTCCGGGGCTGCGATCTGGCGGCCCTGAAATCCACCCTGGGCTGCGGCACCGGCTGCGGTTCCTGCGTGCCGGAGATCCAGGCGTTGATCGGCCGCGCTGCGCGCGCTGGCGCCCCAGCGTAGCCGCCGCCGGCGTGGCCGCGCCGACACGTTCCGACACGCGCCGGGCCTTGCAACCGGTGTAGTATCAAGCCAGCCGTACGCTAGGCGCGGGCGGATTTTTTCCGGATTCATGGAGTGGCTTGTGACGATGCGAAAAATGGCATCCCTGGTTTTTACGGTGGGCGCGCTGGGCGCGGCCGCTGCGGCGCAGGCCGGCGTGTGCGATGCGCAATTCATGCATGACGGCGGCGCGGTGCAACTGACCGGCACCGGCAATCTGGCGCTAGGCGCCGACCTGACCTTCGCCGAAGTTACAAAAAGCAATGGCGACAACTGCCGCGCGCGCGTGCAGGGCGTGGCCACGTTCAGCTACGCCGGCCTGCCTCCGGGCAAGTCCAAGCTGGATTACCTGATGACCGTCAAGGGCGGCCAGGCCACCTTCCTGCGCTACGCCAGCGCGGGCGAAGCGCCCAAGCCTTCCGAGGGCCAGTTCGACCTGCGCATGCTGGGTCTCTTCGCCTACGATGGCCAGCTTAGCGCCGGGCAGAAGCTGCCCGGTTCGTCCTTCCGCCTGAAGATCGGCAAGGAGGCGCCCGTGGGCGGACAACCGAGCACGACCGTGCGCATAGGCGAGAAGACCGTGGGCAAGAAGGCCTCGGTGAATACAGCCCTGGGCGCGCAGTCCTGCCATCCGATTACGTACAGCCGTAATTCGGATCCCACCATGGCTACGTTCCAGGGCCTGACGATTCCCATTCCAGGCATGAACACCACCGTGACGGACTGGTACTGTCCGGCGATCAATCTGGTGATGAAGCAGGACATCGATCAGGGCGGCGTCAAGTCCGCCGTTGAGATTACGCAAATCAAGTAGCACCCCGTAGCAAGCGCGCCGTGTGCCTCGCATGGCGGCTGGTATGATGGTTTCGTTATTGACACACAACAGGAGCTCAAATAATGGCCACGAGAAAATCCGAAGAAGTCGCAAAAGAAAAACTCATCGACAGTGTCAAGTCCAGCCTGAATGACGCCGAAAGCCTGCTGCGCGAAGCCGCCAGCAGCACGGGCGACAAGGCCAACGAATTGCGCGACCGCGCGCTGACCTCGCTGAAGCGCACGCGCGAAGCCCTGTACGAAGCACAGGACGCCGTGCTGGAGCGCGGCCGCAAGGCTGCCCGCGCGACCGATGACTACGTGCACGACAATCCCTGGCAAGCCATCGGCATCGCAGGCGTGACCGGCCTGCTGCTTGGCTTGCTGATCAGCCGCCGCTGATAGGGCAGGACATCCGGGCGGGCGGCGCGGGCGCAAGACCGCGCTTCCCGCCCGGCGTCCTTTCCAGCCATGGGTCTACGAAAATCTGTTTTCGGCGTTGCCTCCAGCGTGGTCGGGCTGTTGCGCACGCGCCTGGAATTGCTGGCGCTGGAAGCGGCGGACGAAAAAGCGCGCCTGCTCAAGCTCTTGGGCATGGCGTTTGCTGCGCTGCTGTTCCTGACGCTGGCGGTGCTGGTCTTCACCGTCACGGTCGCGGTGGCGTTCTGGCCTACTGAAGACCGCTATCTGGCCCTGGGCCTGCTGGCGGGTTTCTACGGCCTGGTCGGCGTGGCCTTGCTGGTGGCGGTGCGCCACGGGCTGGTCTACGGCGCACCGCCGTTCGCCGCCACGCTGGAAGAACTCGGGCGCGATGCCGAACTGTTGGATCGGGTGCGCGACGCGCAGGACGACGATGCAGCGCAGGCGCGCCGGCGCGAGGAGGGCTGAAGCATGACGAAAAGGTCTCCCACCGTCGACCGCGCCGTGCGCATCGAACTGCTGCGCGCCCGCGCCGCCATCGAACGCGAATCGTTGGCGCAAAGCATCGCGTCGACCGGACGCAAGCTGGAACCCGCGGCGCTCCTCAAGGGACTGCTGCCGGGCCTGGCCTCGGGCGGCGCATCGCGCTGGGCCTTGCAGGCAATCAGCCTGGCGCGGCGCTATCCCATCGTCAGTTCATCGCTGTCCGCCATGATCATGCGCGGCGGCAAGCGCTCCAAGCTCTTGAAGATCGCTGGCGGCGCCTTTGTCGGCTGGCAATTGTTCAAGGCCTGGCAGAACTCGCGGCGCGACGATGATCCGGCGGCTGGTCAACGCTGAAGCTTCGGTTCGCCAACAAGAAACCCGCCATGAAGGCGGGTTTTTTTATGTCGCGAGCCTGGTACTCAAAGGCCCAACTGCCCCCACATGGCATCCACCCGCTTCTTGACCTCGGCGTCCATGGCAATCGGCGTGCCCCATTCGCGGTTGGTTTCGCCAGGCCATTTGTTGGTGGCGTCCATGCCCATCTTGCCGCCCAGGCCGGAGACCGGCGAGGCGAAGTCCAGATAGTCGATGGGGGTGTTCTCCACCAGCAAGGTATCGCGCACCGGATCCATGCGGGTGGTCATCGCCCAGACGACTTCCTTCCAGTCGCGCGGGTTGATGTCCTCGTCCACCACCACGATGAACTTGGTGTACATGAACTGGCGCAGGATGCTCCACAGGCCGAACATGACGCGCTTGGCGTGGCCGGCGTACTGCTTGCGGATCGAGACCACCGCCAGGCGGTAGCTGCAGCCTTCCGGCGGCAGGTAGAAGTCCACGATCTCCGGCAACTGGCGGCGCAGCAGCGGCACGAAGACCTCGTTGAGCGCCACGCCCAGCACTGCGGGCTCGTCTGGCGGTTTGCCGGTGTAGGTGGAGTGGTAGATGGGATTGCGCCGCATCGTGATCCGCTCCACCGTGAAGACGGGGAACCAGTCCTGCTCGTTGTAGTAGCCGGTGTGGTCGCCGTAGGGGCCTTCCAGCGCCATTTCGTAATCGGTGTTGGGCGGCGGATTGACGCCTTCGGGCACGACGGGCGCGATGGCGCGCGGGTCGGAGGACGGCAGCAGGTGGCCTTCCAGCACGATTTCGGCCCAGGCCGGCACGGACAGGTCGCTGCCCAGCGCCTTCGCGACCTCGGTGCGGGAACCGCGCAAGAGGCCCGCGAACTGGTATTCGGACAGGCTGTCGGGCACCGGCGTGACCGCGCCCAGCGTGGTGGCCGGGTCGGCGCCCAGGGCGACGGCGATGGGGAAGGGCGTGCCGGGATGGGCCAGGGCGTGGTCGCGGAAATCCAGCGCGCCGCCGCGGTGCGACAGCCAGCGCATGATCAGCTTGTTGGGGCCCAGCAGTTGCTGGCGGTAGATGCCCAGGTTCTGGCGGCGGGCGTGGGGGCCGCGGGTGATCACCAGCCCCCAGGTCAAGAGCGGGGCCACGTCGCCAGGCCAGCAGGTCTGGATCGGCAGGCGCGTCAGGTCCACGTCCTTGCCTTCCCAGACGATTTCCTGGCAGGCAGGGCTCTTGACGTTCTTGGGGCTCATGTCCCACAGCGCGGACTTCAGCATCGAGACCTTGGCCAGCGCGTCGCGCAGGCCCTTGGGCGCTTCGGGCTCGCGCAGCGAAGCGAGCAGCTCGCCGATGTCGCGCAAGGCGCTGACGTCGTCGGCGCCCATGCCGCGCGCCACGCGGGCCGGGGTGCCGAACAGATTGGTCAGCACCGGCATCTGTGCGGGCTGTCCATTGTGCTGCGCGTTTTCAAACAGCAGGGCGGGGCCTTCCGCGCGCAGGACACGGTCCGATATTTCAGTCATTTCCAGCCGGGTGGACACCGGCGCAGCGATGCGTCTGAGCTCGCCCATGCGTTCAAGTTGGGCGATGAAGTCTCTAAGGTCGCGGTATTTCACTACAGATCCCAGCTATTTGGTTACATGTTGGGTAGACAGAGAGGTTAACATTGACTCCCTCTTTTTTAACGCAGGAGGTTCTATGCCCGATGCGTCAGTGGCCAGCCTGTTCCGAAGCCTGGCCCAAGGAGTGCACCAATATCTTGCCGAGTCCCTGCGCATCTGCTCCGTTTATCTGGGCATTGCGGTCATTGTGACGGTAAGCATGGGATTCGCCCTGCCTGGTTTGCGCGACCAGGCATTGCAAGTGCACAAAGCCTTGTTGACCGCCCTAGCGCCTTCATCCATGCAAGCCGGCATCGAATCCGAAGCCGGTTCCGAACTGGGTTCCGACAGTGCGTCGGCAATTGCCATGGCCGTTCCCACTGCTCCCGCCAGCAATGCCACCGGCATGCTGGGGCCCGCCCGTGTCGCCCCTCCGGCGCCCAAGAAGCCTGCCGCGATGGTCGCCACCGGCCCGCAGGCGGAAGCCTTGCGCAACTATATTTCGCGCAAGTACAAGGTCGCCTATGACGCCACCGGCCCGCTCTTGAACGTCGTTTACAAGGTCAGCCGCGAAAAGCAGCTGGATCCGTTGCTGGTCCTGGCCGTGATCGCCATCGAGTCCCGCTACAACCCCCTGGCCGAAAGCCATGTGGGCGCGCAGGGGCTGATGCAGGTGATGACCAGCGTGCACCAGGACAAGTTCGACGCGGTCGGCAAGAACCCGCTGGACCCCGCCGCCAATATTGGCGTGGGCGCGACGATTCTGCGCGATTGCATCAACCGCCGCGGTTCGGTCGATGGCGGGCTGGCGTGCTACGTCGGTTCCACGGGACCGGACGACAACGGCTATGGCGCCAAGGTGCAGGCGGAACGCCGCCGCCTGGCGCTGGCCTCCGGCATCGCGCTGGCGCGCGACTGATATCCGGCCCGGCCTGAGTGCAAAGCGCGTCCCCCGGGGACGCGCTTTGTTTTCGGGGTCAGCCTTGCAGCAGCCGGCCGATGCGGGCGACCGCCTCTTCCAGCCGGTCCAGGCCGGTGGCGTAGGAAAAGCGCATGGTGTGGCCGCCATGGGCAGGCCCGAAGTCCAGGCCCGGCACGGCGGCCACGCCGGCTTCCAGCAGCAGGCGCTGCGAGAACGCGGCGCTGTCCATGCCCAGGTTGGCGATGTCGGCATAGATATAGAACGCGCCATCCGGCTTGACCGGCACCTGGATGCCCAGGCGCTCGAATTCCGGCAGCAAGTAGTCGCGGCGTTGCTTGAAGGCTTCGCGGCGGTGCTCGAAGGTCTTCATGGCGCCGGGCGAGAAGCAGGCCAGCGCGGCGTGCTGCGCCAAGGTGGGTGCGCAGATCGCCAGGCTGGCGGCGATTTTCTCCACCGGCGCAATCATGTCCTCGGGCACGATCATCCAGCCCAGGCGCCAGCCCGTCATGTGGAAGTACTTGGAAAAGCTGTTGATGACGATGACGTCGTCATCCAGGGTCAGGGCCGAGCGCGGCTGTCCTTCATAGGACAGGCCCAGGTAGATTTCATCGACGATGGCGAAGCCATTGCGGGTGCGGACCTGCGCCAGCAGTTCGGCCAGTTCGCCGTGGTCGATGGAGGTGCCGGTGGGATTGCTGGGCGAGGCGACCAGCACGCCCTGGGTGGCGGGCGTCCAGTGGCTGGCCACGTCCTGCGCCGACAGCTGGAAGCGTTTGGCCGCCGTGCTCGGGATCAGGCGCGGCACGCCGCCCGCCGCCAGCACGAAATTGCTGTTGGCGGGGTAGGACGGATCCGGCATCAGCACTTCGCCGCCCTGATTGACCAGCGCCGCGCAGGCGAGCGTCAGCGCGCCGGAGGCGCCCGCGGTGACGATGACGCGGGCCGGATTGATCCGGGCGCCGAACTGCTCGTGGTAGAACTGGGCGATGGCCTCGCGCAGCGGCGTCAGGCCGGCCGAGGGGCTGTAGCCGCTGAGGCCGGCGCGCGCCGCGCGCTCCAGCGCTTCCACGACCTGGGGGGGCGCGGTAAAGTCCGGTTCGCCGATGCCCAGGCTGATAATGTCCTTGCCCGCCGCCTGCAGCGCTTGCGCCTGTTTGAATAGTTCCATTACCTGGAAGGTCAGGAAATCGTTGGTGCGGTGGGCAAGGCGGGGCATCGGATTCTCGAAGGCGTTTTGTAGCGATAAAGGAATTGTAGTCATGCAGCCATCCCGGCGCGCTTTCCTCCTGGGCCGTCGTCCGGCCCGCAGCCCGTGGTCGGCCTTCATGGAGCGGCTGGCCCTGCTCTGCCAGGGATCCGTCCGAGATCTGGGCGAGGCGGGAGAGGGCGGTCCCCGGGGGTTGCTGGCGGCGGCGCGGGATGCGGACGTGGCGCATGCGCGCACCCTTTGCGCCGAGTACCGCGTGACGCTGGCGTTGGCGGGAGCCGAAGGGCCGTTCGAGACGGTCCACGGCCCGCTCCTGCGGGTGGATCCCTCCGCCCTGACCGGGCTGGTGCGCCTGTCCGGCGATACCGGACGCTGGCGCGCGCAGCCCGGGACGCGGGTGGCGGCGCTGGCCCAGGCCGGGCTGCGGCAGTTCGCCGGCTTGCCGGCGGACCTGACGCTGGCCGCGTGGCTGGCGGCCAAGGCCAACTGGCCCGCCGGGCGCTGCGCAGGCTCAGGGGTGCTGGCGCTGGACGTGATGCTGGCGGACGGCATAGAGGAAACGCTGGGACCGTTCGGCGAGTCGGACGTCCAGCCCCTGCGTTCCGCCACGGTGCAGCGCCTGGTGCCGGCGCTGTTCCAGCTGGCTTCCGGCGGCGATGCCTTTGCCACCCGGGACGGCGAGCGCTGGTTGGGCCGCTACCGGCTGGATGCCCTGAAACCCGAAGCGCCCGCCACCGTCAATCTGGCGCATCTGCTGCTGGGACACGGCGGCACGCTGGCGTGGGTGCAGACGGTGACGCTGGCCGACGCCGCGCCCGCGCCCCAAGCGCCCGAGCGCGATGACGAGCCGCCCGGCCTGGCCACCACTCGCCTGGATTCCCGGGTGAAGGCGCTGTTCGATCCCGATGGACGTTTTCCCCTATTCCACATCGCGGAATAGCGACAATTTGTAAGCTGGCGCTAACATGGGACGCGCATGCTTATCCAAGGGGCAGGCGGGCATTGCCGAGGTATCGCGGCGCTCGCCATCGGAATAGAATTCCCCCCTTTCGTGTCACACACTCTAGCCAGTAGCCGCCCCTATGGATGCCAATCTCCGCAAAGCCGCCCTTGAATACCATGAGCTTGGACGCCCCGGCAAAATCTCGGTCACGCCGACCAAGCAGCTCACCAACCAGCGCGACCTGGCCCTGGCGTACTCGCCCGGCGTGGCGGCGGCCTGTGAAGAGATCGTGGCCGATCCGGCCAATGTGTACCGCTACACGGCGCGCGGCAATCTGGTGGGCGTGATCACCAACGGCACCGCGGTGCTGGGCCTGGGCAATATCGGCGCGCTGGCCTCCAAGCCAGTGATGGAAGGCAAGGCGGTGCTGTTCAAGAAGTTCGCCGGCCTGGACGTTTTCGACATCGAGATCAACGAGACCGACCCGGACAAGCTGGTCGAAATCATCGCCGGCCTGGAAGCCACCTTTGGCGGCATCAACCTCGAAGACATCAAGGCCCCCGAGTGCTTCACCGTCGAGCGCAAGCTGCGCGAGCGCATGAAGATCCCGGTCTTCCACGATGACCAGCATGGCACCGCGATCTGCGTGTCCGCCGCCTTCATCAACGGCCTGAAGGTCGTGGGCAAGGACATCAAGCAGGTCAAGGTGGTGACCTCCGGCGCCGGCGCGGCCGCGCTGGCCTGCCTGGACCTGATGGTGGACCTGGGCCTGCCGCTGGAAAACATCTGGGTCACCGACATCGAAGGCGTGGTCTACGAAGGCCGCACCGTGCTGATGGACCCGGACAAGGCGCGCT
>NZ_JBARYB010000114.1:0-5259 GCF_049647645.1 Achromobacter sp.
CAGGCGCGGCGCGGCCAGGCGAAAGCGGCCGTCCAGGCTGGCCAGCTGCAGGGGGCGGCGCATCAGCAGGGCGTCCGGGTTGCGGCCGACGCGGCGCATCAGCGCCAGCGTGTGCTTGTAGGCGCCCGACAGCAGGTGCTGGCCATTGTCCAGCGGCGCGTCGAAATCGGTGTGGAACACGCGTCGGGCACGGCCGCCCGGCGTATGGCCGGCTTCAAAGACGGTGACCTTGGCGCCCGCTTCGCGCAAGGCGACGCTGGCGGCAAGGCCGGCCCAGCCAGCGCCGATGACCGCGGCTTTCACCGCGCCAACCGGCGGACCAGTCCGCGTCCGCCGCCCACCCAGGTCTTCCAGGCGAGCCACAGCTTGCGCAGGGGAGTGAGCGAGATGCGCTGATGCAGCACTTGCCAGTTGTCGCGTTCGATCTCGTCGAGCAGCGCGTGATAGATGGCCGCCATCATCAAGCCCGGGCGCTGCGCGCGGCGGTCGGCCTCGGGCAGGTTGCTCATGGCTTCGCGGTACAGTTCGCGGGCGCGCTCGGCCTGGAACTTCATCAGCGCGCTGAAGCGGTCGGAGTATTCGCCGTTCAGGATGTCCGAGGCCTTGACCTCGAACTGCTGCATGTCGTTGACGGGCAGGTAGATGCGGCCACGGCGGGCATCGTCGCCCACGTCGCGGATGATGTTGGTCATCTGGAACGCCAGGCCCAGCTTCTCCGCGTAGACCAGGGTCTTGGGGTCGGAATAGCCGAAGACGCCGGCGGACAGCTCGCCCACCACGCCGGCGGCATGCCAGCAGTACTTGCGCAGGCCCGGCCAGTCCAGATAGCGGGTCTGGTCCAGGTCCATTTCCATGCCGTCGACCACGGCCAGCAGGCGTTCGCGCGTGATCGAACAGCTTTGCAGGTGCGGCTGCAGGGCGCGGGTCACCGGGTGGTCCGGATTGCCGTTGTACATCTGGTCGACCTGCGTGCGCCACCAGGCCAGCTTGACGCGGGCCAGCGACGGGTCGGTGCATTCGTCGACCACGTCGTCCACTTCGCGGCAAAACGCGTACAGCGCCGTGATGGCGCGCCGCCGCTCAGGCGGCAGGAAGAGGAAAGAGTAGTAGAAGCTGGAACCGCTTTTGGCGGCTTTCTCCTGGCAGTATTCGTCAGGGGTCATATCAGGTAATTGCGCGCCACATCATGATGGCCCAATCTTTGGCGCCCAATTCGGGGCGATTCATGAATACATCGTAGCCGCCCGCCTCGATACGCTCCAGCACGCGCAGCCCGCCTTGCACCACCAGGCGCAGCTCCAGGCCCATGCGGCCCGGCAGGCGGCGCGCCAGCGGAGCGCCGAAGTGTAGCAGTGCGCGGGCGCGTTCGACTTCGAAGGCCATCAGATCGCGCCAGGCGGGCGTCAGACGGCAGGCGGCCAGGTCGTCGTCCGTCACGCCGTGGCGGCGCAGGTCTTCCTGCGGCAGGTAGACGCGGTGCTTGTGCCAGTCCACCCGCACGTCCTGCCAGAAGTTCACCAGTTGCAGGCCGGTGCAGATGGCGTCGGCCTCGCTGACATTCTGTGGATTGGTGGCCTCGAACAGGTGCAGCATCAGCCTGCCCACCGGATTGGCGGAGCGGGTGCAGTAGTCGGCCAGCGTGGCGTAGTCTTCGTAGCGCTTGACGCTGATGTCCTGCTCGAAGGCGGACAGCAGGTCGTAGAAGGGCGTGATCGGCAACTGGTGGCGCGCGATGGTGGCCGCGAGCGGGACGAAGATGCTGGCCAGTTCGGGCGAGCCGGGTTCGGGCCTGGCGCCCGGCTCGGCGCCGATGCGGTGCAGTTCGGCGCGGAACGCGGCCAATTGGTTCAGCCGTTCTGCGTCCGTGGCGCTGCCTTCGTCGGCGATATCGTCCGCTGCGCGGGCGTAACGGTAGATATCGGTCACGGCGCCACGCAGCCTGCGCGGCAACAGCAGCGAGGCGACGGGGAAGTTTTCGTAGTGATCGATGGGCATATTTGGACTTGCGAATCTGGCCCTGAGGGCCTGGACCGATCCATTTTAGAGTAGTCGCATTCCGGTGACACGGCGCAATGCCGCGTGAGGCGTGGATCAGTTAGACTTAAGCGCCACAGGATCCCACACCATGCCGCGTCCAATCTCCGCCACCGTCTCCGTCTCCGCGCTAGCGCACAACCTCGCGGCCGTGCGCCGCCACCTGGACCAGACCGCGGAGGCCGCGTCGGGCCTGCCACCCTCGATCTGGGCGGTGATCAAGGCCAATGCCTATGGACATGGCATCGAGCAGGCCGTGGCCGGCTTCTCGAAGGCGCAAGGCCTGGCGATGCTGGACCTGGACGAAGCCGTGCGCTGCCGCGAGGCGGGTTGGGGCGGCCCCATCCTGCTGCTGGAAGGTTTTTTCGAACCCTCCGACCTGGACATCGTCGACCGCTACCACTTGAGCTCCACGGTGCACAACCGGGAGCAACTGGACATGCTGGCCCGCGCGCGCTTCTCGCGCCGCGTCGACGTCATGCTCAAGCTGAACAGCGGCATGAACCGCCTGGGCTTCAGCCCCGCCGCCTACGCCGCGGCGCATGAACGCGCCATGCTGCTGCAACAGCAGGGCGTGCTGGGTTCGGTGGGCAAGATGACCCATTTCGCCTGCGCCGACGGCCCGCAGGGCGTGAACGAACAACTGGCGGTGTTCAATTCGGTGACGCATAAGATGCCGGGCGCCATCAGTGTCTGCAATTCGGCCGCCACGCTGCGCTTCGCCGAGATCGCCATCGCTTCGGAAACGCAGGCGCACTGGGTGCGTCCTGGCATCTGCCTGTACGGCGCATCGCCCTTCGCGGACGCCGAAGCCTCTTCCTTCGGCCTGAAACCGGCCATGTCGCTGCGTTCGGAAATCATCGCCGTGCAGGAGCTCAAGGCCGGCGATTCGGTCGGCTACGGCGCCATCTTCCGCGCCGACCGCTCCATGCGCATCGGCATCGTGGCCTGCGGCTATGCCGACGGCTATCCCCGCCACGCGACCACCGGCACGCCGGTGGTGGTGGCCGGCATCCGCACCCAATTGGTGGGCCGCGTTTCCATGGACATGCTGATCGTCGATCTGGGGCCCGTCCCCGCCGCCGGCGTCGGCGCGCCCGTGTCGCTCTGGGGCGAGGAAGGCCCTTCCGTGGACGAGGTGGCCCAGGCCGCCGGCACCATCGGCTACGAGCTGCTGTGCGCCCTGGCGCCGCGCGTTCCGGTCACGCGGGACGTCTGAACCGGGCCGATCCCCCACTGTCCGGCGGGCTGTCCGGCAGGCAAGAATTGCTACGCAATTTACAAGACAGGTGGCTCCGGATGGTGTCTACTTGGAAAACCGGGCGCCCAAGCGCCCGTTTTTCACCAAGAGAACAGAAGCGAGGTTTCTATCCATGAAGGACAAATGCGTGCTCGTCACGGGCGCCACCAAAGGCATAGGCTGGGCGCTTACTCAGCGGCTGTCCGACATGGGTTGTCATGTGGTTGGCATCGCGCGCAATACCACCGACGTGGATTTCCCGGGCTACCTCTACGCCTGTGACCTGGCGGACGCCGGCCGCACCGAGGAAGTGCTGCGCGAAATCCGCGAGAAATTCCCGGTCGACGCCGTGGTCAACAACGTGGGCATCGTCTCGCCCCAGCCGCTGGGTGAAATCGACCTGGCCACGCTGTACAACGTGCTCGACCTGAACGTGCGCGTGGCGGTGCAGGTCACCCAGGCATTCATCGAATCCATGAAGGTGCGCCGCGCCGGGCGCATTGTCAACGTGGTCAGCCGCGCCATCCATGGCGGCATGGAACGCACCGCCTATTCGGCCGCCAAGAGCGCGCTGGTGGGATGCACCCGCACCTGGGCGCTGGAACTGGCCGAATACGGCGTTACCGCCAACGCGGTTGCGCCCGGCCCGATCGAAACCGAGATGTTCCGCGCCACGCGGCCCGCCGGCAGCGATGCCGAAAAGCGCGCGCTGGCCTCCGTACCCATGAAGCGCCTGGGTACGCCCGCGGAAGTGGCGGCCGCGATCGCCTTCCTGCTGTCGGACGACGCCGGCTTCATCACCGGCCAGGTGCTGGGCGTGGACGGCGGCGGCAGCCTGGGCGGACGTTCCTAGGGCGGACATTGGGGGCGTGCCGACACGCCCTATGCAAGGAATGGCGCGCTTCGGCGCGCTTTTCCATTTTGGGCCTGCGGCAGCAGCGCCAAACTGGCTAAGATAATGCGGCACAACCTGGAGAATCCACGATGCCGCTAGTCCATATTTCCTTGCGCGCCGGAAAGCCTGAAGCCTATCGCCAGGCCATCTTCGACAACATCTATCTGGCCATGCGCGAAACCTTCAATGTTCCCGAAGACGACCAGTTCATGACCATGACCGAGCATGAGGCGTCGAACTTCCGCTACAGCCCGACCTACATGGATGTGGCGCGCAGCGACGACCTCGTGTACATCCAGATCACGGCGAACAATACGCGCAGCCTGGAACAGAAAAAGGCGCTGTTCCGGCGGATCGCGGAGCGCTTGGGCGCTGACCCCGGCCTGCGGCCCGAGGACGTGTTCGTGAACCTGGTGGAAGTGGCGAAGGAAAACTGGTCCTTCGGACACGGTCTCGCGCAATACGCTTGAGATCGGCAGCGGGAGCTTGCGGGGCTACGCGCCGAGCGCCCCGGCTTCCACCCGCAGCGCGTCCAGAAAACGCTGCAGCGCCGGCGCCGCCTCGACCTGCGCCCGCTGCACCACGCCTACCGGCGGCAGGTTCCAGTCGGGGCGGAATCTCAGGATGGCCAGTACGCCTAGCGCGGCGTAGTGCTGGGCCACCGCGCGCGGCATGGCCGAGAGCAGGTCGCTGCTGCGCAGCAGCACCTCGTTGGCCAGCAGCGATACCGATTCGGCCATGGGCGCCCGCAGCGTCAGGCCCTGTTCGGCGAAGTAGGAGTCGATGCGCTGGCGCAGCGGCGCCTGCGGCGGCGGCAGGATCCAGTCTTGCCGCGCCAGCGCGGCGGCGGTGATGCGGGTGGACTTGGCCAGCGGATGGCCGACGCGCGCCACCACGCATATGGGCTCTTCGTACAGGACTTCGGTGCGGAACACGGGCTGCGTCGCGTCCAGCATCAGCCGCCCCAGCACGCAGTCGAGTTCGCCGCGCGCCAGGCCGGCCAGCAGCGCATCGTGCGCGCCTTCCTGCAGCATGACGGTGACGCCGGCATGGTCGGCGCGCAGGCGCTGCAGGGCGCGCGGCACCAGCA
>NZ_JBARYB010000115.1:0-18311 GCF_049647645.1 Achromobacter sp.
GCGGCGTGGCGGCTCGCGCCCACGATTGCGGTCCGGAGCGTTCGCTCCGGACTTCCCCGTCGTCATCCTCGTCCTCGCCTTCGGCGACTCCTTCGGATTCCCTCGGGCGCATCGAGGTTGCGAGCCGCCACGCCGCACGCGACGACGGGCTACGTGCGTCTTGGGTCGCCGCGCTGTTAGAGCTGCGGTCAGTGCCGAGTCTTGTGCTGCCCGTACTTTACGGCCGCGCGGGCGGCCGTAAAGTACATACGCAATTCTTTTAATTTCGATAGCGGTCGCTGGCGCGAATGCAGATAGCTGCGTTCTGATGTCTCCCCGTCCAGAGGGGGGGGCGGTGATGGGCGGCGCGCGTTGGGCAATGGCTTGCGCTCGCAGAGTATCTCGCGCGCGCCGCCCATCCGGCGCCGGAGTTGAATTGCAGGTGTTAGGCAGAGCTGAGCTGAATAGACGTTCTGCCGCAGCCACTGCGCGCAGCGCCATCACGCGACGCAAGACACCGCGTAAGCCCCAAGAGGCCGCCCGGGCGGCCGGCCTGGGGCGGGCCCCGCAAGACACGCCACCACACCCCGATGCGGAAAAAAACGCCAAGCACACAGACCTCCCCAGCGTCCGTAAAGATTCAAGCAGCACAGCCTGCCGCGTCGGGGACTCGCGTAGGGCGGGGCGTCGATAAGCCCGAGGGAATCCGAAGGCAGTCGCCGGAGGCGACAACGAGGATGACGAAGGGGAAGTCCGGAGCGAACGCTCCGGACCGCAATCGTTGCCCCGCCCTACGCGAGTCCCCGACGTGGCAGGCGTCTCAAGAACTCAACACTGAAGCCCTCAATGCGATCCACCCAAATAAGCCGCAACAACAGCCGGATCATGCTTCAACTTATCCGCGCTCCCATGCACCGAGATCCGCCCGTTCTCCAACACATACCCATAATCCGCCACATTCAACGCCGCAGCAGCAAACTGCTCCACCAGCAGCATCGTCACCCCTTCATCCTTGAGCCGCGCAATGATCCGGAAAACCTCTTCCACCAGGATCGGCGCCAAACCCATCGAAGGCTCATCCAGCAGCACCAGTTCGGGATTCAGCATCACCGCGCGCGCCATGGCCAGCATCTGCTGCTCGCCGCCGGACAAGGTGCCGGCCAGCTGATCGCGCCGTTCCTTCAAGCGCGGAAAAAGATCCATGGCGCGGCCCAGGTCGGACTGCACGTCGCCCTTGGGACGGCTGCCCGTCAGGCGCGGGAAAGCGCCCAGCAACAGGTTGTCGGTGACCGACAGCGTCGGGAACACGCGCCGGCCTTCGGGTGAGTGCGCCAGCCCCAGCCGCGCAATGCGGTGGGACTCCAGGCCGTCGATGCGCTTGCCGCTCAGCGTGACCTCGCCCGCGGTCGGACGGATCATGCCCGAGAGCGCCCGCATCGTGGTGGTCTTGCCGGCGCCGTTGGAGCCGATCAGCGTCACCACCTTGGCCTTCGGCACTTCCATGCTGATGCCGTGCAGCACCTTCACCTTGCCGTAGCCCGCTTCCAGATTTTTGATCGATAGCATCTTGTTGTCCCCTTGGCGTCAGGCGGGCGCGCCGCCCAGATACGCCTCGATGACCTTGGCGTTGCTTTGCACTTCGTTGGGCAGGCCCTCGGCGATCTTCTGACCGAAGTCCAGCACCGATACGGTGTCGCACACTCCCATCACCACGTCCATGTGGTGCTCGATGAGGATCAGCGTGATGCCGTGGTCGCGTACCTTGCGGATGATGGCCAGCAGTTCGACGATGTCGGGCGCGGTCAGGCCGGCCGCGGGTTCGTCCAGCAGCAGCAGTTGCGGGTCCAGGGCCAGGGCGCGGGCGATTTCCAGCAGGCGCTGCTTGCCGTAGGGCAGGTTGCGCGCTTCCTCGCTGGCCAGGGACTCCAGGCCCACGAACTCCAGCAGCGCCATGGCGCGGGCGCGGGCGCCCTGTTCCTCGCCTTTCCATTTGGACGTGCGCAGCGCGATGCCGGCCAGGCCCGTGGTGAAGGTGTGGTGCAGGCCGACCAGGACGTTCTCCAGCGCCGTCATCTCGCCAAACAGCTGCACGTTCTGGAAGGTGCGCGCGATGCCGGTCTCGGCGATGTCGGCCGGGGTCATGCCGACCAGCGACTTGCCCGAGAATTCCACCGCGCCGGCGGTCGGCACGTAGATGCCCGTCAGCACGTTCATCATGGTGCTCTTGCCGGAGCCGTTGGGGCCGATCAGGCCATGGATGGTGCCGCGCTTGACGGTCAGGTCGACCTGGTTCAGCGCCTTCAGGCCGCCGAACTGCATCAGCACGCCCTTGGCCGCGAGTAGCGTGTCGCCCTTGCCGCGGGCGGCATCGGGCACCGCTTCCTGCGCCTTCACCAGGTCCGACTTGACCGCAAGCGCTGCGCGGCGGTTGGAGAAGAACAGGTTGCGCACGAAGCCAACTATGCCGTCGGGCAGGTAGTAGACGACGAACAGGATCATGGCGCCGAAGATCGTCAGGCGCCAGTCGGTCACCACCTCCAGCCAGAACGAGAAGACCGCCAGCAGGATGGTGCCGACCACCGGCACGACGACGCGGCGCGGTTCGGTGCGACCCTTGGAGATCGCGACCACGCTGCCGACGGTGACCAGGATCGCCACGCCCAGCGCGATCAGGCGGAAGGTCGAGATGTCGTCCAGCATCTTGGGCAGCAGCACGATGATGGAGGCGCCCAGCAGCGCGCCCGTGCGGCTCTTGCGGCCGCCCATGATGATGGCCAGCAGGAACAGGATGGTGAGTTCGAAGTTGTAGGTATTGGGCGAGATGTACTGTTCCGAATACGAGTACAGCGCGCCGGCCAGGCCGGCGAAGCCGGCGCTGATGACGAAGGCGAACACCTTGTGCCGGTAGACCGACACGCCCATGCAGTCGGACGCGATCGGGCTGTCGCGCAGGGCCTCGAACGAGCGGCCCAGGTGCGATTTGAGGATACGGTGCACCACGATCAGCGATAGAACCAGCAATGCGGCGACCAGCCAGAAGTACTCGCTCTTGTTCAGCACGTGCCCGGCGATGGACGGCTTGGGGATCTTGATGCCCAAGGGTCCCTCGGTCATGAAGGTCATCTCGTTGATCAGGATCTGGATGATGGTGCCGAAAGCCAGCGTCACCATGGCCAGATACGGCCCCGTGACCCGCAGCGCCGGCAGCGCCAGCACCGCGCCGAAGGCCGCCGCGATCAGGATGGCGGCGGGCAGGATCACCCAGATCGGCATCTGCAGGTGGAAGAACAGCACGCCGGCCACATACGAGCCGATGCCGAACAGGCCGGCGTGGCCCAGGGAGACCTGGCCGGTATAGCCCACCACGATATCGAGCCCGAACAGCAGGATCGAATAGATCATGATGGTTTCGATGAGGTGCAGGTAGTACGTGTTGGTCACGCCCAGCGGCACGGCGGCCAGGCAGGCCACCGCCACGATGGATAGGAGCAGGTGCAAGGGTTTCATCGCTTACACCTTCTTGATCGCGGTCTTGCCGAACAGGCCGGCGGGCTTGAAGGTCAGTACGAGCAGCAGCAACACCAATCCCGGCACGTCTTTGTACCCCGTCGAAAGATAGAAACCGGTGGTCGTTTCGGCGATCCCCAGGATCAGCCCGCCCACCACCACGCCCATGCCGCTGGACAGGCCGCCGATGATCGCGACGGCGAAGGCTTTGAGACCCAGCACCGCGCCCATGGTGGCGCCGGTAAGCGTCAGCGGCGCCACCAGCACGCCGGCGAACGCCGCCGTCAGCGAGGACAGCGCGTAGGAAAACGTGATGACCATGCCCGTGTTGATGCCCATCAGGCCGGCGGCGTCGCGGTCGTTGGAGGTGGCGACGAAGGCCTTGCCGTAGATGGACTTGCGGTTGAAGATTTCCACCAGCAGCATCATCGCCAGGGCGCCGAACACCACCAGCAGCTCCATGGGCAGCACATTGGCGCCCAGCACCTGGATCGGCGCTTCCGGCAACGGCGAGGGGAAGCGCAGGTCGTCGCGGCCCCAGATGTTCTCGGCCACGTTCTTGAAGATGATGCCCAGCGCGATGGTGGCCATGATCCAGCCGAATTCCGAGCGGGTCTTGATGGCGGGCCTGACGCCCACGCGTTCGACCAGCGCGCCTTGCGCGAATCCGAAGATGCAGACGATGGGTATCATGACCCAGTAGTTCACGCCCAGGCCGACCAGCGTCAGGCCGACCAGCGCGCCCAGCATCAGGGCTTCGCCCTGGCCGAAGTTCAAGGTGCCCGACGTGGCGAACGTGAGCTGGTATCCGAACGCGATGACGGCATAGATCATGCCCAGCGCGATACCGCTATAGATGAGCTGTAGAAGAATCATGGTGTGTGTCTTGTAGCGCTGCTGTGGTTCCGTCCCAACCCCCTTGGGCAGAACGCGGTTTTCAGGCGGCGGCAGTCCCGCGCCCAGGGAAGCAGGGCGCGAGTGGCGGCGGCCGGGCAGCCGCCGCCGGATGCGCTGCGGGACCTTAGTTGGCCTTGATCACGCGGCCGCCCTTGACCTCGCCGATGACCACTTCCTTGACGGTGATCGCGTCGTGGTTGTCTGCGCTGAAGGGCTTGTTGTAGGTCATCACCACGCCCTCGACGGGCGTCTGCAGGTTTTCGAGGGCCTCGCGGACCTTCGGGCCGTCGGTGGAGTTGGCCTGCTTGAAGGCCGCGGCCAGCAGATAGATGGAGTCATAGCCCTGGGCGGCCGACACCGGCGAGTCGATGCGGTTGTTCTTGGGCTTGAACTTGGCCAGGTAGGCGTCGATGAAGGCCTTGCGCTTGGGCGTGTCCGGGTCCTGGATGAAGGTCTGCGGCATGCGCGCGCCTTCGCCGTTGGTACCGGAGTTGTCGATGTAGTTGGCCATGGACAGGGTCCAGCTGCCGATGATCGGCACCTTCCAGCCCAGCTTGGTCATGCCGTTGGCGACCTGCGCCAGTTCGGGACCGATGCCGTAGGTCAGCACGGCTTCGGCGCCGGCGGCCTTGGCCTTCAGCAGCTGGGCCGTCATGTCGACGTCCTTGATGTTGAACTTTTCGACGGCCACGGGCTTGATGCCCTTGGCGTCCAGGGCCTTTTCCAGGTCCTCGCGGCCGAGTTGGCCGTAGTTGGTGGAGTCGGCCAGGATCGCCACCTTCTTGAAGCCGCGGCGGGTCACCGCTTCTTCCACGATCATCGGGGCCTGGATGCTGTCGTGCGCCGCGTTGCGGAACACGTAATTATTCGGATATTCCGGTGCCTTGAACTGGTGCGTGATCACGCTGCCGGTGGCCACGTTGTTGAACACAGGAATCTTGGCGTCCTGGTAGAAGCGCTGTGAGGCCAGCGCCACGCCCGTATTGATGTAGCCGACCGTGGCTGCCACCTGTTCCTTGTTGATCAGTTCTTGCGCGATCTGCACGCCGCGCTCGTTCTTGGCCTCGTCGTCGCGTTCCACTGCGATCAACTGGCGCCCCATGACGCCGCCGTTCTTGTTGATTTCTTCAATGGCCAGGCGCACGCCGTCGCGCATGCTGACGCCCATCGAGGACGAGCCGCCGGTGTAGGGGCCGGCTACGCCGATCTTGATGGGGTCGGCGGCGTGGGCCGCGGCCGTTGCGGCAAATGCAAGGGTTCCTGCGAGCAGCTTCAAACGAAAATCCATGGATGTCTCCGTTGTAATTGGTAGGACTGCGTAGAAAACCGTGTGCCGGCGCCAGGCGGCGGAAATCAGTTGCTGCGGCGCTCTCCTGTGTGGCGTGTCGTGACTGTCTGCCTAATCACTTACGCGAAACTGACCCGGCGGCGTTTTTCCGCGTAAATACCTAGTACGGACGCACGGGGATTCCTGTCATCCGCTACGGCGCGGCCTGGGGCGGGAATCGGGGAGGAAGGTTGCGTGCCGTAGCGGGCATGGGCGGGACATTGCATTGGCCGCATCCTAGCCAGCACGGCGGCGGGTTGCGCGGAATTTCATTCCGCACCGGCCTGGAAATTTATTCCTGACCGGCTGGCAGGCCGCGTGGCCATTGGGATACCTGTTTGCACACGTCTTCCAGCCATAGGGAAAACGCTTGCACCGCGTTGCCCGGCGGGCGCGAGGTTTCAGTGCACAGGTAATACTGGGATTCGCCGGGGATTTCGATGTCCAGGACGCGCACCAGCTTGCCCTCGTCCAGCCATTCGGCGGCCAGTGCGCGCCTGGTGAGTGCAAGGCCCTGGCCGGCGCGTGCGGCCGCCAGCATGATGCCCAGGTCCACCAGCCACACGCCGCGCGCGGGTTCGGGCCAGTCCAGTCCGGCGGCGGCGAGCCACGGCCGCCACGGCTCCATGGGACAGCGCAGCAGCTGCGCCCGCGCCAGGTCCGCGGGCCGCTCGAAGGGGCCGTGCTGGTCGCGGTAGCCGGGCGAGCAGACCGCGAACACCGGATCCGCCGTCAATTGGCGTGCGTTCAGGCCGGGGTACTTGCCGCTGCCGAAGCGCACCCAGACGTCGGCGTTGGGCGGCATGATGTCCAGGTACGGTATGGACAGCATGATTTCCAGTTCCACCTCGGGATGCGCGGCGGTGAAGCCGGGCAGGGCGGGGATCAGCACCTGGCGGGCGAAGGTGGGAGTGGAGACGACGCGCAGGGGTTCGAGCTTCGGTTCGCCGCGTTTATGCAGCGACGCGTCCGACAGCAGATCCAGCGCGGTGCGCACCTGGTCCAGGTACTCGCGCCCGGCAGAGCTCAGCGTCGCGCCGCGGCTGCTGCGGATGAAGAGGGTGACGTCCAGCATGGCCTCCAGCGCGGCAATGCGTTTGCCGATGGCGCTGGCGGTGACGAAGAGTTCCTCGCTGGCGCGCTCGAAGGAGCCCAGGCGGGCAGCCGCTTCGAAGGCCTGGATGGCGGCCAGGGGCGGCAGGCGCACATCTTTGGAGGGGGAGGGACCGCGCATGATCGTCTGGCGGGCCGGTGTTGCGCCCGACGAAAGAATGGCAACCGGCTGATTATAAGGACGGCGGCGCCAGTCCTTCGCCGTAGCGCCTGAGCACTTGGGAGATTTCCACGCGGTAGCCGTCGAGCCAACGCGATTGCGCGGCCTTGGCCTGCTGGTGCGCCGGGTGCCGGATCAATTGCTCCAGCGCCTCCAGCGATTCCCAGTAGTAGACGTTGGAGATCAGGCCGCGCGCGGCATCTTCCCAGCTTTCTTCGCCCAGATAGCCTGGAATGGCCCGGGCGGCGGCGGCGATGGCCTGGTCCAGGCGGTGAAAATCATCGTCGAATTGCTTCGTGGCGAAGATGAAGGTGGAGCTGTACATGGTGGGACTCCGGACGCGGCTGGGGTCGCAAGCAAATCGGCCGCCGGGAGGTCCGGGCGGCCGTTCGGGCGAACTGCGGGAGGCGTAGCTTAAACGCCTTTGGACGTCCTTATACGCCCTTGAGCGCCAGGCTGACCGCCAGCGCGGCCATGATCACCGCGATAAGGCCGTCCAGCACGCGCCAGGCCGAGGCGCTGGCGAAGAACGGGGCGAACAGGCGCGAGCCGATACCGAGTACGGCGAGCCACAGCAGGCTGGCGGTGAAGGCGCCGGCGGCGAAGGCCATGCGCGCGTCCTCGAAGCCGTGCGCCAGCGAGCCGACCACCACCATATCCAGCCAGAAATGCGGGTTCAGTAGCGAAAAGCCCAGCGCGCCCAGCATGGCGGCGCGGCGCGACGGCACTACCTCGCGCGCGGCGGCCAGGCCGCCGGTGGCGGTCCAGGCGCGGCGCGCCGATTGCAGCGCGTACCACGACAGGAAGGCCACGCCGAACCACAGCACAGCGGTCGTCAGCCAAGGGAACCAGGAGGTCAGGGCCTGCAGGCCCGAGACGCTGGCGAAGATGAAGATGGCGTCGATCAGCGCGCAGATGGCGACCACGCTCAGGAGGTGCGCGCGCATCAGGCCCTGGCGCAGGATGAACGCGCTTTGCGCGCCCACGACCGCGAACAGGCCCAGCCCGGTGGCCGTGCCGCTGGCCCAGGCAGTGAAGAAAAGGGGGGATGACAACGTGGCGAACATGACCTGCACCTGTGCTGCTACGCCTGTGGCGGCGTTTGGATGACAACTCCGGACGCGCGTGGCGCTCCGGTAACAAGGCCATTTTCGCTTGCGGCAGATATGAAATAAAGCTAATTTTCCTTCACTATCTTAAGTAAAGCTAATCTTATGAAAATCGATCACGGCAATCTGCGGGCCCTGGCCGCGGTAGTGCGGGAAGGCAGTTTCGAGCGGGCGGCGCTGTCGTTGAGCGTCACCCCGTCGGCAGTGTCGCAACGGATCAAGGCGCTGGAGGACCGCATGGGCCGGCTGCTGGTCCAGCGCACCGTGCCAGCGGCGGCCACGGCGGACGGGCAGGTGCTGGTGCGGCTGGCCGAGCAGACGGCCCTGCTGGAGCACGACGCGCTCGACCGCCTGGGCGTGGCGGACGACGATGTGCCTTATGCCAGCATCCCGGTCGCGGTCAATCACGACAGCCTGGAGACCTGGTTCGTCGACGCGGCCGTGCAGTTCTCGGCGCGCACCCGGGCCACGCTGGACATGCAGTCGGAAGACCAGGACCACACTGCGACGCTGCTGCGCAATGGCTCGGTGCTGGGCGCCGTGACCGCCCTGGCCGAGCCGGTCCAGGGCTGCCGCATCCATGCGCTGGGCAGCATGCGCTATGTTGCGACCTGCACGCCCGAATTTCACAAGCGCTACTTCTCGCAGGGCGTCAACGCCCAGACGCTGGCGCAGGCGCCGGTGCTGGTGTTCAACCGCAAGGACGCGCTGCAGGCCCGCTTCGCGCACAAGATTGCGGATCCCGCGCCTTGGCAGCCGCCGGTCTGGTGGGTGCCCTCCACCCGCGCGTTCGTGCAGGCCACGCTGGGCGGCCTGGGCTGGACCATGAATCCGCTGCCGCTGGTGCAGGAACACCTTGATGCAGGTCAGTTGATGCTGCTTCGGGGCCGCGCCTGGGAGGACGTGCCGCTGTATTGGCAGCATTGGCGGGTAAACTCCGAAGCGATGGAAGCCCTGACGGATTCGGTCCTGTCAGCTGCCCGCAGCCTGGTCAGGCGGCGTTAACCCCCTAGGAGAACAACCCATGAACATCCGCAAGTTCGCTGTCATCGCCGCCCTGGGCCTGTGCACGGCCGGCTCGGCTTGGGCGAAGGACTACAAGGTTGGCCAGATCGAGGTCGACGACCTCTGGGTGCGCGCGTCGGCGCCCGGCCAGTCCAATGGCGCGGGGTATATGGACATCGACAACGACGCCAAGACCGCGGACCGCCTGCTGTCGGTGTCGTCGGACGCGGCGGAGCGCGTCGAGCTGCACACGGTGCAGACCGAGAACGGCGTCTCGAAGATGCGTCAGGTGGAAGGCGGCATCGCGCTGCCGGCCGATACCGAGGTCAAGCTCAGCCCGGGCGGCTACCACGTCATGTTCATCAAGCTGAAGGCCCCGTTCGCCGAAGGCGGCACGGTCCCGGCCACGCTGAAGTTCGAAAAAGCCGGTGAAGTCGCCGTGCAATTCAAGATCAAGCCGGCCTCGCACAATCCCGGCATGGACCACGGCGCCATGAACCACGGCACGATGAAGCACTAAGCGCCAAGCGCTGCCCGCGCCTGAGGGCGCGGGTGTGGTTCATGTGGGAGATCGGAGAAGCCGGTCTGGCTAGGTGCAGGCGGACACCCGCCAATGAGGCGGGTTCGCTCCAACCTGGCAAGACCATCCCAAGGAGCAGGTCCTTTCCAACGGGGGCAGGTCCGTCCCAACAAAGCCGGTCTCCCTCAATCGGGGCCGCGCGGAGCCGGGCTCCGCCGGTCCGCAGCGGCGCCCCCCTGGGGGGAAGCGCGCAGCGCTTCGGGGGGGCTAGTACAACCCTTGCTGACGCATCGCGTCAGCCACCTTCACGAAGCCAGCAATGTTGGCGCCGTCCAGGTAGTTCACGTACTCGCGCTCGCTGTGGCCGTGGCGCACGCAGTTTTCGTGGATGTCGCGCATGATGGCGTGCAGGCGCGCGTCGACTTCCTCGCGCGTCCAGGCCAGGCGGGCCGAGTTCTGGGCCATTTCCAGGCCGGACACGGCCACGCCGCCGGCGTTGCTGGCCTTGCCCGGCGCGTACAGCACGCGCGCCGCGATGAAGGCCTTGGCGGCTTCCAGCGTGGCCGGCATGTTGGCGCCTTCGGCGACGCACAGCACGCCGTTCTTGATCAGCGTTTGCGCATCGGCCAGTTCCAGTTCGTTCTGCGTGGCGCAGGGCAGGGCCACGTCCACCGGCACGTGCCACGGGCGCTTGCCGGCTTCATAGACCAGGCCGAACTGGCGGGCATACGTATCCAGGCGGCCGCGCAGGTCGTTCTTGATGTGCATCAGCGCGACCAGCTTCTCGTGGGTGAAGCCGGCTTCGTCCACCACCGTGCCGTTCGAATCCGAAATCGTCACGACCTTGGCGCCCAGCGCCATGGCTTTTTCGATCGCGTACTGGGCGACGTTGCCCGAGCCCGACACGGACACGCGCAAGCCGTCGAAGGACTTGCCGACGCGCTTGAGCATTTCTTCAGCGAAGTACACGGTGCCGTAGCCGGTGGCTTCGGGGCGGATCAGGCTGCCGCCGAAGGTCAGGCCCTTGCCGGTGAACACGCTGGCGGTCGAGTTGGACAGCTTCTTCATCATGCCGGCCATGAAGCCGACTTCGCGCGCGCCCACGCCGATGTCGCCGGCCGGCACGTCGGTGTCCGGACCCAGGTGGCGGTACAGCTCGATCATCAGGGCCTGGCAGAAGCGCATGACTTCAGCATCGGACTTGCCCTTGGGGTCGAAGTCGGAGCCGCCCTTGCCGCCGCCCATGGGCAGCGTGGTGAGCGAGTTCTTGAGGGTCTGCTCGAAAGCCAGGAACTTCAGGATGGACAGGTTCACCGAGGGGTGGAAACGCATGCCGCCCTTGAAGGGGCCGATGGCCGAGCTGTGCTGGATGCGGAAAGCGCGGTTGACCTGGGCCTGGCCGCGGTCATCGGTCCAGCACACGCGGAACTGGATTACGCGTTCCGGCTCCACCAGGCGCTCGAGCACGGCGTGCTCGGCGTAGTGGGGGTGCTTTTCGATGAAAGGCCACAGACTCAGCATCACCTCCTGGACGGCTTGCATGAACTCAGGCTGCTGCGGGTCGCGCGCGGCGACGCCACGCAGGAAGTCGTCCAGACTCTGCACTTTCAACATGATCTCCTTGGGGGTGCTTCGAATAGGTGCGGACTGCGCCGGATTGGGGCGCGAAAATTCTTTTTTGGTGCATGAACGCACCTGTATGGTGCGGAATTGTAGGGGCAAATTGCTGCCCTGCGCAAAGCCGAAAAATAGTGCCATCACCTTGATATCAAAGCACTTTTTCTTATAATTTATTGGGGACGTATTATTGGTTTATATGGAGGCAGAGGGGGGGTGAATTGTGGGTTTTTGCTGGAGACTATTGAATTTTCTAGGGAATTCAATATGTCCCCGTTTATTTCACCAATGGCGTCATAGGGCTTTCCGAAATTTTGAGAGGGAAAGGAAGACCCGCTCGGGCCGGTTTGGGCCAGCTAGGGGACAATATTCATTTTATGCGTCCCCATTATTTTTCTTGAGCAAAATCACTTCCCGGCTGCGGGATTACAACTGCGCGACAGCCAGGGCCGCACCCAGGGCCATCAGGACGGCTCCCACTACACGGTCGGCCGCAAGTTGATGATCCAGCAGCATCCGCCGCAGGAAGGGCGAGGACACCGACCACGCCACCGCGCCGAACCAGATCCAGTGCGCCAACGACATGAACAGGCCATAGCCGAACTGCCAGGCCAGCGGCGTGCCAGGCGACACCACCTGGGTATAGGTGCTGACCACGAACAACGTCGTCTTGGGATTCAGCGCATTGGTCAGAAAGCCGCTGTATAACGCCTGCCAGCTCGAGATAGGAGGGCGCTCCGACAGGTCGCGGCTGACCTGGGTCCGGTTGAAGAAGGTCTTCCAGCCCATGTAGACCAGATAGCACGCGCCCGCCAGTTTGATGCCCTGCAGCACGGGCTGCGCGTAATGCGCCAGCAGGCTGACCCCGAACATCGTGTAGAACACATGCACCTGCACGCCCAGCGCGATGCCCAGTGCGCAGATCAGGCCGGTGCGCCGGCCGAACAGATAGCTGTTGCGCGTGACCATGGCGAAGTCCGGGCCGGGGCTGATGACGGCAAGTAGGGTGATCAGGGCGACGGCAATCAATTCGGTCATGGCGAAGGCGGCGGGTTGCGAAACGGAGCCCGCATTGTGGGACGCTGGCGCCTGCCGGAAAAACGATTTCTAATGCCGGATATCCGTGAGAAAAATTCACCTTTTGCCATGAAACTTCCGCCGCTCAATACTTTGCGGGTGTTCGACGCCGCCGCCCGCCATCTGGCCTTCGGCAAGGCGGCCGAAGAGCTGCACGTGACCCATGGCGCCGTCAGCAGGCAGATCCGGCTGCTTGAGGACGCTCTGGGGCTGGCGTTGTTCGAACGCCGCAACCGGGCTGTTTTCCTGACCGATGCGGGCAGGCAGCTGTTCGAGGTGACGCGCGCCCTGTTCGAGCAGTTGGCGGCGGGCCTGGCCAAGCTGCGTCAGCCGGCGGCGGGCGCGCCGCTGGTGCTGTCCTGCGAGCCCACCATCGCCATGATGTGGCTCATCCCGCGGCTGCCGGACTTCCAGCGCGACCATCCCGGCGTGCAGGTGCACCTGTATGCGGCAGGCGGTCCCGTGGATTTCGCCGCCCAGGGCGTGGGCGTGGCGTTGCGCCGCAATGACTTTGAGTGGGACGCCGCCTTGCATGCCGAGCGGGTGTGCGAAGAATGGACGGGGCCGGTGCGCCGCCCAGGGCCGGCAGGCGCAGCCGGTATAGACCCGGCTGCGGATGACTGGGGCGGCGCGCCGGCGCTCAGCAGTGCCACGCGCCCGTTGGCCTGGCGGCACTGGTCGCGTGCGGCGGGCCTGAAGCCCCCGCGCCGGGCCGGGCCGGCCTACGAACATTTCTATCTGAGTCTGCAGGCGGCCGCGGCCGGCCTGGGGGTGGCGGTAGGCTCCGCGCTGATGGTGTGCGACGCTTTGCGCGACCGCCGGCTTGAGGCGCCTTGCGGCTTTACTCGCGATGGCTCGGCCTATGTGTTGCTGTCGCCCCGGCCTTGCGCGGAAGATCCGCGCGCGGGGGCTTTTCTGGCATGGTTGCGCCGCGAGGCCGCCGCGTCGCTACGGGACGCGGCAGGCGAGGCGATGGACGCAGGTCAGAGCGTGGCGTCGTAGTCGATCGTCAGCGGGGCGTGGTCCGAGAAACGCTCGTCCTTGTAGATGGCCACGCTGCGGGCGCGGGCGGCGATGCCCGGCGTTGCGATCTGGTAGTCGATGCGCCACCCCACGTTCTTGGCCCAGGCCTGGCCGCGGTTGCTCCACCAGGTGTACTGGTCCGGGCGGTCGTCGATGGTACGGAACACGTCGACGAAGCCGCGCTTGTCGAACACGTCGGTCAGCCAGGCGCGCTCTTCGGGCAGGAAGCCCGAATTCTTCAGGTTGCCCTTCCAGTTCTTCAGGTCGATTTCCTTGTGGGCGATATTCCAGTCGCCGCAGATGATGAACTCGCGTCCGGTGGTCTTGTGCTCGTGCATCAGGGCATCGATCCAGGGGCCGAAGCGGTCCAGGAAGCGGTACTTGGCTTGCTGGCGCTCGTCGCCGCTGGAGCCCGAGGGCAGGTAGGCGCTGATGACCGACAGGTTCTTCCAGTCGGCGCGGATGATGCGGCCTTCAGGGTCGAACTCTTCGCAGTCCAGGCCGATATTGACGCGCTCGGCCGCGTCGCGCAGGTAGATGCCGACGCCGCTGTAGCCCTTCTTCACCGCATGGTGGAAGTGGCCGGTGTAGCCGGGCGGATGGCGCAGATCATCGGTCAGGTCCTCGTGGGATACCTTGATCTCCTGCAGGCAAAGCACGTCGGCGGAGTGCTTTTCCATCCAGGGTTGCAGGCCCTTGCGGAAGGCGGACCGGATGCCATTGAGATTGATCGACGTGATGCGCAGCAAAGCGAAACTCCTGTTGGGCGGCCGCCAGGGCCGGGGCAATGGCAGCAATTTAACCGACTCGGCGCGGCCACCCGGGAATAGCCCCGACAGCGGATAAAATGCCAGCGTTTGCCATCTACCGGACCTTTCCGCATGCCCGCCGCCAATTCCTCCGCCACCGCCCTTGATTTCGTCCGCTTCGCCTTGAACGAGGGCGTGCTGCGCTTCGGCAGCTTCAAGGTCAAATCGGGCCGTATCAGTCCCTATTTCTTCAATGCCGGACTGTTCAACAGCGGACGCTCGGTCGGCAAGCTGGCGCAGTTCTATGCCCAGGCGCTGCTGGATTCGGGCGTGGAATTCGACATGCTGTTCGGTCCGGCCTACAAGGGCATCCCGCTGGGCACGGCGACCGCCATTGCGCTGGCGGGCCACCCCGGCATGAAGGGTGGCGATGTGCCCTTCGCGTACAACCGCAAGGAAGCCAAGGACCACGGGGAGGGCGGCACCCTGGTGGGCGCGCCGCTCAAGGGCAAGGTCGTCATCATTGACGACGTGATCACCGCAGGTACCTCGGTGCGCGAATCGGTGGAGATCATCCGCGCCGCCGGCGCCGAACCCGCCGCCGTGCTGATCGCCATGGACCGCATGGAGCGCGCGGGTCCGGACGACGCCCTGTCGGCGCATTCCGCCGTTCAGGACGTGGCCAAGACCTACGGCATTCCGGTGGTGGCGATTGCTTCGCTGTCGGACATTCTGGCCCTGCTGCAGGACGACGCGGCGTTCGCCGAGCACCGTGAGGCGGTGTTGGCGTATCGGACGAAGTACGGGGTGAAGTAAGCCCCGATTCGTGATGGTCGCTGGGCGCGTCCATTCGTGGGCGTGCGGATGACGGAGCGGCTGCGGGTCGCCTCTTCAGCCATAGATTGCCGCAGGCTCGGCGACGCCATGGGGTTGGCCGAAGACGGCAACGCCGCTCGCTCGGGCGGCATCCGCCAGCTTGCGATCAAAGGTAGCCAGATACGCGTTGTGCCTCTGGGCCAGTTCCAGGTAGCTGGCGTCGTAGACGGTCAAGCCGTGAGTGCGGGCCAGCTGATAGCTACGGGCAATGCCCGAGGACGGGCCGGCTGGATCCGGGAGGATGGGCAGCCGTTCGAGTAGCTGATTGAACGAAAATAGCTGACCCGCCGACACGCGTTGACTGCGTTCGGCGCGCAGCATGCCGTTCGCGACTTCAGCGTGCCAGATGAGAGGCACCGTATTCTTGGAACCGTGGGCGACTTCCAGCAGATGCCGGGCCAGCAGCGATTCGCGGGCGTCGGCGCGGCCAGTCAGCCAAGCCAGGGCAAGCGAGGCATCCGGTATCAAACGGATGGGTTTCATTCTCGGCCCTCTTCGATCCAGGAGCGGATGACTTCGTGCGGGACGGCCGGCGCGGGCGTGAAGCATTTCATTGCCTCAAGCGCATCATGCGCGTCCAGCGACGTTGTGGGCAGGGCGGGGGTCAGCCTGGCGCAGAACACGCCGTCCAGTGAAATGATGAAATGCTGTCCTTCGCGGACTGCTTGCAGGTGGTCGGAAAACCGATGCAGCAGGTCGCTGCTGCTGATTTCGAGGTAGTTCATGTCCAAGCCTCCAGTCAAAAATCGACCAGATCATTCTTGGATAAACGAAGGGCCGCGGCAAGATGCCGCGGCCCTTCGTTTCGTCTGATACTTCCGAGCGTGGCCGTTGCGGGACGCGCCCGGCGCAGGATCAGCTATCCAGCTTCTGCTTCAACAGATCATTCACTTGCTGCGGGTTGGCCTTGCCGCGGGCGGCCTTCATGATCTGGCCCACCAGCGAGTTGAACGCCTTCTGCTTGCCGGCCCGGTACTCTTCCACGATGGCCGGGTTGGCGGCCAGCACCTCGTCGATCATGGCGCCGATGGCGCCGGTGTCGCTGATCTGCTTGAGGCCGCGGGCGTCGATGATGGCGTCGGCCTGGCCGCCGTTCTCGCCGGCCCACATGGCGCCGAAGACTTCACGGGCGATCTTGTTGGAAATCGTGCCGTCGATGATGCGGCCGATCAGGGCGGCCAGCGCCGGCGCCTGCACCGGGGAGTCGGCGATGCTCTTCTCGTCCTTGTTCAGCGCGGCGGAAACTTCGCCCATGACCCAGTTGGCGGCCAGCTTGGCCTGGCCGGCCGGCAGCGCGTGCGCCACGGCTTCGAAGTAGGCGGCGAGGTCGCGGCTCACGGTGAGCTGGGCGGCGTCGTAGGCGGGCAGGCCGTACTCGGATTCGAAGCGGGCGCGCTGGGCGGCCGGCAGTTCGGGCATGGCGGCGCGGACTTCGTCGACCCAGGCGCTGGAAATCACCAGCGTGGGCAGGTCGGGGTCGGGGAAGTAGCGATAGTCGTGCGCGTCTTCCTTGCTGCGCATGCTGCGCGTTTCGTCGCGGTCGGCATCGTACAGGCGGGTTTCCTGGACCACCGTGCCGCCGTCCTCGATCAGCTCGATCTGGCGCCGCGCTTCATAGACGATGGCGCGTTCCAGGAAGCGGAACGAGTTGACGTTCTTGATCTCGGTGCGGGTGCCGAATTCCTTCTGGCCCACGGGGCGGACGGAAACGTTGGCGTCGCAGCGGAACGAGCCTTCCTGCATGTTGCCGTCGCAGATGCCCAGCCACACCACCAGGCTGTGCAGGGCGCGGGCATAGGACACGGCCTCGGCGGCCGAACGCATTTCCGGTTCCGTCACGATTTCCAGCAGCGGCGTGCCGGCGCGGTTCAGGTCGATGCCGCTGGCGGGCGCGCCGTTGGCCAGGTTGAAGTCGTCGTGCAGGGACTTGCCGGCGTCTTCTTCCAGGTGGGCACGCGTCAGGTTGACGGTTTTTTCTTCCTCGCCCACGAAGAACGACAGCGAACCGCCCACGACCACCGGCAGCTCGTACTGGCTGATCTGGTAGCCCTTGGGCAGGTCGGGGTAGAAGTAGTTCTTGCGCGCGAACACCGAGCGCGGCGCGATGGTGGCGCCCACGGCCAGGCCGAAGCGGATGGCGCGTTCGGCGGCGCCGCGGTTCATGACCGGCAGGCTGCCCGGCAGCGCCAGGTCGACCACGTTGGCGTGGGTGTTGGGCGCGGCGCCGAATTGGGTGCTGCTGCCCGAAAAAATCTTGGAGTCGGTGGAAAGCTGGGTGTGCGTTTCCAGGCCGATGACGATTTCCCAGTTCATGTTGTCAGCCTTGCTGGACCGGGGCACGCGTGTGCCAGTCCGTCACTTGTTGGTAGCGGTCGGCGATGGCCAGCAGGCGGCCTTCGTCGAAGTAGTTGCCGATGATCTGGAGACCCACCGGGCGAGTCCCGCCCGCGCCTCCAAAGCCGCAGGGAATCGACATCGCAGGCAGGCCGGCCAGGCTCACGCCCAGCGTGTAGACGTCCGCCAGCCAGTCGGCCGTGGGATCGTCGCGGTTGTCGCCGATGTTCTTGGCCACGGTGGGCGTCACCGGGCCCATGATCACGTCGCACTGGTCCGCATAGGCGCGCTGGAAGTCCTGCGCGATCAGGCGGCGCAGGCGCTGCGCCTGCAGGTAGTAGGCGTCGTAGTAGCCGTGGGACAGCACGTAGGTGCCGATCAGGATGCGGCGCTTGACCTCGTCGCCGAAGCCTTCGGCGCGCGAGCGGCTGATCATTTCGTTCAGGTCGCCGTACTGGGCGGCGCGATGGCCGTAACGCACGCCGTCGTAGCGCGCCAGGTTGCTGGACGCTTCGGCGGGGGCGATGACGTAGTAGGCAGGGATGGCCAGTTCGGTGCGCGGCAGCGATACCGGCACGCGCACGGCGCCCAGCGCTTCGAACTGGGCCAGCGCGGCTTCGACCGCAGCGGCCACGTCAGGTGCCAGGCCGGCGCCGAAGTATTCGGCGGGCACGCCGATGCGCAGGCCCTTGAGCGGCTGGCTGCCGGCGGCGTCGAAACGGCCCTGGGCCGCCTCGAAGTCGCGGCGGACCCGGCCGGGCTCGTTGGTGGCGGCGTCGCATTTTTCCAGGCTGGTGGCGTCGCGCGGGTCGAAACCGCTGATGACGTCCAGCAGTTCGAGCAGGTCGCGGGCGCTTTCGGCCAGCGGGCCGGCCTGGTCCAGGCTGGAGCCGAAGGCGACCATGCCGTAGCGGGACACGGTGCCGTAGGTGGGCTTGATGCCGCTGACGCCGCACAGGGCGGCGGGCTGGCGCACCGAGCCGCCGGTGTCGGTGCCGGTGGCGGCGGCCACCAGGCG
>NZ_JBARYB010000116.1:0-65541 GCF_049647645.1 Achromobacter sp.
GCGGCCGATACCGCCGGGGGCAGGGGGCCGGCCTTGGGCGCAAGCAGGATCGACGCCCAGACGCCCAGGCCGGCGGCCAGGGCCAGCACGGCAAGAACGCGGAACGCGGCAGGGAGGGTCGGGCGCAAGGACAAGGGCATGGAACTGGCAGGCAGGGCGGATTGCGACCGGCCGACTATAGCGGCGCTACATGACAGGCTTGCGATGGCCTGCCGACGTCCTGCATGGCCCAACCGCCGCGCGGCTTGCTGTCATCGTTCGTACATGCCCCGTGTCTAGCATGCGCTCAAGTCCGGCTGCCGAAGCCGGGCAGACCTCCTCACCAACAAGGGACCCCGCATGCTAGACCTGAACCAAGCCAATCGCCGCCGACTCCTGAAAATGCTGGGAGGCGCGCCGATGCTGCCGATCGGCGGCGTCAGCCTGGCCGCGCTGCTGGCCGGCTGTAATTCCGGCGATGACGATGACGACGACAGCGCGCCGCCCGTCGCGCCGGTCACTTTCAAGTCCGCCTCCTTCACCTCCATGGCCGCGCCCTCGCTGTCCCAGCCTGAACTGATGGCGCGCACCACCGTCGCCTCGGCGCTGGAGCTGACGTTCAGCGACGGCTCCAAGCGCAGCGTCGAACTGGGCTACGAGCCTTTCTTCATGACGGGCGACGCGGTGCCGGACGGCAAGGGCGGCACGGTGGTCGCCGGCGGCTATTACAACCTGGCCGGCGCGCCCATCGTCGATAACTCCGTGCCCGCCAAGGCGCGGCAATTCTTCTCGAACTGTCCGGACGGCATGTCCTTGCTGTCCTTGTCGGAACCGACCAAGGTGGCTGGCGTGGCCGGTAACGCGCTGTACGCCGTGGTGCAGTTCGAATACCAGTCCATGGACCAGGCCGGCAAGGACATGTACGGCCTGCTGCCGTCGCAGATCGCGGTGCTGACGCTGTCGCAAGACCCCAATACGGGCAAGCTCAGCCTGGTCAAGTACCACACCGTGGACACCTCGTCGGTGCACGGTTTGTGGATCACCTGTGGCGCCAGCCTGTCGCCCTGGAACACCCACCTGTCCAGCGAGGAGTACGAGCCCGACGCCACCACGGCCAAGGCTTCGTCCTCGTTCCAGGCCTACAGCCAGAATCTCTACGGCGACCCCGCCAAGGCCAATCCGTACCACTACGGCCACATGCCTGAAGTCACCGTCAACCCGGACGGCACCGGCACCATCAAGAAGCACTATTGCATGGGCCGCATCTCGCATGAACTGGTGCAGGTCATGCCCGACCAGCGCACCGCGCTGATGGGCGACGACGCCACCAACGGCGGCCTGTTCATGTTCGTGGCCGACCGCAAGGCCGATCTTTCCTCCGGCACGCTGTACGTGGCCAAGTGGGCGCAGACCTCGGGCACCGGCCCGGGCGCCGGCACGCTGACCTGGATCAAGCTGGGCCACGCCACCAGCGCGGAAGTGAAAGCGCTGGCCGATCAGCTGAACGCCGCCGACATCATGGACGTGCGCGGGGCCGATCCGCTGGATGCCGCCTTCACCAAGATCCGCTACTCCGGCAAGGACAGCTGGGTCAAGCTGCAGCCCGGCCGCAATGTGGCCGGGGCCTTTCTCGAAACCCACCGCTACGCCGCCATGGTCGGCGGCACGCTGGCTTTCTCCAAGATGGAAGGCACCACCGTCAACGTCAAGGACAAGATCGCCTACAGCGCGATGTCGCGCGTGGACACTTCGATGACCGATGGCCTGTCGCCCGGCTTCAAGGTGGAAGGTCCCGCGGCCGGCGCGGTCTACCAGCTGCACATGAAGGAAGGCCAGGTCGATAGCGACGGCCGTGCCATCGACAGCGCCTGGGTGCCGGTGGACATGGCGGCGGTGCCGGAGCTGGTCGGCCAAGTGCTGGCGGCGCGCGATGCGCTCGGCAACACCCACGGCGCCGACAAGATCTCCAACCCCGACAACCTCAAGTTCTCCGAGAAGCTGCGCACGCTGTTCGTGGGCGAGGACAGCGGCGGCCACGTCAACAACTTCCTGTGGGCCTACAACGTCGATACCAAGCAGCTGTCGCGCCTGCTGTCCTGCCCGGTAGCCGCGGAATCCACCGGCCTGCAGGCAGTGGACGAGATCAACGGCTGGACCTACATCACCAGCAACTTCCAGCATGCGGCCGACTGGGGCAGCGTGCACTCGGTGGTACGGCCCACGCTGGAACCGCTGGTCAAGGCCAACTACAAGGACGGCTTTGGCGCGTCGGTGGGTTATCTGACTGGCGTCAAGATCGGCGCCTAGGCTCGCGGCCTGCCTCTCGCTGCGGGGCGGCTTTCTTCGGGAGGCCGCCTTTTTTTTGCAGATTCCGCGCAAAAGAATCCTGATCCGTCGATCAGGCTTTCTTCTCTTTGCTTCACGGGGCTTTCACCTTTGCTGGCCATCATGTGCCCCAGCGTAAAACCCTGTTCATGACAAGAGAAGAGAAGCATGCAAGCATTGAATTGGAGAAGATGGTGCGCGGCCTTGCTGGCGACCAGCGCCCTTGCGGGCTGCGGAGGCAGCGACGATGACGACGACACCGAAGCCCCGCCGACCCAGCCGCCGGTGACCCAGCCGGACCCGACGCCCGCCGACAAGGTGCTGTTCATCGGCGTCGACGGCCTGACCTACGACGCGATGCGCCGGGGCGTGGCCGACAAGTTCCTGCCGAACATTGCGCAACTCAACGCCACGCGCGCCTGGACCGGCGGCGTGACGGACGCGCCGACGCAGCAGCCGACGCTGCTGGCGCCGGGCTGGGCGACCTTGTTGACCGGACAATGGGCCGATCAGCACGGCGTGCGCTACAGCGTGCAGGGCGAGACGCTGCAAACGCCGACCCTGTTCCAGCGCGTCAAGCAGGCGCGTCCCGCCGCGCGCAGCGCTGCCGCCTTCAATTCGACGGTGTTGGCCGGGCTCATCGCCGGCCAGCGCGACGCGGGCTATCTGCAATCCCTGACCGACTGTGCCGGCGCGGACGATTGCGTCGCCGCCCAGGCGCGCGACCGCATCACCGAAGGCTATGACGTGGTGGTGGCGCAGTTCGGCGCGCCGGAGCGCGTTGCCTCGGAAAACGGCTTCGGTTCGGCCTATGACGGCGCGATCCGCCAGGCCGACGCGGCCATCGGCGCGCTGGCCAAGCAGATCGCCGACCGCAAGGCGGAGCATCCGGGCGAAAAGTGGCTGGTGATCGTGGCTGCCAGCCACGGCCTGGGCAAGACCGGCGCCAGCGATGGCCGTCCCATGTCCTCGAACAAGACCATCTTGCTGGCCGCGAACCAGCCCGCGCTGTTGGGCGGCAGCGCCGATGACGCTTCGTTCGACGGACTGTGGGACAACAACTGGTACGCGCTGCCCAGCGCGGCCGACGTGGCGCCGACGGTGCTGGACCACCTGAAAGCGTTGCCGGCCGCGGCCAAGTACGACATGGCGGGCACCTCGCTCGCCGGCAAGCTGGCGTTGCGCCACACCGCGGCCCGCACCTCGACCGATAACAAGAGCGTGACGCTGAGCTGGGTGCGCGTGGGCGAACCCGCCGGCGACATCGTGGTCAGCCGTGACGGCGTGGAGATTGCGCGCGTGCCCGGCACGGCCGCCGAGTACGTCGACAAGGGCTTCAAGTTCGAGACCGAAGGCGTGCACACGCTGAATTACAGCGTCGCCGTCGGCAGCGCGGTCAGCGCCGCGCGCACCACGGTGGCCTATACGAAGCCGCTGCCGCTGCTGGCTACGCTGCGCACCGGCCTGACGATGCTGTTCCCGTTCGAAGGCAACATGACCGACGTCGCCGCGGGCGGCGGGGCCATCACGCCGTTCGACGGCACCCAGGCGCCGGCCTACGCCGAGGCGGGCGTGTTCGGCAAGATGTTCAAGAACGACCGCAGCGCGGCTGCCTTGGGCGGCTTCAAGCTGGACTACCCGGCAGGCATGCTGGACGCGGCCCAGGCCTTCACCATCGGTTTCTGGTACCAGTCCGACGGCACGGCCAACGACCGTTCCATCCTGGGCAACAAGGACTACAACTCGGGCGGCAACCCCGGCATCACCATCGCGCAATGGGCGGGCCCGGTGCTGTACTTCAACCTGGCCGGCGGCGGCTCGCGGGTCGACATCAACAACGTCAAGTTCACCCCGAACAAGCCTGTCTATGTCGCCATGACCGTGAACAAGACGGCCAAGACCCTGACGGCTTCCGTCTACGACAGCGAGCTCGGATTCTCGCAGCGCACCATCGGCACGGGCTCGGTCGACCTGAGCAAGATCGCCGGCGTCTACGGGCCGCACATCGGCCTGAATGAAGACGGCCGCGGCACCTATGGCGTCTGCTGCGCCGGCACCAAGGGCCCCTACACGATGTATTTCGACGACCTGGCCTACTGGTCGCGCGCGCTCACTGAAGCTGAGTTGAAGTCGCTCGCCATGTCCGGCAAGTCCGTTTCCGAACTGTTTCCCTGATGTACCGAGGATAGAAAAATGAACATGTCCATGATCCTGCGCGGTTTCCTGCGCCTGGGCGCGGTGCTGATGCTGAGCGCCACGCTGGCCGCCTGCGGCGGCGATGACGGCGACAGCGACGGCGGCAAGGACCCCGGCACCGGCCAGCCCGAAACGCCGAAGCCCGAGCCGACCAAACCCGAATTGCGTTGCGCGCCCTGAGCCGCGTTCCCACCCGATCCATAGGAATAGAATCCGTGACGTTCGATAAAGACCAGGTCCACGCCGGCAAGCGCCGCTTCTTGCGCAACGCGGCCGCCTCGACCGCAGGCCTGACCGCGCTGTCGATGTTCCCGCCGGCGATCCGCCGCGCGCTGGCCATCCCCGCCAACAACCGCACCGGCACCATCAACGACGTCGAGCACGTGGTCATCCTGATGCAGGAAAACCGCTCCTTCGACATGTACTTCGGCACGTTCAAGGGCGTGCGCGGCTTCGGCGACCGCATCACCATTCCGTTGCCCGAAAAGCGTTCGGTCTGGGAGCAGAGCAACGGCACCCGCGTGGTGATGCCGTATCACCTGGACAGCACCCAGGGCAACGCCCAGCGCGTGGCCGGCACGCCGCATGACTACCTGGACGCGCAGATGGCGTGGGACGGCGGCCGCATGGACCACTGGCCGCGCTACAAGCAAAACCAGTCCATGGGCTACTACAAGAAGAAGGAGGTGGAGTTCCAGTTTGCGCTGGCGGAAGCCTTCACGTTGTGCGACGCCTACCACTGCTCCACGCACGGCGGCACCAACACCAACCGCCTGTTCCACTGGACCGGCACCAACGATCCGCTGTCCTTGGGCAATGGCCCCTCGACCCGCAACCAGTGGGACAGCCTGGGCGCCTCGTCCACCGGCTGGACCTGGAAAACCTATCCCGAACGGCTGCAGGAAGCGGGCGTCAGCTGGAAGGTCTACCAGAACCTGCCCGAGAACTTCGGCGACAACCCGCTGGCCGGCTTCAAGCAGTACCGCCGCGCCAACGAACTGGCCGGCAATAGCGCCAACGGCGCGCCGTACCCGGCCTGGACGCCTTCCATGGACGGCGCCAACCCCCTCTACAAGGGCACGGCGAATACGATGCCCGACGGCGGCTTCCTGAAAGCGCTGCGCGAGGACGCCGTCAACGGCACGCTGCCGCAGGTGTCGTGGATCGTGGCTCCCGCCACGTATTCGGAGCACCCCGGCCCGTCCAGCCCGATCCAGGGCGCCTGGTACATCCAGGAAACGCTGGACGCGCTGACGGCCAATCCGGAGGTCTGGAGCAAGACCGTGCTCCTGATCAACTTCGACGAGAACGACGGCTATTTCGACCACCTGCCGCCGCCGGCCGCGCCCTCGTTGAACGCGGACGGTTCCATGGCCGGCGCCTCCACCGTCAACACCGATCTGGAGCGCCACACCAACGCCTCCGCCCAGGACGCCGCCGACGACCGCGTCTACGGCCCCGGCCCGCGCGTGCCCATGTACGTGGTGTCGCCGTGGAGCCGCGGCGGCTGGGTCAATTCCCAAGCCTTCGACCACACCTCGGTGCTGCGTTTCCTGGAGGCCCGTTTCGGCGTGGCCGAAGACAACATCAGCCCCTGGCGCCGCGCGGTGCTGGGCGACCTGACCTCGGCTTTCAACTTCGCCACGCCCAACAGCGAAAAGCTGCCCGACCTGAATCTGCTGACCCGCGCGGGTTCCGACAGCGAGCGCAGCGCGCAGGAAGCGCTGAAGGCCGTGCCGCTGCCGGATCCCAGCACCCAGGCCAAGCCGGTGCAGGAGCAGGGCGTGCGCTATTCCCGCGCCTTGCCCTACGAACTGCACACCAGCGCCCGCGCCCAGCCCGGCACGGGCGCCATGCGCCTGGTGTTCTCCAACACGGGCAAGCAGGCGGCGGTGTTCCACGTCTATGACCGCCTGCACCTGGACCGCCTGCCGCGCCGCTACACGGTGGAGCCGGACAAGCAGCTGGAAGGCAATTGGGACACGGCGGCCGACGGCGGCAAGTACGACCTGTGGGTGCTGGGCCCGAATGGCTACCACCGCCATTTCGCCGGCGACCTGGCTTTGGCCCGTACTTCGGTGCTGGCTCCCGAGATCCGCGTCTGCTACGAAATCGCCAAGGGCGACGTCTACGTCAGCTTCATCAACGGCGGCAAGGATCCCTGCACCTTCGAGGTCGCGCCCAACGCCTATTACGCCAACCACGAGCGCTGGAAGTTCACGGTGCCCGCGGGCGGGCAGCTCGAACAGCACTGGGCGCTGCAAGGCAGCCAGGGCTGGTACGACTTCACCGTGCGCCTGGCCGAAGACCCGGCCTACCTGCGCCGCTTTGCCGGCCGCGTCGAAACCGGCCGTGCCTCGGTGACGGACCCGGCCATGGCGCAGTAAGCCTCAGGCGGCGGTCTGCGGTTCGCGCGCCCGGAAGGCCGTGGCGCAAGCTTCGCAGATCGCCGCCGTGATCCCCTGGCGCGCATGCTCGCGCCGTTCCAGCATGCCGATGGCGCGCGACATCGGCCCCAGGTCCTGCGGCAGGGTGAGAATCCGCAGTTCCGGGCTGTGCTGCCAATTGGAACCGTTGATCAACGGCAGCAGCGTCACGCCGACCTCCTGGCGCACCAGCTCGACCAGCGTCTCGATGGCGTTGAGCTCCAGGAATTCATTCAGCGGCACGCCCAGGCGCCGCAGCAGCCGGTCTATCTGCAGGCCGGTGCGCTGGGTGCGGTCGAAGCGCAGGAAGGGGTTCTGCGCCAGCACCTGGCGCGCGTCTGCCCCGGGCGCCGAGCGCGGCGCGATCACGACCAACTGCTCTTCATATAGCGCGGTCCAGCGCGTGCTGGCCATTTTGCGTCCGGCTTCCACCAGGAAGGCCGCGTCCAGTTCGCCGTCCTCCACCTTGCCCGCCAGCTCGCTGGCCTTGCCCGACAGAATGCGCACGTCCAGCTTGGGGTGCTGCTTCTTCATGCCGGATACGACCTTGGACAGGGTGCCCATGCAGGACACGATGCTGCCCACGGAGACCGATCCGGCCAGCTCGCCGGGCACCGTGCGCGGCAGCCGCATGCGATCGTAAAGATCCAGCAAGTGCTTGATTTCAGGAAGCAATTCCCGGCCGGCGGCATTCAGGATGGCGAGGCGGCCGCTACGGTCGAAAAGCTCGCGGCCCAATTCCGCTTCCAGGGAGCGCATCTGGAAGCTGACGGCGGCCTGGGTCAGCGCCACCTGTTCGGCCGCTTCAGAGAAGGAACCGTGGTGTGCGACCGCCAGGAAAGTGCGCAGAAAGCGGATGGTACTCACAAAAATCTCTTTTATGACGGAACAAAATTTCAAATTGATTTAATTAAAGCACGGGAGTAACTTCGGCCGCTTACCCGTTATGAGACTAGCGATATGAAATCCTTCGACTGGGGCAACCCGTATCCTTCCGTCCGCATTCCGCTGTTCGCCCGCAATGTGGTGTCCACATCGCATCCGCTGGCGGCGCAGGCGGGCCTGCGCATGTTGCTCAAGGGCGGCAACGCCGTGGACGCCGCCATCGCCGCGGCCGCCACCATCGTCCTGGTCGAACCCGTGTCCTGCGGCCTGGGCGGCGACTGTTTCGCCATTGTCTGGGACGGCAAGGAGCTGCACGGCCTGAACTCGTCGGGCGTGGCCCCGGCGGCCTGGAGCACCGAATACTTCAAGCGCAAGCACGGCGTGGGCGCCGACGGCCTGGCGATCCAGCCCAAGCGCGGCTGGGACGCCGTGACGGTGCCGGGCGTGGTGGCCGGCTGGTCAGCGCTGCATGAAAAGCTGGGCAAGCTGCCGTTCGAACAGCTGTTCGAGCCCGCCATCGAGATCGCCGAGCGCGGCTACGCCGTGCCGCCGGTGGTGGCGCACAAGTGGGCCGCCGCGGCCGAGGAACTGAAATCGCAGCCGGGCTACGCCCAGGCCTTCCTGCCCGAGGGCCGCGCGCCCAAGGTCGGCGAACACTTCCGTTTTCCCGACGCCGCCAACACGCTGCGCCGCATCGCCGCGTCCAAGGGCCGCGACTTCTATGAAGGCGAACTGGCCGAGCGCATCGCCGCCTTCAGCCAGGAATGCGGTGGCGCCATGACGCTGGAAGACCTGCGCAACTACCGCCCGGAATGGGTCAAGCCCATCTCCAAGTCCTACCGCGGCTACGAGCTGCACGAGATCCCGCCCAACGGGCAGGGCATCGCCGCGCTGATCGCGCTGGGCATCGTCGAACGCTTCGACATGGCCGACATCCCGGTGGACTCGGTGCAGTCGCAGCACATCCAGATCGAAGCCATGAAGCTGGCCTTCGCCGACCTGTACAAGTACGTGGCCGACCCGCGCTCCATGCAGGTGACGCCGGAGCAGATGCTGTCCGACGCCTACCTGGACAGCCGCGCCAAGCTGATCCGCCTGGACCGCGCCACCCATTTCGAGGCGGGCCGTCCGCATGCCGGCGGCACCATCTACCTGACCGCCGCCGATGAGAACGGCATGATGATCTCGTTCATCCAGTCCAACTACATGGGCTTCGGCTCGGGCGTGGTGGTGCCGGGCACAGGCATCAGCATGCAGAACCGCGGCGTGGGCTTCTCGATGGATACGAAGTCGGCCAACGTGGTCGAAGGCGGCAAGCGTCCGTTCCACACCATCATCCCGGGCTTCCTGACCCGCGGCGGCAAGCCGGTCATGAGCTTCGGCGTGATGGGCGGCGACATGCAGCCGCAAGGCCACATGCAGACCGTGGTGCGCATGCTGGACTACCACCAGAACCCGCAGGCCGCCTGCTGCGCGCCGCGCTGGAAGGTCAACCGCGATTTCACGCTGGACATCGAGACCAATATGAGGGCTTCTACCATTGCGGGCCTGAAAGACCTCGGACATGCTTTGAAGTCGGTCGACGATCCGTACATGGATTTCGGCGCGGGCCAGTTCATCTGGCGCATGTCCGAAAGCGACAACGAGCTTGGTTATGTCGCTGCCAGCGACAGCCGGCGCGACGGTCAGGCGGTCGGCTTCTAAACACCCAGTATTGCAGCCTCAAGGGGAAAAAACACAATGAAACGCTTGACCTTGACCTTCGGCGCCAGCTTGCTGGCGCTGGCCGCGGGCGCCGCCAGCGCCCAGAACATCCGGATCGGCCTGCAGGAAGATCCGGACGTGCTGGACCCGCACCGCGCGCGCACCTATGTGGGCCGCATCGTCTTCACGTCGCTATGCGACAAGCTGATCGACATCGATCCCAAGCTGCACTTCGTGCCGCAGCTGGCCACCTCGTGGACCTTCAGCCCCGACAACAAGGTGCTGACCTTCAAGTTGCGCGAGGACGCGCTGTTCCATGACGGCTCCAAGTTCGACGCCGCCGCGGCCAAGGCCAACCTGGAACGCGCCATGTCGCTGCCGGACAGCCTGCGCAAGGGCGAGCTGGCCTCGGTGGAAAAGGTCGATGCGCCGGACGCCGCGACCCTGGTGTTGACGCTGAAGAAGCCCGACGCCACTTTGTTGGCCCAGCTGTCGGACCGCGCCGGCATGATGCTGTCGCCCAAGACCTTCACCGACGACGTCGCCGCCGTGGGCCGCAAGCCGGTCTGCTCCGGTCCCTACAAGTTCGTCGAGCGCATCCAGAACGACCGCATCGTGCTGGAGAAATTCGACCAGTACTACGACGCCAAGGACTTCGCCTTCAAGCGCGTGACCTTCCTGCCGATTCCGGACACCACCGTGCGCCTGTCCAACCTGCGCGCGGGCGACCTGGACATGCTGGAACGCCTGAATCCTTCCGACGTGCCGCAGGTCAAGTCCGACGCCAGCTTGACGTTCGCCCCGGTGGCGGGCCTGGGCTTCCAGCAATTCATGTTCAACGTGGCCAACGGCAAGCGCGCCGAAGACAACCCGTTCAAGAACAAGCTGGTGCGCCAGGCGTTCCAGTACGCCATCGACCGCAAGGCCATCAGCGACGTGGCCGGCGGCGGCATCTTCGATCCCGCGCAGCAGCCGTTCCCGCCCGCCAGCCCCTACCACAGCGACAAGTTCCCGCCGACCCAGCGCGACGTTGCCAAGGCGAAGGCGCTGCTCAAGCAGGCGGGCTTCGACCGCGTGAAGGCCGAGGTCATGTTCGGCAACAACACCACGACGTCGTCGATCGCCGAGATCGTGCAGGCCATGGCGTCCGAGGCGGGCTTCGACCTGTCCTTGCGCCCGACCGAGTACGCGGCCCTGCAGAAGGAATCCGCCGGCGGCAACTTCCAGGTCGTGATGCTGGGCTGGTCGGGCCGGGTCGATCCGGACGGCAACATCCACGCTTTCGTCACCTGCAAGGGCGCGCTGAACGACGGCCACTACTGCAATCCGGAAGTGGACAAGCTGTTGAACGAGGCCCGCACGGTGCCGGACGAAACCAAGCGCAAGGCTATCTACGACCAGGCGCAGACCATCATCCAGGACGAATTGCCCGGGGTGTATAACTACTACCAGCCCTGGCCCTTCGCCCTGGCCAAGAAGGTCAAAGGCTTCACGCCCTATCCGGACGGCATGATCCGCCTGAAAGGCGTGACCTACGCGCAGAAGTGATCGCGGCGCGGCAGTTACGCGCCGCGCCAACCGGACGCGCCTAGCGCGTCCGGTTGTTGTTTGCGGCGGCAGGGCGCCGCGGTTTATCCTCCCGGCCCCCCGTCCGCCGTTCCTGTCTTACGGTTTCTCATATGCTTAAACTCATCTTGCGCCGCGTGATCGTCGCGATACCGACACTGATACTGGTGTCGATGATCGTCTTCATGCTGCAGAAAATCCTGCCCGGCGATCCGGTGCTGACCCTGGCCGGCGAAGAACGCGATCCGGCCGTCCTGGACTACCTGCGGGACAAATACCGCCTCAACGATCCGCTGCCCGTGCAATACGCCGCCTGGGCCACGCAAGTCCTGCAAGGCGACCTGGGCAAATCGCTGCGCACCGACGTGCCCGTCACCACGCTGATCGGCCAGAAGCTGCCGGTCACGCTGCAATTGGCCGCCATGGCCATGTTCTTCGCGTTGCTGATAGGGATTCCCATGGGGATCATCGCCGCGGTGAAGAAAGGCAAACCGGTCGAAATGGGCGCCAACATCGCCGCGCTGTCCGGCATGTCCATCCCCAACTTCTGGCTGGGCATCATCCTCATCATGGTGGTGTCGGTGCAATGGAAGCTGCTGCCGGCTTCGGGCTATGTGTCGCCGTCCGAGGACTTCTGGCTGTCGATCAAGACCATGCTGATGCCGTCCCTGGTGCTGTCCACGGCCATCGCCGCGTATCTCATGCGCCATACCCGTTCGGCCATGCTCGAAGCCTTGTCTGCCGATTACGTGCGCACCGCGCGCGCCAAGGGCGTGTCGCCGCGCCAAGTGGTGCTGCGCCATGCCTTGCGCAACGCGCTGATGCCCATCGTCACGCTGGTGACGCTGCTGTTCGGCGAACTGCTGGCGGGCGCCGTGCTGACCGAGCAGGTCTTCACGATTCCGGGCTTCGGCAAGCTGGTGGTCGACGCGGTCTTCACGCGCGATTACGCGGTGGTGCAGGGCGTGGTGCTCTGCGTGGCGGTGGGTTTCATCATCATGAACCTGCTGGCCGACATCCTGTACATCCTGGTCAATCCCCGCCTGAGGCACTCATGAGCGCAATTCCTGCAACGGCCGCAGCCGTCACGCCGCCCCGCAGCCGCAACCGCGCCTGGGGCAAATTCAAGCGCAACCACATCGCCATGCTGGGCCTGGGGATCGTGCTGTTCTTCGTCCTGCTGGCCATCCTGGCGCCGCTGATCGCCAGCCATGATCCGTTCCAGACCAGCTTCACCACCATCCGCAAGGCGCCCTCGGCGTCCTACTGGCTGGGCACGGACGAACTGGGCCGGGATATTTTCAGCCGCATGGTCTATGGCGCCCGCGCCTCGCTGATGGCGGGCCTGGTGTCGGTCCTGATCGCGCTGGCGGTGGGCGTGCCGTTCGGCCTGGCTGCCGGTTATTTCGGCGGATGGACCGACAGCATCATCTCGCGCGCCACCGAAGCGCTGCTGGCGATTCCCTTCCTGATCCTGGCCATCGCCCTGGCGGCCTTCCTCGGACCCAGCCTGACCAACGCCATGATCGCCATCGGCGTCTCGGCCGCGCCCAAGTTCATCCGGCTCACGCGCGGACAGGTGCTGGCGGTCAAGAATGAAGACTACGTGCAGAGCGCGCGCGCCCTGGGCGCGTCCGACCTGCGCATCATCGGCCGTCACGTGTTCCCCAACGTCATGCCGCCGCTGATCGTGCAGGCCACCATCACCATCGCCACGGCCATCATCGCCGAGGCCAGCCTGTCGTTCCTGGGCCTGGGGCTGCAGCCGCCGAACCCGTCCTGGGGCTCGATGCTGAACACCGCCAAGAACTTCATGACCCAGGCGCCCTGGATGTCCATCTTCCCCGGATCGGCCATTTTCCTGGTGGTGCTGGGCTTCAATCTGCTGGGCGACGGCCTGCGCGACGCGCTCGATCCGCGTCAGGAAAAGTAATCACCATGGCAACAACAATGGACCCCAAGCGCGTCGTCCAGGTCAATGACCTGACCGTGCGCTTCAAGACCCCCGAGCGCACCGTGGAAGCGGTGCGCAAAGTCTCCTTCCACGTCGACCGCGGCGAGACCCTGGCCATCGTGGGCGAATCCGGCTCCGGCAAGTCCGTGACCTCGCTGGCGCTGATGCGCCTGGTCGAGTACGGCGGCGGCCGGATCGTCAATGGCGGCATGCTGCTGCGCCGGCGCAACGGCGACGTGCTGGACCTGCTCAACGCGCCCGACAGCACGCTGCAACGCGTGCGCGGCGCGGACGTGGCCATGATCTTCCAGGAGCCCATGACGTCCCTGAACCCCAGCTTCACGGCCGGCAACCAGATTGCCGAAGCCTTGCAGCTGCACCAGGGGCTGGACGCGGCCGCGGCCCGCGCCGAAACGCTGCGCATGCTGGAGCGCGTGCGCATCCCCGAGGCCCGCGCCATCCTGGACCGCTATCCGCACCAGCTCTCGGGCGGCATGCGCCAGCGCGTCATGATCGCGATGGCGCTGTCGTGCAAGCCCCAGCTGCTGATCGCCGACGAGCCGACCACCGCCCTGGACGTGACGATCCAGGCCCAGATCCTGCAGCTGATCCGCCAGCTGCAGGAAGAAATGGACATGGGCGTGATCTTCATCACGCACGACATGGGCGTGGTGGCCGAAGTGGCCGACCGCGTGCTGGTCATGTACCGCGGCGACAAGGTGGAAGAGGGCGGCTCGGACCAGGTCTTCGCCCGTCCGCAGCACGCCTACACGCGCGCGCTGCTGTCGGCGGTGCCGCGCCTGGGCGCCATGCACGGCACGGACGAACCCGCGCCGTTCCCGCTGCTGCGCGTGGACGACGCCAAGGCCCTGCCGGAAGCGGCCGCCGCGCCCGTCGCGGCGCCTTCCACCGTGCGCCGCGAAAACGGCCCGGTGCTGAAGGTCCGCGACCTGACCACCAGCTTCGACATCACCGGCGGCATCCTGGGCCGGGTGCAGAAGCGCGTGCATGCCGTGGAGAAGGTCAGCTTCGACCTGTATCCGGGCGAGACCTTGTCGCTGGTGGGCGAGTCGGGTTGCGGCAAGACCACCACCGGCCGTTCGCTGCTGCAACTGGTCAAGAGCAAGGCCGGCAGCATCGAATTCGACGGCAAGAACATCGGCGCGCTGCGCGGCAGCGCCATGCAGACCCTGCGCCAGCACATCCAGTTCATCTTCCAGGATCCGTTCGCCTCGCTGGATCCGCGCATGACGGTGGGCTATTCCATCATGGAGCCGCTACTGATCCATGGCGTGGCACGCGGCCAGGCGGCGCAGGACCGGGTGCGCTGGCTGATGGACAAGTGCGGCCTGCTGCCGGAAATGATCGACCGCTATCCGCACGAGTTCTCCGGCGGCCAGCGCCAGCGCATCTGCATCGCGCGCGCCCTGGCGCTGAACCCCAAGGTGGTGATCGCCGACGAATCGGTGTCGGCGCTGGACGTCTCGATCCAGGCGCAGATCGTCAACCTGCTGCTGGACTTGCAGCGCGAGCTGGGCGTGTCGTTCCTGTTCATCTCGCACGACATGGCGGTGGTCGAGCGCGTCAGCCACCGGGTGGCGGTGATGTACCTGGGCCAGATCGTCGAGATCGGTCCGCGCCGGGCCATCTTCGAGAACCCGCAGCATCCCTATACCAAGAAGCTGATGGCGGCGGTGCCCATTGCCGATCCGCAGCGCCGCCACCGCGAGCGCTCGCTGCTGGTCGACGAGATCCCCAGCCCGATGCGCAAGCTGGGCGACGATCCGCTGGTCGAGCCGCTGGTCGCCGTGGGCGAGGGCCACTTCGTGGCCCGCCATCCCATCGGCGTCTACTGAGGCGGAAAGCCGCCGGCTGGGTGCTGGCGGCTGGAAATATCCGCGCGGGTGTGCGCGGATGGCCTCAGCGGGGGCTGATACTAGCGCTTCTCCAGCGCCAGCTTCAGTCCGAAGGCGATGAATACCGCGCCCGTCATGCGGTCCAGGCCGCGCATCACGGCTGGCCGCGACAGCCAGCGCGCCAGCGGGCGCGTCGCGGCCACCAGCAGCGCAAACCACAGTATGCCCAGCACCGCGTGGATGCCTGCCAGCAGCAGGCTGAAGCGCAGCACGTTCTCGCCCGCGGGAATGAACTGCGGCAGGAAGGTGATGTAGAAGATCCCGATCTTGGGATTGAGGGCATTGGTCAGGCAGCCGCGCACGAACCAGCCGCCGGCGCTGGCGGCGGCCGGCGCGGGCCGGGCTGCATCGGGCGCGGCCTGTTTGTCGGCCTGCTTTCCGGCCCAGGTGCCCCACAGCAGTTTCAGGCCCAGATAGAACAGGTACAGCGCCGCGCAGAGGCGCAGCGCGTCGTAGGCCAGGGTGGAGACCAGCAGCAGCGATCCCAGGCCGAACGCCGCGACCGCGCCCCAGGCCAGGCAGCCCGTGGCCACGCCCAGGCCGGCCATGAGGGCGCGGCGGCTGCCTTCGACGGCGGCGGTGCGCAGCACCAGGGCGCTGTCCATGCCGGGCGTGACGGTCAGGATGGCGGCGGCCAGGGTAAAGGCGAGCAGGGCGGCGGTGGCGGTCATGGGCGGGGTCCGGTGGCGGGCATAGCTGGGCACAGGCGGCCAGTGTAGCGCCGCCAGGGTGGGCGCAGCGGTCCGTCCCCGTGCCGCAGGGCTGCAGGCGTTATCATGGCGGCCTTCAGCAATTCGCCACATACAACGGATTTTCGCCATGGCCCTGCGCGCCACCATCTACAAGGCCGAGCTCAACGTCGCCGATACCGATCGCCACTACTACGGCAGCCATACGCTGACGGTCGCCCGCCATCCCTCGGAAACCGACGAGCGCATGATGGTGCGGCTGGTCGCCTACGCCCTGCATGCGCAGGAGGATCTGGCCTTCACCAAGGGCCTGAGCGACACCGACGAGCCCGACCTGTGGGTCAAGGACCTGACCGGCGCGGTCAAGCTCTGGATCGAAGTCGGCCAGCCCGAAGAGCGCCGCATCCTGCGCGCCTGCGGCCGCGCCGACGAGGTCATCGTGTACTGCTACGGCGGCTCCGCCAGCAAGATCTGGTGGGACGGCGTGAAGAACAAGCTGGAGCGCACGCGCAACCTGAAGATCGTCAACCTGCCGTCGGACCAGACCAGGGCCCTGGCCCAGCTCGCCGAGCGCACCATGCGGCTGAACGCCAATATCTCCGACGGCGTGGTGTATTTCTCGGCCGACAAGGGCGAGGTCAGCGTCGAGCCGCAAGCCTGGCGCTGACGCCGGAGTGAGGAAGGGCGCTCATGCCGCTGGATGAGCGCATACGCGCGGTAGCAGGAGCGCACGCTCGCGCCGGACGCAACGCTGCAATGCGGATGATTTTGAAATGAGAGTTGTTATCATTTATGATGCAGCCTGTTTCGACTGCTCCCACCGCAAGTGCCGATGCCCCCCCAGCCCAGTACCTGGCTCGCCAAGTACGCGACGATGTTCCGCGACTGGACGCGCCGTAGCGAGTCGCCGCAAGAGGCGGAGGATGCGCTGCAAGAAGCCGCGCTGGGCATGCTGAAGCGGCAGGGGGCCGCGCTGGCCGATCCTTGCGCCTACCTGTACCAAGCCAGCCGCAACAATCTGGTGAGCAATCTGCGCAAGCTCGGGCAGCGCGCCGGCGTGCCGCTGCACGACCTGGCCGAGCACGAGCATCCGCAGTCGGCCGATGTCACTGTCGAGCTCGATGGCATCCAGCTCGCGCATGCGATCGACGCCGCGTTGCGGCAGTTGCCCGAAAAATGCCGCCAGGCATACATCTGGCACCGCATCGACGGCCTGACCCAAACCGAGGTCGCTGCCCGGTTGGGGCTTTCACTCAATACCGTCGAACGCTATATCATGCGTGCCATGCGCCATCTGCGTGATGTCCTGCAAAACGGTGTCTCGGGCTGAATCCGGCCTAACACTTCCCCCGATGAACGCTCCCTTGGATCCTCGCCTCTACAACGACCCTCGCGACGCCGCGGCGGCGTGGTTCGCGCGCGCGCGGTCCGGACGCATGGGCGGCGCGGACCGCCGGGAATTCGACGCATGGTTGCAGGCCGACCCGGAGCACCGCAAGGAATATGCGCTGCTGGAGCAACTTTGGGATAGCACGGGCCAGGCGGGACATGAGCGCTTGCGTGCATTGGCCGGCGTGCCGCCAGAATCGTCTGGAAGATCTTCCGGACGCGGGCGCCGCGCGCTGCTCTGGGTCCTGGCCGGCGCTGGCGCGCTGGCCGTCGGCGGCCTCGGCATAGGCATGCACTGGCAGAGCCCGGCGAACTTCGAACAGGTCTTGACGAGCGCACATGGGCAGCGCCGCACCGTGCTCCTGCCCGATCGCTCTTCAATTGACTTGAATACGGACAGCCGGGCCGTGGTGCGTTTTTACCCGGACCGCCGCGAGGTCGAACTGGAAGTGGGCGAGGCCAGTTTTTCGGTGTCCGCTGATGCGTCGCGCCCCTTCATCGTGCACGCCGGCCGGGCGACCGTGCAGGTGACCGGCACGCGGTTCAATGTCCGCAGGCGGGACCACGTCACCGAAGTTGCGGTAGCTGCCGGCTCGGTCGAAGTCCGGGCCGGCGGCTGGGCGTTCTGGCGACGGGAAACTTTGGGGCCGGGCGAAGGGCTGCTCGCGAGCGCTGATGGGCTCACGCCGGCCGCAGCAGTCGATGTGGCTTCCGTCACGGCCTGGCGCGAGGGCCGGATCGTTTTCAACAACACACCGTTGCCCATGGCGGTGGCCGAGTTGAACCGCTACGCCCCTTTTGTCATACGGCTAGAGGGCGCGCGGTTGGCGCAGGTCAGAGTATCAGGCACGTTGAATGTGGACTCCCCCGGCAGCCTGCTTGAACTGCTGCCCCGCATCGCGCCGGTGCGCGTGCGGACTGACGCGCAAGGCGGCCACGTGCTGACGCCGGCGCCGTAGTTACAGAATATTGCAATATTCGCGCTCTGGCGCTTCAGGGATTTCCATCGTTCCGCACTCGTTATCGATGAGTGCCGGCTTGCAACCGCGAGCCGCGTTGAATCCGTTGGAACAAATCTCTCATGCCCCCTTTGTCTTTCCGCACCCGCCGCCAGCCTGCGCGCGCACGCTTTCTGCTGGGACGGCTGTCCCTCGCGCTGATTTCCATGGCGGCCGTTCCCGCCGTTGCGCCGGCTGCCGAGACCGCTGTCATCATCAATTCGGCCCGGCAACCTCTGCATGAGGCGTTGGTTGAGGTCGGACGCCAGATGTCCATGGAACTCCTGTATGACCCCGCGCTGGTTGCCGGCAAGACAGCGCCGCCCGTGGCCGGACGGCTGACGGCGCAGCAAGCGCTGGACCGCCTGCTGGCTGGCAGCGGTCTGATCGCCGTGGTGGAGAACGGCAAGGCCGTGATCGAGCGCGAGCCGGACAATCTGGATGCCGCCACGCTGTCGGCCATCACGGTGACCGCGCGGCGCGCCGAAGACGGCACCACGGAAGGCACCGGCTCCTATACCAGCCGCGTCACCAGCACCGCGTCCAAGACCGATCTGGCCTTCCGCGAAGTGCCGCAGTCCGTGTCGGTGGTCACTCGCCAGCAGATCGAAGATCAGCATCTCGTCAGTGTCAGCGACGCGCTGGAGCAGGCCGCCGGCATCACGGTGCAGCGCGCCAACTACAACTCGTTCAATTTCTATTCCCGCGGCTTCCAGATCACCAGCATGCAGATCGACGGGGGCGCGCCGCTGGCATTGGGCGCGTATACCTACGACGCGGGCCAGGATCTTGCGTTTTACGATCGGGTTGAAGTCATGCGCGGCGCTTCGGGCCTGCTGGGAGGAATGGGCGATCCGGGAGGCATCGTCAACCTGGTGCGCAAGAAGCCGCTGGCTGAATCGCAGGTGATCGTCGAGGCCTCGGCGGGCAGCTGGGACAACTACCGAAGCATGATCGACGCCACCGGTCCTCTAGGTTTCGACGGGCGGCTGCGCGGCCGTGCCGTGGCCGTGTACGGAAACAGCGACTCCTTCCTGGATAACCGGAGCACGGAATCGCCTCAGGTATATGGCGTGCTGGAAGCCGATCTCACGCGCAACACGTTGCTGACTGTGGGTGGCAGCTACACGAAAAACCGTGAGCGCGGCAATGGCGATGGCGTGCCGCGCTACGCCGACGGCCGAGACCTGGGCCTGTCGCGCTCGGCTTCGCTGACCCAGCCGTGGGCGCTGGCATCGACCGAAACCAGGCAGATGTTCGCTCAGCTCGATCAGCGCTTTTCGGATCGCTGGCGCCTCAGGCTCAATTACACGCAAGAGCGCAGCGACACGCGTTCGACCACCGCTTTTGCCTATGGCGCCATCGGTCCGCTGGACGGCTCGGGGGCCACCTGGGGCGGCGGCCGCTATGTCATGGACAACAAGCAGAACCTGTTCGACGCCAATCTCAGCGGCGGCTTCGATTTGTTCGGACAGGCCCATGAGATTTTGCTGGGCGTGGACTGGCAGCGCGTGGAGGGCACTTGGAACACCGGCAAGCCGGTGGACAACTGGATGGTGCCAGTCAATGCGTTCGACCGCAACGCCTGGAATCCAGACATGAACGTGCCGCTGACCACGCGCTACGAACCCTGGGGCCAGGAGCAAAAAGGCCTGTATGGCCTGGTGCGCTTCAACCCGACCTCGCGTCTGCACCTGATCGCCGGCGCCCGCGTGAGCCGCTACAAGTTCTTCCAGACCGTGTCGAACCGGAAGGACGCCAGTTCCAGTTGGGCCGTAACTTCGCGCACGGACTATGAGGAGCCGAGCAAGACCACGCCCTATGGCGGCATCATCTACGACCTGGACGACGCCTGGTCGGCCTATGTCAGTTATTCGGCCATCCACAAGCCGCAGGGCTTGCTGAAATCCGGACCGGCGCCAGGCACGTCGCTGCCCGCCATCAGGGGGAAGAGCTACGAAGCCGGCATCAAGGGCGAACTGATGGATGGCCGCCTCAATGCCACGCTCAGCCTGTTCAATGTCGAGCGCACCGGCACTGGCGTGCTCGATCGGCGCTACCCGGAATCCTACGACGTCTGGGCGGGCAGCTGCTGCTACCAGGCGCAGGGCAAGGTCGTGAGCCGCGGCGTGGACCTGGAGATAGGCGGCGAAGTCACGCCGGGTTGGGAGATTGCGCTGGGCTACACCTTCAATAATTCCAAGGACAAGAGCGACGATACGGTGTTCAGTTCGATCACCCCGCGGCATCTGTTCAAATTCTCCACGGCCTATACGCTGCCCGGCTCGTTGTCGCGCTGGCGCGTCGGCGGCAATGCCGTCATGCAGAGTTCCACTTTCGTCTCCGGGTCGGTCTATGCGCCGGATGGCAAGGCCTCACCCTACAAGTTCACAGAGTCCGGCCACGCAGTGTTCGGCCTGATGGCGCAATACCGGTTCGATCCCAGCTGGACCCTGACGCTCAACGCCAACAATGTGTTCGACAAGGTCTACTACGAACGCGTAGGCGGGGCGGATGGCGGCAACTGGTATGGCGCGCCGCGCAACTGGATGTTGACGCTGCGCGGCACGTATTGATCGGGTTCGTGGTGTTCGTCGCCTGCGGTCCCATGCCGATGGCCTTGTTGCGCATGGCGGCGGACACGCCGCCGCGGGCGGTCTGAGCGGTTCAGCCGCAGGCGTCGACGGCCTGATTCGCGGGATCCGCGCAGGCGCGCCAGCGGGCCTCGTCCATCGCGGGCAGCAGCAGCACCCGGCTCATCAGGTCGGAATACCAGAAGATCCTGCCAGGCTTGTCGTGCATGGCCTGCCACACGCGTTCCTGGGCGTCCGCCGCCAGCGGCGAGCGGCCTTGCGCGTCGGTCACCCCCTGGGCCAGGATGGTTTGCGTGTTCGGATCCCAGGATTGCATGTCGGAGTCGTCCAGCGGCACCTCGTCGGCGATGCTGACGATGCGCCATTCATTGCCCGGGACCTCGGTGGACAGCTGGTTCAGCTCTTCCCGCCGCAGCGGATAGGGGCGGGAGTCCCGCGATGCGATCTCGGCATAGGCGTAGGATTTGCCGTTTTCCCCGGGGGAATGGCGGCGCAGATAGCGCTGTTGCGGCCGGCCTTGCACATCGTAGGTCTGGACCTGGAACGCGCCGCCTTGCGAGGTCGTATCGATGGCGCGCAGCAAGCGGCCCGTGGCATCGCGCGCATAGAACCGGCCGGCGGCCGGTTCCTGCTTGTCGTCGCAAGCGTCATCGATGAAGGCAGTCAACGCACCCCGGGCATCGCGTTTCAGGCAGGTCTGGCGGCTTGCCGCGTAGGCGGCGGGCCGGCGGACGGCGGTCTGCTCGTACTCGACCACGCGAGTCAGCGCGCCAGCGCCGTCGTACTCCAGCGTATAGCCGCCCGACAGGAAGGGCGTGGCGTCACCGCGCCGGGCGATGTCGTAGGACTCTGCACGGCACAGTCGGCCATCGCCGTCGAAGTAGAGCCTGGCGGGCGCGTGTTGGACGCTGTCCAGCCGGTAGGCGGACCAATCGACCTTGTCCAGCCAGGTCCGGGGCAGCGGGTCGCCCGTTTCCTCGACCCATACGGGGTGGTTGCGGGCGGCAACGCGTTCGCCCTGGCGGCCCAGCAGCACGCGGTCGCCGCCCAGGCCGACCGAGACGGGCACTGCCGTCAGCGCCACGGGCGCGGTGAAATCGACGGAAGCGGGGCCGCAGGCCGCCAGCGCCGGGCCGGCATGCGCGATGGCGGCCAGCATCAGGACCAGTCGTTTATGCATATTGCAGCGCATCCATGAACCTCACCAGGTCCCAGAATTCCTTGGACACGCCGCCCAACCGCAATTTGCCCTCGTGTTCCTCGAACAGCAGGAAGGGATAGGCATCGCGCTCCAGCGTGCCGGGAGCGGGCAGGCGGTAGGGCTTGAAGACCTCCGGGTCGTTGAAATAGCTCTCCAGACGGCCGCCGCCGTCCACATGCATGTAACGCACGCGCAGTACATGTTGCTGGTATTTGGCCTGCGTCTCCGGGTAGTCGCCGCCGTCGCCTGCCACCACCGCATCGGCCAGGGCGGCCAGGAAGACGCGTTGGAAGCCCACGTAGTGGATCTCGCCGCTGGTCGAGTCGCCCGGGGCGGCGGCCAGCGTCTTGACCAGCTGGGTGCCGCGCGAACCGGGCGCGACGGTGTTGGCGAACAGGCGGTCGATATCGGCATTGGCCGGATCGGGCGATTGCCGCAGACGCTGCAGGTCGGAGCGGAAGTCCTCCAGCCATTGCCGGTAGCGCGCATTCTCCGCCTGGCGGTCGAACGCCTGGGCGCTGGCAGCGCCGCAGTAGAGGGTAATCAGGAAGGCCAGGAGCAGAAGCCAGGCGCGTTGCAGCCAGCCTGGGGGCACGCGGATAGGGTGTTCCATAGGCCGGTGATCATATCGTTCAAAATGATGCTATTTTGGTGCAGAGCGTGACAAAATGTCAGTCATGGCCACCGGCATGGCCATGTCGATGAACCCAGTGTTGAATCAGGTCCAGAAATGCCAGCTACAGGTGACGTTCCCCCTGCATGCGCGCCCGCCGGCGGCGCGGAAAGTGTGCAAACCGGGCTCGACGGTCCCCTGGACCGGCTCGCCCGTCTCGCGCAGCGGCATTTCGGCGTGGACATGGCGCTGGTGGCCTGCAGCGACGCCGACGGCGTCTGGCAGGCCCAGGCAGGCGCTCTGCCTGCGGCCGCTACCGAGCCCGGATCCATCCCTTTTTCCGTGGACAGCCCGCTGCGCGCCTGCGATGGCCGCCGCTTGGGCACGTTCCGCCTGCTGCACGGCCAGCCGCGGGACTTCAGCCACGAGGACCTGGATGCCCTTCACGATTTTGCCGAACTGGCCGTCGCGGCGGTCGAGAAGCGCCAGGCCCTGGCGGCGGAACGGGCGGCGGAAGACAGCTGGCGCACCGAGGCGCGCAATCTGTCCCTGGCCATCGCCGGCAGCGGCACGGGCATCTGGGACCGCAATGTCGTAACCGGTGAAATCACGTATTCGCCGGGCTGGAAGGCCCTGTTGGGTTACGCCGAATCCGAAGTCACCAACCGCATCGAAGACTCCTACAAGCGTTTGCATCCGGACGACGCCGACTACGTGCGCACCGCCATGCAGGCGCATTTCGAAGGCAAGACCGAAAGCTACGAGGTCGAGCATCGCATCCTCTGCAAGGACGGCAGCTACAAGTGGATCTGCAGCCGCGGCAAGGTCGTCAGCCGGGATGCGCAGGGGCGGGCCTTGCGCATGATGGGCACCACTACCGACATCAGCGCCATGCGCGCGATGTCGGAACGCTTGCGGCGCACGGCGGATCTGCTGGTCAACCTGACCGACGCCGTGCCGGGCATGGTGTTCCAGTGCGGCCAGCGGCCCGAGGGCGGGTCGCGCTTCCTGTACGTCAGCGCCGGTATCTGGGACATGTTCGAACTGACGCCCTACGATGTCCGCACCAGCCCGGCGGCGATCGAACAGCGCGTCCACCCCGAGGATCTGGCCATCTACCACGCCTCGCTGCAGGCCGCGGCCGCGGCGCAGACGCCCTGGCACCTGGAGTTCCGCGTCTGCCTGCCGCAGCAGGGCCTGCGCTGGCGCCAGGGCGAGGCCAGCCCGCGCAAGGGACCAGACGGATCCGTGGTGTGGCACGGCTTCGTGACCGACATCACGGACCGCAAGCGCGCCGACTTTGAACTGCGTGAACTCGCCGCTACCGACGCCCTCACTACGCTGCCGAACCGCCGCCACTTCATGTCCCGCATCGCGGCGGAACTGGCGCGGATCAAGCGGCAGGGCAGCGATTGCGCCGCCGTGCTGATGTGCGACCTGGACCATTTCAAGCGCATCAACGACACCTGGGGCCACGCCATCGGCGACGGCGTGCTGCAGCATTTCGCCAACACGCTGCGGGCCCAGCTGCGGGCGGTCGACCTGGTGGGACGCATCGGCGGCGAGGAGTTCGCCGTGGTGCTGCCCGACACCGACATCGAACGCGCGCACGCTTTCGCTGCGCGCGTGCAGCAGCGCATCGCGGCCGCGCCGTTTTCCCTGGGCGACGACCGGCACATTCCGCTGACGGTCAGCATCGGTATCTCGACCATGCACACCCTGGATGCGGACGCCGAGCTGGCGCTCAGCCGCAGCGACCGCGCGCTCTATTACGCCAAGCAGCGCGGGCGCAACCGCATCGAGTCCGCGCCCTCAGTGTTTTCCCGATAGAACAACCGCCAATGCCATTTGTTCCATTGACGGTACATTAGGACACTCCTAGAGTTCCCGTCATGGGAACCTCACTACCGCTACCGAAGTACCACCAGATCTATCTCGTCCTGCGCGAACAGGTGCAGGAGGGGCGTTTCGATCAGGACGGCGTGCCCGGGGAGCACGCGCTGGCCGACCAGTTCGACGTGGCCCGCATCACCATCCGCAAGGCCATGGAGATGCTGGTGGCCGACGGACTGGTGTCGCGCCGGCCCGGCCTGGGCACTTGGCCGCTGCGCGCGGCGGCGAACCCGGCCAGCGCGCCCAAAGCCAATCCGCCGCAGAAGGCGCATCTGACCGGCCTGCTGGAAAACATCGTCAACATGGGCCTGCGCACCTCGGTGCAGGTGCTGGACAGCACCCTGGTGTCGGCGCCGCCCGTGGTGGCCGAGGCGCTCGACCTCGCGCCCGGCGCGCCGGTGCACAAGAGCCTGCGGGTGCGCAGCACCGAGGCCGGGCCGCTGTCCCACATCACCACCTACGTGCCGCAGGCCGTGGCCGACTTCACCCGCGAAGACCTGGAGCGCGAGCCCTTGCTGATGCTGCTGGAGGCCGCCGGCGTGGAATTCGGCGGCGCCACCCAGACCATTTCGGCGCGGCTGGCCGACGCCCAGGTGGCCCGTCATCTGGACGTGGCCGTGGGCTCCGCGCTGCTGGCCGTGACGCGCATCGTGCGCGACGTGAACGACCGGCCCGTGCAGCTGCTGCAGGGCTTGTACCGGCCGGATCGCTATCAGTACCAATTGCAGCTGTCACGCGTCGGCAGCATCGACGCCAAGGTATGGGTCAGCGAAGAGCTGTCCGCCCAATTCCATTGAACCCTCGGAGATCGCCCATGAATTCGCGCCGCACTTTCCTCTATCAATCCGCCGCCGCAGCCGCCATGGTGTCGGCGCCGTGGGTGGTCCGCGCCCAGGGCGCCAAGCCGGTGAAGGTCGGGATCCTGCATCCGGTGACCGGGGCGCTGGCCTATTCGGGCCAGCAATGCCGCCTGGGCGCCTTGCTGGCGATCGAGGACATCAACAAGGCCGGCGGCATCAAGTCGCTGGGCGGCGCGCCGCTGGAGGCAGTGCTCGGCGACGCCCAGTCGCGGCCCGAGGCGGGTTCGGCCGAGGTCGAAAAGATGAACGAGGCGGGCGTGTCGGCCATCGTCGGCGCCTACGCCTCGGCGATCTGCCTGGCCACCACCCAGACCGCTGCCAAGTACAACCTGCCGCATGTGGTGGACGTGGGCGTGGCCGACCAGATCGTCGAGCGCGGCTTGAAGAACACGTTCCGCTTCGGCCCAGGCTACCGCGCCTGTAGCGAACGCGCCATCACCGACCTGGCGGCGCTCAACGACGCGGCGGGCAAGCCGGCCAAGACCGTGATGATCGTGCACGAGGACTCGCTGTTCGGCACCGGCACCGCGGCGCTGCTGTCCAAGGCGTTGCCGCAGCACGGCTTCGAGGTCAAGGACGTGGTCAAGCACCCGAATCCGACCCGCGACTTCAACAACATCGTGCTGCGCATGAAGTCCCTCAATCCGGACATCGTGATCCCGGCCAACTACTACAACGAATACGCCTTGCTGCTGCGCGCCATGAAGCAGCAGAAGGTGCAGCCCAAGGCGATCTACTCGGTGCTGGGCGGCGCGGCCTCCAGCTACAAGTTCCTGAAGGAATTCCCGGACATCGCCAACGGCATCCTCGACTGCAACCACTGGTTCAACCCCAAGGACGCGCGCGTCGCGCCGCTGAAGGCGCGCGTCGAGGAGAAGGGCGCGTATTTCAGCTACGAGGTCTTCATGACCTACACCTCGGTGCTGCTGCTGGCCGATGCGCTGGAACGCGCCAAGTCGGCCGACCGCGCCGCCATCATCGACGCGCTGGGTTCCAGCACGTTCTCCGACCACATCATGCCCTACGGCCCGACCAAGTTCGTCAACGGCCAGAACACGGGCGCGCAGCCCTTGCTGACGCAGGTGATCGGCGGCGACATCAAGGTCGTCATTCCGGCCGACTACCGCCAGGCTGACGCCATCTTCCCGCTGAAGGCCTGAGCGTGCTCGATCCCGCCATCCTCTTTTCCTCGGTGCTCAACGGTCTGACCACGGGCGCGGTGTACGCGCTGATCGCCCTGGGTCTGACCTTGATCTACGGCGTGCTGCACATCATCAACTTCGCCCATGGCGCGGCGTTGATGGTGGCGCTGTACGCCGTGTACCTGCTGAAGGACCGCCTCGGCATCGATCCCTACGCGGCTTTGCCGCTGGTGGTGGCCGGCATGTTCGCGCTGGGCTATGCCTTGCAGCGCTATGTGATCAACCGTGCCAGCCATGGCAAGGACGAGAACATCCTGTTGGTGACGCTGGGGCTGGCCATCGTGCTGGAAAACCTGGCGTTGGTGTGGTTCAAGTCGGACACGCGCACCATCGACACGGCCTACACGCTGTCCACGGTGGAGATCGGGCCAGCCATGATCGCCTTGCCCAAGGTCATCGCCTTCTGCGGCGCCTTGGCGGTGGCGGCCGTGCTGTTCTGGATCATCCGCAGCACCGACCTGGGCCGGGCGATCCGCGCGGTGGCCAAGGAAAAGCAGGGCGCCAAGCTGATGGGCATCGACGTGGAGAAAGTCTACGCGCTGTCTTTCGGCATCGGCATGGCCTGCCTGGGCGCGGCGGCCTGCTTCCTGCTGCCGGCCTATTACGTGAATCCGCAGGTCGGCGGCGGTTTCGTGCTGGTGGCCTTCACCATCGTGGTGCTGGGCGGCATGGGCAGCTTTGTCGGCGCGCTGGTCGGCGGCCTGCTGATCGGGGTGGTGGAGTCCATCGGGGGCCTGTTCCTGGGCGACTCGCTGGGCCAGATGGGCATATTCGCGATCTTCATCGCGGTGCTGCTGTTTCGCCCGCAGGGGCTGTTCGGGGCGAGGGGCTGACCATGGGCAAGGATCTTTTGACTATCGCGCTGTTCGGCGCGGCGCTGGCCGCCGCCGCCGCACTGATGAACTCGGGCGTGGCGCTGACCTTCGTGATGATGTCGCTGTACGCGGCCTTGCTGTCGCAGGCCTGGAACATCCTGGGCGGCTATGGCGGCCAGCTGTCGTTCGGCCACGCGCTGTTCTTCGGCGTGGGCGCCTACGCCCAGGCGCTGGGCCAGTTGAACCTGGGCATCAATCCCTGGCTGGTCTTGCCCATGGCCATCGCGCTGGGCGCGCTGGTCGGCCTGGCGGTGGGCGGGCTGACGTTCCGCTACGGCCTGAAGGGCTCCTACTTCGCCCTGGTGACGTTGGCGTTCGCCGAAGTGTTCCGCATCCTGGCGCTGTCGGTGTCGTTCACCGGGGGCGGGGTGGGGCTGATGGTGCCGCTGCAAGAGGGCGTGGCCAACATGCAGTTCGGTTCGCGCCGCGGCTATATCTATCTGCTGCTGGGCTTCGTGCTGCTGGCGTTGGTGGTGACCGCGTGGCTGCGCCATTCGCGCTTCGGGGCCTATCTGCAGGCGGTGCGCGACAACGAAGATGCGGCGCGCGCCATCGGCGTGAATCCGCTGCGGGTCAAGCTGGGCGGCATCGCCTTGTCGGCGGCTTTCATGAGCGCGGCGGGCGCTTTTTACGTGCAGGTGTTCCAGTACATCGATCCAGGCATCGCGTTTGGCTCGGCGGTGTCGGTGGAGGCGCTAGTGGGCGCCATCGTGGGTGGCCTGGGTACCTTGTGGGGGCCGCTGCTGGGCGCGGTGACCCTGCATGCCTTGAGCGACCTGACGCGCAACCTGTTCGGCGAATTGCCGGGCATCAGCATGGTCATATACGGCGTGGTGCTCATCGTGATCGTGATGTTCCTGCCGCGCGGCATCACCGGCGGCGGCCAGGCGCTGGGCCGGCTGTTCAGTGCCAAGGAGCGCGCCCGTGCCTGAGATCCTGCTGCAAGCGCGCAATCTGTCCATCACCTTCGGCGGCCTGAAAGCGGTCCAGGACGTCAGCCTGGACGTGCGCCAGGGCTCGCTGACCGCGCTGGTCGGTCCCAACGGCGCGGGCAAGACCACGCTGTTCGGCCTGCTGTCCGGCTTTCTCAAGCCGGGTGCCGGTTCGGTGCATTTCGCGGGCATGGACATCACCGGCCGCCCGCCCCACGAATCGGCGCGGCTGGGGCTGACCCGCACCTTCCAGATCGTGCAGCCCTTCGGCGCGCAGACGGTGCGCCAGAACATCGCCGTGGGCGCGCACCTGCGCCTGGGCAATCGCCGCGAGGCGCTGGCCGCGGCCGAAGAGGTCGCGGCGCGGGTCAACTTGCATGCCTTGCTGGACCGGCCGGCGGCCGACCTGACGGTGGCGGGGCGCAAGCGCCTGGAGCTGGCGCGCGCGCTCGCCACGCGGCCGCGCCTGCTGCTGCTGGACGAAGTCCTGGCGGGGCTCAACCCCAGCGAGATCGACGAGATGATACCGGTGGTGAAAAAGCTGGCCGACGACGGCGTGACGGTGCTGATGATTGAACACGTGATGCGCGCGGTGATGAGCCTGGCCGAACATGTATGGGTGCTGGCGCAAGGCCGGCTGATCGCCTCCGGCACGCCGGGCGAAGTGACCCGCGATGCGGCGGTGGTCGAGGCCTATCTGGGTCAGGGCGCGGCGGCCAGGCTGGCCGCGCAGGGAGCGCCGGCATGAGCGCGTTGCTGGAAGTCCAGGGGTTGCGGGCGGGCTATGGCCGCATGGAAGTGCTGCGCGGCGTCGACCTGCGGGTGGACCAGGGCGAGATCGTGGTGCTGCTGGGCAGCAACGGCGCCGGCAAGTCCACGCTGAACAACACGGTGTGCGGCCTGTGCCGGCCCTGGGGCGGCACGGTGCGCTTCGAAGGGCAGGATCTGACCGGCCGCCACTATCGCGAGGTAGTCAAGGCCGGCCTGATCCAGGTGCCCGAAGGCCGGCGCGTGTTTCCCAACCTGAGCGTGCGCGAGAACCTGGAACTGGGCTCCTTCACCCGGGCGCGCGAGCGCCGCGCGGCCAATCTGGAGAAGGTGCTGCACATCTTCCCGCGCCTGCGCGAACGCCTGGCGCAGCTGGCCGGCACCATGTCGGGCGGCGAACAGCAGATGCTGGCGATCGGCCGCGGCCTGATGGCCGAGCCGCGCCTCCTGATCCTGGACGAGCCCTCGCTGGGCCTGTCGCCGCTGATGGTCGAAGAGCTGTTCGGCCTGATCGGACGCCTGCATGGCGAGGGATTGGCGATCCTGCTGGTGGAGCAGAACGTGGGCCAGTCCCTGGAAATGGGGCAGCGCGCCTACGTGCTGGAAAACGGGGCGGTGCGCTATAGCGGCGCCTGCCCGGAACTGCTGGCCAGCGACGACGTGCGCCGGGCCTATCTCGGGATGTAGCCATGGCCGAGCCTCAAACGCTGGCCCAGAAGCTGATCGCGGCGGCCTCTGGCCGCGCTTCTGTCGCCGAGGGCGAAATCGTCACCTGTGCGGTCGATCTGGCCATGTTCCACGATTCCAGCGGTCCGCGCCGCCTGCAGCCCATGCTGCAGGAGCTGGGCGCCACGCTGTGGGATCCGTCGAAGATCGTGCTGGTCATCGACCACTACGTGCCGGAATCCGACGACGAGTCGCGCCGCATCGTGCGCATCGCGCGCGATTGGGCGGCCGAACAGCAATTGCCCAATGTCTACGACTCGCTAGGCATCTGCCATGTGGTGGTGCCGCAGCACGGCCATATCCGGCCCGGCATGTTCTGCGTCGGCGGGGACTCGCATTCGCCCACCGGCGGCGCGTTCGGCGCCTATATGTTCGGCATCGGCAGCACCGAGATGCTGGGCGTGGCGGTCACCGGCCAGATCTGGGTGAAGGTGCCCCAGACCCTGATGATGCGCTGGCACGGCCAGTTGTCCCAGGGCGTGACCGCCAAGGACATGATGCTGCGCATGATAGGCCGCTACGGCATGAACGGCGGGCGCTACCAGGCCGTGGAATTCTGCGGCGAGGCGGTGCGCGCCTTGTCGATGCAGGAACGCATGACCCTGTCCAACATGAGCGCCGAACTGGGATCGCAGGTAGGCCTGATCGCTCCGGACGAAACCACCGCGGCCTATCTGCGCGAGGCGGGCGTCACGGACGAAATCGATCTGGCGCGCTGGCGCAGCGACGAGGGCGCGCAGGCCGAGTGGCACGATTTCGATGCCGCGGCGCTGGCGCCGCAAGTCGCCGCGCCGCACAGTCCGGCGAATGCGCGCGACGTAGGCCAGTATGGCGACGTGCCGGTGCAGGTGGCTTACATCGGCGCCTGCACCGGCGCCAAGCTGGAGGACCTGCGCGCCGCGGCCGGCGTGCTGCGCGGCCGCAGGCTGGCTGCCGGCATGCGCCTGATGGTGGCGCCGGCCAGCCAGCAGGACCAGCGCCAGGCCGAGCAGGAGGGGGTGATGCAGGTGCTGCGCGAGGCAGGGGCGGAGGTACTCGCGACCTCCTGCGGCGCTTGCGCGGGCTATGGCGGTTCGATCCCGGACGGCGCCAGCGTCATCGCCACCACGGCGCGCAACTTCAAGGGGCGCATGGGCTCCGAAACCGCCCAGGTCTATCTGGCTTCGCCCTACACGGTGGCGGCCTCCGCCGTCGCCGGGCGCATCGCCGACCCCCGGGAGTTCATGGCATGACCAAGCAGTCTACGACGCACCGCGTCTGGCGCGTGGGCGCGGATATCGACACCGACGCGCTGGCGCCCGGCGCCTACATGAAATTCGGCATTGACGAGATCGCGCGCCATTGCCTGCAGCGGGTGCGGCCCGAGTTCGCCGGCAACGCGCAACCGGGCGACGTGCTGGTGGCGGGGCCGAACTTCGGCATCGGCTCCTCGCGCGAGCAGGCCGCCGCGGCGCTGGTGCGCCTGGGCATCGCCGCGGTGGTGGCGCCATCCTTCAACGGCCTCTATTTCCGCAATGCGTTCAACGTGGGCCTGCTGCTGCTGACCTGCGAGCAGGCCGAAACCCTGCAAGAGGGCGAACGCATCGCCCTGGATCCCGTCGCCGGCCACATCCGCCGCGCCGCGGGCGAACCTTCGGAACTGCATTGCGACACCGTGCCCGCCTTCCTGCTGGAAATGGTGCAGGCGGGCGGACTGCTGAATCTGCTGAAACAGCGCAAGACTCATTAGGAATCACATCATGCTTGATCCCGTCACACTCGCGGTCCTGAAGGGCCGCCTGGAACAGATCGCCGACGAGATGGACGCCACGCTCTACCGCAGCGCGTTCAATCCCATCATCGCCGAGGCCCACGACGCCTGCCACGGCATGTACGACGCGGCCACCGGCGCCACCCTGGTGCAGGGCAAGTCCGGCCTGCCGGTGTTCGTCGGCGCGATGGCCTTTGCCGTCAAGGCCGCGGTCAAGGCGGCAGCGGGGCGCGGCGGCATGGTCGACGGCGACGTCTGGCTGTTCAACGATCCGTACGAAGGCGGCACCCACGCCAACGACTTCAAGCTGGTGCGGCCGGTGTTCCGCGGCGGCAAGCTGTTCTGCTTCCTGGCGTCGGCCGCCCACTGGCACGACGTCGGCGGCGCGGTGCCGGGCAACTACAACCCCGCCGCCACCGAATGCTGGCAGGAGGCGGTGCAGATTCCGCCGGTGCGCATCGTGCGCGCGGGCGTGCTGGACCTGGACGTGCTCGCCATCCTGCAGGCCAATACCCGCTTGCCCGACAGCCTGTGGGGCGACCTGAACGGGCAACTGGCGGCGCTGGAACTGGGCGCGGGCCGGCTGGACAGCCTGCTCGATGAATACGGCGACGCCACCGTGCTGGAATCCCTGGGCACGCTGCGCGAACGCGCCCGCCGCCTGATGCGCGACCATATCTCGCGCCTGCCGGACGGCGAGTATGCCTTCGAGGACATGCTGGACAACGATGGCGTGCGCGATCAGCCGCTGCGCATCGCGCTCAAGCTCAAAATTCAAGGCGACAGCCTGACGCTGGATTTCACCGGCACCTCGCCGGCCTGCGCCGGCCCGGTGAACATTTCCCGCGCCACGGCGATCGCGGCCTGCTACGTGGCCTTGAAGCATCTGTTCCCGGACGTGCCGGCCAACGCCGGCGTGCTGGACGCGGTGGACGTGGTGCTGCCGGATGGCCTGGTGATCTCGGCGGACCGGCCGCGCCCGGTCGGCGGCTATACCGAGACCATCTTGCGCATGATCGACGTGATCTTCTGCGCCATGGCCCAGGCCGAACCCGCGCGCGCGCTGGCGCAGGCCTACGGCACCATCAACGCCTTGTCGATCGCCGGCTACCGCAGCGACGAGGCCCGGCGCGGTCAGCGCTGGGTGATGTTCAGCTTCTTCGGCGGCGGCCATGGCGGCCATTCGGATGGCGACGGGCTCAGCCACGGCAACGCGCCGATCTCCACCGCGACGATCCCGCCGCTGGAAATCCTGGAAGCGGCCTATCCGGTGCGCTTTACGCAATGGGCGCTGCGGCCGGATTCGGCGGGCGACGGCGCGCATCGCGGCGGCTTGGGCGCCATCTATGAAATCGAGTTGCTGGAAGACAGCGCCGAGGCCTTCATCTTCGGTGAACGCGGCAGGAGTGCGCCCAAGGGCATCGCCGGCGGCAAGGAGGCCGCGTTGAACGTGTTCCGCTACCAGCAGGACGGCGGCTGGCAGACTCCGCCCATGAGCTCGAAGATGCTGGGCATCCAGCTCAAACGCGGCGACCGGGTGCGCCTGGAAACGCCCGGCGGGGGCGGCTATGGCGAGCCTGCCGCGCGCACGCAGTCGGCGCGCGAGCACGACCGCAAGATGGGTTACGTAAGTGGAAATCTGAAGGAGCAGTCGGCATGAGCGCGGCACAAGGTTTGGTCGTAGGCGTGGACGTGGGCGGCACGTTCACCGATATATTCGTGCTGGACGAGGCGGGCGGCAGCGCTCGCGTGGTGAAGGTGCCGTCCACCCGCGGCGAGGAAGCGCGCGGCTTCATGAACGGCATCGCCCGCGTGGCTGATGGCGCCGACGCCATCGCCACCATCGTGCACGGCACCACGGTCGGCACCAATGCGCTGCTGGAACGCAAGGTGGCGCGCACCGGCATCATCACCACGGCGGGTTTCCGCGATGTCCTGGAAATGCGCCGGCGCGACCGGCCCCAGACCTGGGGCCTGCGCGGCAATTACGAACCCATCGTTCCGCGCGACCTGCGCCTGGAGGTCGAGGAGCGGGTGCTGGCGGATGGCACCGTGCATACGCCCGTGGACCTGACCCAGGTCGAGGCGGCGGCCCGGCAGTTGCTGGAGCAGGGCTGCGAGGCGGTCTGCCTGTTCTTCGTCAATGCCTACGCCAATCCGGCGAACGAGGCCCAGGCCGCGGCCTGCGTGCGCGCGCTGTGGCCCAACGGCAATGTGACTGCCGCCACCGAGGTGCTGCCCGAGATCCGTGAGTTCGAGCGCTGCTCCACGGCCGTGCTCAATGCCGCGCTGCAGCCTGTGGTCGGTAGCTACCTGACCCGGCTGGAATCGGACCTGAAGGACAACGGCTTCGGCGGCGAACTGCTGGTGGTGCAGAGCAACGGCGGCGTGATGTCGCGCCAGACGGCCTGCGATGTGCCGGTGCGCACCGCGCTGTCCGGCCCGGCCGCGGGTGTCATCGCCTGCGCCGCCATCGCGCGCGCCGCCGGCTTTCCCAATGTGGTCAGCGGCGACATGGGCGGCACGTCCTTCGACGTGTCGCTGGTGGCGGACGGCGAAGCTTCGTTGTCGGCGCAGACCGCCATCGACTTTGGCATGGTGGTGCGCGCGCCCATGATCCAGATCGAAACCATAGGCGCGGGCGGCGGTTCGATCGCCAGCGTGGACGCGGGCGGCCTGTTGCAGGTGGGCCCCGAGTCCGCCGGCAGCGTGCCCGGACCGGCCTGCTACGGCCGGGGCAATACCCGGCCCACCGTGACCGACGCCAACGTGCTGCTGGGCCGCATCGCGGCCGAGCGGCCGCTGGGCGGCGGGCTGCTCGCCACCATGGACGTGGCGCTGGCGCGGGCCGCCATCGAAGAACACGTGGCCAGGCCGCTGGGGCTGGACGTGCATGCCGCGGCCGAGGCGATCCTGACCGTGGCCAATGCCAAGATGGCGGGCGCGATTCGCGTTGTGTCGATCGAGCGCGGCCACGATCCGCGCAAGTTCGCCTACATGCCGTTCGGCGGCGGCGGCGCGCTGCACGTCTGCGCCATGATGAATGAGGTGGACGCGGTCCGCGGCATCGTGCCGCGTTACCCCGGCGTGACTTCGGCCCTGGGTTGCGTCATGGCCGACATGCGGCATGATGGCGTGCAGACCCTGAACGTGGCGCTGGCGGCCTTGGACGCCGACGACCTGCTGGCACGCATCGACGGCCTGGCGCTGGCCTGCCAGGAAAGGCTGGATTCCGCCGGCGTGGGCTTCGAGGGCATCCGCGAGAGCATCGAACTGGACATGCTGTACGTGGGCCAGAGCCACACCGTGCGGGTCGAAATCGGTCGAGGTGAACTGAACCGCGCAGGCATAGGCGCTGCGTTCGAGCGCGCCTACCGCGCCGCCTTCGGCCGCAGCCTGGAAGGCATTGCGGTGCGCATCCTGAACCTGCGCTATGCACGCATCGGCCAGCGGCCCAAGTTCGATCTGGCGTTGCTGGCGCCCACCAGCACCGTGATGCCGGATGCGCTGGGCACGCAGGCCGTCTTCCATGGCGGGCAATGGCATGACGCCGTGCGCTATGCGCGGCTGGACCTGCCGGTGGGCGCCGAAGTGGCGGGGCCCGCCATTCTGGAACAGCCGGACACCACGATCTGGATCGAGCCCGGCTTTGCCGGCCAGGTCGATTCCCTGGGCAATCTGCTGATCGCCCGCCAGGCCGCATAGGAGCGCATCATGTCCGCTTTTGATCCTCGCAGCACCGCGCTGGTCATCATCGACCTGCAGAACGATTTCCTCGCGCCAGGCGGCGCCTACGACCGCGGCGGCGCGGTCAGCCCGCAGGCGCGCGCCTTGCCCGCCCGCGTGGCGCCGGTGGCTCGCGCGCTCAAGAAGCAGGGCGGCTTCGTGGCGGCCAGCCAGTTCACCCTGTGGCCGGACGCGCACGGCGAACCCATGATCTCGCCTCACCTGAGGCAGCTGCGTCCGTTCCTGCGCAAGGGCGATTTCGTCGCCGGCTCGCAGGGACAGGCCAACGTGGCCGAACTGGACGGCCTGGTGGACGTGTCGGTCTGGAAGGTGGCGTACTCGGCCTTCTTCAACACCCAGCTGGATTGGGTGCTGCGGCGCGCGGGCATTTCCAGCGTGGTGATCGCCGGTATCGTCACCAACGGCGGCGTCGCCAGCACGGCGCGCGATGCCCACATGCGCGACTACCACGTGGCGGTGCTGGCCGACGGCTGCGCCGCGCCCACGCCGGCCATGCACGATGCCGCGCTGGCGGACCTGCGCACCGTGGCGGATGTGCTGTCCTGCCGCGACTTCCTGGACAGGCTGGCCTCGTGAGCGCGCCCCAGGTCCTGCGCGGCGCCGCGCCAGGCGCGGATGCGATGCATGTGCCGGTGGCCATCATCGGCGCGGGCGCCTGCGGCCTGACCGCTGCGCTGCGTCTGGCCGACGCCGGCATCGAGACCGTGCTGATCGAGCGAGATGCCGCGCCCAGCGGCTCCAGCGCGCTGTCTTCCGGCTTCATTCCGGCGGCCGGATCGGCCGCGCAACGGGCCGCCGGCATCGAGGACGACGCGCAACGCTTTGCGGCGGACATTCAGTCCAAGACTGGCGGCACGGCCGCGCCGCATCTGGTTGCCGCCTACGCGGGCGCGTCCGCGGCCGCCGTCGACAACCTGGCGCGCCACGGTCTCGGGTTCGAGGTGCTGGATGGCTTTCTGTACCCGGGCCATACCGCCCGCCGCATGCACACCTTGCCCGAGCGCACCGGCGCAGCCCTGGTCGCCGCGCTGGAGCGCGCCGCCACCGAGGCCGGCGCCTATCTGCTGACCCGCGCCCTGGCACGGCAGATCTGGACGGACGATGACGGCCGCGTCACGGCGGTAGGCTGCGAACGGCCGGACGGATCCATCGACGTGATCGGCTGCGACGTGTTGATCCTGGCCTGCAACGGGTTTGGCGGCAATGCGGCGATGGTGCGCGAATACCTGCCGGCCATGCGCGAGGCCGTCTATGGCGGCCATGTCGGCAACGACGGCAGCGCCATCGCGTGGGGCGCGCAATTGGGCGCGCGGCTGGCGGACCTGGGCGGCTATCAGGGCCACGGCTCCTGGGCCACGCCGCAAGGCGCGTTGATTTCCTGGGCCGTGATGATGGATGGCGGTGTGCAGGTCAATGCTGCGGGACGCCGGTTCCACGACGAAACCCACGGCTACTCCGAAGCTGCGGTCCATGTGCTGGCGCAGCCCGGCGGCGTGGCCTGGAACGTATTCGACGACCGCACGCTGGCGCTGGCGCGCGGCTTTCCGGACTTCGTCCAGGCCGAAGCAGGACAGGCGCTCAAGACCTGCGCGGACCTCGCGGCGCTGGCGGCCCTGATCGGCTGCGACGAAGACACGCTGCGCGGAACGCTCGCGAGCGTGGCGCCCGGCGCCGTCGATGCGCATGGCCGGCGTTTCGAGCGCGCGCTGCACGCGCCGTACCACGCCGTCAAGGTGACCGGCGCGCTGTTCCATACGCAAGGCGGCCTGGACATCGACGCGCATTGCCGCGTGCTGGACCAGGCGGGCAGTGCCTTGCCCAACCTGCTGGCCGCGGGCGGCGCGGCCCGTGGCGTATCGGGCAACGACGTGTCCGGCTATCTCTCCGGCAACGGTCTGCTCAGCGCGGTGGCCGGGGGCCATATCGCCGCGGCGACCGCCGCCGGACTGCTCGGGCGCGAACTCGCATAGGAATCGATATGAAGCAAAACCTGAAAACACAGCTGGCCGCCGGCGCCGTGCTGGCTCCTGGTGTCTACGACGCCTTGTCCGCCCTGATCGCCGAGCAGGCGGGTTTCGGCGCGCTGTACCTGTCCGGGGCCTCGATCGCATACACGCGGCTGGGCCGCTCGGACATTGGCCTCACCACGTACAGCGAAGTCGAGGACACGCTGGCCCGCATCACCGAACGGGTGGCCACGCCCGTTATCGTGGACGCCGACACAGGCTTCGGCAACGCCTTGAACACGCAGCGCACCGTGCGCGGCCTGGAGCGCGCCGGCGCCGCCATGATCCAGCTGGAGGACCAGACCTTTCCCAAGCGCTGCGGCCACCTGGACGGCAAGACCGTGATCCCCGCTGCCGAGATGCGCGGCAAGCTGCGCGCCGCGGTGGATGCCAGGACCGAGGCGTCGACGCTGATCCTGGCGCGTACCGACGCCCTGGCAGTGGAAGGGTTGGAGGCCGCGCTGGACCGGGCGGAAACGTATCTGGAGGCCGGCGCCGACGCGCTCTTCATCGAGGCGCTGCGCACACCTGAACAGATGCAGGCGGCCTGCCGCCGCTTCGCGCACCGCGTGCCGTTGCTCGCCAACATGGTGGAGGGAGGCAAGACCCCGGTGCAAAGCGCCGATGCCCTGACCGCGCTGGGATTCCGCATCGTGATCTTCCCGGGCGGCACGGCGCGCGCCGTGGCGCACACGCTGCAAGGCTATTACGCCAGTCTGCGCGCGCACGGCACCACTGCGCCATGGCGCGAGGGCATGCTGGATTTCGACGGCTTGAACGCCGTGATCGGCACGCCCGAGCTGCTGGAGCGCGGGCGCCGCTACGAAGGCTGAGGCCGGCTCCTCAGCGCGGCGTGCGTTGGTGCGGCACCAGCGGCGGCACCGGCTGATCGGACACCAGCTCCCAGAACGCGGGCAGGAAACACTCGGCCACCAGCAGCGGCTGGCCCTGGCGCCAGAACACGGAGCGGCGCGCCCAGATGCGGCCCGCATCGCGGTCGTGCGGTCCGGCGGGCAACACGCCCAGCGCGGTCGCATGGAACGGCACCGGCGAGGCCAGGCGGCGGCAGGCGAACGGCGAGCGCACGACCGTGCTGTCGTGATAGAGCATGTCCGCCAGCGGGCGGGTCAGGAGGCGGCGCATGCCTTGCCAGGCGCCGTGGGACGCGCGCAGCGGCGTCAGGCTGCGGGCGGGCACGCTGTCCACGCCATTCACCGACATCAGCACCTCGCGGATCCATACCGGCGTGCCGGGCGCGATGCCCATCGCCCGGGCTTCGTCCAGCGGCGCGCCATCCGCGTATTCGGCCAGCACGCGCAGGCGCACCTGGCCGACCTGGCGCAAGCCGGCGGTCAGCGCGCCCGGGCGGAACAGCCAATGGCGCGGGGCAGGGGGCAGGATGGGGGGCGCGCTGGCCAGCCAGCCTGCGGCAAGAGGAGGGTGATGCGTTGCGGGTTTGGTCATGGTCGCGTATTATGCCAAGCCGCGCGGGACAGTCCGCTGCGTCGCATTGACGCAGCGCCCCGATGACCCGCCTAGGGAGCCCGCTCAGGGCGGGCCGGTCCCTGATTTTATATCCGGGAAAACCCTGATTGTTTTGGGAGGCGACGCCTCCCTATTATTTGCGAAAGGTCAACATTGACCTGAGCAGCTTGCAGTACCCCGCAGCAATAATTGCTGTCTGAATTGATCGTCTGGCTATGGAAGCCCCCGACTTGCACGCAATGCGTGGTCGGGGGCTTTTTTGTTTTCAATTTCTGAGTATGGAGCTCGCATGCAAGCGTCGGATCGGTATCGTTTATCCGCCTCCGCGACCTGGGTGGCCAGCGTGCAGATGGAGCCCGCGATCGGCGCGGTGGCTGCCAACCTTGCGCGTTCCATCGAACTGGTGGAGATGGCCGCGGCCCAGGGCGCGCAGCTGGTGGTGCTGCCTGAACTGGCCAACACGGGCTATATGTTCGAAAGCCGCGAGGAAGCGTACGCCCTGGCCGAACCGGTGCCGGAAGGCCGCAGCTCGCAGGCATGGATCGCGTTGGCGCAGCGCCTGGGCATCTATCTGGTGGCGGGCATCTCCGAGCGGGCGGGCGGGCGGCTCTACAACTCCGCCCTGGTCACGGGGCCGGACGGCTATCTGGGCACCTACCGCAAGCTGCATCTGTGGGGCGACGAGAACCTGTACTTCGAGGCCGGCGACCTGGGATTGCAGGTGTTCGACACCGAGCTGGGCCGCATCGGCGTGGCGATCTGCTACGACGGCTGGTTTCCCGAGGTCTACCGGCGGCTGGCGCTGCGCGGGGCGGATATCGTGGCGGTGCCGACCAATTGGGTGCCGATGCCGGGCCAGACGCGCGACGGAGCGGTCATAGCCCATGCGCTGACCATGGGCGGCGCCCACAGCAACGGCCTGACAGTGGTGTGCGCCGACCGCATCGGCACCGAGCGCGGGCAGACCTTCGTGGGCCGCAGCGTGATCGTGAATTCGCAAGGCTGGACTGCCGCCGGGCCGGCCAGCGTCGACCAGGAGGAAGTGTTGCTGGCGCCCATAGACGTGAAGGCTACGCGCCGCGCGCGCCAATTGAATGATTTCAACCACTTGCTGCGCGACAGGCGCCCCGATATCTATGACGAGCAGTCGGGCGCCACGGCAGGTTTGCGGCAACGCTGAATGACGATCCACCGCCGTTTCCGTCTTGAGGAAAAACCCATGAAGAGCCTACTTGATAGCGGCCGGATCCGTCTGTCGTTTGTCGCGTTGCTGGTCGTAGTCGCTGGCGCGCATGCTGCCGAACCGCTGCGCATAGGCGTGCCTGTCGGCTTGTCCGGCGCCAACAGCGTGGTCGCGCCCGGCGTGATTCAGGCCTCGCAGCTGGCCGTCGAAGAGATCAACGCGGCTGGCGGCATCCTGGGCCGCCGGATCGTGCTGGAGATTGCCGATGACGCCTCGGGAGCGGTGGGGGCCCAGAAAGCCTATGACACGCTGGTGTTCCAGAAAAAGGTCGCCGCCATCATCGCCATGGAAACCAGCGCGGCGCGCAATGCCGCGCTGCCCATCGTGTCGCGCGGCAAGGTGCCCTACATCTACACCTCCTTCTACGAAGGTCGGGCGTGCAACCGCTGGCTCCATGCGAACGGCTGGGTGCCGGAGCAGCAGATCGCACCCGTGGTGGATCACTTCAGGCAGGACCGCAAGGCCAAGACCTTCTTCCTGGTGGGCAGCGACTACGCGTTCGGCCGCGGCATGCTGAAGTTCACCCGGCAGTACATCGAGAACCAGGGCGGGCGCGTGCTGGGCGAGGAATACCTGCCCATCGACGGCTCCGACTGGACGCCGGTGGTCTCCAAGATACGCAGGGTCAACCCGGATGCGCTGATCAGCTCGACGGCGGGCGGCGGACCCAACGTGAGTCTGGCCAAGCAGATCAAGGCGGCAGGCCTGTCCATGCCCTACGGCAATCTGGCGATAGACGAGGGCACGGCCAGGATTATGGGCGACGCGGCGGTGGGCATGTACATGTCGGCTTCGTACCTGACCAGCATCGACACGCCGCAGAACCGCAAATTCCTGGAGGCGCTGAAGGCGAAGTTTGGCAACGACGCCAAGACCGCCAATGAATTCTCCGTGCCGCAGTATGAAGCCTTCTACCTGTACAAGGCGGCGGTCGAAATGGCCGGCGGCGCCGATGCGCCCAAGGTGGTGCAGGCTCTGAGCGAGGTCACGTTCGACGGCCCGCGCGGCCCCGTGACCATGGACCGCCAGCGCCACGCGGCGCTGACCATGCGCCTGGGCCAGGTGCAGCAGGACGGTTCCATCAAGATACTGCGGACCTTCGACAAGGTCGATCCGGGCGCGCAATGCCCGGCGCTGAAGTGACCGACATGCCATGACACGCGCCGCCGGTCATGCCGGCGGCGCCGGAGAGCGAAATGGGTTTGCTGCTGGACATCCTGAGCACGGCCGCCATGCTGTTCATCGTGACGGCCGGGCTGATGATCATCTTTGGGGTGATGAAAATCGTCAACTTCGCGCACGGCGCGATTCTGACGTTGGGCAGCTATGGCAGCCTGGTGGTGACGCAACTGGGGCTGAATCCCTGGCTGGCGCTGCCGTTCGCGCTGGCGGTCGGCGTGCTGGTGGGCATGGGCGTGGAACGTCTGATCATGCGGCCGCTGTACAAGCGGCCGCTGGACGCCATCCTGGCCACCTGGGGGCTGGGCATCGTGATCGGTCAGCTCATCACCATGGCGTTCGGGCGCGAGGCGAAGTTCGCGGATGCGCCCATACATGGCGCGGTGTCCTTCCTGGGCACGGAATATTCGGCGTACCGGCTGTTCCTGGTGCCTGCGGCGCTGTTGATGTACGCCGCCATGACCTGGCTGCTGAGCGGCACGCCGTTTGGCGTGCGGACCCGCGCGGTGATCATGAACGAGGACTTGGCGCGCGGCCTGGGCATCAACGCCGAGCGCATCCGCTTCACCACCTTCGGCCTGGGCGCGGGCCTGGGCGCGCTGGCCGGCGCGCTGATTACGCCCTTGTCCAGCGTCGATCCAAACATGGGGCTGCCGTGGCTGGTCAGCGCCTTCATGCTGGTCATGGTGGCTGGCCATTCGATTACCGCGCTGCTGCTGACCTGCCTGGTCTACGGCGCCTGTCAGGTGTTGGTGAGCGTCTATCTCAGCCCGATCCTGGGCGGCGTGACCATTGCCGTGCTGGCCGCGCTCACGCTACGGCTATGCCCTCAAGGATTCGCCCATGACTGATCGCGCATTGACTCAACAGACGCCGGCCGGGGGCGCCGTCGAGGCCTCCGTGCGGGCTGCGCGCAGCCGCAGCCTGCTGGGCCTGGCCGCATTGTGCCTGGTCCTGACGGTAGCGGGTCCCTGGCTGTTCGACACCTATCTGTTGAATGTATTGATCAAGGCGGCATTCTTCGCCATGGCGGCGGTCACCGTGGATGTGCTGTGGGGCTACACCGGCTACCTGACCTTTGGCCAGTCCGCCTTTTTCGGAGTGGGGGCCTATGCCGCTGGCCTGGCCTTCACGCACTACGGATTCTCGCCGGCGATAGCGGCGGCGGCCGCGCTGGCGACGGCGGGCGGCGCGGCGCTGCTGGCGCTGGCGACCGGATGGCTGTCGTTCTACCGCGGGGCTTCGCCATTCTTCGCCACGGTGATCTCGCTGGTGTTGCCCATCGTGCTGACGCAGCTGGTGCTGTCCGGCGGCACCTTCACCGGATCGTCTTCCGGCCTGACGGGTTACGAAACTGCCGACCTGTCGCTGGAAACCTGGTACGTGATCGCGGCGGGCGGCCTGTCGGCGGTGGCGCTCATGGCCTGGGTGGCGGTGCGCAGCGACGGCGGCCGCATCCTGGTCGCGTTGCGCGACAACGAGGCGCGCTGCAGCTATCTGGGACTGAACACCGCGCAATGGCGCATGGCGCTGCTGGTGGCCTGTGGCGCGGTGGCCAGCCTGGCGGGCTTCGGTTATGGCGCATTCAGTGGCGTGGTGGCGCCGGAGCTCACGGGCTTTGTCTTCGGCACGGAACTGATCGTCTGGGTAGCGTTGGGCGGGCGCGGCACCATCTGGGGGCCGCTGCTGGGGGCTATCCTCATCAATGTTGCCGGTTCCTATCTCAGCGGGAGCATGCCGTTCGTCTGGCAACTGCTGCTGGGCGTGACCTTCGTCCTGGTCATCCTGCTGCTGCCGGGCGGGTTCCTGCCTCTGTTGACGGCGCCATGGCGCCGACGCGCCGCAAGGGCGCCAACGCCCACGCTGGACGTGCGCGCCGTGCCGCCGCGGCATTCGGGCGGCGCGGCCTGGGCCTTGAGCCTGACAGGCGTATCCAAGCACTTCGGCAGCCTCAAGGTGCTGGAGAGCATAGACCTGAAGGCCTGCGGCGGCGAATTGGTCGGGCTGATCGGCCCCAACGGCGCGGGCAAGACCACGTTGATGCGCTGCATTGCCGACGGCGGCGAACGTTCCCTGGGCAGGCTGGAGCTCTATGGCCACGAGGTGCTGGACGACGGGCCCGAGCAGTGCGTGCGCCATGGGCTGGGCCGCAAGTTCCAGAACGCCAATGTGTTTGACACGTTGACGGTGGCCGAAAGCCTGCGCATCGCGACCACGCTGCGCGAACGGCCGTCATGGTGGCGCCGATCGCCCAGGCTGGACCTGCCGCCCTACGTGCTGGAGGCGCTGCGCGTGACTGGCCTGGACCAATGCCTGGACAGCGTGGCGCGCGACCTGTCGCACGGACAGCAGCAGGCGCTGGAACTGGCGATGGTGCTGGCGTTGGAACCGGGCATCGTGCTGCTGGACGAGCCCACGGCCGGGCTGAGCAAGGCCGAGCGCCTGCAGATCGGCCACGTGCTGTCGTCGCTGGCGCACCGCTATGGACTGTGCTGTCTGCTGGTGGAGCATGACCTGGATTTCATCAAGGAGATCGCGACGCGCATCGTGGTCCTGCATCAGGGGCGTATCGTCATGGACGACGGTTTCCGCGAAGTCGTCGAATCCGAACTGGTGCGCGCCATCTACGCCGGCAACGCGCCGGCCGCGCAAGGAGCAACGCAATGACGAGCATCGCGCCGGCATTGGGCCTGGAAGGCGTGTCCAGCGGCTACAAGAGGGCCATGGTGCTGCACGACGTGTCAGTCGCGGTCGAGCGCGGCGCCTGCGTGGCGCTGGTGGGCAAGAACGGCATGGGCAAGAGCACCTTGCTTAAGACCGTCATGGGCTATCTGCCCAAGCAGCGTGGCCGCGTCAGCCTGGGCGGGGTGGATGCCACCCGGCTGCGGCCGCACGAAGTGGCGCGCTGCGGCGTCGCCTACGCGGCCCAGGAACAGCCGCTGTTTCCGGACCTGGCGATCCGCGACAACCTGCGCCTGGGCCTGCCGCGCGAGCAGCTGTTCGATGAGCGCTTCGCCGAGATTACCGAGCTATTCCCCGTATTCGCGACCCGGCTGCGCCAGCCCGCCGGGACCTTGTCGGGGGGAGAGCAGAAAATGCTGCTGGTGGCCCGTGGACTGATGCAGCGGCCTGCGCTTCTGCTGCTGGACGAGATCACGGAAGGACTGCAACCCTCGGTGATCGAGCGCCTGGGCCACGCGCTGAACAGGGAGCGCGAACGGCGCGGCACGACGATGTTCATCGTCGAGCAGAACGTGGCTTTCGCGCTGGACGTGGCCGACCGCTATCTGGTGCTCAAGCAGGGCACCATCGTAGACGAAGGCGAGGCTGGCGCGCCCGAGGCCGCCGGCAATATCATTTCTCATCTGAAAGTATGAACGCCGCCTGGTACGAATTCGGAAGGATGCATATGCGCAATACTCGCTCAAGGATCCCATCATGACCTCGCCCCAGGACAAGGACGCGGAGCGGCCGGGCTGGCGCATCGGCGTGCTCTATTCGCGCAGCGGCGTTACCGGCACCACGGAATCGCAGCATTTCTACGGCACGGTGCTGGCGGTGGAAGAAATCAACGAACTCGGCGGCGTGTTGGGCCGGCCGCTGGCGCCGGTGGCGTACGACCCGCGCAGCGACGCCGAGGAGTACCGCCGCCTGGCGGCGCGCCTGCTGCTGGACGACGAGGTCAGCGTGATCTTCGGCGGCTGCACCTCGCACTGCCGCAAGGCCATGCTGCCGGTGGTTGAACGCAGCAATTCCCTGCTGTGGTACGGCTCGGTCTATGAAGGCTTCGAATATTCGCCCAACGTCATCTACACCGGCGCGGCGCCCAACCAGGGCAGCATGCAGCTGGCGGCCTACCTGATCCAGAACTGCGGCTCGCGCATTTTTTTGGTGGGCGCGGACTACATCTATCCGCGCGAGACCAATCGCATCATGCGCGAGACGGTCGAGGAGCAAGGCGGCGAGATCCTGGACGAGACCTATCTGCCGTTGGGCTGCGACGACTGCGAGATCAACGAGGTCGTCGCCGACATCCGCCGTATCCAGCCGGACGTGGTGTTTTCCACCCTCATCGGCTCGGATGCGCAACGCTTCTACCAGCGCTACCACGAGATCTGCCAGGAAGAGGGACCCGCAACCGTTCATATTCCGATCGCCAGCCTGACGATGGCGGAATCGGAGGTGGCGGAGATCGGGCCGCAGCGCTGCGTGGGCCACATCACTGCGGCCACCTACTTCAACACGGTGGACACGGCCGCCAACGCGCATTTCCTGGAGCGCTGGCGCGAACGCTTTGGCGAGCATCCGGCCAGCGTCTATGCCGAAACCAGCTATAGCCAGATGCACCTGTTCGCGCGCGCCCTGCAACACGTGGGCAGCATGGACACCCACAAGCTGGTGCGGGCGGTGCACCAGGTGCGGTTCGACGCGCCGGACGGGCAGATGTCCGTGCTGGCTGAAAACAATCACAGCGTGCTGACGCCTCGCATAGGCGTGTGCCGCGAGGACGGACGCTTCGACATCGTCTGGGAAAGCGGCGAACCGGTAAAGCCGGACCCTTACCTCACTGCATTCGGATTGGATGAATTTTGGTTGAAATAGCCATGGACCATAGCTTACGCCGCCTCTACGAGGACCTGCGCAGTGTGGCCGTCGCCGTGGTGTATCCGCCCGGCGAGGACCGCGATCTGCTGGTCGAACAGCTCAAGCGCATCGGTTGCCGCATCCATCTGCTGTGGCCGTTTCCGGATGGCCCGCCCGCCGGGGTGGACGTCATCTTCTTTCAGGTGTCGCAATGCGGCCGCAACAGCGCCGCCTGGTCGGCGAGCGAGGTCGAGGCCACCTTGATCGCCTTGTCGGAGTACGAAACCCCGACCACGCTGAAGCAATTGCTCAAGGCCAACGCGCACGGCGTGCTGACTCGGCCGTTCCGCTCTGCGGGCGTGCTCAGCACGCTGGTGCTGGCGCGTTCGGCCAAGCAGTTCCAGAGCCGCCAGCAGTCCAAGATCATCAAGCTGGAAAACACGATCAAGGCGCGGCGCGTCATCGAGAAGGCCATCCGGGTGCTGATGGACCATCAGCGCCTGGACGAGCGCGCCGCCTACGAGCATATGCGGACCCGGGCGACGGGCTTGCGCGTCAGCGTGGCGGAAGTGGCCGCGATGATAGTGGAGGCCAGCGAAGCCATGGAAAAGGTCGGCTTGGGCATGCCGCGCACGGGGCCGTCCCAGAACGGCAGAATGTACTGAAGCGCCGTCGGACTACGGCCCCGCGGCCTGAGGCGCTGGGGCCGGATGGCGTCCGCATACAATACCGGCCATGGAAAAAGTACGTATCTCCAAGCTCATGTCCGAGCGTGGCCTGTGTTCGCGCCGCGAGGCCGACACTTATATCGAGCGCGGCTGGGTCCGGGTCGACGGCGTGGTGGTGTCCGAACTGGGCGCCCGGGCCTACCCTGACCAGGTCATCACGCTGGAGCGCGCCGCGCAGGCGCGCCAGACCTCGCGCGTCACCATCCTGATCAACAAGCCCGTGGGCTACGTGTCGGGCCAGGCCGAAAAGGGCTATACGCCCGCCGTGGCCCTGATCGACTCCCGCTCCCGCTACGCCGGCGACCGCGCGCCACAGCGTTTCGAGCGGGCGCACCTGGATGGACTGGCCGTGGCCGGCCGCCTGGACATCGACTCGCAAGGCCTGCTGGTGTTGACGCAGGACGGCCGCGTCGCCAAGCACCTGATCGGCGAAGATTCCAGCGTGGACAAGGAATACCTGGTGCGGGTGCAGGGCAATCTGTCCGACAGCGGGCTGGCGTTGCTGAACCACGGCCTGTCCCTGGACGGCAAGGCGCTCAAGCCGGCCCAGGTGCGCTGGCAGAACAGCGACCAACTGCGTTTCGTGCTGCGCGAAGGCAAGAAGCGCCAGATCCGCCGCATGTGCGAGCTGGTCGGCCTGAAAGTGATAGGCCTGAAGCGCGTGCGCATCGGGCGGGTGTCGCTGGGCGACCTGCCGCTCGGGCAGTGGCGTTACCTGCGCGAAGACGAACGCTTTTGAATTGCCGATCCGGCCCTGATTGGCCGGTGTAGCCGACATCTGTTGTCGGCGATTCCCAGGTTTTTCAGTCTGTTTCCGACTCCGGCTTATTTCATGAAAGCCGGAGTATCCTTCGCCTGCCCGCTGCCGCCCAGCCGCTCCATCAGGAACTCGATGAAGATCCTGGTCTTGGCGGGCAGCAGCCTTGTTTCCGTCACCGCGTAGACCGGGAGCGGACCCAGCTGCCAGTCGGGCAGCACGAGTTGCAACTGGCCGGACTGCTGTTCTGCCTGTTGGCCGCCCACCAGCACCACAATGCCCGCGCCCAGCATGGCCAGTCGCCGGGCCATGGCCACGCCGTTGACGGAAAAGCGGTTACCTGGCGTGAATTCGATGTGCTGGCGACCGTCGGTCAAGGGCCAGGGAGTCACTTGTCCGGCGCCCTTGGCGCGGAACTCGATGCACTCGTGCCGGGTCAGGTCGCTGGGATGCTGCGGTTCGCCGTGCTTCTCCAGGTATTCGCGCGAGGCGTACAGATGGGCGGGCAGCATGCCCAGCAGCCTCGCAATCTGTGACGAATCGGGCAGTTCGCCGATTTCGATTGAAATATCGCAGGTCTGGAACACGCGCTGCGCATGGTCCGGATTGGCCAGATCAAGGAAAAACGTGACGTCGGGGTAGCGGCGGGAAAATTCCATGAACGATTCAGCCAGGAAGTCCGTGCCGAAATCCGCAGGCATGTTCACCCGTAGCGGCCCGGTCGGCGTATCGACCAGCTTCTGCAGTTCCTCATGGGCGATCTGCGCCTCGGCCACGATGCGCTGGCAGCGTTCGAAGTACAGCCGCCCGGCGTCGGTCAGTTCGACCTTACGAGTGGTACGGCTCAGCAGCCGCAAGCCGACGGAGCGCTCCAGTTCAGCCACCTGGCGGGACAGTGTCGACTTTGGCATGCCGAGCATCGCGGCCGCGCGGCTGAAACTGCGCGTTTTGGCGACCTCGACAAAAAGTTCCATGCCTTGCAAACGTTTCATGGCGGGTTTTGTCATATTCAGTGGTCGGACTATTGTCCCATAAATGGAATGATGTTTTCTCAACATGCCTCTTTGTTTCTCGGGCGGGATAACGCAGAATGCGGGTTCTGCAATGCAGCAATGCGACAAAGCCCAGCCTGCGTGTTCGAGGCAAATCCACCCAATCGATGCGCGCGGAACGCATACATGCGATCCGGGGCGGGCCTTTTTTTTGTTGAAATCGGGAATGCAATCTATGGATAAGAAAAGCGCTATGTGGCGCAGCGCGGCGGTCGTCACGCTGACGGCATCGGCTCTCACGCTGGCCGCTTGCGGCAAGAAGCAAGACGCTCCCCAGGCGGGCAAGCCCCAGGTAACGGTCGTGACGCTCGCCACGCAGCCCGTTTCGCTGACCACCGAACTGCCCGGCCGCACCTCGCCTTTCCGCGTGGCCGAAGTGCGTCCCCAGGTCAACGGCATCGTCCAGAAGCGCCTGTTCACCGAAGGAGGCGAAGTCAAGGCAGGGCAGCAGCTCTATCAGATCGATCCCGCCCTCTATCAGGCCAGCCTCGACAGCCAGAAGGCCGCCCTGGCGCGCGCCCAGGCGCAGCAGAAGACGGCCGCGCTGCTGGCCGAACGCTACAAGCCGCTGGTCGCCACCCGCGCGGTCAGCCAGCAGACTTATGACAATGCCGTCGCCTCGCGCGACCAGGCTGCCGCCGACGTGCTGTCGGCCAAGGCGGCGCTGGACACGGCCCGCATCAACCTGGTCTACACCAAGGTGCTGTCGCCCATCGACGGCATCATCGGCCGTTCGGCGGTGACCGAAGGCGCGCTGGTCACGGCCAACCAGACCACGGCTTTGGCCGCGGTGCAGCAAATTGATCCCATCTACGTCGACGTGACCCAATCCAGCGTCCAGCTGCTGCGCCTGCAGAACGCGCTGGCCAGTGGCCTGCTGAAAAAGGCCGACGGCGAGCAGGCCGCGCTGGTGACCCTGACCCTGGAAGACGGCTCGCAGTACAGCCAGCCGGGCAAGTTGCAGTTCTCGGAAGTCACGGTGGACCAGGGCACGGGTTCGGTCACCTTGCGCGCGGTGTTCGCCAACCCGGACCGCCGCCTGCTGCCGGGCATGTTCGTGCGCGCCCGCCTGGCCGACGGCGTGGCCGCCGACGGCCTGCTGGTGCCGCAGCGCGGCGTGACTCGCAATCAGCGCGGCGTTCCGACGGCGCTGGTGGTCAACGCCAAGAACCAGGTCGAATTGCGTGAACTGAAGACCGACCGCGCCATTGGCGACAAGTGGCTGGTCACCGACGGCCTGGCCGCCGGCGACAAGGTCATCGTCGAAGGCTTGCAGATGGTGCGCCCGGGCGCGGAAGTCGTCGCCACCGAAGCCAGCGCTGCTGCGCCGCAGCCGCAAGCAGCCGCCGCGGCGGCCAAGCAGCAGTAGTCAGGAGCCTTGCATGGCAAAGTTTTTTATCGATAGACCGGTCTTCGCATGGGTGATCGCGATCGTGCTGATGATGGCCGGCGCGCTGTCCATCCTGAAGCTGCCGGTTTCCCAGTACCCCAACATCGCGCCGCCGGCCATCGGCATCGCGGTGACCTACCCGGGCGCGTCCGCGCAGACCGTGCAGGACACCGTGGTGCAGGTGATCGAGCAGCAAATGAACGGCCTGGACGGCCTGCAGTACATCTCCTCGGAAAGCAACTCCGACGGCAGCATGTCCATCACCCTGACCTTCACGCAGGGCACCAATCCTGACACCGCGCAGGTCCAGGTGCAGAACAAGCTGTCGCTGGCGCAGCCGCTCCTGCCGCAGGAAGTGCAGCAGCAGGGCATCCGCGTCACCAAGGCGACCAAGAACTTCCTGATCGTGGCGGGCTTCGTGTCCACCGACGGCTCGATGACCAAGGACGACCTGGCCGACTACGTCGCGTCCTACGTCCAGGATCCCATCAGCCGCACGCAGGGCGTGGGCGACTTCCAGCTGTTCGGCTCGCAGTATGCGATGCGCATCTGGCTGGATCCGGCCAAGCTCGTCAACTACGGCCTGACCACGGTCGACGTCGTTGCGGCGATCAAGGAACAGAACGTGCAGGTGTCGTCCGGCCAGCTGGGCGGCCTGCCGTCGGTGCGCGGCCAGCAACTGAACGCCACCATCATCGGGCCGTCGCGCCTGTCGACGCCGGAAGACTTCAGCCGCATCCTGCTCAAGGTCAACGCGGACGGTTCCCAGGTGCGCCTGGGCGACGTGTCCAGCATCGAGCTGGGCGGGCAGACCTACGCCATCGACAGCTTCTACAACGGCAAGCCGGCCTCGGGCCTGGCGGTCAAGCTGGCGCCGGGCGCCAACGCGCTGGATACGGCGCAGGCGGTGCGCGACACCATCAACAACCTCAAGCCTTACTTCCCGCCGGGCATGGACGTCGTCTATCCGTACGACACCACGCCGTTCGTCAGCCTGTCGATCCACGAGGTGTTCAAGACGCTGGTTGAGGCCATCATCCTGGTGTTCCTGGTGATGTACCTGTTCCTGCAGAACTTCCGCGCCACCATCATCCCCACGCTGGCGGTGCCGGTGGTGCTGCTGGGCACGTTCGGCGTGCTGGCCGCGTTCGGCTATTCCATCAATACGCTGACCATGTTCGGCATGGTGCTGGCCATCGGCCTGTTGGTCGACGACGCCATCGTGGTGGTGGAAAACGTCGAGCGCGTGATGGCCGAAGAGGGCCTGACACCCAAGCAGGCCACCCGCAAGTCCATGTCGCAGATCACCGGCGCCCTGATCGGCATCGCCATGGTGCTGGCGGCCGTGTTCATTCCCATGGCCTTCTTCGGCGGTTCCACGGGCGTGATCTATCGTCAGTTCTCGATCACCATCGTGTCGTCCATGGTGCTGTCCGTGATCGTGGCCATCGTGTTCACGCCGGCCTTGTGCGCGACCTTGCTCAAGCCCATTCCCAAGGGCCATCACGGCTCCAAGAAGGGTTTCTTCGGCTGGTTCAACCGCATGTTCGACCGCAGCAGCCACGGCTATGCCAACACCGTCGCGCGCGGCCTGAACCGCACCAAGCGTCTGATGGTGGTGTACCTGGCGTTGGTCATCGCCATGGGCTGGATGTTCACCCGCATCCCGACCGCGTTCCTGCCGGACGAGGACCAGGGCATCCTGTTCGCCCAGATCCAGACGCCTGCCGGCGCCACGGCTGAAAGCACCAAGGCCGTCATCGACGAGGCCACCAAGTATCTGCTGACCGAAGAAAAGGACGCCGTCACCTCGGTGTTCGCGGTCAACGGCTTCAACTTCGGCGGCCGCGGCCAGAACGCGTCCATCCTGTTCATCAAGCTGCGCGACTGGGAAGAACGCGGCGACGCCCGCCTCAAGGCCGGCGCCGTGGCGGGGCGCGCCAACGCGCACTTCGCCAAGACCGAACGCCGCGCGCAACTGTTCGTGGTGCCGCCGCCGTCCGTGATGGAACTGGGCAACGTCACCGGCTTCGACTTCCAACTGATGGACCGTGCCGGCGTGGGCCACGAGAAGCTGCTTGCCGCGCGCAACCAGCTGCTGGGCGAAGCGGGCAAGAGTCCGGTCCTGCGGGGCGTGCGCCCCAACGGCATCGAAGACGCGCCGCAGTACCAGCTGGACATCGACCGCGAAAAGGCCCGTGCCTTGGGCGTGGCCGTCTCGGACATCAACAGCACGCTGGCCACCGCCTGGGGTTCGTCGTACGTCAACGACTTCATCGACCGAGGCCGCGTGAAGAAGGTGTTCGCGCAGGGCGAGGCTTCCTCGCGCATGCTGCCGGAAGACTTGAACAAGTGGTACGTGCGTAACAACGCGGGCGACATGGTGCCGTTCTCGGCGTTCGCCAAGGCCACCTGGAGCTACGGTCCGCAGAAGCTGAACCGCTACAACGGCGTGCCGTCGTACAACATCCAGGGCCAGGCGGCGCCGGGCTACAGCTCGGGCGCGGCGATGGAGGAAATGGAACGCCTGGCGGCCAAGCTGCCGGTGGGTGTGGGCTTTGAGTGGACCGGCCTGTCGTTCGAAGAACGCTTGTCCGGCGCCCAGGCGCCCGCGCTGTACGCCATTTCGCTGATCGTGGTGTTCCTGTGCCTGGCGGCGCTGTACGAAAGCTGGACGATTCCGTCGGCGGTGATGCTGGTGGTGCCGCTGGGGATCATCGGGGCTTTGCTCGCCACCCTGGCGCGGGGCCTGTCCAACGACGTGTACTTCCAGGTGGGCCTCTTGACTACCATCGGGCTGGCGGCCAAGAACGCCATCCTGATCGTGGAGTTCGCCAAGGAGCACTACGAGGCGGGCGCCAGCCTGACCGAGTCGGCCATTCACGCCGCGCGGCAACGTCTGCGCCCCATCCTGATGACGTCGCTGGCGTTCATCCTGGGCGTGACCCCGCTGGCGATCTCGTCGGGCGCGGGTTCGGGCAGCCAGAACGCCATCGGCACGGGCGTGATCGGCGGCATGCTGACCGGCACCTTCCTGGCCATCTTCTTCGTTCCGGCCTTCTTCGTGATCATGCTGCGCGTCTTCAAGGTCAAGCGCATGAGCGAAAACGTCGACAAGCACGACACCAGCGCCAACGGTGCGCAGGACGTGTCGACGGAGGGCCAACCGCAATGACATTCCCGATGAGAACCTTGCTGTCTGTTTCCCTGGCGGCGGCCCTGGCGGGCTGCTCGCTGGCCCCTACCTACGAGCGGCCGGACGCGCCGGTCGACGCGGCCTATCCGACGGGACCGTCCTACCAGGCGGCCCAACCCGCCGACGCGGGCGGCCTGATGACCGCCGACATCGGCTGGCGCGATTTCTTCGGCTCGGATCCGCTGCTGCAACAACTGATCGAACAGTCGCTGGCGAACAACCGCGACCTGCGCGTGGCGGCCCTGAACGTCGAAGCGGCGCGGGCCCAGTACCGCATCCAGCGCGCCGACCTGATGCCCAGCGTCGGCATCGCCGGCCAGGAAACGGCGCAGCGTTCGCCGGCCGACCTGTCGCCCAGCGGGCGCGCCACCACCAGCCACAGCTACCAGGTCGGCGCCGCCATGTCGGCTTGGGAGCTGGACTTGTTCGGACGCATCCGCAGCCTGAGCGACAAGGCGCTGGAATCCTATCTGGCGCTGGATGAAACCCGCACGGCGACCCAGCTGACGCTGATCGCCGAAGTGGCCAACGCCTACCTGACCCTGCGCGCCGACCAGGAGCTCCTGAGCCTGACGCGCGACACGCTCAAGAGCCAGCAGGATTCCTTCAAGCTCACGCAGCAGAGCTACGACCAGGGCCTGTCCACGGCGCTGGACCTGAGCCAGGCGGAAGTGTCGCTGCGCACGGCAGAGCGCAACCAGTCGCAGTACACGCGCCAGGCCGCGCAGGACCGCAATGCGCTGGTCCTGCTGGTGGGCCAGCCGCTGTCGCCCGAGATCACGGCGGCACTGGACAACGCGGTCAAGCTTGACGACGCCATGCTGCCGACCACCATGCCCGCCGGCCTGCCGTCGGACCTGCTGGCGCGCCGCCCGGACATCCGCGCGGCCGAGCACCAGTTGAAGGGCGCCAACGCCAACATCGGCGCGGCGCGCGCGGCGTTCTTCCCGACCATCAGCCTGACCGGTTCGGCCGGCACCGCCAGCGCCAGCCTGGGCGGCCTGTTCGAAGGCGGTTCAGGCGCCTGGAGCTTCGTGCCCCAGATCACCGTGCCGATCTTCGCCGGCGGCTCGCTGCTCGCCGGCCTGGACCTGGCCAAGGTGCAGAAGAACATCCAGGTCGCGCAGTACGAGAAGTCGATCCAGACCGGTTTCCGCGAAGTGGCGGACGCCCTGGCCGGCCGCGGCACGCTGGACGAGCAGATCCAGGCGCAGCAACTCCTGGTGGCCGCCAACCAGCGCGCCTACGACGCCTCGGACCAGCGTTTCCGCCAGGGCATCGACGACTACCTGAGCGTGCTGGATTCGCAGCGCTCGCTGTACACCGCGCAGCAGGCCTTGGTCGACACGCGCCGGGCCAGGCTGTCCAACCTGGTCACCTTGTACAAGGTGCTGGGCGGCGGCTGGACCGAACGCACGGCAACCGCCCAAGCCCAGCAGCAGTAAGGGCGGGCAAAAAAACGGGCCGATCGAAAGATCGGCCCGTTTTCATTCCTGATCCAGCAGGGCGTCAGGCGCGTTTCTTGGCGATCAGGCCCACCACGAACAGCACGACGATCGCGCCGACGACGGACCCGATCCAGCCTGCGGGTTCGCCCGGGGCGTACCAGCCCAGGGACTGGCCCAGGAAGCCGGCGACGACCGCGCCGACGATACCCAGGATGGTGGTCATGATGATCCCCATGTTCTGGTCTCCGGGCATGATGGCGCGGGCGATCAGGCCCACGACGAACCCGACGATGATCATGATGATGATGCTCATGCGCGTACTCCTTGCTGGAAGTAAAAGGGGGCAGTGTGGCTAGATAATACTCACGCCCCGCGCACAGCGGCTGTAACAACTGGTGTATGGCGCGCGCGGGCAACATTCCGCGGCGCTGGCGCTCAGGACGTCAGGTCGATCAGCTGGCGCACGTCCTTGGTCATGGCCTCGATGCTGTCGGTATCCGAAGCCAGCAATCGCGCCTTGCCATCCTTGTCGAATATATACACGCCGCGGCTGTGCGTGACTTCGTACATATCGGCGTCGTCGCCAGGACGCGGCTTCTCGATCTGGTAGGCCACGCGGTAGCGGCGCGCCAGGTCCGCGATCTGCTTTTCATCGCCGGTCACGCCGATGGCGCTGTTGTTGAAGGCGTTGACGTAGGCCTGCAGGATGTCCGGCGTGTCGCGGTGCGGGTCCACGCTGACGAACAGGATGCGCACGTCGCGGGCCTTGTCGCCCAGGTTCTGCAGCACGGCCGTCAATTGCGCCATGGTGGTGGGGCAGACGTCCGGGCAACTGGCGTAGCCGAAGAACAGCAGCACCGTCTTGCCCTTCAGGTCGTCGCTGCTGACCGTCTTGCCGCCCGCGCCGGGCAGCGAGAACTTCAGGTCGGGCAGGTGACCCTTGACGTTGTACAGGGTCCAATCGACGTTCCTGTCGCCGCAGGCAGCGAGAAACACGCACAGGGTCAACAGCAGGCTGCGCAGGGCGCGGCCGGAAATGAGGTGTCGCATGAGTCCAAGGGCCGGTAGGAGGTAAACCTTTTGATTCTACCCGCAAGGCGCGGGCAGGGCAGAGCGCGCAAGGGGAGGGAACCTGAGGGCGGCTTGTGCTGGCGCAAGCGCAGGAGCCAGGAGCGGCCCGGCCACTTGTAAAGCTTTGTCTGTTTATTGTTTGGAAGTGGCGAAATCGCCTGATTGAGGGCCATGGCTCCCGCTACATTCAGGTCCAAGTCAGATTTCAGAGTCTAGAGGCGCCACACATGGACATGCCGGCCAAGAATTCCTTGGGCTACCCCTATTATCCGTACTACCCCGTCGTGCTCGACATCCTGCGCAGCCGCCTGGCGGATTCAGTGCTGGACGCGCCCTGCGGACTGGGCTGGCTGGGCGATATGCTGCCCGCAGTCAGCGGGCGGCAGGTCGATATCGACGGCGTCGGCCTGTGGGAGTTTCCCTCGGCGGATGGCGGCTACCGCCACGTGACGGAGCACGACCTGGAAACGCCGTTGGCGGTTCCCGCACCGTATGACGCCGTGGTCTGTTGCGAGGCGATCCACCTGCTGACCAACCCCGGTGTGCTGGTGCAGAGCTTTTATCGCGCGTTGCGGCCGGGCGGCACGCTGATCGTCACCACGCCCAACACCTGGTACTTCCGTTCGCGCCTGCAGTTCCTGCTGCGTGGCTTCCATTCAGGGTTCCGGCCCATGGTGGGCCGGCAGCGCGGCGAGGATTACGTCACCTACTTCCCCTGGAGCTTTCCGCAGCTGCACCTGCTGCTGAAGCACTACGGCTTTACGGACATCACTTTGCACGACGTGGACGAGAACAAGCCCAAGCGCATGGCGGAGCATGTGCTGGCGGTGCCGTCGCGGCTGTACTACGGGCGCCGGCTCAGGCAGGCGCAAGACGAAGAGAGCCGGCGGTATTGGAAGCAGGCCGGTTCGGACCAGTCCGTGCATGGCCGCTGGCTGGTGATGTCGGCGCGCCGGCCGGTCAGCGATCCCGGCGTCCAATAGAAAACGGCCCGCCAGGGCGGGCCGTCCAGGGCGCTGCCGGGCGCGCTCAGGCGGGCGTCATGCCGCTGTGGCGCAGCAGGGCGTCGATGCGCGGGGCGCGTCCGCGGAAGGCGGCAAAGGATTCAGCCGCCGGGCGCGAACCGCCCACCGCCAGCACTTCGCGGCGGAAACGCGCGCCGGTCTCGGGATCCAGCGTGCCCAACGCGTTGCCGGCCTGCTTGGCGGCCGCTTCCTCGAAGGCTTCGTAGGCGTCGGCCGATAGCACTTCCGCCCACTTGTAGCTGTAGTAGCCCGCGCCGTAACCGCCCGCGAACAGGTGCGAGAAGGCGTGCGGCAGGCGATGCCAGGCCGGCGGGAACAGCACGGCTACTTCCTGGCGCACTTCCTGCAGCAGGGCCAGCACTTCTGCAACGGAGGCGCCCTTGGCGCGGTCGTGCATCAGCATGTCGAACAGCGCGAATTCGATCTGGCGCACGGTCTGCATGCCGCTCTGGTAGTTGCGGGCGGCGATCAGGCGGTCGTAGAGCGCGCGCGGCAGGGGTTCGCCCGTGTCGACGTGGGCAGACAGCTTCTGCACCACCGCCCATTCCCAGCAGAAATTCTCCATGAACTGCGAGGGCAGCTCGATGGCGTCCCACTCCACGCTGGCGAAGGCCGCCGCGCCGGGCTCGTCCACTTCGGACAGCAGGGCGTGCAGCGCGTGGCCGGTTTCATGGAACAGCGTGATGACGTCGTCGTGCGTCAGGACGGCTGCGCGGTCGCCGTTGGGGCGCGAGAAATTGCAGGTCAGGTAGGCGATGGGCGTCTGCACCTTTCCAGCCACGACGCGGCGCGTGCGCTCGCTGTCGACCCAGGCGCCGCTCTGCTTGCCGGAGCGGGCGTACAGGTCCAGGTACAGATAGCCGATGAGTTCGCCCTTGGGGCTTTCCACGCGCACGCCGCGCACGTCGCCGTGCCAGGATGACACCGGCGTTTCGGCCAGGCGCACGTCGAACAGGGTTTCGATGACTTCGAACAGGCCGGACAGCACGCGCGGCTCGGTGAAGTACTGCTTCACCTCGTCCTCGGAATAGGCGTAGCGCGATTCCCGCAGGCGCTCGGAGGCGTAAGCCACATCCCAGGGCTGCAGGTCGTCCAGCCCCAGTTCGCCGGTGGCGTAAGCCTTCAGTTCCGCCAGGTCGCGCTGGGCGTAAGGCTTGGCTCGCGCGGCCAGGTCGCGCAGGAATACGGTGACTTCCTGGGCGTCGCGGGCCATGCGGGTTTGCAGGCGAAGCGCGGCGAAGGTGCCCAGCCCGAGCAGGCCGGCTTCTTCGGCGCGCAGGGCCAGCAGTTCTTCGATCAGGGGCGAGTTGTCGAACTTGCCGTCGCCGTGTTCCGACGCCACGGTGCCGTAGCCGCGGTACAGCGCCTCGCGCAGCGAGCGGTCCTGGGCGTACTGCATGACGGGCAGGTAGCACGGCATCTTCAGCGTGAGCTTCCAGCCGGGCTTGCCGTCTTCCTCGGCGGCGGCGCGGGCCGCGGCGCGCACGTCGGCCGGGATGCCGGCCAGGCGGGCTTCATCATCGACCAGCAGCGACCAGGCGTCGATCGAATCCAGCACGTTTTCGGAGAACTTCTGCGAAGCCTGGGCCTCGCGGTCGGAAATGGCGGCGTAGCGTTCGCGGTCGGCGCCTTGCAGCTCCACGCCGCTCAGGCGGAAGTCGCGCAGGGCCATTTCCACGATGCGGCGGCGCACCGGCGTCCAGGACGCGAAGTCGGGGGCGGCGGCCAGGCGCTGGTACTGCTTGTACAGGCCTTCGTGCAGGCCGACCCAGGTCGAGAATTCGGTCACCAGGGGCAGGGCGGCGTTGTAGGCCTCGCGCAGCTCCGGGGTGTTGACCACGGCATTCAGGTGGCCGGCCACCGACCAGGCGCGCCACAGGCGTTCAGAGGCGGTATCCAGCGGTTCCACCACGGCGTCCCAGGTGGGCGCCAGCGCGGGGTCGGCGGCGCGGTCCACGGCCTGGCGGGCGATGCCCAGCAGTTCCTCGACCGCGGGCACGATGTGTCCGGGCTTGACGGCCGCATAGTCGACGAGGTCGGAAACAGGGGCGAGCAGGGGGTTCTGGGACATGGCGGTAGCGGCAGGAATGAGTACAGGAATCAGATAGGGGCGATTCCGGGGAATGCAAGCGGGATGGGTGCGGCGGAGGGGCGCGCGTGCGCAAAAAAAGTCGTTGCCTGGCGCGCCTAACCGATCAGGCAGCGCCGCGGATACTGATTCCCCGGCGCTGCATCCATCCTGGGTCAGCCGGCGGCGCGTTCCGCGGCTTCGATGGTGTTGACCAGCAGCATGGCGATGGTCATGGGACCCACGCCGCCCGGGACGGGCGTGATCGCGCCGGCCACTTCCTTGGCCGAGGCGAAGTCCACGTCGCCGCACAGCTTGCCGTCGGCGCCGCGGTTGATGCCCACGTCGATGACGACGGCGCCGGGCTTGATCATCGAACCGTCGATCATGCCGGGCTTGCCGGTGGCGACCACCAGCACGTCGGCGCGGCGGGTCTGGGCCGCCAGGTCGCGCGTCTTGGAATTGCAGATGGTGATGGTGGCGCCGGCCTGCAGCAGCAGCATCGCCATGGGCTTGCCGACGATATTGCTGGCGCCCACGATCACGGCTTCGGCGCCGCGCAGCGTCACGCCCTCAGATTCCAGCATCTTCATCACGCCATAGGGCGTGCAGGGGCGGAACAGGGGCTGGCCCGTCATGAGCAGGCCGGCGTTGCTGATATGGAAACCGTCCACGTCCTTCTCGGCCGCGATGGCCTCGATGACCTTGTGCGAGTCCATATGCTTGGGCAGCGGCAGCTGCACCAGGATGCCGTGGATGCTCGGGTCCTGGTTCAGGATGGCGATGCGGGCCAGCAGTTCGGCCTCGGTCATGTCGGCGGGGTACTGTTCCTTGACGGAATGCAGTCCGGCCTTTTCGCAGGCGGCGACCTTGTTGCGCACGTACACCTGGGAGGCGGGGTCTACACCCACCAGCACCACGGCCAGGCCGGGGCGGGTGCCCTTGGCGGCCAGCGCCGCGACACGTTGGGCGGCTTCTTCGCGAATGCGCGCCGACAGGGCCGCGCCGTCGATGATCCTTGCTGTCATGCGGTTGCCTCGGGTTTGGCCAAGGCCACTTTCATCAAATCAGCTACGGTGGTCACTTCAAGTTTTTCCATGATGTTGGCGCGGTGCGCCTCTACGGTCTTGATGCTGATGCCCAGGTCGTCGGCGATCTGCTTGTTCAAGCGGCCAGCGACGATGCGCTCCAGCACCTGCTGCTCGCGCGCGGTCAGGCGCGCCAGCATGGCTTCGTGGTCTTTCTGGGCCTGGTGCTTGCTCACGCGCTGCGTGGCCTGCTCCAGCATGCGCGCCACGATCTCGCGCAAATCGGACTCATTGAAGGGCTTTTCCAGGAAGTCGACCGCGCCTTTCTTCATGGTGGACACGGCCATCGGCACGTCGCCGTGGCCGGTGATGAACACGATGGGCAGCGGGGCATTGCGGGCGAGCAGTTGTTCCTGCAGTTCCAGGCCGCTCATGCCGGGCATGCGCACGTCGGCGATCAGGACGCCGATCTGGCTGGCGTCGTAGTCTTCCAGGAAGGACTCGCCACTGGCGTAGGCGCGAACGCGATAGCCATTGGCCTCCAATAGCCAGCGCAGCGAATCGCGGACCGCTTCGTCGTCGTCAACAATGAAAACCGTGCTCGACAGGTGGGGCGTGTTCATGCGTGCAACTCCTCGGACTGATCGTTCTGGGCCTGCGACTGGGGTGCAGCGCAGGGCAGGGTAAAGCGGAAAATGGTGCCGCCGGCGGGATTGGGATCCGCCCACAGGCGACCATGGTGCGATTCAATAATGGTACGGCAGATATTCAGCCCCATGCCCAGGCCCTGGGTCTTGGTGCTGAAGAAGGGTTCGAACAGGCGCTCGGGTTCGGCCAGGCCGTGGCCGCGGTCGACGACCGCGACCTCGATGTGCTGTTCGTGCAGGATCACGGCGACCTTGAGTTCGTCGGATTCACTCTTTTCCATGGCCTCCAGCCCGTTCTTCAGCAGGTTCAGCAACACCTGTTCGATCAGGATGGGGTCGGCCAGCACGTCCGGCGCGTTCGACGGCACGAAGCGGTCGATGCGGATGCGGCGCTTGCGCGCGTCGATCTCGGCGAAGCCGATGGCATTGTCGACAATCCGGCTGATCGCGACACGCTGGCGGCGGGGCTCGCTGCGCTTCACGAATTCGCGGATGCGGCTGATGATCTTGCCCGCGCGCTCGGCCTGCGACGCGGCCTTTTCCAGGGCCGGCAGCAGCATGTTGGGGCTGGTGTGGCCGGCCTTGACCAGGGCGACCGCGCCCATGCTGTAGTTGGCGATGGCGGTCAGCGGCTGGTTCAGTTCGTGCGCCAGCGACGAGGCCATTTCGCCCATGGTGGTGAGGCGGCTGGTGAGCTGGATCTTCTCCTGTTGCACGCGCGAGGCCTCTTCGTGCACACGGCGCTCGGTGATGTCGCGCGCCACCTGCATGCGCACGCGGCGGCCGTCGGTCCAGGCCAGCATGCGGTGGTGCACTTCGAACCAGCGCTGCACCGACGGCGCGAAGACTTCCACGGATTCGTCGGTGAAGCGGCCGCGGCGGCCGGCCAGCAGCTCGTCGTGGCCGCCGGTTTGGGCGCCGAACACGCGGCGATAGGTGCGGTTGGCGAACAGCAGCTCCAGGCCGTCATGGGTGTCGGCGGTAACCGAAATCGCGTCGTCCAGGCCTTCCAGCACCGTCATGAAGCGTTCGTGCGCGGCCGTCAGGGCCTCGCGGATGCGCTTGGGCTCGGTAATGTCGGTCATGGAGGTCATCCAGCCGATCTGGTTGCCGTTGGGGTCCAGCAGGGGCGACACGTACATGCGCGCCGTGAAGCGCGACCCGTCGCGGCGCTGTGCCTCGACTTCGAGGCCGCTGCTGGGGGTCTTGCCGGACATCAGCACGTCCAGGGTGTGCTGGTGCTGTTCATGGCGACCCGGCACCCAATAAGGGAAGGGCGGGCTGCGGCCGATCAGGTCGGCCTCGTTCCAGCCGATCATGCGGCAGAAGGCTGGGTTGACGTAGGCGATGCGGCCCTCCATATCCAGCACGCGCATGCCGGTGGACATGGAGTTCTCCATCGCGCGGCGGAATCCGGTTTCGGCGATCAGGGCGGCCTCGGCCGCTGAACGGAAGCGCGTATAGCGCCACAGCATCAGCAGGCTGATGACGATCACACAGGACAGGGCCAGCACTACCCAGATCAGGCGTTGCTGGCGCATTTCCTGGTCGATGGTGACAAACATGACGCTGTCGTCATGGATGCGCTGCAGCCAGAAAAACACCGCCATCACACAGATATAGAGGATCAGCACCATCGCTGGCGTAACCCAGTACACCCCGCGTCGGCGAGTGCGGGCGTGATCGTGAAACGGCGTAGGAATATTGGACTTGGGCGCGCTGGACATGGAATTCGGGCCGGATAGACCGCGCATTTTAGTGCGTGTTGGCAGGGATTTGCCGGGATTCGACTCGTCCTTTTGGAGTACGTGCTTAAAAGTATGACTTTAAAGCGTTCAGCTAGCTTTAAATTTTTCGCATTGTGAAATGCCGTACCGCAACATGAAATTTTTCTTGCGACCGGTTAATCTTCTTTCTTAGAATGCCGGCTGATAGGGAACCGACCCAGTAGCAGGTCTCTAGATAGAACACCCCGACCCATGCATTGCATGGTAGCCCGGATGATCCCGGCTACCATGCAATGTCCGCGAGTAGATAAGTAAGCGGGTGCGGTCACGAACAAACCCAATAGGAGACACACGATGTCCTCTTTCGCCCAGGCTGGCGCCGTGCAGGCTGCCAACGACGAAGACACCCTTGAAACCCAGGAGTGGCTCGAAGCCCTGGCGGCAGTCCTTGATCGTGAAGGACCGCAGCGCGCCCACTATCTGCTCGAACGCCTGATCGACGAAGCCCGCCGTTCCGGCGCGCATATTCCGTTCTCGCCCAACACCGCCTACGTCAACACGATTCCTCCCGGCCTGGAGCCGGCCCACCCGGGCAACCTGGAGCTGGAATCGCGCATCCGCTCGTACGTGCGCTGGAACGCCATGGCCATGGTGGTCAAGGCCAACAAGCACAACCCGCCGGACGGCGGCGACCTGGGCGGCCACATCGCCTCCTTCGCGTCGCTGGCCACCATGATCGGCTGCGGCCAGAACCATTTCTGGCACGCCGAAGATGAAAACCATGGCGGCGACCTGGTCTACTTCCAGGGCCACACCTCGCCCGGCATGTACGGCCGCGCCTACCTCGAAGGCCGCCTGACCGAAGACCAGCTGAACCATTTCCGCCAGGAAGTGGACGGCAAGGGCCTGTCCTCGTACCCGCATCCGAAGCTGATGCCGGACTTCTGGCAGTTCCCGACCGTATCGATGGGCCTGGGCCCGCTGATGGCCATCTACCAGGCCCGTTTCCTGAAGTACCTGCACGCCCGCGGCATCGCCGACACCAGCAATCGCAAGGTCTGGGTGTTCTGCGGCGACGGCGAAATGGACGAGCCCGAATCGCTGGGCGCCATCGCCCTGGCCGCGCGCGAAAAGCTGGACAACCTGATCTTCGTCATCAACTGCAACCTGCAGCGCCTGGACGGTCCGGTGCGCGGCAACGGCAAGATCATCCAGGAACTCGAAGGCGACTTCCGCGGCTCGGGCTGGAACGTGATCAAGCTGATCTGGGGCGGCTACTGGGATCCGCTGCTGGCGCACGACAAGGAAGGCATCCTGCGCCAGATCATGGAAGACACCGTGGACGGCGAGTACCAGGCGTACAAGGCCAACGACGGCAAGTTCGTGCGCGAGCACTTCTTCGGCAAGCACCCCAAGCTGCTGGAAGCTGTGTCGCGCATGAGCGACGAAGACATCTGGCGCCTGAACCGCGGCGGCCATGACCCCCACAAGGTGTACGCCGCGTTCAACGCCGCCGCCACCCACGCGGGCCAGCCCACCGTCATCCTGGCCAAGACCATAAAGGGCTACGGCATGGGCCATGTCGGCCAGGCCAAGAACCCGACCCACCAGCAGAAGAAGCTGGAGCTGGACTCGATCCGCGAATTCCGCGACCGCTTCGGCATCCCGATCCCGGACGACAAGCTGGAAGACCTGCCGTACTTCAAGCCGGCCGAAGACTCGCCGGAAATGAAGTACCTGCACGAGCGCCGCGCCGCGCTGGGCGGCTACCTGCCGCGCCGCCGCGCCAAGGCCGACGAACACCTCAAGGCCCCGGCGCTGGACGCCTTCAAGGCCGTGCTGGAGCCCACCGCCGAAGGCCGTGAAATCTCCACCACCCAAGCCTTCGTGCGCATCCTGAACCAGGTGCTGCGCGACAAGGAACTGGGTCCGCGCGTCGTGCCGATCCTGGCCGACGAATCGCGCACCTTCGGCATGGAAGGCCTGTTCCGCCAGATCGGCATCTACGCGCCGGAAGGCCAGAAGTACACCCCGGTCGACAAGGACCAGGTCATGTACTACAAGGAAGCGGCCGACGGCCAGCTCCTGCAGGAAGGCATCAACGAAGCGGGCGCGATGAGCTCCTGGATTGCGGCGGCCACGTCGTACTCCTCGAACAACCGCATCATGATCCCGTTCTTCATCTACTACTCGATGTTCGGGTTCCAGCGTATCGGCGACCTGGCCTGGGCGGCGGGCGACATGCAGGCGCGCGGCTTCCTGCTGGGCGGCACCGCGGGGCGCACCACGCTCAACGGCGAAGGCCTGCAGCACGAGGACGGCCACAGCCACATCCTGGCGTCCACCATCCCGAACTGCGTCTCGTACGACCCGACCTTCGGCCATGAACTGGCCGTGATCATCCAGCATGGCCTGAAGCGCATGGTGGAAGACCAGGAAAACGTCTACTACTACCTGACGGTGATGAACGAAAACTACCCGCAGCCCGGTCTGACCCAGGGCGACGAGGAAGGCATCATCAAGGGCATGTACAAGCTCAAGACGCACGGCAAGGGCAAGAACCGCGTGCAGCTGATGGGCTCGGGCACGATCCTGCGCGAAGTCATGGCCGCGCAAGAACTGCTGGAAGCCGATTGGGGCGTGGCTTCGGACCTGTGGAGCGTCACCAGCTTCACGGAACTGCGCCGCAACGGCCTGGACGCCGAACGCCACAACATGCTGCACCCCGACGAAAAGAAGCCGCAGGTGGCTTACGTCACGGAACAGCTGGCCAAGACGGAAGGCCCGATCATCGCGTCGACCGACTACATGAAGCTCTTCGCCGACCAGATCCGTCCGTTCGTGCCCAAGGGCCGCGAATACAAGGTGCTGGGCACCGACGGTTTCGGCCGCTCGGATTTCCGCTCGAAGCTGCGCGAGCACTTCGAAGTGGACCGCCACTTCGTCGTGGTTGCCGCGCTGCGCGCGCTGGCCGACGAAGGCAAGGTGCCGGTCGCCAAGGTGGCCGAAGCCATCAAGAAGTACGGCATCAATCCGAACAAAGCCAACCCGCAATACGCCTGAGGGTAAAGAGACATGAGCAACATCGTGCAAATCAAGGTTCCCGACATCGGCGACTTCAAGGAAGTGGAAGTCATTGAAGTGCTGGTGGCGGTGGGCGACACGATCAAGGCCGAGCAAAGCCTGATTACCGTCGAATCCGACAAGGCCTCGATGGAAATCCCCGCGTCGCAAGGCGGCGTGGTGAAGTCGATCAGCGTGAAGGTGGGCGACAAGGTTGCCGAAGGCACGGTCGTGCTGGAAGTGGAAGCGTCGGGCGCGGGCGAGGCTGCGGCCCCTGCGGCTGCGCCGGCCAAGGCAGAGGCGCCCAAGGCCGAAGCCAAGGCTGCCCCGCAGCCGGCCGCCGCCGCTTCGGCGGCTCCGGCTGCCGCCAGCGGTCCGGTCAACATCGAAGTGCCTGACATCGGCGACTTCAAGGAAGTCGAAGTCATCGAAATCATGGTCGCCGTGGGCGACACCATCAAGGCCGAGCAAAGCCTGATCACCGTCGAGTCCGACAAGGCCTCGATGGAAATCCCCGCCTCGCAAGGCGGCGTGGTCAAGGAAGTGAAGGTCAAGGTCGGCGACAAGGTCGCCAAGGGCTCGGTCGTGGTCGTGGTGGAGGGCGCCGCGCCCGCCGCCGCTGCCGCCGCGCCGGCTCCGGCCGCCAAGGCTGAAGC
>NZ_JBARYB010000117.1:0-13949 GCF_049647645.1 Achromobacter sp.
GCCCTGGCGCGTGCTGGCGCGCACCTACCGGCCGGGGCCCACCACGCTGCGCTACCTGCTGCGGCTGGGCCTGTGCCTGATCGCCGCCGAAGCCGTGGCGCTGGCGGCCTCGCTGCCGCGCTCCTACTGGGTGCCGCTGATCGTGGTGGTGGTGTTCAAGCCCAACTTCGGCTCTGTGTTCGCGCGGGCGCTGCAAAGCTGCGCCGGCAGCGTGGTCGGCGTGGCGATCAGCGCCACCGTGCTGGCGCTGGACCGCAACGGCATCGTCAGCCTGCTGACGGTAGCGGCGCTGGCGTCCCTGCTGCCCTGGTCGGTGCGGCGCAACTACGGCTTGTTCTCGGCCATCCTGCTGCCTATCCTGATGCTGCTGATCGGCGCGCTGCAACCGGGTAGCTGGCCCATCGCGCTGGCGCGCCTGATCGACGTGGCCGTGGCTGCGGGCATCGTGCTGCTGGTGGGCTACCTGCCGTGGATACGGATCGAACGCAGCAACCTGGACAACACGGTCGCCGCCGCCATGGACACGCTGGCCGCCTATCTGAACACGGTGTTCCAGGCCGATCCCACCAGCCGCCACGACCTGCGCGCCAGCGCCTATGCGCGGCTCTCCGACCTGCGCATCGCCTTGCAGCGCGGCCTGTCCGAGCCCCGCCTGGTCAGCCGCCGCGCGCTGGCCTGGTGGCCGGTGGAGGTCGCGCTGGAGCGGGTCGCCAACGCCATTTCCGACACGGCCTGGTCGCTGCCCGCCGATCAGGCTGCGCCCAGCGCCGCGGAACTGGCGCAGTTGGCCGGGTGCCTGCACCAGATGAGCGCCGCCGTGGCGCAAGGCACAGCCATTCCGCCTGCCGCCGTCGCCTCGCCCTCGCCCGCGCTGCGCGACGTGGCGGCCCAGATCGAAGCCTTGCGCGCCGCACTGGCCGGCCCCGATTTCGCGGCCACGCCAGGCCAGGCTCTTCCCCACAAACCCGCCAACCAGGTCTGAATCATGTGTCTTGCCGTACTGGCCTTGCATGCCTTGCCGGGCATCCCCGTCCTGATCGCCGCCAACCGCGACGAGTTCCACCAACGCCCCACGCTGCCGGCCGCGCAATGGCCCGATGCGCCCGAGGTCTATGCGGGCCGCGACGGCCTGGCTGGCGGCAGCTGGATGGGCGCGACGACCGGCGGACGTCATGCCCTGGTGACCAACTTTCGCGAACCCGGCAAGATCATCCAGAACGCGCCTTCGCGCGGCGCGCTGGTCGAAGACTACCTGCGCGGCGCGGTCTCTCCGGCCGACTACCTGGCGCAGGTCCATGCCATGGGCCAGGCCTACAACGGTTTCAACCTGATCGTGGGCGATGCGCAGGAAGCCTGGTATCTCAGCAACCGCGACGGCGGCCCGCGCCGCCTGGCTGCCGGCGTCTACGCCCTGTCCAACCACTTGCTGGACACGCCCTGGCCCAAGCTGGCCCGCACCAAGGCGGCATTCGAAGCCGTGCTGCGCAGCGGACCGCAGCCGGACCTGCCCGCGTTGATGGCCGCGCTGGCCGACCGTCAGCCCGCCAGCGACGCCGAGCTGCCCGCCACCGGCCTACCGCTGGATCGGGAAAGACTATTGAGCAGCCCCTTCATCGTCAGTCCGAACTATGGCACCCGCAGTTCCAGCGTACTGGCGCTGCGCGGCGATGGCGCCGGACAGCTGGATGAAAGGCGCTTTGCCCCGGACGGCTCGGTCAGCGGCGAAAGCCGGCTGACATTCTCCTGGCGCACGGCTAGCAGTACGCTTGCATAGGCTGCGGAAACAATCGGTTGATATCGGAGGCCCGCGAACGCGAACTCCACGCCGGCATGCGGGTCGAATTGTTCATGCGCGCCAAACAAGCGCGCAGGTCGTCCTATCCAGGAGAGTCTCATGAACAAGCGTATAGAACGCTGCACCATGGCCGCCGCGACGGCGCTGGGCAGCATGGCCTTTGCCGGAATCCTGTCCACCGCCCAGGCGGGCCTGCCGCCGGTGCAACAGCAAGGCTCGGTGCAGTACGTCAGCGGCGGCATCGGGCTGGACGAATCCGAAGCCATGAAGGCCGCCGCAAAAGACTATCCGCTGGTGCTGACGTTCGCAGCTCAACGCGACGGCAAGGCCGACTACGTCGCCAATGTCGCCGTCACCATCAGCGACGCGCATGGCAAGTCCGTCTTGCAAGTGACCGCCGAAGGTCCGTACATGCTGGTGAAGCTGCCGGCCGGCAACTACAAGATCTCGGCCACCTACAACGGCCAGGCGCAGCAACGCGAAGTGTCCGTGCAGAACGCGGGCAGCGCGCGCGCCGTGTTCGAATGGAAATAGCAGCCTTCATGGCCCGCGCTTGAACGCGCGCGCCACGGCTTCGATTTCGTTGGTCCAGATTCCGCCCGCGTATCCTGCCGGCACGCGGCGGATGTCCTCGGGCGTGTCGATGCCGGTGGAAAAACCCTCGCCGCCGTAAGGGCCGATCAGGAACGCGCTGCTGCCCGCCGCATCCATGCGTTCCAGAAAGCGGCCGGGCCAGCCCCACAGCCAGGGCGCGACGTTCACCGGCACCATCAACACCATGCCGCGGCAGACCTGCGGCACATGGCCGCTCCAGCCTGCGGCCACATAGCGCAACAGGCAGGACTTCAAGTCCGAGCGCGTCAGCGTCCGCACGTCCGGCGCCAACTGGCGCAGCCGGGCTACCGGCTCCTCGCCCCCGTACACCATGAAGTCGGCCCGCCGCGTGGACGGCAAGCCATTGAGCACGGCCGCCAGCGCCGCGCCCTCGGCCGCGTCGCGGCTCTTGACGTTGATCAGGAAACGCTGGCGCGGAAACGTCTCCAGCACTTCGGACAGCGTGGGCATCAAGCCCACGCCGCGTCCGCGGAACGGAAAGGTCTTGCCGCCGTCGGCGGTATAGCCATAGCCGATGTCCAGCGCCTTGAGCTCGGCCATCGTGTGCGCGCGCGTCTCGCCGCGGCCCTCGGTGCGGCAGTCGACCGTCCAGTCATGGAACACGGCGAACTGTCCGTCGGTGGTGGGGTGGACGTCGATCTCCACGATGTCCGCGCCGGCGTCGAAGCTGGCGCGCATGGACGCGATGGTGTTTTCCAGATAGCCGTGCGAGGGCGCGACGATGCGGGTCGCGGTGCAGGTGTCCTGCTCCATGCCCGCCGTGTCGTAGCGCTGCGCGATGCCGCGATGCGCCAGCAGCGTCGCCCGCGCGCCGGGATCGGGCACGGTCCGGTCGGCGTTGTTGAAATAGACGAAGCCCAGCAACGCGAAGGCCGCCAGCGCCGCAACGCGCCGCTTGCGCATGCCTGCCGCCCCTTAAACGCCGGAGAACAGGATCGCGATGATGAAGCCCACGCTGATCGTCCAGACCAGCGAACGCAGCGCGCCCCAGCCCGCCAGGTACATGGCCAGGTAGCCCAGCCGCACGCCCAGCCAGCAAGCCATCAAGGTGGCCACATGCGCGGGCGGCGTCTGGGTATACAGCGCGAACAGCACGGCCGCATAGAAGAACGGCAGCGATTCGAAGGTATTGGTCTGCGCCGCGTTGGCGCGCGCCCGCCAGCCATCCTGGCGCGCCAGCCAGGCGCGCGGATCATTGTTGTCGAACTTCTGTCCGCCCGCCTTGGCGACTATCGCCGATACGAAAGGCAGCACCGCCGCCGCCAACATCAACCACGCGATCATCTTCATAGCTTGCTCCCAGGTATCCGGCAGGCGCCAGGATACCTTTGTTCGGGGCGCGGCGTCAGAAGGCGAGCCGCCGGGTGGATTGCGCAATGCCAAACGGCCTGCGTCGGACAGCATTTACACTCTGCGCTTTCGCCTGTGTCGACATCCATGCCCCTGCTTAGTCCCTGGTCCTCCCTGTTTCTTGCCGCCGCCATGCTATGGCCGCCCGCCACGCGGCGCTGGGCGCTGGCGCCGCTGGCCGCCGCCTACGCCTGGGCCTGGGCCGAGGGCACGATAGATCCCATCGCGCTGGCCTGGCCTGCACTGCTGGTCCTGGCCGCGACGCTGGTCCGTCCGGCATCGAACGCAACCGCGCGCGCCGCGGGCCACGCCCTTTTCGTCGCGCTGGCGGCGCTGCTTTTCCTGCACCTGCTGCCAGGCTTTCACAACCCACAGGTCATCGCGCCGGCGCCGCTGAGTCCGGATGCCGTGCCTTTCGGCATGTACCTGAACCTGGACAAACCGCTGGTGGCGTTCTGGGTGGTGCTGGCAATGGCGCCGCCGATGGCGGGTGCGGATTTTCGCGCGACGCTGTCGTCGGCGTTCCTGGCCTGCGCGGCAGCAGTTGCCGTCTGCATGGGCTGCGCGCTGGCGCTGGGCGTGGCGGGCTGGGCTCCCAAATGGCCGCCTTCGGGTTGGATCTGGCTGATCAACAATGCCCTGCTGGTGACCTTGGCCGAAGAGGCGCTGTTCCGCGGCTACCTGCAGCAGCGGCTGACGGCCCTATGGAGCGGCCGCGCCTGGGGTCCGTGGGCGGCATTGATCGTCGCGGCCGTGTTGTTCGGCCTGGCGCATTACGCGGGTGGCTGGCAATGGATGCTGCTGGCCAGCCTGGCCGGCGTGGCCTACGGCCTGGCCTACCGGTACGGCGGCCTGGCTGCGGCGGTGCTGGCGCATCTGGGCCTGAACGCGGCGCACTTCGGCTTGTTCACCTATCCGATGCGCGCCGTGCTTTGAGGGCCAGGCCTTTCATCTACGCCAGGGCCGGATAGTCGGTATAGCCGCCCGGACCCGGGGCATAGAACGTGGCCGGATTGGGCCGGTTCAGCGGCGCCTTGAGTTCGAAGCGGCGCGCCAGGTCCGGATTGGCGATGTACTGCACGCCAAAGGCCACCGCATCGGCCCGGCCCGCGGCGATAGCTGCCTCGGCGGACTCGCGGCCGAATCCTTCATTGGCGATGTAGGTACCGCCGAATTCGGCCTTGAGCATCGGACCCAGGCTGTTGGCGGCTTCGTATTCGCGCACGCACAGGAAGGCGATGCCGCGCTTGCCCAGCTCGCGCGCCACATAACCGAACGTGGCGGCCGGATTGGAATCGCCCATGGTGTGGATTTCCCCGCGCGGCGACAGGTGCACGCCCACGCGGCCCGCGCCCCACACCGATATGGAGGCGTCCACCGCTTCCAGCAGCAGCCGCGCGCGGTTTTCCAGGGAACCACCATAGGCGTCAGTGCGGTGGTTGGTGCTGTCCTGCAGGAATTGGTCCAGCAGATAGCCGTTGGCGGCATGCACTTCCACGCCGTCGAAGCCGGCTTCCATGGCCATCTTCGCGCCATGGCGATAGGCCTCGACCACACCCGGAATCTCGGCCGTTTCCAGCGCTCGCGGCGTGACGTAGGCGCGCTGCGGACGCACGTGGCTGACGTGGCCTTTGGCCGCAATGGCGCTGGGCGCCACGGGCAGGTCGCCGTCCAGGAACATGGGATCGGAAATGCGGCCCACGTGCCAGAGCTGCGCCACGATCAGGCCCCCGGCCTGGTGCACCGAAGACGTGACCTTGCGCCAGCCCTGGACCTGCTCGGGGGTCCACAGGCCCGGCGTATCCGCATAGCCCACGCCTTGCGGCGTGACGGCCGTGGCTTCGGTCAGGATCATGCCGGCGCCGGCGCGCTGGGTGTAGTACTCGACCATCAGGTCGTTGGGTACGCGGCCCGGGCTGGCGTGCATGCGCGTCAAGGGCGCCATGACGATGCGGTTGCGCAGCGTCAGATCGCCTGCGCGCAGGGGTTCGAAAAGTTGGTTCATAGGTAAATCCTTGGCCCCGGCTCAGGGGGGCCGCTGGCGGCGTAGCGGGGGAGCTACATATCCTGATTCAATCGCCGCAGGAACGCGGCAATGACGGTTTCGTTGCGACGGTAGAAAATCCACTGCCCCGCCTTGGTGGCCGAGATCAGCCCAGCGCGCTGCAAGACGGCCAGGTGCGAAGACACGGTGGACTGTGACAGCCCGCAGCGTTCGTCGATGTGGCCCGCGCATACGCCATGCTCGAAGGTATGGCCCGGGCGTTCCTCGAAGTACGCATGCGGCGTCTTCAGCCACGCCAGGATGTCGCGCCGCACCGGATTGGCCAGCGCCTTGAGGATGGCGTCGGCGTCGATGGCCGGTACAGCGGCGGCGGGGTCTGGGCTGGAAGTGGAGGCAGTCATATTCAAATATCGCAATTTATCGAATCTTATATCGGAACTATTCGATATATAGTCATGCCCCTGCGGCGGTCAGGGCTATCCGCCCGAGGCTATCCGCCCGAGGCTATCCGCCCGAGACTATCCGCCCGAGGCTATCGCCCGCCGGCGCCCTTCCCCATCCCATGCCGCGTCGCTCAGACCGGGCACCTGTCCAATACGGACCATCCCGCGCGCGCCTCGATGGCCTCGCCCGCGGCCAGACACAGGTCTTCCCGGAATCGCCCCGCCACCAGCTGGACGCCCATCGGCACGCCGTCCGCCAGGCCGACGGGGACCGACAGGCCCGGCAAACCCAGTATCGCGGTCGAAACCAGCGGACTCTGGGCGCGCAGCATGTCGCCCATGGCCGCGTCGCCTTGCTGGTCCTGGTCGACCGTGAACGGGCGCGCGAACGATACCGGCATGAGCAGGACCGGGTTGCGTTCGAAGAATGCGCCCCACTCCCGCAGGATGGTGGTGCGCATGGCCAGCGCCTGGACCAGGCCGTCCTTGTCCAGGGACGAGGTGTGCGCCAGCATGCTGCGGTACGCGCGCTGGATCGCCGCATCGCCGGCGCGCTCGATTTCGCGGCCCATGGAGCCGGAAGCCTCGTTCATCAGCACATTGCGCCAGAGCTCGGCGGCGTCCTCGAACCTGGGCGGCGCCGCGGCTTCGATGATGTAGCCCGCGTCTTCCAGGTGTTTCGCCGCGCACAGCAAGGCGTCCAGCACGGCGGGATCGGGCTTCAAGGCCGAGGTGCCGCAGAACAGCGCCACCCGCCGGCTGTCGCCTGGCCGCCGCAGATCCAGCGGCGCCGGCACCCACCACGGATCGCGGGAATCCCCGTCGGACATGGCTTCCAAGCCCAGCCGCAAGTCGGCGATGGTCCGGCCCAATGGCCCCTGGGTCGCAGCCAACTGGGAGGCGACCGGACGCTCCGACTTCTGGCTGGCGTTATAGGCCGGCACCCGGCCTTGCGACGGCCGCAGCCCCGCCACGCCGCAAGCGTAGGCCGGGTAGCGGATCGATCCGCCCTGGTCGCTGCCGTGCGCCAGCGGCCCCATGCCCAGGGCGGCGGCAACGGCCGCGCCCCCGCTGGATCCGCCCGGCGTGCGCGCAGCGTCGAAGGGGTTGACGGTGCGGCCATGCAGGTCGTTGTCCGAGAACCAGCGCCAGGAGAATGCCGGAACATTGCTGCGGCCGATGACGACCGCGCCCGCCTTGAGCCAGTTGTCGACCGCCGGATTGTTCTCGCGGGCGATAAGGTCCCGGTACGCCACGACGCCATTGGTCGTGGCCGATCCGGCCAGATCGGCGTTGGCCTTGATCGTTACCGGCACGCCGTGCAGGATGCCCAATTGCGCTCCCGCGCGCACCGCAGCGTCGGCGGCGTCGGCCGCCTTCAGGGCCTGATCTACGTAGATCTCGGTCAAGGGGTTGAAGACCGGGTTGAGTTGCTCCGCCCGTTGCAGGCAGCTCTGCACGGCTTCCCGGCTGGAAACGTCCCGATTGCGGATGGCCTGGGCCAGGTCGACGGCGCTCCAGCGCCAGAGTTCGTTCGTCATGAGGGCTCCGGATGGTTGTGAACGCGGTCAGTCGGCCGACGCGCCAGAACGTTTCACCATTTCGCCCCAGCGCGGAATCTCGGTAGCGATCAGGCTGGCGAACTGTTCGGGCGTGGAAGGCGTCGCGTCGACGGACAGCGTTTCATTGAGCTTGAGGACAGCGGGATCCCGCAGCGCCTTGGCGATGGCGGCATTGAGCTTGTCGATGATGGGCTTGGGAGTACCGGCGGGCGCGACGATGCCGCCCCAGGACACCACTTCGAATCCTTTCAGGGCGGACTCATCGATGGTGGGCACGTCCGGCAGGACCGGCACGCGCGCCAGGCTGGTCGCCCCCAGCACCTTGACCTGGCCGGAACGTATGAAGGGCAGCACGCCGGCGACGTTGTCTATCATGACGTCAAGCTGCCCGCCCGCGATGTCGACCACCGCCTGCTGGCCGCTCTTGTAGGGGACGTGCAGCATGGTGGTACCCGACTCGCTCTTGAGCATCTCGCCCGCCAAGTGGGCGCTGGAGCCCACGCCCAGCGACCCCACGCTGACCTTGCCCGGATGCTGTTTGGCGTAGCTGATCAGGCCGCTCACATTGCTGGCCGGGAAATCATTGCGGGCGATGAGGACCAGGGCGTTGCTGATGGCAAGGCTGATGGGCGCGAGGCTGCGTTGCGGGTCGTACGGCAGCTTCGCATACATGCTCTTGTTGATCGCCAAGGTCACCAGGTTGCCGAAACCTATCGTGTAGCCGTCCGGCGCCGCGGCGGCCAGCATCTGGGTGCCGACGATGCCGCCCGCCCCGCCGCGGTTGTCGACGATCACGGGCTGGCCCAGCTCGCGCCCCAGCGCATCCGCGATCGGCCGCAACACCACGTCGGGACCGGATCCCGCCACATACGGCACGATGAGTTTGACCGGCCGCTCGGGCCAATCCGCCTGGGCCGTGCCGGCGCTGGCCGCTCCCAGCATGGCAAAACACAATGAAACGGCCTGTCGGACACGACGGGAAAAGATCTGCATGGCTTGCTCCTGAACTGAAGTACGGGACTGCACCGGGTCTTGTCGTCGTGAAGCTTAGAGATCGCCCGCGCTGCGCATAAGGCTATTTCTTTGTTAAGGTGACAACTGCTAGTTGTCGCTATCGAGGATCGAATGAAGGACCACCACCTCCGCGCCTGGCTGAAGGTCGCCGAACTGCGCAGCATCAGGGCCGCCGCGCGCAGCTTGCACCTGAGCCAGGCCGCGGTAACCAAGGCCATCAAGGAATTGGAAGCCGAACTCGAAGCGCCCCTGCTCACCCGCAGTCCCAAGGGCATTGCGATCACCGAATGCGGCGCACATCTGACGGTGCGGGCGCAGCTCGCCCAGGCCCAGCTCACGCTGGCGCGCCAGGACATCCGCCAGTTGCTCAGCGGCGCCCAGGCGCGGGTGGCCGTGGGCGTGACGCCCATGGTGATGCTGAGCGTACTGCCCGACGTGCTGAGCGATTTCAGGCAAAGCATGCCTGCGGCCAAGCTCAAGGTTTCGGAAGGCTTGCTGGCGGCGGTCCTGCCCGCGCTGCGCAACGGTGCCCTGGATTTCGCGCTGGCCTCGGGCGTGATGGGCGGCGACAGCGGGCACGAGTTCGAGTTCGAGGCGCTGCGGCCGCTGGAGTTCATGATCGCCTGCCGGCGCGGCCATCCGCGGGCGCAAGCCACGCGCTGGGAAGATATCGTGGACTGCGAATGGCTGCTCAACGTATCGGGCGGCAGCCACACCGACGCGTTTCTGCAAGGCCTGCGCGCGAACGGCCTGAAGGCGCCGGAACGCGTGATCGATTGCGATACCTTCGGCGTGATGTGGAACCTGATGGTCCGCAGCGACGCGCTGATCATCTGCCCGTCCGGCATGCTGGAAATCCAGCCTTACGGCGGCGAGGCCAGCCAGATCCTGGCGGACGCGCCCATGCCGGTCGCCGATATCGGCATCATGACGCTACGGGGAACGCCGCTGTCGCTCGCGGCGGCGACCATGGCCGATCTGTTCCGCCGCCACATCCAGCGCCAGGATCAGCGCCAGGCCCACACGGGCGCCCGCGCTACCCGCCAGGCTGGCGGCGCGGCTTGAGGCTGTCGGCCCAGTCGCGCGCCAGGTCGCGGCGGGCGCGGCGGTTGACCAGCGCGGTAATGGCCATGGCAATGACGGCGCCGGCGGCGGCCAGCGCCATGTCCTTCTGGGCGTCCCAGATGTCGCCCTGGGTGCCCAGGTAGGCCGCGCCCAGCTCGCTGCCCACGGTGGCGGCGGCGCCCCACTCCAGCAATTCATAGAGCGCCGAGGTCGACAGCGTGACGTCCATCGGCAGGAAGTAGGCCCAGAAGCCGCGCACCTCAACCACGCGCAAGAAGATCTCGCGGATGGGATAGGCCAGCAGCAGGCCATAGGCAAAATGCACCACGCGGTCGAAATTGTTGCGTTCCCAGCCGACCATGCCGTTGAAGCTATGGCCCGTCAGCGCCCGCCACCAGTCGTCATAAGGCACCAGCGAATAGGTGTAATGCGCGCCGACCGCATGCAGGCACAGGTAGAGAAAGATCAGCGTGTACGAGGTCCGCGAAAACACGAACCAGCGGCGCGTGAAGAACAGCGCCGCACCAAAGGCCAGCACCAGCGCATTCTCCAGCGCCCAATCCGCGCGATCGTGCGGCGCGATAGCCAATGCCGTCCAGATGAGCGCGAACAGCACGCCCAGCGTGTACAGGTAGCGCCGGCGCGGGTCGGCCACGGTCAGTCTCCCTGGACTCGGCCGCGCAGGCGCTTGACTTCGCCGTGCAGCACCTTGCGCTGCACGCGCCGGCGTTGCGAGGCGCGGGTGGGCTTGGTCGGGCGGCGCGGCTTGTCGGTGCGCGCCGCCGCGCGCACCATGGCGATCAGGCGTTCGATGGCTTCGGCCCGGTTCTTTTCCTGGCTGCGGAACGCCTGCGATTTGATGACGATGACCCCGTCCTTGGAGACGCGGTGGTCGCTCAGCGCGCACAAAGCGTCCTTGATTTCCTCGGGCAGGCTGGAGGCGCGCACGTCGAAACGCAGGTGCACGGCGCTGGACACCTTGTTGACGTTCTGGCCGCCCGCGCCCTGGGCGCGGATCATGGTGAACGCCAGGTCGCGTTCATCGAGGTAGATGGAATCTTGGACGTGAAACATAGGCCGCAAGTATAGATGCGCCGCGCAAAGTAAAATAATGCGCTTTTGCCTGATTTATCCGGGGTCCGCCCTTATCCAGCGTCCGGCCGCCGGCACCAACATGACTTATTCCGCCAAAGAAATCTTCAAGACGTTGCAGGGCGAAGGCGCCCATGCAGGCCGCGCGGCGGTCTTCTGCCGCTTTGCCGGCTGTAACCTCTGGACCGGCCGCGAAAGCGACCGCGCCAGCGCCGCCTGCACCTTCTGCGACACCGACTTCATCGGCACCGACGGCGAAGGCGGCGGCAAGTTCGCCACGCCCGACCTGCTGGCCGACGCCATCGCCGCGGCCTGGGGCCCCGGCGCCACTGACCGCTACGTGGTCTTTACCGGCGGCGAACCGCTGCTGCAGCTGGACGCGCCCCTGCTCACGGCCGTGCACGCGCGCGGCTTCACCATTGCCATTGAAACCAATGGCACCATCAAGCCACCCGCCGGCATCGACTGGATCTGCGTCAGCCCCAAGGGCACGGCGCCCGTGGTCCTGGAACGCGGCGACGAGCTCAAGCTGGTCTATCCGCAAGCCAACGCGCGCCCCGAAGCCTTTGCGCACCTGGACTTCGACCACTTCTTCCTGCAACCCATGGACGGCCCCGCGCGCGCGGCCAACACCGAGCAAGCCGTCCAGTACTGTATGCAGCACCCGCAATGGCGGCTCAGCCTGCAGACCCACAAATACATAGGCATTCCATGATTTACCCTTGCCCCCTGCGGAGCGCGCCATGATTTCCGTGACCCGCAGGCTGGAATTCGACGCCGGCCACCGCATTCCCGACCACCGCAGCCAGTGCCGCAACCTGCACGGCCACCGCTATGTGCTGGAAATCACCCTGACCGGCGACGTGGTGCAGGCGCCCGGCGAGTCCGACAACGGCATGCTGATGGATTTCTCCGAAATCAAGCACATCGCCAAGACCCACATCGTGGACGTCTGGGACCATGCCTTCCTTGTCTATGAGGGCGACGCCGCGGTCCGCGGCTTCCTGGACAGCCTGCCCGGCCACAAGACCGTGGTGCTGGACCGCATCCCCACGGCCGAAAACCTGGCCGCCATCGCCTTCGAGACCCTGGCCCCGCACTACCACGGCCACTACGGCGCCGAACTGCGGCTGACTCGCGTGCGCCTGTACGAAACGCCCAACTGCTGGGCGGACTGCAACGGCTGAGCGCCGGGGCGCGGCCGCCGCTGCCGCGCCTGTCTTTCCCTTAACTCCCGCCCTCCTGACCTTCGGTTTTCCATAGCTGGAAAACCCGACCCCTATTTTCCCGATTGAGAAAATCCATGGAGATAATCGTCATTTTCAATTAATAGTAAGCTAATAGATAGGATACAATCTATTCCATGAACACGCCCACCGACTCCCAGCTCATGGCCACCACCTCTGCCCTGATGGTGCTGTCGCGCGCCTACCGCGGCGCCGCTGATAAGGCACTGGCCGACTACGGCCTGTCCCAGGCCACCGCCTGGCCCGTGATCCTGGCCGGCCGGCTGGGAGACGGCGTGCGCCAGGGCGCGCTGGCCGAGGCGCTGGGCGTGGAAGGCCCCTCGCTGGTGCGGGTGCTGGACCAACTGGTCGCCGCCGGCCTGATGGAACGTCGCGAAGACCCGCACGACCGCCGCGCCAAGACCCTGCACCTGACCGACGCCGGCCAGGCGCTGCGCGCCACGGTGGAGGACGTCCTGGTCGATTTGCGCCGCCGCCTGTTCCGGGGCGTGAGCGAAGCGGATCTGGAAGCCTGCCTGCGGGTCTTCGACAGCCTGAAAGTGACGCTGGGCCGCGGCGGCGCGGGCGCCCAAGCGCAGGACGAACAAGCGTGAAACTCCCCAACGTCCGCGAAAGCATCTTCTCGCTCAAGAGCTACCTGAGCGCCATCATGGCGCTCTACCTGGCCTACAGCATGGGTTTGCCGCGTCCGTTCTGGGCCATGACCACTGCCTATGTAGTGGCCCAGCCCTGGTCGGGCGCGGTGCGCTCCAAGGCGCTGTACCGCCTGGCCGGCACTTTCTTCGGCTCGGCCGCCACCGTCTACCTGGTGCCGCGGCTGTCGAATTCGCCGGTGGTCATGACCGCCGCCATGGTGCTGTGGGTGGGCGCCTGCCTGTACCTGTCGGTACTGGACCGCACGCCGCGTTCGTACCTGTTCATGCTGGCGGGCTATACCGCCGCCATGATCGGTTTCCCCAGCGTGACGGCCCCAGCCCTGGTGTTCGACACCGCGCTGGCCCGCGTCGAGGAAATCAGCCTGGGCATCGTCTGCGCCACGCTCATCCATAGCATCGTGCTGCCGCGCGGACTGGCCCCTGCCCTGACGCTGATGCTGGACAAGGCGGTGCGCGACGCCCGCAACTGGATGCACGACACGCTCAGCGGCCAGGCCACCGAACAGAAGGACCGCGACCGCCGCGTGCTGGCCAACGACATCACCCAGCTGCGGTTGATGTCCACCCACGTGCCTTTCGACACCAGCAACCTGCGCTGGACCTCCGGCGCGGTGCGAGCCATGCAGGACCAGATCGCGGCCCTGACGCCCACCGTGTCGGCCGTGGAAGACCGCATGCGCGCCCTGCAGGCTGGCGGCCAGCCACTACCGGAGCCGGTTTCGGCCCTGCTGGCAGACATCTCCGAATGGATCAACGCCGGCGCCCAGGCCACGCACGAAACCGCGGTGCAGTTGCGCGCCGCGGCGACCCGGCTCACGCCCGCGATCGACAGCCGCTCCAACTGGCGCGACGTGTTGCTGGCCAGCCTGATGACGCGGCTGCGCGAACTGGTCGACACCTATGACGAATGCCTGGCGCTGCGCCGCGAAATCCACGCCGGCCTGGCGGGCGCACCACAACGGGCTTCGGCACATAAAGCCCACGCTGCCCGCGACCCCAACGCCGCGTTGCACCGCGACCATGGCATGGCGCTGCTGTCCGCGCTGGCCGCGGGTGTGGCCATTTCAGTGTGCTGCGCGTTCTGGATCGGCACGGCCTGGAGCAA